>CAYUUL010000017.1:0-37739 GCA_964447865.1 uncultured Planctomycetaceae bacterium | reverse complement strand
TGCGGTTGATATTGCGGTTGGTATTGTTCCCACTGGGAAGCGCTATTGTCTTGCGGAGCGAACGTTTGAGTCGCGTAAGGATTATCGATCTCTTGATATTGCAATTCGTCCGACGAGCCTAAGCTACTCGCAAGATTGGACTTGTAGACAAATTCCTGCTGTTTTTGCGGCGGTTGCGTTTCGATTTGATTTCTCGCTGATTTTAAATGTTTCGTGAGGATTTCTTTGAGCGTCACGATCGTGGCGGGGTGCGAATGAACTTCCGTATGTTTTGCCGGAATTTCTTTCTCCATCTCCGCGTCGTCGCGGTGCGAACTCCAGAACTCTACTACTCCGTCCGTTCTTTTCGGATTGATCGCTCGATTGGCGTACTGAGGCAAGATTCCAACGAAATTATCAAGCGAAACTCCGCTTGGCACAACGCATTCGTCCAACGCCTTAAAAATTGGACTTTTAGGCGAAAGCGAGTCGACGCTGGTCGTCGTTTCAAGCAACGTCGGGTCGTCGATCTTGCTAAACTCGTCGGGGTTCATGGTCGCGATTACTCGCGCAATTGCCTGCGGTATGGATATGGCGCGATCCGCCAGCCATTGCGTGAAGTTGTTCGCGTATTTGCTCCCTTCAAATGGCGTCGCGATTGTTATGACGCGCTTGACTGAAGGATTCGCTTCAAAAAAGAACCACGAACGCAACCGTTCGCGCGTTTCTTCGTCGAACGCGATATCGTCCAATGGCTTCGACGATATGCGTCGCCAAATCTTGTCCTCGCTCGTTTGCACTTGCATTTTAGAGATAAGACCGCCCATACTGTGTCCGACTAGAACGATCTGATCGAGCGCGGGCGCGTTATGCGACGGATCGACGATTTCGCGTAAACGCTTTAACTCCTGTCGAAACGTTGCCGCGGAAGCCCAAAACGGCTGACCCGTCGGATAGAAATAAAACCAGAATTGATACGCCGACTGAATTTCCGACGCGTTTCTAAGCGCGTTGTAGGCTTCGAGCCAAGTTGAGGGCGACGACCCAAGACCATGCGTCATCACGACGGGAATTTTGTTCGGATCGTACGGTTCGAGCATGTAAAGACCCTGCAACGTTCGTTCGCGCGTTTCCGATTCCGTTGGGATAAGCTCAAAAAATTCTTCCGGTTTAAGCAATCCTTTTTTCGCGGACGAAGAGTTTAGTTGGCTCTTTTCATTTAAGAAGTAGGCCAGGGGAGTCGTAATATCGCTCTCGAGGGGAATATCACGACCGTTCCATTGAACGATTGGGCTTATAAGCGGATCGTACAGTAGAAGCGTAACCTGGGATTCTTGTTCCGCTTGTGAAACAAACGCCGCGTTGGCGTCGATTGGCGGCAACGGTCCTAACGCCATCGCCGGGTTAGGTCGCAATATCGCCGTCGCCGGATAACGGAGTCCGACCGGATAATATTCCTCTTCCGGACGTTCCAGGACTCGTTCCGATTGTCTCTTTACGACAAGCGGGACGCCAAGGCCCGAGCGTCGACAGTCGAACGAAACGGCGTCGACCGGACAGTCGACGACAAGTTGAAAAGACTCCATCTCCTCGTTGCGCCACGAGTTGGTCGCTATATGCGTGTAAATCGAATATTCCGTTCCGTCAAGAGCAAGAGGAACGGCGGTATTATTCGCAAAAGGAAACGTTGACGACGCGCCGTTTACGATCATCAGGTGAAGAAAACGTTCGCAGGCGCCGTTGTATAATATGCAGACGTCTTGGAGCTGCGCGTTGAATATCGATTTGTTTTGCGCGTTTAAGGTCGGATTGAAAAGATAATGGTACGCGTAAAGCGCCGAGGAAATATAGAGTTGACCCGCAAGTTGAGGTTCCGCGACCTCTAATTTGCGACCAAGCAGATACGAAGCCTCTACGTAGGCGTAGACTAATTCGGGCGTCGGATTGGCGTCGAGACGCTCGTGGAGCGCGTCGAGTTGTTCCAGCGAAAGTTGTTGCGTGATTCCGTACGCTTTGAGCGTTTGCGCGGCGCCCTGACTATATTTCGGACCAGACCGCGTTCCTACTGAGAAACGCGCGTCCGCGGTATTGAGACGAATATGCCCCAACGTCGTCGCGCAACCTGTGTTCGCGAGAAAGATAAACGCGAACAAAAAGTAAAACGCGACGCGATATAACAACATATTTTCTCGAATTGACAGGGCGGTACGCGCTCGCATTGACTATTTTTCTTCCGAGACTAACAAGCGTTTGAGTTCGCTCAAGTACGCGGCAATTTGCACCGGGTGAACTTCCGCCCAGCCGGTAAGTTTATGAGAAAGAATCGATATTTTTAACTGTTCCAAAGCTTCCGCGAGATCGCTCGGAAGTTCGTCAAGCTTGCCGATCGCTTCGAGAACTTCAGCCGTTGTAAAAGTTGCGGCGGAATCTTCCCAAGGCTCCGAATCGCCCGCGTATTCGCCCAGATCGTCGTCTTGTTTCGACTTCGAGCTCTTCTTTTTCTTCGACTTCTTTTCAGATTCGGAACCGTTCAATTCAACTTCCGACGGTGAAATCGGATCTCCGGTCGACGTGTCGAAACTTACGTTCGAATCGTTGTAGGGATTCACGTCTTCATCTTTTTCCGCGTCGGCTTCGTCGTCCGCCTTCGGCTTGTGGTTCAGTTTTGCGCCTGTTTTTTCCCAACGTTCTAAACGCGTTTGCGCAACCGATAGCTTTTCGTCCGACGCTTTTTGAAGCCAGGCGTCCGCGTCGTCCCAGTCGAGCGCGGCCTGGTAATGGCTCCAGTACAGATTCGGAAGCGGTTCGCGGTCGCCAAAGCGTTCGTAAACTCTACGTAAACGACCGACATGCTGCGGAGAAACGTTGCCGATGCGCGTGGCGATCGCGTCGTCTGAATAGATTCGACGAGGCAAACCCGCCTCAATCAGTTTGGCGCGCCAGGAATGAATCACCTTGCCCTTTTCCCAGTTCGTCTTACTTACCAACAGGTTCCAGAAACCTACGTATTCCGACGCTATTTCGTCAATTAGGGGTTCTTTCTCCGGAGGGATCGGCGCGTCGTCCCGGTCTTCGGGGGAACTGAATTCGCTGAACTCGCTGAATTCCGAGATCTCCGTCGAACTGAGATCGGCTTCGCCTCCGGACGTCGACGGCTCGACTTCCCACGGCGCGACGCTAAGGTCTACCCTCTCTGACATGGTTTTATCCTTCTCTATTTACTCTAGTTTATCTTCTTTATCTATAAACGACACAAATTCGGGCCGTATCTATCGAACCTTGATACTAACGATTATACCAACCGACAACAAGACCGATTTAAGTTTGCCGCGCCGCGCTTAACGTTTGAAAACGTTTTTTTCCATTTGAAATAAAAAACGCGCGGTCGTCTTCGTTTGATCAATCCGCGCGTAAAAAGTTTCAAACTTGACGACTCGTTAAGACGCTAACCTTTAAGCAAAATTGACGCGATTGCGTTCGCTATTTCCGAACCGTCTTCCAGACGATTGTACCGACCGAAACTGATTCGTATTGTTCCCTGAGCGTAGTCGTTTGGAACTCCGATCGCCTTTATTACTCGCGACACTTGCGTCTCCACAGAATCGCACGCGGAACCGGTCGAGATCGAGATTCCTTTGAGATCCAAACGATGCAATAATGTTTCTCCGCTCCAACCTCGAAAGGAAACGCTTACGAGACCGGGCGCGCCGTTGACGCAACCGTTGCGTATAAAGTCGAGATTATGTTTTTTAAGCGCGTTAAAGAATCCTTGTTCAAGCGTTCGCAAACGCGCGGTCGTTTCCGCCATATCGTCGCGGTTCTTCTTTAGCGCCGCCGCCATGCCGACGATTGAGGCGACGTTCTCCGTGCCCGCTCGCATTCGAGATTCCTGCGCGCCTCCGTCGATGAACGCTCTAAGCGGCGTCCCTCTTTTAACGTACAGGAAACCGATCCCCTTCGGACCGTTAAACTTGTGCCCCGACGCCGAAAGCATGTCGACGCCAAGCTCTTGCACGTCGATTGGAATATGCCCGACCCCCTGAACCGCGTCCGTATGAAAGAGCGCTCCGCAATCGCGTGCGACCGTCGCTAATTCCTTGATCGGTTCGATGACGCCAAGTTCGTTATTGACCGTCATGACGGAGACTAACCTGGCGCCCGACGAAACCATTTGTCTCAATAGATCCGGAGAAACGCGTCCATGCGCGTCTACCGGAAGATAAGCGACCGGTCTCCCAAAGCGCTCAAGGGTCGCGCAAGCGTTGATGATCGCGTGATGTTCTATCGCGCTGACAATCGTCAATCTTTTATCGTCTTTTTCAATCGAGCCTTTGAGCGCCCAGTTGTCGCTTTCCGTTCCTCCGGACGTAAAATAAATTTCGTCCGGACGCGCGCCAATACAATCGGCGATTACCTCGCGCGCTTTCGCCAACGCTCGTTTAGGTTTGCGTGAAAAAGAATACGGTTGCGACGCGTTGCCGTAATCCTCTTACAGATAAGGAAGCATTTCCGCCAACGCGTCAGGATCCAGGCGCGTCGTCGCCGCGTTGTCCGCGTAGATCATTTATAAAGACTCCTTGCGGAAGGGGTGCGTTTTTCCAGCGCTTTTTCCGTGTTTACTAATTATTCTTCCATTGGACCCGCAACTCTGACGATTAGTTGCTCGCTCTTTGGGAATTTAACGTTTGCGTCAAAAAACAACAAGCCCGTTTTGAACGTGAAATAACGCGATAAAATGAAGCGAATCAATTTTGCGCATGTTGAGCGAGTGGAGAGAATTTTTACAAAAAAACGAGGGAAACGCCGCGCCGCGTCCCCTCGTTCGTTAGGATAAAAAGATTACATTCCTGTAAACAGTCCCCGCGGTTATCGCCAGGGTTGAGTCCAGGCTGCCGGTCTGGTCTGCCATTTCTGCGACGCGTCCGTACCCGCTTTGTAGACTTTCGCGCGAACGTAAAGGTCGTCCGGTTTGAGCGTGTAACTGCCTTCCGTTCCTTCGACAGATTCCAACACGATTCCAATTTCGTCCGAATACGCTTCCACTTTACGTTCGGGAGTCGTCGCGCTCTGGGCGACTTCAACGATCTTGCAGGTCGGATCGTAATCTTTCCTGGTTCCGATAAAGTCGATTCTATACGCTCCTTCTTCTTTTACGTCGACTTTTACGTTCAACGTTTTCCCGTCGAACGAGACGTCCTCAAAGTCCAAACCGTTGCTAGCGTACATATCGCCCGCCAGAATTGATTCAAGCAACGAATTCCACTCGAGTTTGGCAGAACGAACCATCGTCCAACCTTTGGAGTCTCCGCCGTAATTGTGGCGATCGTCGGATCCCATGCCGAGTAAAAGCTCTTGATCGTTGGAGGCGCGCCACGCGTTCACGACGTCCCAGAATTTTTCCGGTTCCCAAAGGTCGTTGCGGCGTTTGTACTCGCGGAAAACGCCGTTGTTGAGCAACTCAAATACGCGAATGTAAGGATTGGCCATCAACGCGCTCGGATTGACGTCGTAGAAACGCCACATCGGATGGTTCGCCGTATACAGGTAGGGCGTCGAACTGAAAAGTTCTTTGCCTTTCGCGAACGTTTCGCGAAGTTGTTCGGCGGGATCATAGATCTTTTTATTGTAAGGGAACGTTTGGCGTACGCCGATGAAGTTCACATGAACCGCGAGACCGCTCTTACAGTTCGCCGAATGTTCGTAACCGGGAATCATTAGAAACTTCTCCGGCTCGCAGAACTTTTCCGCGAGTTCGTCAAACGGCGTCATACGAACAAAGACCATGCCGTTGACTTCTTTGACTTTGACGTTGGCGGCGCCAAGTTCTTCAATAGCCGCGTCGACAAATCTACGCTCCAGCTTATTAGGAACTCGCTCGCACGAGATCGGCTTCCAAAGCGCTGTTTCGCCCTCGAACGCTTTGCGTTCTTCCGGCGTCAATTTCGGATGCGATCCGTGCGAATCGAATTGCAAATTGTTCGACTGGAAAATATTGTGATCTGACGGACAGATAAAATCCCAGCCTCGGCTCTTATACCAGTTGATCGCTTGTTCCGGAAAAGGAGCCCCGTCCGACCACTGGTTGTGCATGTGTAAATTGCCCTTGTACCAACGCTTTGACGTCGACTCTTGCGCAAAACTGGGCAGGGAAAGACTGGTCGCGCCAAAGAACGACGCGGACGCAAGCGCAGAACGACGGAGGAAATCGCGCCTTGTTAACATACTTTTCATTTGACTGCCTATAAATCTATTTATAAAAACGCGGTAATGGAATATAAAAACGGACGCAAGATTTACGTCTTGCGTCCGCGTATGATTTAGGTCATTTCGACAAGTCGTCTTCGCAGATCACGCGGAAACCCACGTTGAACACGCGTTGCCAAGACTCGTAGTCGCGTCTCAGACCCGCGCGGCTCCACTTGGGACGATCGCGCCAGGAACCGCCCCTGGCGACCTTCTTCGCGGAAGCGTCGCCCGAGTTACGCCCGTCGTTCGCAACGTAAGGATAAGGTTTGTAGTCCGAACCCGTCCACTCGGCGACGTTGCCGAGCATATCGTAAAGTCCCCACGGATTAGGCGCGTACGAGCCGACCGAAGTCTCGATCATATTGCCGTCGTCGACGCCTTTGGCGCGAGGAATAAACGCTCGATAGTCGGCCGGGTTAGAAATCGGTTGAGGGTTGACGCCTTGAACCACGAATTTCTTCGTCTGTTCGTCCGCCATATTCTCGTATTTGCCGAAGTCCGCGTCGACTCCGCCGTACCATGTCGACTGAGCCGAACCCGCTCGCGCCGCCCATTCCCATTCCGCTTCGGTCGGAAGACGGAACTTCTTGCCGGTCGCTTCAGAGAGCCACGCGCAGAAATCGTTCGCTTCTTTCCAACTTACGCGAATAACCGGTTGGTTCGGCAAATTGGCGGGATAACCCGGTAAAACGTGGTCTTTCCACCATTGGTCGATGTAACGGCTGTCGTGCGTCGCGTCAAAGAGCGCGTACATTGCGTTTGTCGTTTCCGTCGTCGCCATCCAGAACGGCTTGTCAATCGACGCCGCGCAACGCGGGAACTCGTCGTTGAAACCGTCTTCGTCGCCCATTACGAACTGGCCCGAAGGAATACGAACCATATCGAACGAAATATCGTCGGATAATGTTACGCGAGCCGTTTGCGCGTCGCGAACGCTGATTCCAAAGGGCGAATTGCTTTCCGCCGCCGCGTTGACCGCGCGCGTGCTCGCCTGCATGGCGCGCGCCGTTTCCGCGTCAAACGGCCAATTCTCAACGGCGGGAGCGCTGCGATCTATTTCCGGCGCTTTTTCCGGTTTTATAAATTCCGGTCGATGCGCTTTCGCTTCGTCGTAATAATACGCGTCCGTTTCGAAGTTCAGGTCGTTGTCCGCGTACATGGATTTCAATTCGACGTAACGGTCGGAAATCTTCTTAACTCCGCTGCTGCCGCGTTCGCGTCCCGCTTCGGATATTTCCGTCCAGGACCCAAAGTACGGAACGTTCAGGTCGATCCAGCAGTAAAGGCGACGCCAGGCTTCTTCGTCAAGTTTGACGTTATAGTGTCCTTTTTCCAACATTTTGATAAGTTCGGAAGTCGACGCGTGATATTCCATTGGTTGGAACACGTGAATATCGCTTTCCGGGCCGGGACGACGAACGTACCCGTGCAACGCGTGATACGCCTTCGAGAAATTCTGCGGGCCGGCGCTCGTGTCCGCGAAATTCGGTCGATCCGGCTTGGAACCGTCGTGGCAACCGACGCAATATTTGTCCAAAACCGGTTGAATTTCACCCTCGAACGAGAATGGACGATCCGGTCCGTAGAACGGCGTCAAGTCGACCGGAGGCGTATTGCGCGCGATGGTCGTTTTCGTTGGGGATACGTCGTTTTGCTTTTCATGGCAACCGATACAAGACTCGTTTTCGCCGGGCATACCGACAAACCATGAACGCATCGTTTGAACGGCCGCGCCGTTTTCATCAAGAGGTTGAATTACGATCGGCGTGTTGGCTGGAATCTTAAACGACGCGCTGCCGTCTTCAAAGACCGGAACTTCGCCGAGGATACGACGTCCGTCCCAGCAACTTTCCATACCGAAAACGTCGTGTCCGCCGTAGCCGCGGTAACCGTAACTGACCGCGAAAACGCGTAATTTCTTAACCGTCCCTTGCGGAACGTTCGGAAGACCTTGACCAAAATAGACGTCCGTAATGAAGACGTTGGCCGTCTTTTCGCCCGGTACCGTACGATCCGGAAGCGTTCTCGGTTCGTCGCGCTCTACAATGGCGGTCGGTTCAAGTAAATGCATGCCGTCGACAGAACGAAGACGAAGCATATTGTCAAACGTGTCGACAAGGTAAATGGACCACGGTTCCGACGGCGTCATGCGGCAGGAAACGAGGAAATGGTCGTCGTCAAGCGGACAAGGGAACAGGAACTTCGGCCACGAATTGTCGACAAGTTGGTCGACGGTAACGTTTTTCGGAGGATTGTTTCTGCCCGGTATGCGTTGAACGACGCCTTCGGTCTCTTGACGACCTTTCGAAGGATCAAAAATGACGAGTTCGCCTTCGCGCGCGACGCCGTGGTGACCCGATACAATACCTACAAATTTAGACGATTGCCCCGGGATCGCTTTCGCGTAAAACGTGCTGTTGGGCCAGAACGAACCGCTGCCGTAATGTTCGACCTGGTTGGTCCCGTCAGGATTCATTGTGAACATGTAACGAGAATAGTAGTGCGGAATGTCTACGTATTCCCAACGCAGGTACATAATACGACCGTTGGGCAAAATCGTTGGGTTCCAGTCGTTGTCTTGTTCAAACGTCAGCTGACGAACCGTTTTACCGTCTTCCTCAACGCGATACAGGTTGCCGACGAGGCCGCTTCCGCCAATACACGGAATACCCATCATCGAAGCGGACGACACGAAAATTGTGGAACCGTCGGGAACGTAACAACCTTCGACGTTGTCGACGTCGCCGCCCATATCCGGGGTGACTTGCCGCAAATCGCCGGTCGCGAGATCGCATTCGTAAACTTGCCACGTGTTGTTGTCGGAAAGCGCCGTGACCAGGCATCGGTCGGCTTCCCAGTGAAGCGCGATATTGCCAATATAGGATCCGCGACGACCCTTGACGACTTCCTTTAACTCGCCGTTAAGATCGTTCATATCGAGCGTAACGATGGAGTCGTCGTACTTGCCCTTGCTACGGGACGCGTCCGAGATCCAGTTTGCCTGCATCGCGGGATTGTTTGTCTTACGAAGCAGAATTTGGTCGAAATCTTTTAAAATCGGGTGAGAGAGCAGTACTTCGCGTCGGAACTCGTCGTACGCTTTCGCCGTCGCGATATATTCTTCCGGCTTCGGATTTGGCGCGCTCAACTTCTTTTCAAATTCGTCGAATCTTTCGAGCCAATCGACTTCGCCAATTTCGTCCGAATAAGAATCGAGCATTGCCTCGATCGCGAGTTTGAGCGAATCTTTGTGTTCGAGAGCGAACGCGAGATCCGGACCAAGCTTGTCCAATTCGGCGCGCAAACGACGCGCGTTGATTCGTTCTTGCCACGCGTTGCGTTCCGCTTCGGAATCAAAGAGCGTAGGGTCGTTTACGTTCGCGAGGACTTGCAGTTCAAGCATTGAACCCCAGTCGGTCGCGGCGCTCTTCGATTTGCCGGGCGACCCCGCCTGGACGTTGTAGGTGCGCCACAACTTGAATTCGATCCAGTCGTATTCCTGATCGCCAATAACGCCCCCGGTCGCTTCTATCGTCGTGCAGAACGCGCCCTCGTTGCGTCCGAGAACTTTGTCGCCGGACGTGAACGTCGGCTCGGTTGAGAACGTCGGCTCGACGCCCGGTTTGCTCGCGTTATTCGCTAAACGGATTTCAAAATCTTGATTGCCGCGCGCGTCGATATTACCCGAGAATACGCGGATCGACGATATCTTGCGCGGCTTGCCTAAATAGTATACGACGCGAGAAGGCGCGCCGTTGATCGAGACGCGTCCGGCTCCGCCGTAGGCTCCAGCCCCGCCGTCTGTTAATGCGTCCGCTCCCTTAATCGCGTCGGCGTGAACCAGTTTCGCGCCTGGGAATGTAAGTAAATTCAAATCGGAAAATTCCGCGATTTCCTGGTTAGCCTGGCCAAAATTTGAACCGGGCCACCCCTGCGTCGTCGTCTTAATTTCCGCGCCGTTACTCGTCATAATGCCGAGCGATAACGCCGCGATAAAGGCGATTGTCGTTATTCGTGTTTTCATTTGTCTTCCTTACGCTTGTGTTGCGCGGATTACTTTAAATTCGTCGTATGACGCCCGCTTTGCCTAAATTATAATCGTTCGCTTTTTCAGAAACAAGACGCAATTTGCTTTTCCACACTTTTTTCCAAATTTTGCGTCTTGTAGGCTTATTCGTTCGGTTGTATGATGACGAAACTATGAATTTTGCAAATTTACGATTAGGTTGCGCGCGCTTGTTTGATAAGGAGACCCTCCGTGCTCGCTAAATCGATGACAGACGGCGCGCCGTGGAAACTTATTCTTATTTTCGCCGCGCCCGTGTTGCTTGGGGCTTTTCTCCAACATCTTTATACGGCGATCGACCAGGTGGTAGTTGGACGTTTCGCGGGCCAGGACGCTCTCGCCGCCGTTGGCACCACCGTCGCCTTTACTTTTTTGTTTCTTTCGTTGGCGCTCGGATTTTCCGCCGGCAACGGCGTCGTTGTCGCGCAGTTTTTCGGCGCGAAAAATATGGATAAAGTTCGTTCCAGCGCCGCGCTCGGACTGATTCTACTCACCGGTTGCGGCCTGCTTATGACCGCGCTCGGTCTTGCGGTCGCCAAACCCGCCTTCGTCTATTTTATTGACACGCCCCCGGAAATTCTTGACCTGGCGCTCAAATATTATCGCGTTTACCTGCTCGGTATCGTTTTTCAGTTTATTTTTAATAGTATCTCGTCGACCTTGCGCGCTGTTGGCGACAGCGCTTCGACTCTGTACTTTCTCGTTTTTTCTTCGCTCCTCAATATTGTTTTGGCCGTTCTCTTTGTCGCAAAGTTTAACTGGGGCGTCGCGGGCGCTGCTTTTGCCACCGATATTTCGCAAGCCGCTTCTTGCGTCGTCGCGTATTTCTACATGGTTAAAAAGTATTCTTTTTTTCGATTTCGGCGCGCTGACTTTCGTTGGGATTGGGACGTGTTTAACCGAACGTTCGCAATAGGAAGTCCAATCGCCCTTCAAATGGCCGTCATCTCGATTGGTTCCTCGGTTATTCAACGCGCCGTCAACGGGTTTGGAAGCGTTATGGCCGCCTCGTTTGCCGTCGGAAGACAGCTGGAACTCTTTTTGAATTTCCCAAGTCACGCCTTGCAAACTACGCTTGCGACTTTTGCCGGACAGAATGTCGGCGCGAAAAAAATTGACCGCGTAAAATTAGGGGGACGGCAAACTATGCTCATCTCCTTTATCTTTACCTTTGTTATCTCTGTTATACTGTGGGGTTTCGCGGAGGAAATTGTCGGGTTCTTCGGCCTAAACGATCAGGCGGCAAACTATTGCGTTCGGCATGTTCGAGGTATTACGATTATCAACCTCGTTCTCAGCGCTTACCTGCCGATGTTTGGACTCTTTCAAGGAACCGGACATAGCGGCGTTCCCGCGTTTGTCGCTATTTGCGCTTTAACGTTGCGTTGCGCCTCAATGTATATATTTGGCCATAGTCCGATCCTGGGATATACAATCGTTTGGTGGAACGGTATTTTTGGATTTGGCGCCGGTTTTATTATCTGCTGGGGATATTATCTAAGCGGACTATGGAAACGCGGACTAGAGAAGTTGGACTTTGGCGTCGGAGAAAAAGAGAACGCTTGATCCGCTTTAGGTTTTTTAATTAAACAAGCCGCGCCGAAAAAAATCTCGACGCGGCTTGTTTATTTGGGAGGAACGCGCGTTATTTAGAGAGCGCGGAAACGATTACGCCCGCCATAACCAAACCGACTCCCAACGCCGCGTTTAAATCAAACGGTTCGCCAAAAAGAAATACTCCAAAAAGACAGAGCGTCGCTGTTTGCGCGGTCGCGATAAGAGCTTGTTTCAGGACGTAAAGTCGTTTGATACTTTCGATTTGACAAAAAAAACCGCAGGTATTGGCGATTCCCGCCGTCAGAACGTAACGCCAGCACTCGGCGGGCGGCTCGACCCACGCGTGAACCCCATGCTGAAACGTAAAAATCAGTCCGCAAGCAATTACTCCAACGCCCGTGATTGTGACCATCGCGAGAGACGTCGGACAGGGCGCCTTCGTCGATTCCTTACCTTCCGACTTGCGCGATTCAGCTTCTTCCGGAGTTTCCAAACGCATGACGCGACGCATTATCGAAAGCTGACCGCAATAACCAATCGCCGTGCAAAGCGTCCAGAAGATTCCGATCCCAAGTTTCATCTCGGAACCCGCGATTGAACCCGACCCGTCTCCCGTTTGACTTAAAAGCCAAACCGCGACGATCAACAAGCCTAACGCAACTAATTTACTTTTCGTTACGCGCTCGTGAAGCCATACCGATCCAACTATAGACGAAAAAATAAGTTGCGCCGCTTGAATCA
This sequence comes from uncultured Planctomycetaceae bacterium, assembly GCA_964447865.1. GTDB lineage: Bacteria > Planctomycetota > Planctomycetia > Pirellulales > Thermoguttaceae > RUG369. The sequence goes on along the minus strand of CAYUUL010000017.1, from coordinate 25,150 downwards.
ACGGCGACGCCAGCGCCAAACCGATACATGCGTAAGCAAAGAGGTGCGGACGCGAACCGACGACTTCGCAAGATATGCCCGCGAGAACCAAACCGAGAAATGCGCTCAGCTTCGGAAACTTGTATTTGCCGCGGATATATTGCGTTATAATAAAGGGAAGAACAATCGCCACGCAAGTCAGTTCTTTCACCGCAAGCGACCAATCTGGGCTCACTTGCGGAAAGTTTGTGATTCCCCGCATCGACGATAAGGAGACGGTGTAGCACAACGCGGAACACAACGCGAAACAGAAACCAAGCGTTTCCGAACTTATTCGTTTTTTGACCGGAGCGACGTTCATTACTTATTTCCCTTTTAACATCCGTTGACAATTGCGGCGATTATAGCGCCGCGACCTCCCTCGTCAATCGGAGTCAAACCCTGGTTCGATTCGTCCTTACGTTGAGTCGCGAGTCTTGAATTGACTTTTTACGCGCGTATAATTGACGGTATTCCAGCTTATTCCTTCTGGGAATTCACAAGTGAGAACGCGTCATGCTCAGATTTATTCCGGTAACATTCCTGTTTGTTATATGCGCGGCAATTCAAGCGTTTGCCCAGGGTTCCGCCTCGCCTTACTCGGCGAAATCACAGCCTTTTGAAGACGATCTAAAAATCGCGGAGGAGGATGAAAATTACTTCGCGCCAACCGATCTCTTAATTGACGCTCGCGGTGAGAATTTCTATATTGCGTCCGAGGGGTTTTCGCAGTTGACGCGGCGACCGCTCGACTCGCAAAAAGCCGCCGAAGCGCTTGACCTTTCGTTTAAACCGTTCAAACTACGTTTCTTTCCCGATCAGACGCGCGTCGCCGTCGTCGGGGGAATTGACGGAAAACTGGCGATTGTCGAGGTCGCTAAGAAAAATGAAAAGGACGAGTTGGAAATTTGTCCAATGCGTATTTTAGCGCTCTTCGACAAAGGTCGTTCTCCCGCCGACGTCGCGATTAAAGTTTGTCCCGACGGGTCGGAATTACTCTATGTCGCCGATCGTTTCAACGGTCGATTATTGGAAGTCGATCCGCAGTCCGGCGAAACGACGCGGTCTTGGGACGTCGGAAGGGAGCCTTTCTGTTTAGACGTTACTCCCGATGGGAAATACGTCGTCGTGGCAAATCGCGTTTCGTTTATGCGAGCCGACCGCGCGTTTGCTTGCGCGAAAGTATATGTCGTCAACCTTGACGAGAATTCCGAAACTTCCGTTCGAGAAGTCGAATTGCGCAATGGCGACAACTTGCTCCAGGATATGGTTCTCTCGCCCGACGGTCGATACGCCCTGATCTCTTGTATTCGAGGAAATACCCTGCATTCCGCCGACAACGTTTCGGGGGGATGGCTCAACGCGAACGGCGTCTTGTGCGTCGATATCGAAAAAGCTGAACTCGTTGAATTTTTTGTCCTGGACAACGCGAGACTCGCGAGCGGCAATCCGTGGGGCCTGACTATTACCGACGACGGCGAACATTTAATAGCCGCCATTGCCGGAACCGACGAACTTGTGTTTTTGCCTCTCAAACGTATGTTGCAAACCGCTTCTGAACGTCCCGATTGGGCTAGACCCGGTTACAGTTCCGCCGCGTATTCCGACCTTCCGGTTGAGGACGCTCAACTGCCCTTTAGAATGCGCGCGCTCTTTGGACTAAAGGGGATGCGTCAAATTATTTCGCATGGAAACGACGTCTACGCGCTCGCGTATTTTGACGACGCGATCTGTAAAGCGACCTTGAAATTGAATCCTCCTTTCAAGAGATTTGTCGAGGGCGCTTACGAGGGCGTCGCCGAGGAACAACCGCGAGCGCTTGACGAAGAAGACGCAAAAGAAAACGACGGCTCCCCGTTCCATTTCACTCAATTGGAATCAAGAATACCGACCGACGGCGTCGTTATCGAACGTTATTTCGCAAGATTGGCGCCCAAACCTCGTTTGTCTGTGAGACGACGCGGTGAAATTGTGTTCCACGACGCCACTCTATGTTTCGAACATTGGATGAGTTGCGCTTCGTGTCATCCGGACGCTCGCTCCGACGGCTTAAATTGGGATCTCCTCAACGACGGTTCTGGAAACGCGAAAAGTTCTAAAAGTATGCTCTTATCGCATAAAACGCCGCCAAGCATGGCTTCGGGAATTCGACCTTCCGGCGAAGTTGCCGTTCGCGCGGGGTTCCCGCACATTTTGGAAACTGTTTGTTCCGAAGAAAACGCTTGTGCCGTCGACGAATTTCTCTCTACGATGAAACCGGTTCCCAGTCCGAAACTGGTCAACGGCGAATTGAGCGAGTCCGCAAAGCGTGGAAAGGACGTTTTCGATAAAATCGGTTGTTCCATATGCCATAACGGCGAATATTATACCAACTTGAAACGTTATCGAACGCATTCGCAAGGCGTCAACGACCAAATTGAGAAGTTTGACACGCCGACTCTTATCGAAGTTTGGCGGACTGGCCCGTACATGAATACCGGTTCGTACGAGACGATGCGCGACGTCTTTGCGGTTGGCAGGCATTGCGTAGAAGACGGTCGCTTCGAGAAACTTTCAAAACAGGAACAGGACGACCTTATTGAATTTGTATTGTCCCTCTAATAAGCGGCGCGCCAACCTTGCCGGGTAACGTTGCGAATAAAACGCGGCGGCTTTCTTTTGCGAAGTCGTCGCGTCTCTTTTTCGACTTCATACAAGATTGCGCAAGAACGAAAAAAACCTTGCCAGCATAAGCTAACAAGGCTTTTAGGGGTGGGAGAAGAGACTCGAACCCTCGACCTTCGGAGCCACAATCCGATGCTCTAATCCAACTGAGCTACTCCCACCATACGCGCTTACAACCAGAACTTCCAATTGCAAACAACGTACTCATTCTAATGTGCTATTAGAAACGGTCAAGCTAATTTTTGAAAATTTCGTAAATTTTAAATTACAAAAAATATTTCTAACGTCCTAAAACGACGCGTTCCATTTGACGCCTGTCTGTATATTCGTCATAATAGTTGTAATCTGTGTTTGAGTATGACGAATCGGTCCTCCTTACTTTGCGCAGCCTGATATGGGCGATTCGTGTTTTGATCAAAGGACCCTGTTTTATGAGCCTGGAAAAAGTCGACGCGTTAGTCGTTAGAACTGTCGATTTTAGCGAATCTAGCCTGATTGTAGACGCTTTTACGCGTGAGTTAGGGAAAATTCACGGTATCGCAAAAGGAGCCAAGCGTCTTAAGAATCCCTTTGAAACTTCTCTTGACATACTTTCCTCGATTCGGTTATGCTTCATTCGAAAAAATTCCAACGCGCTTGACCTCTTTACCGAGGCCTCGTTGTGCAGACGCTTCCGACCGACCTCCAAAAATTACCGAGGTCTTTACGCCGGATACTATGTTGCGGAGTTGCTCGAATATTCCGTCGCCGATTATCAGCCCTACCCGGATCTGTGGATCCTCGCCGACTCAACGCTCGAAAATCTGCAATATAGAACTAACGTTGAAGCAAGAGTCGCCTATTTCGAATGCGGGCTACTCGACGCCTTTGGAGAATTTCCTTCCTTGAGGTTCTGCGTAAACTGCGGCGAACGTCTTCCGCTCGAACGTATTTCCAACCTTGCGCGACGCGTTTTTTTTGCCGTCGACGCGGGAGGGGTCGTTTGTACAAAGTGCCGCGCCAGGAAGCTGTTCACTAGTTTAATACCTACGACCGTCGGCGCTTTGAAGGTTTTCGAAGTCGCGTGTAACGGTTCGAAAGAGGCGGTGAAAATCGCGAAAATGCTCGAAGGATGGCGACGCGACGTTGAAGAGAAAAGCGACGAAATTTCCTGGATCGACAAAGTTGAACGTGAAAAAGAGGTTGGTCGCGCGTTCAGCGCGCTTGACGACGAGTGTCTTGCGCCTTTTGGCGCGTTTCCCGAAATCGCCAGACGCGAGTATCGCGATTTGGTTGAGTTATACATTTGTCGAACCTTACGACGAAGGTTGCGTCTGTTCGACTATTTGCCGTTTGCGGTCGGTTATCGGGATACCGAAACCAAATGCGAGGATCAAACTGGATCAATTGCGGATGAAAACGGTAAAAAAGTCGTCGTCTCGGCGTAGTGAACGCCGCGTCGACAATATGGACGCGATATTACTTGTTGGATAATGGACAGGGAAGTCCCTATGTTAAATCAAAACACCGTGATCGTGTCGCGCGTTCTCGCCAAAACGAGACGCCTTTGCGCGGCCCTTCTTGCGCCCCTTTCTGTTTCGGTTACCGGGTGCGCGCTTTGGATCTACGACGACGGATCTTGTTGTCCGCCTCCGCCGATTAGCGAACCGTATTACGTTGTGCCGGAACCCATGCCGGTCGCGGAACCTGGTGTTTACATGTACGCGCCGCCCCAGGTCTATTCGCCCGCTCCCGTCGTTGTCGAGGGATATTTTCGCGGTCAGGCGAAAGAAGATAAAGGGACGGAAGCGTCGACCAAAAACGTCGAAACTTCAAAAAAGACTTCCGACGCGGCTACTGTTTGCGCCAATTATTTGACGCGCGGTCAAGCGCAAGACGGCTCTGACTTTCCTTCAACCGACGCCTTCCCGTCTATCGACGATTCGCTTGCGCCTCCGGAATCGAGTGAAATTGGCGACTTTCCTACAAAGGGAACCGTCGTTCCTGAACCTACCGGGCAATATGAGACGTCCGACTACGACGATGAAAACTTCAAACCTAAGCCAAAACGGGAATCGTTAGCCGAGCGCGAGAAGGCCGAGGAAAAAATCGAAAAAAATTTCAGCGAATGGCTCAGGCAAAAAAAAGAGAAACGCATCGAGAACGATAAAAAAACAAAACGGTATCTACAACCGATTGAAGATCCGGACGACAACATATTCGCTCGCGAAGAGCAGCTTTTGGTCGACAAAGAAGATGAAGGTATTATCAAAACCGTCACGATCCAGGGGCTGGAGATGATGCTCGAAAACGAGGAATCGCAACGAGAATTATACGACTGGGAAAAAGACGAACCTATGCCGGTCGATTGGTCGAAATACGCGATCTCTATCGACAACATTCGCGCCTGGTTTGGAATGGGACCCGACGAACGAGCCGCTCTCGCGTATATGCGCGAGGCTTGCTTAAAGCAAAAGGAATACTCAAAAACAAAGAATAAGGACGACTTGCGCGAAGCCGCGAAACTCTATGAAAAAGCCGCCTCGCGTTGGCCTGGACCGGCTCTGAGACCTGAATACGCCCAAAAACATCCGTATGATTCTCCAAAAAGCGGAACGCTTATCGAGGAAGACGGCCTGTTTTTTGCCGGTGAATGTTGGTTCTTCTGTCAGGAGTTTAATCGCGCGCTCGCCGCGTATCGCGCGCTTGTCAAGACTTATACAAGTTCGATATATAAAGAAACGGCGATGAAACGTTTGTTCTATATTGGAACTTATTGGGTCAAAATTTCTGAAGAGTCCTCCGTTCCCAAAGTCAACGTCTCGGAAAGCGACCGACCTCGTTTCAGCGCTTTTGCCGGCGCTGAAAAAGCCTTCAGTTCCATCTTCCTGAACGACGCGAGCGACAACGGACTCGCGCCCGACGCGCTGTTCGCTCTCGCCAACGCTTATATGCGTCGCGGCGTTAAACAGGGCGACGGTTCTTTCGACGTCGCCGCGAGATACTACAAGCAACTGTATGAATTTTACCCCGGAAACAAACACGCCGAAGACGCCTCAAGACTTGCGATGATCGCCCTCCACAAGTCTTATCAAGGCGCTTTCTACGACGACGCGCCGCTCAATCAGGCTCGCGAACTCGCGGAAACTATCTTGAAGAGCGGACGCGGCAATATGGACGTCATTTACGAGGAACTCGAAAATATCAAAGACGAACAGGCGCATAGACTGTACGCGCTCGGAAAATATTATGAGCGACGCGGAAACTACGCCTCGTCAAGAGTCTATTACAATCGACTCGTAAAAGAATTTCCCAATACGGATTACGCGGTCGAAGGCGCCAAACGATACGAGGAGATTGTTGCGAAGCCCGCGGAAGTCGACCAACTTGCGTGGATTCGACCCGTTATGCCTTTCCTCCCGAAATCGAAAAATCAGTATTTCGAGGAAGCTCCGTCAGAACAACTTTCAAAGATCGCGAGACGAGACGAGTCTCTTGGTAGCATTGGAAAAGATACGCGAGACAATCCCGATGAAAACGTGACGCAAGTCGCGGAAAAAACGGACGACGTGAAGCGTTATTGATTTATGGACCTTTAAACGACGATCGGCTAACTCTTATGACCCAGGTTCGAGATAATCGTTGCTTACCTGATCGAACGCGCGCATGGCTCGCGTCCGCGGCGCTATGTTTGTGCCTAAGTCTTGTCGTCGGTTGCGGATGTCTTGCCGGGTATACGGTCGGTCCTTCCGGACTCTATGATTCGGGAATTAAAACGGTTTACGTCCCGATGATCGAGGCAAATACTTATCGAAAAGATTTTGGGGAAAGACTTACCGAGGCTATCGTTAAAAAAATTACCGAGCAGACTCCTTATTCGATTGGTTCTCCCAGTTCTACCGACTCTGTTTTGACCGTTACTCTCACCGGCGAAACCCAAAAAGTCACGGCGCGTAATCGTTACAACGATACGCGGCAAAAGATTGTCGAGCTTACCGCGACCGCTGTATGGACCGACGTGAGGGGCGTCGTGGCTAAAAATCCGTCTTCAATACTCTCTCCAAATTCCGGCGTTTCCATTACCTCTCAGAGTTATCTTGTGCCGGAAATGGGGCAATCGTCCGCTACGTCGCAACAGGAAGCGATTGATAAACTTGCCGACGAGATTGTCGGACTTATGGAATCAGACTGGTAAAGAGAACTTCTGTTTTACTCGCTATTGAGATACAAACGCCGGGCGTCTAAAAAGAAGCTCGGCGTTTTGTTTTGTCTTACGCGTTGTCTATTAGAATTCTATGTTTTCTTCATCGCGCCAATTTGTCAACGCTTCGTCGAGCGCCGTCGTCAGACCGTCTTTGTCCGTTTGTTTCGGTGACGGTCCAAAGAATGTCAAGGCGTTTAACGTCGCGTCGTCGCATTCGAAATCCGTCGTCGCGACGTCGGTTTCCTCCAAGAGATCGGCGCCTATGCTCGGAACCGTATACGCGCCGATTTGAACGGTGAATTCGTCCTGACCGTCGTCGCCCACAAGCGTTAGTTCTATCGCGTACGTTTGTTCGGAGACGTCCGCCTCATAGAACTTTCCGATTGTAAAAACGTCGTTGGTATAGATTGTTGAGGAACCGTCTCCCCAGTCGACTCGCCATTTGTGATTTGCCGGAGTCGAAAGTAAAAAGCGAGCGTCGACCGTATAGAGAACCATATTGTTCCAAATCGCGTCCAGTGTTTCGACTTTAATTACCGGTTCCGCGCTTGTTACATGCAACGTGATCGCTTTTTCTGTAGTTGTTCCGTCTTTAGACACAACTTTCGAACGAAGCGTATAGAATCCTGGCGACAGACCTTTCAGGCGCGTGTCGACGATGAAGTTGGAACTTGTCCGTTCGTAGGTTCCGGTTCCGTCGCCAGAAAGATCCCAATAGACCTGATCCGTCGCGCTCGCGTCCGCTTTCAAACTAAAAGCGCACCCTTCCTGTACGCAAATGTCTACGCTCTCAATACACTCGTACGCGCCCAAATCAATTGCCGTTCCAACGCGGCGAGGACGACCGGATAGATCGTCGGAATACGCGCCAAGACCAGATTGCCGCGCAAGTTGATCGTCTCCCAGGTCGATTGCCTGCGAGTCCGACGCCAATTTATAGTTTCGGTTTGTCGCGTCGACAAAGAGCGTTCGCGTCGAATCGTAGATATAATTGCCTTCAGAATTTGTAAATTCGTATGACGAAAGGACTCGATATGCGCTCGTTCTGGAACTTGCGCCTTCGTAATCCGACGAATTGAGAGCCAGAATACTATTGTACAAATTTACCGTCGCGCCCGAACGAACGTAAATCCCGCCGCCATAAGTCGACGTATTATTGGCAATTGTACAGTTTACGACCTCTAACGCGCCGGAATTCGCGTAAATCCCGCCGCCGGATACGGATTTCGAGTCAACTATCGCCGTATTCATGAGGAACGCGCTGGAACTATTATAAACGGAACCTCCATAACTGGTTGTCGTATTCTCGGAAAAGAGCGCGTTGATAGCGCTGAGCGTGCCGGAGTTATAAATCGCGCCCCCAGAATTCGCGGAGTTATACCTAAACGTAACGTTGGAAATTGAGAGCGTCGCCCCCGCGTTATTATAAATCGCGCCGCCCTGACTCGCGCCATTTGCCAAAAAAACGCAATTTTCGAGCGTCAAGTCGCCGCTGTTGTATATCGCGCCCCCGGAACCGCTTACGCGTCCATTAGAAAACGTCGTATTCTGGATTGTCACCGTTCCCGACGTTCGGAGTAATTGCGTGAGTCCGTTCCCGTCGAGAGAAACGTTTGTCGTTCCGACTAAAATTATATTGGAGCTTATTTCCAGCGCCGACGTTAGAATGATCTCGCCGCTAAGAGAAGGATCAAATGAAACGACGTCTCCATTTTTGGCGAAATAAAGCGCTTCGCGCAACGACAGTTTGTCGTCGTTTAAATCGAACGAATCGTCGAGCGTGGTCACATAGGTCGAACCGTCGGCGTAATATTCGTAGGCGCCAAGATCTACTTTGTTATTGAACACGCGGTCGGCTCCGGAAAGGTCGACTCCTCCAACGACATACTCGTCGTTTCCAAAGTCGACGGCGACGCTCTCGGCTGTCAGACGCAGGTTTAACTGATCCGCGTTCTGCAGACGTCCGTTGGCGTCAAATATCGGCGCGACGACAAACGACGGATTGCCGGATACTAAACTTTTTATCGTTTCGGCGACGCGTCCTTCGACGTTTGAATTGGAAAGCGTTGAATAGTTCTTCGCGACAATCGTGTTGTAAAGTCCAAGTTGATACAAGTTGGAGCCGATATAAATTCCTCCGCCCTGTTTGTTCGCGCTATTCCCCGCTATCGTGCAATTAACAATATTTGTCTTGTTTGAACAATTCTCAACGTAACCGCAATAAACGCCTCCGCCGTACGCGTTCGCGTTATTTCCTGAGACTTCGCTGTTATCCAGTTCAAGAAAACCGCCGACGTTGTATATGCCCGCGCCGACTCCGCTCGACGAATTGCCCTTGATCGTCGACAGATAGACGCGTAGCGCGCTCGACGAACGCGTCGAATCGGAATAAACTACGCTTAAATTGGCAAGACCGCATTCCGCGTTGGACAAAATTGAACAACTTGTTAGCGTTGCGGAACCAAGATTAGTCAAGCCCGCGCCAATGTTTTCCGAGAGCTTAACGCGCTTGAGTTCCAACGTTCCGAAGTTATTGTAGATTCCTGAGTTCGCGTTTGCCGTTATTGAACAGTCCGTCGCTTTCACCGACGCTCCGGCGTATATTCCGTTCGACGCGTTTTCTTTAATCACGCAATTGGTAAACGTCGTTTTTCCAAGCGCGACGACGCCCGATCCCGACTTCGATTTCGAAATCGTTGAGTCGTAACACGTCAAATTGCCAACCGAGTAGACGCTCCCGTTTTCTTCCGCGTTGGAAACAGAACCAAACGTTACGGTTACGTTGCGAAGCGTTAAGTCGCCCGAATTGTAAATCGTCGAACCGAGAGAAGTCGTTTTACCCGACGTCAACGTTATGTTTTTAAGCGTGACGTCCCCTTCGTTGACGAAAACGCGCCCGGCGTTCTGACCCGTTAGCGTTATTCTATTGTCTCCGTTGATTGTCACGTTGCATGTGGCGACAAGTTGGGACTTTAATTTGATTGACCCGGATAAACTCGAGGCGAAGGTGATTGTCCCGCCGTCGTTAGTCGCGAGAAAGAGCGCTTCGCGCAACGTCGTCTTGGAGTCTGATAAGTTGAAGGCGTCGGTTAGCGTATTAACGACGTAGACAGGTTCCTTAGTCTTTTCGCCGGTTCCTTGATATTCGTACGCGCCAGGATCGACTTTGCCGCCGTAGACGCGAGTATTGCCGTCAAGATCCGTTGTGTTTGTCGAAGAAACGTTGGCGTTTACGCCGGTATTTAGAGCCGAACTATTGGCGCCGAGACGTAAATCGAGCGCGTCGCCGTTCGTGAGCGCCGTTTTCGTGAAATCAAAGACGGGCGCCGTTATAAAACCGGGACTGGAACCAATATAGGATCCGGATTTTACGTCGACGTCCGTCGAAACGTTTGAACCGACGTCGCCGGATAAATTCATTGACACTATCGTATTATAGAGGACGAGAAGCGAATCGGAACTTGAGGCTGCGATCCCTCCTCCTTCGAGACCCGCGACGTTTCCGGCAATTGTGCAATTATTTAGCAACGCGGAGTTTGTCGCGTTCGTTTGAGTTTCCGTGTAGATTCCTCCGCCCGCGTTTGTCGCCGCGTTTGCTGAGATTTCGCTATTCGTCGCTTCAAGACGTCCGAATCGATTGTATATTCCCGCTCCGTTTGTCGCCGAGTTCCCGGAAATGACGACGTTTAAAAGCGTAGCCGACGACGAGTAGACGGAACCGTTTGAAAAGACTACGCCGTCGTTTAGTAGCCCGGAATCACCGTTCCCTGTTATTTTACCGCCGGTGAGCGTCGCCGTGCCAAGATTGCTTACGCCAAACGAACCGTTATTAGAGATTGTCGAGTTTGACGCGGTTAAAACGCCGTAATTATTCGCGACTCCGCGCGCCGCGTTACCGTTAATAACGGTCGACTCAAGCGTTAAATCGCCGCTTGTGTCGATTCCGTCTTGCGCGGCTTGCGATACGACGCAACTGGAGAGCTTCGACGTTCCCAAAAGGTAGAGCGCGTCGCCGCTCGTCGTTTCGGTAAAGGTCGTATTGATTGCGGTAAACGCGTTTTGCGCGTATACGAGACCGCCAAAAGATTCGGCTCCGCAAGAACCGACTTGCAACGCGCAAGATTCCAACGTTAAGTCGCTTTGGGCATAGATTAGTCCGCCGTCTTCAGAGGATAGCCCGTTGGTCAACGTCAATCCGATAAGCGTCGTTGCGTCCTCAATAAGAAACGCTCGTGAAACGTCTTGCGCGTCGATTGTTATGGCGTTTCCTCCGTCGATTTTTATCGGCGACGTCGCGACTAATTGCGAGTTGAGCTTAATGACTCCGCCGGAGAGCGCGCTTGAAAAGGTTATCGTTTGATTCGAGTCTTTGGCGTAATAAATTGCTTCGCGAAGCGAAGTCGCCCCGTCGCTCGGATCGAACGAGTCTTCGAGCGTGGTTACGACGTAAGACGGTTCGACGCTTGCGGAAATTGCCGCGCTATACTCGTAAGCGCCCGCGTCGACTGATTTCCCGTAGATTCGCGTATTGCCGGACAGGTCGAGCGATCCGTTTGCCGCTCGCGCGGAATCGCCAATATTGATCGCGGCGCTTCCCGTCGCTAAACACAGGTCTAATTCGGACCGATTAGTTATCGTACCCGCGGCGTAATCAAAAACTGGCGCGACGACAAAGTTTGGCGACGCTCCAAGTAAACTGTTCCGTGAAAGAACGGAACCGGAAATATTGGAATCTCGCCGCGCCGCGTAGTTCATCGAGACGATTGTATTATAGATGGAACAACTAAAGGAGTCCTCAATATATAGCCCCCCTCCGTAGGTCCCCGACGTATTGCCGGCGATTGTGCAATTTACAATCGAGGCTTTGTTGGCGTAACCCGACTCGTAAGCGCAGTAGACGGCTCCGCCCGACGCGGACGCCGCGTTGCTGGAAAACTCGCTGTTGGAAAGCGTGATTGAGCCCGCGTAGTTGTAGATTCCGGCCCCTTGATCAGATTCGTTTGATATTATTTTCGAACGTTCGACCGTCAGCGCGGCGGAGAAGGGGACGGAACCGGAAAGAAACGAACGATTGACGATCCCGCCGACGTTGTTAGATATCGTTGACGTCGCGACGTTCGCCGTGCCTGAGTTTATAAGCCCCGCGCCATGATTGTTCGAGATCGCGCAATTAGTTAGCGATAACGAACCGTAGGTGTTCACGATCCCGTAAGCGAGATTATTGGCGATTGAGCAACCGACAAGCGTCGACGTCTCGTCCGATTCGACGTAAAGACCGCCGCCAAGGTTTTCGCTAATGGAACAATTCGACAACGTAAGCGTTCCAACGGAATAAACGCTTGCGATTCCTTCGGCGCTTCCGTTTGTGAACTCGCTCGAGTAGGCTATCGTTTGACCGCTTGAATAGAGATTGGAACCAAGTCCGGAATCGGACGCCGCGCCGTTTGCGACGACGCAGTTTTTCATAACGAGAACGTCTTTATTAAGAACGATTCCGCCGTTTGTCCGACTTGTTCCGTTCGTGAGAACGAGATTCCCTAAATTGATTTTTCCAACCGCGACTTCGAGAACGCTCGATAAACCGTTCGCGTCGATTGTGAGCGGCTTATCGCCAACCGCGACAATCGTCGTCTTACCGAAAATAGACGCGTCTTGCTCCACGACAATCGAGTCGCTCGTTTGGTTAAACGTTATTGTGTTTTGAGATTCCGACGTACGTACGACGATCAAGTCGTCCGATTGGGTCGAACTCGCTTGTTCAAGCGCTTCCTTAAGAGCGTCGGTAGAAAGCGAAACAGCCGAAATCTCTATCACGTTGACGTCCGTCTGTGAAGTTGGAAGCGCAAATTCCTCGTACGTTGCGCGTATCGTTTCATATTCGACGGCGGAAACGCTGAGAAGGGCGCGGTCTTCGAGCTGTTCAAATCGAGCGGAACGCAATCTCCTCTGAATGCCGCGAGAATGCGAAACCTGCTTGGAGAGGAATTTCGATAAAAGTGAAGCGAGCCCTAATCTTCCCATATAACGCCTTTCCCCTGTGCCTGCGACGCCCTATTACGCGTTCGATTACGCGTAAAGCGGATTCGTCAATGTGGAGAACACTGTCCTTTTCACGATAAACGTCTACAATTTTGACTCTTATCGGCGAAAAAAAGTTCTGGGTTCGCTTTATTTTTCTTTTAACTTTTATATTTATTTTGAGCTTTCGGAGTCCAACGTTTGATCGTTCGTTATTTCGACGATTTGCGGATCCTCCGACTCCGTTTCCATTTCGCTCTGTTCGACAACCTCGACTTCTGGTTCGACGACTTCGCCAACGAGCTCCGTTGCGCACTGATCGCGCAACGCCGTTACCGTCTCGAACGCGGCTTCCGGCGCGACGACGTTAGGATCAAACGTGGCGACTATGGTTCCTATTGAAATCGAATTTACGCTTACCTCGTCCGCTAGCTCAAAACTGTTGACGCGACGGTCGGGCGCGGCTTTCCATTCGCCAAACCAGTCGACGTTCTTCACTGGATAGTTGGCGTTGACTCGTAACGTTACGCAACCCTTTTCCTGCGCGGAGGCCAGGATCTTTCGCCAGTTTGCGGCGCGTTCCACGTCAAATTGCGCGTCGATAAATAATCCCGCGGCGTCGTATTGCTCGCGTGAAAAATAACGGTTAAAACAGGAGGATACTCGATTTTTTATAAATCGAATTTCTCGTCGACCGATAAGACCGCTTGTTGGAAGAACAAGCCAATAAAGCGCCGCCGCGACAAAAGGAATGAGATCGGATCCGTACCAGTAGCCCGCGACGGTCGCGGCGCACAGCGGAAGTTGCAAAACGATCAACAAGAAAATTGGAAGCATTCCTTTTCCCAATTTCGCTTGGAAAGAATAACGTGGATTCTCTTCTTTCGCGGAGAAAAAACCGCGCCCAAGCGAACGGTTGCGGATGATCGCGAATGTTGATTCGATCGCCGGCAACGTTGCCAGACAAAAAATCGGAAGCGGACGAATGTAGTTTTCAAACGAAAACGCGTAGAGAGACAAACCTGCTAGAAGAGCCCCAATTGAAAGACTCCCCGATTTGCCGAGATAAATTCGCGCTGGCGGCCCGACGAGCGTAAACAACGCAAGTAAGAACGTAATCAACGATATGAAAATTAACAAACCGTAATAGGAGTGTTCGTTCCACATCCAAAGTATCGCGGTGAGCGTCATCAAAAAGAGAAGCGCAAACATCGTGGCAAAGCCGTCTGTTCTGTCGAGCTCCGTGAACGAATTTACGATTGAAAGTATCCAAAATACAACAAAAAGAATCCCAATCAAATTGCCGAGCGTAAGCAGAAAAGGCTCTTGTCCCATTCTCGCGAACAATAACTGAACGGGCTCCGCTAACGGACTGAATAAAACCATCGCAAATGCCGCGACCGGAATGACTTGTACAACGATTCTCATCTTGTTTGACAGCTTCTTCCGATCCTCCAGGAATCCTAACCACGCGAAACATGCCGCGAGTACGTCGACGTAGTATACGACTACCCAATCGCGTCCAAAAGGATGAATGAGCAACGCCAGGACAAACGTTGCGATAACGAAAAGCGCTGTTACGACGATCCCACCGCCAATGGGAATCCCCGTTTTTTTGTCTTTGCCAGTAGAGGTCGATTTATCGACAAAGCCGAATCTCGCGGCCAGCCGTCCATAAATCTTGACGCTCAAGAAACTCGTCAAAAAAAGAATCAAAAGGAAAACGGTCAAACAAAAAAGGATTGGCGTTATTGACATATCTTTACCATGGCGATTGCCGCGTCTCTAGCTAATTGTGCTCGGCGCGTTTGGACGCCGATTCTTTACCGTTATTCTATGACGCCTTGACTACTAACGCAAGAGGAGACTAACCGGCTTGAGTCCATTTGCGTCTCGGTCTGAATTCGCTTTGTTATTATTTATTCGCGCTTGTTTAAATTAGTTTCGCGTTTTTGTATAATTAGTTTACGCGGTTGAAAGAATCGCTTTGTATTTTTCACAAACATTGGAGTCTTACTATGTCTTTACGAACACGAACTAATATGTGGCAAAGGCTGGGTCTCGTTCTGTGCGCGACGTTTACTCTTGTCGCCGCGGACGTCGCTCGAGCCGACGATTCTGGTCCCGTTAAAAAGTCTATCCTCGTCGAAAAAGGACTTTGCGAAGATCCGGAAGCGATGATGCGTTCATTCTTACTGGCGAAAATTAAAGAAGCGGAAACGACTTGGATCAATAATTACGAGGCGCTTGAGACAAAGGAGGACGTCGAACTTTATCAAAAAACGCGTCGCGACGCCTTTAGAGCCGCGCTCGGTCCTATGTGGGAACGTACGCCTTTGAATCCTGTTGTCACTGGAAAAGGCGAAAAAGAAAAATATCGTTATGAAAACGTGATTATTGAGACAATGCCGGGCGTATACGCTACAGGAACGATGTTCCTGCCGACGGAGGATCGGTTTAAGGCTCCTTATCCCGCTATGTTGGTCGTGTGCGGCCATACTTCTAACGGAAAAGCTTACGACGCTTACCAGGGCGCCGGAATCCTGGCCGCTATCAACGGAATTGCCGCGTTCGTTTACGACCCGATCGATCAAGGCGAACGAAAACAACACCTGAACGGAAAAGGCTCCCCGATTGTCGAGGGCGTTCAAGCGCATAACCTGGTCGAGGCCAGTTCCGTTCCGGTCGGTCGAAACTGCGCTACTTTCGAAGTTTGGGACAACATGAGAGCGATCGATTACCTCCAGAGCCGCGACGATATCGTCTCCGATAAAATCGGCGTATGCGGCACGAGCGGAGGAGGTACGCAAACCTCGTACTTGATGGTTCTGGACGACCGCGTCGCTTTGGCGGCTCCCTCTTGCTACATTTGCACCTTCTTTAACGACCTGACAAACAATCTCGGTCCGCAAGACGGCGAGCAAAATATTTTCGGTCAACTCGCTTTTGGTATGGACCATGCCGATTATCTTTTCCTGCGCGCTCCTATTCCCACACTGATGTGTTGCGCTACTGAAGACTTCTTTAACTGCGACGACGGTTGGCGTTCGTATCGCTACGCCGCGCGTATCTTCTCAAGATTGAATTATTCAAACCGTATTTCTATTGTTGAAAAGGACGCCGAACACGGATATTCTGAAGAAGCTCGCGTCGCCACCGTTCGTTGGGCGCGCTTGTGGTTCCTGGGAACTAACGACGAAAACCTCGAATTCGATCAACCTCTTTTGAACGACGAGGAAATCCGGTCTTTAAAAGACGCCAGTAGCGTTATGTCTTTGCCAAACGCGCGCACCTCGAACGACGTCAACTTGGATTTGGCAAAAGAACTCAAACCTGTTCGCCAAAAGAAATGGGAAAATATCACGCCGGAAGACGCCGCCAAACTGGTGCGCGAACGCGCGATTGTGCGGGACCAGGCGCCTGAGGCGAAGCTCGTGGCGCAAGAAGGAGACGACCGCGTCTTTGAAACCGATTCTAACGTCTATCTCACGACTCGCGTCAATTTTAACGACGATGAAAAATTCGAAACGCTTACTATTCGCGTGAGCGATCTTGGACGCGCGTCGAAACCGACCGTCGACGCTTTTAACGCTGAAAACTGCGGGAAAATCGCCGCCGTCGAACTGCGCGGTTACGGAGAAACGCAGGCGAAAGGACGCGATTATTACAGGTATAGCCACTTTGGTACCGACGGCTCCGACTACTGCCTCGCGTACGTGCTTGGTAAATCGTATGTCGGTATGCGCGTTGACGACTTAATCGCCGTCGCTAAGTATTACCGCGATAAAAACGCCGCCAAAATCAATTTGCAAGCCGAAGGGTACGCAGGAACGGTCGCGCTTATCGCCGCGATTGCTCAACCTGACCTCTTTGAATCCGTCCAACTCTTTGGCGAACTGCCAACTTGGGAAGATTTAATGAAATTGCCGTATGGCCCGGTTCCGATGACGAACTCTATTCACGGAGTTCTCAACGATTTCGATATTGACGACCTTACCGGTTATCTCCTTAAAATCGGCAAACTGGTCAAATGACGTCCGCGTCTGCCGCGCGTGACCGAAGGCGAGTTGCGCGTTGGGTATAAAAACAGAAAACGCCTCGCGTCGTATATGATGGATGCGGAGCGTTTTTTATCGCGTTTTTTCACGAGTCGAGAATTAGTCTGCGCGGTTATAACGCCTATTTACCCAAACTTGAACCAGGTTGATAGCCAAAAGAATCGCGAACGACGCGACCAGCGTAACGACCGCGACGACCGACGCCGCCACAAGATCGTTTTCTTCCGCCTTTTCGTAAATGACGTAAGATATCGTTTGGGTTTTGCCCGGTAAAGAACCGCCAATGAAAATTACCGTTCCGTATTCGCCGAGCGCTCGCGCAAACGCCATTGCGAAACCGCTTATATGCGCCGGAAGTAACGACGGAAAGAGAACTCGACAAAACGTTTGCCAACGCGACGCGCCAAGACTGGCCGCAGCTTCTTCCGTCTCGCGGTCAAGCTCTTCTATGGCGGGCTGCAACGTGCGGATAACAAATGGCAAACCGATGAAAATCAGCGCTAACGTTATGCCAAACTCCGTGTTGCGTATCGGAAAGGATTCCGCGCTAACGAGTTTATCGCCAAAGGGCGCGAGAATGGGAAGTCCCGTCTCTGAAAACCAACTTCCAAGAGTGTGGAATAAACGCGTTACGCAACCGTCGGCGGCAAAACCGCGTCCAAGCCAGCCGGACTCCGAATAAATTCTCGCAAGCGCGATACCGGAAACCGCGGTTGGGAGCGCGAAAGGCAAATCGACCATCGCGTCTAGAAAACGACGCCCTATGAATCGGTAACGCACCAGCGTCCAAGCGACGATCAAGCCGAATAACGCGTTTATTACCGCGGCTATAAACGACGTTCTAAACGTTAGGTAAAACGCTCGTTTAACGAGAAGATTAGACATTATCTGTTTAATCTCCTCGAAAGACGTCCCCGAAGTCACGACGAAGATACCTGACAACGGAATTAAAACGATCAGGCAAAGATAGGTGATCGTAAATCCCATTGTGATATTGAAGCCGGGCAACACGCTCCGCTGTACTATTCTCATAGCGTACTCCTACCGGAACGACCTGTCATTTTTGTCCTTGCGCGGACTCTAGCAACATCTTTTCAAAGTATCCGCCTTCTCCAAAATGTTCCTGTTGCGCGCGTTTCCAACCGCCGAAAACTTCGTCGATTGTAAAAAGTTTGGCGTCTTGGAATTTGTCGCGGTACTTGGCGAGAACTTCTTCAGAATAAGGACGATAATGGTGTTGCGCGATGATCTCTTGCGCTTCCGGTTTGTACATGTAACGCAAGTATTCTTCCGCGATATCGCGCGTTTTGCGTAAATCGACCACTTTGTCGACCACCGCGACCGGAGGTTCCGCTTTCACCGAGAGGGAAGGAACGACGATCTCAAGACCCGATTGCGTGTACTCCTGCGCCAGCATAGCTTCGTTTTCCCACGCGAGGAACGCGTCGCCGACCCCGTTCTTCACGAAATCGTCGGTAGCGCCGCGCGCGCCGGACTGCATCCCCTGATTAAACGCGTTGACAAAGACCTTCTTGGTGAACTCAAACGCTTCTTTCTGCGCGGCGTCGATCTTCTCCTGAGGAAGAGTTCCCGATATAAACGCGTCGATTCCTCCGTCCGCCGCCAGGGCTTTGTCAAGTCCGTAACCCCAAAGCGCGATATAGTTCCAACGCGCTCCGCCGGACGTCTTAGGATTAGGTGTCACTACTTTGACGTCCGGTTTCGTTAGATCTTCCCAACCTTGAATGTTTTTCGGATTTCCTTTGCGGACGAGAATTACAATCGTCGACGAGTAAGGACAACTATTGTTCGGAAGACGCTTTTGCCAATAGGCGTCGCTATTGGGATCTTCCGCGCCCGGAGCAAACAAGCCCCCTTCGGCGACAACGTCGACGTCGGACGCCAACGCCAACGTTACGACGTCCGCGGGCTGACCTGTCTTGACCGCGCGCGCTTGCGCGCCCGAACCGCCGTTGCTCTTTTCGACGTCGATCGTTTCGCCTGTCGTTTCGAGCCAGTGTTTCGTAAACAACGCGTTGTAGGCGTCGTAGAGTTCCCTGGTCGGATCATACGATACGTTGAACAACTCTCTGCGTTTTTCACCCGGTTTGCATCCGACGATCAACGCGCCTACTACAACCGTCGCTAAAAGCGCGAACAGGATTCTCTTGGACATGGTTCGTTTTTTTCTTTCTATGTTAGGTCTCGGTCTTGATCAAAGGACCGGTAGATTAAAGCGCCAAACGTTCAATTGTATAACGGGAAGCGCGTATAAACCGTCTCTCGTTTATCGACGTTTCGGAGAGGATTGTTTACAAAATCAATAAACTTTTTCAAACTTGATAGTTTACCAGGTTTGCTTAGATATGTTTGTTTGTGTGAATTTTTACGATTCGAAAGAAGAAATAAGTATGAATAAAAAGAATAATTAAATTGAAAATATGTTTGCGGCGTTGACGCTTTTTTGTTCGAGAACCCATTTGGGACGTTCGCGTAAGACGGCGCGAATGTATAATGATATCAACAACGCGGTCGACGTTCGACGCGTCCGCGTTTGAACGCGTCGTAAGGATCGGGCGACGCGTCGTTGAAACTTGTTCCCGTCTGTCATTGCGTTAAAGACGAGCGTTACTGTTTTGATACTCAAAAGAACAATTTGCTCCGTTATTACGTTTGGAGCCCTTTGGCTTGCGTGCGTCGTTCTAGGTTCTCTATGGGCGGACGACGTTCGTGGCGACGGTCCTCTTGCCGGCGTCACAGGGCAGGGCGTCAACGCGGTAAAAACGAATGAACCACGTTTTACGCGTCCCTCCGAATCCTCCGATTCGAGTTCTCAACAACGTCTCAATCCGACCGCGCCGCAATTTTTAAATCAAGCTCAGGGCGCGTCTCAACGCGAACAAAAAAAACAACCGGATCCGTTCAAAAAGAACGCCTACGGCGTTCAAACTTATTTTCCCGCCGTCGCGAAAATTGTCGGTTGTTCTCGCGTTAAAACGAGCGAGGACGGCGCTCAGACTATTCCTTATTTCTACGGAACCGGCGTCTTTGTCGCTCAGTATCGAAATTGGGGACTCGTGCTTACCAATTGGCACGTTGTCAGCGAGACCGATCAGACGCTCAATGTCGTTTTCCCAAGCGGCGCGTACTCCGCTCGCGTTATCTTACGCGACGAAACGTGGGATCTTGCGGCTCTCTTAATTGCTAAACCGCGCGGAGTCGATCCTTTGCCGATTTCGTGTGAAACGCCGAGGCTGGGAGATACCTTCTGGGTCGGTGGGTACGGTCAAAGTTCCGGACTTGCGGATTTTCGGATGGGGGCTGGGAAATTAGTCAGCTACGTTTCGTTAGTTACCGCCGATTGTATGGACGACTCGAACGAGACGAGCGAGAACGACCATAATTCCGCAAACGGCGTTGAAGGAAACGGCGACGCGTTGGTCTCGAATGAGAAGGCGTCGCAAAACTCACAGGAGAAGCGCGGCGTTGGCGTCGGTAAAGCGCTTACGGAAGAAGAAGTCAAACGTTTGCCCGATTCCGCCTTTTCCTCGCTCTATGAAACTCTCTCAATTAAACAAGGCGTTCGACAAGGCGATTCCGGAGGACCGATCTTCAACCGATACGGCGAACTCGCGGGGATACTCTGGGGATCCGACGGAAACTTTACCATGGGAACGGCTTGTCTGAGAATGCAGTCGTTTTTAACGCAGGCGATTCAACGCGCCGCGAGAATTTACGCGCATAAAGTTTTAGAATCGAATAGAAACGTTTTGGAGCCCGACTCTATTCTGACATGGGAACTGCCGCGAGAATGTCCCCTTGCGGAAGACTCCAATCTCGACATGACGACCGCGTTCAAAAAGGATCGCGTCTATCCGATTGCCGACCGACCCTTGTATGTTTCGCCAAACTTGGAAACCGCTGAAAATCTCAGTAAATTGGAACGAAAGGTCGCAGTCGCCAGAGTTGAACGCGCCGCCTTCGCCTTAATGCGTAAAAATAACGTCGCCGTTCCCCCTTCGCCGCCCATCTATTCTCCTTCTTTCGTCGTCTCGCAATTGTATCAGAAGTGCGTGCACCCGGAAGTTGCCGATCCGGAGTCTATTCGACAGCTGGACGATTTCGTTATGGCGGAGGCGTTAAAAGAACGCGAGAATAAAGAAATTCAAGAGGCAAACGCGTTTTGGAACAATGCGGGAAGCAGTTCCTTACGCGTAGTTAAAGCGGCTCCGTCCGAATCTGATCTGCAACTCAGTCTTGGTTCGTTAAACGAGCCTAAATTAGTGAACGTTTCCGACGAAAAGAAAACGGACGACGAAAAAAAGTCGTCTTCTGAGGAAATTGAGACTGAACAAGTTAAAACCGCCGACGCCTCGGCTCCGTCCGCGTCCAAACAAAACGGCGAAGAACAAACCGTCGCGGCGTCCGATCTTAAAAAACAGGAATCGTTCGACTCCAAAGACGCGCTTAACGAAAATCCGTACGACGTTTTCCCGCATGAAAGGGGACGTCTTTCCAAGTTGAATACGTACGTCGTTGTTGTTATTCTCGTCTTGTTGTTCTGTTTCGCCGTCAGGCTGTTGCAGGATGAACCGGAAAAGAAACCGGGAAAAACTCGCTTGCCTCGAAAATAATAACTTATTATACTCTCCGTCGACGCTCCGTCGTTTTACGGCGCGTTGCCTTGCGGCGCTTGCAAGCGGCGTAAGACGGCTTTCTGCGAATAGGTTCGCGACTGCGCGGCTTGAGGAATCGACGGACGGATTATGAACGGTTGGATGAGAAATTTTCACTGGCAGGATGCGGCGTTGCCTTGTTTCGCCGTTGTCTGCGTCTTGGCGCTGTTGTTTCGACTGCCGACCGGACTCATGGACTTCTTGCTATCCGTCAATTTGGCGCTGGCCGCCGCGATCTTCCTGTCGACTTTCTTTGTTCGCAAGCCCCTCGAATTTAGTTCTTTCCCAACAATTTTGCTAACGACGACCCTGTTTCGGCTCGTCTTGAACGTCTCTACCACGCGGCTTATTTTAACGCAAGGCGACGCCGGCAAAGTTGTCGACGCGTTTAGTAAGTTCGTCGCGGGCGACAATATTGTCGTCGGAGGAGTCGTCTTTTTAATCTTCATTATCATACAATTCGTCGTTATCACGAAAGGCGCGACGCGTATCAGCGAAGTTTCCGCAAGGTTCACTCTCGACGCAATGCCGGGCAAACAAGCCGCGATCGATTTTGACCTCAACGCTGGAAATATCACGGACGTCGAAGCGAAACGCGCGCGCGCCGAACTCTCTGAACAAGCGGATTTTTTTGGCGCTATGGACGGCGCGAGTAAATTTGTGCGCGGAGACGCGGTGGCGGGTTTGGCTATCGTCGCGATTAACCTCATTGGAGGACTGGCTATTGGCGTCGCGCAACGTCATATGTCGATCGCCGACGCAAGTTCTCTATATTCGAAATTGACGATTGGCGACGGTCTGGTCTCTCAGATTCCCGCGTTCCTCATCTCGCTCGCGACTGGTTTGCTGGTCGCGCGTTCCTCTCGCTCGCAAAACGTCTCTAACGTGGCGATTAAACAAACGTTTGGACGCCCGATTGTGCTCGCGATAACCGGAGCGTTTCTCGCGGTTATGGCCTTTACCGGAATGCCCGTTTTGCCCCTTGTTACTCTCGCTTGCGGGTGTTTCGCGCTCGCTTGGGCGTTGGGGAAGAAAAACTCGGAGAACAACGATCGTCCGCCTGAACATGAAGGAGAATCGAGCGGTCAAGGCGTTCAGCTCGCGAAGAAGAACTCCGAAGACGACGACTTGGAAAAATATTTAGACGTCGACCCCCTGGCGCTCGAAATTGGGCCGGGACTCATACCTCTTGCGCAACCGGAGGAAGGCCCGACTCTCCTGGATCGCGTCAAAACGGTTCGACAAACTGTCGCCGTCGAACTTGGATTGGTCTTGCCGAAAGTCCGTATTCGCGACGATTCCGCGCTGGACGACGATCAGTTTACAATAAAAATTGCCGGTGAAGAGACTGCGCTTGACGTCGCTCACCCGGGTATGGCGCTCGCGATTGAGACGGATTATTCGGTGGGAACTCCAAATGGACTGCAGACGAAAGCGCCTAATTCGAACGCGAAGGCGTTCTGGATTTCTGAAAGCGACGTCGAAAAGGCGAAAGACGACGGGTTTGACGTTATTGGACCGGGCGACGTTATCGAACGAAAAATGATAGAAGTCGCGATTCGTGAAGCCGCGAATTTGCTCACTCGGGACGCTACGAAAAGGTTGATCGAACGTTTGCGAACGACCGCTCCCGCGCTTGTCGAAGAAACGCTGGGCGACTCCGGTTCGGACGCGCGTCGGTCAAACGCGAAACTCGCAAAAATTCAACGCGTTCTCCAACTCCTCTTAAACGAGCGCGTGTCGATTCGTCGCCTCGACCTTGTTTTAGAAGCTATCGGCGATTTAGATTTTCGCGAACCGGACGCCGACGTCTACCGCGCCCTCGAGTATGTCCGCGTTCGTATGGCGCGTATTATTTCCGCAATGTATCGCGATGAAGACGGGCTTTTGCGCGTCATAATGTTTGATCCGGAAACGGAAGACGCGTTGCGCGGCGCTTTGGCCGTTATGCCCTCGGGAGAACCTGCTTGCGCCTTGTTTGGCAAAGATTCCGCCGATTTGAATAAAGCCGTTGCGCGAGCGGTCGAATCTCTGCGGGAATATGGTTCAAGACCTGTCTTGCTCGTCGATAAATCGATGCGGTACGCTATTCGTGAAACTTTACGTTCGAAAAATCCCGACCTTGTCTTTTTAGCGTTTGAAGAAATTGACGACTCTACAAAAGTCCAACAAGGCGCCGTGGTCGATTGGAAACCGACCAAGAAATGAAAAAACCGCAACGAAAAACGTTACGGTTTATCTAAGTCGGGGCGACACGATTTGAACGTGCGACCCTCTGCTCCCAAAGCAGATGCGCTAGCCAGGCTGCGCTACGCCCCGATGCTCACAAGCGTTTCCGCCAAAGAACAAGAAATATTCTAGCGCTCATTTGAATTCGGAAAAGAGGGTAAAAATAAAAAACGCGAAAGACGTTTAACCTTTCGCGCTTTATACTAAATTTTCACGAATATTTGCTCGAGTTTCAACATAATTAGAGAAAATCTTCGTGCCGAATGAGACCCGATTCTTCCTCTACTTCCGAATGGGTTTGCCAACGCCAACGCCGACTTGGACGACGTTTCTCCTCGCGTACTCCGTAACGAACGGGAACCTTGAACCCAAACGCTTCTTTCAACTTCTCCAGAAACGTTTTGGGAAGAGGATACTCGACCTCGACCGTCTCGTAGGGCTTTTCCGCCTCAAGGTACAATTTACGTACTGAAATCTTTGGACCAAAATCGCCTCCGCACACGCTACAGGGCAACTCGTTTTTAGGCGCGCGTACCGCGTGACCGCAGTTTTTGCAGATGTAACGGTATTCCCAGGGACCGTACCCGTATCGTTTCTCTTTCATTGCGTAGGCCCAACGGAGACCATAAAAGGTAAAGGATAGCGCTCGGCTAACGCGTTCCAACGCGCCGCTCAAGAACTCAACTTGCCTTATTATACCCGTCTCGCCGCCGTTTGTCGAGTAGTTTCTAGCCTTTCTTTATTTTTTTTGACTTCGCTCGACTCTGTTTAGCGAACGATTTTCTACTCTGTCGCTATATTAATAGGGCAAACAATAATGTAAACGGCGTCGTTCGCATTTTTTTTCGCCGTATTTATCAATATGAAGAACGCTGTATAATGAACGAATATTCCTAATTGGGGACGCGGTTCGGCGTCCCGTTAAGAGGCGACGATATCGAGCGCCGCGCCTGAGCGACGTCTCGGAAATAATATAACGAAAGAGACTCGAAATGAAAGTCGAATCGTCCGCAAAAAAGAATGTGACGCCCGCGTCTCAGACTGCAGAGCAAAAGATTGAGTTACGTAATCCTGTTGTGGCGGGTATTCTGGCGTGGCTTTTACCTGGAGCCGGACACTGGTACCAAAAACGCTATTTCAAAGCGGCTCTCTTTGCTCTTTCTATTTGGCCGGTTCTCATCGCCGGACTCTTTATGGGAACCTATGTTGAGGTGTCTCCCGACGATCCCGCCGTTCGCCAGGTCAATTTCGCGCGCACCGTATACTGCTCCTGGAGACCGGACGACAAACGCCTCTATTTCATA
>CAYUUL010000016.1:40629-44061 GCA_964447865.1 uncultured Planctomycetaceae bacterium | reverse complement strand
GGGGGGCGCGCCGTCGAGGAACAACTCTGCTTCGCGTCGCGCTGGGCGGGCGCTTCGAGCGAGGAGACGGAACGGCGCATATCGTACGAGCCGGACGCGTCTTACGTCGGCGCGGAATTCCAAATCGACGCCGTTATGGAACTGCTCAAGACGAACCGCGAGACGCGCACGCTGTCGAATCGGACCGCTTACGCGTTTTTAGAGAAAGCGGCGCCGGGAACCCTGCCGTCGTTCGAGGACAACGAGGAACAGAAAAGAAAGGACGGCGTTAAATGAGTAAGAAGAAAAAACAATCGCGCAAACAAGTTAAGCGTCGCGCCAAAGAGTCGCGCAACGGTTCCGGTTCGGGTTCGGTCGACGCGAGTCCCAACGCGCTTGTAGACGCGTCTACGCCGTCTCTGACGCGCTCGGAGCCCGGGGAGGAGCCGAAAGGCCGTCCGACGTCGGAGCCGCCAGGAGAGGGTCCAGACGCGCCGGAAGAGGTTCGCAAGACGGAGTTTCTCGACGCGCTCAACCGGACGCTCGGGTGCGGACTCGGAGCCTGCCGGAAGACGGGCACGCCGCGCGAGACGTTCGAACGCTGGATGCGCGAGGACGAGGAGTTCGCCCGGGACGTCCAGAGTATTTCCGAAGACGCCGTCGATTACGTCGAAAGCAGAATGCTCGAGGAGATCAAGTCGGGAAACGCGAAACTGATTCAGTTCTACCTTGAACGCAAAGCGCGTTCGCGAGGGTACGGACGAACCGCCGAGAGAGTCGAAAACGCCTCGATCGTCGTTCTGTCGCAAGACGAACTGGACTATTAACAGTGTGCAATGAATTGCAATTGCAAATGAACATTTAACGATTTTAACCAGAGTTTAACCCGATTACAACCAATAAATCGCTACGCACTAATTAGCAGTTAGCAATTAGCAATGAATTGTTCACTGGCGTCGTCCGGTTAGCTTGCCGGACGATCCCTCTTTTCGTATGGTCTCGACGTAGAAACGGCTCGGCGCTATAATAAAGACTTTGTTTTTGTACGTTGTTAAGAAGTCCAAAAACTTCCGATTACAACGTTTGTAAGGAACTTACAGGACATAGTAAACTGGGACGATAAAAACCATGTATTCGAGAGACCAGGCGCGTTTATGAGAAGGGAAATTTTCTCGTTTCAATTGCGCCTTCCAAATAGCGACAGCCCTATAACGCAATGCGACGATATCGTTGGGACACAGAAAGACAGCGCGAATTAATGATACATAAAAACTATTTGTTAAACAGTTCCATAGACAGCCGATCCATTTCGCTTTTCTCAGGAGCTATGGGACTTGATATCGGACTGATTAGTTCCGGAATAGATATCAAAATTGGGCAAGACTTTGACGATTATTGCGTCCGTACGATGTTGGCTAACGGACATTGGTGTATCCCGGGCGACATAAGGTCGCTTTCTTCCCAACTGTTATTGAACGCCGCGGAAATGAAGGTAGGAGAACCTTTTTTAATTTGTGGAGGACCGCCGTGTCAACCTTTTTCAACCGCCGGAAAGCGCCTTGGCATAAACGACCCAAGGGGGAGCTTATTTCGCGATTTCGTAAGGATGATTGATGAAATCCGCCCTCGTTTTTTTGTCATGGAAAATGTAAAGGGCCTAATGAGCGCCCCTCTTAAGGATGAAAACGGAGAGGACACAAGGACAAAAGTCTTAGACATAATTCTCGAGGAGTTTAGGAAACTGAATTATAAAACGGTTTATGGCGTCCTTGACGCGGTCAATTACGGGGTTCCTCAGTTCCGCGAGCGGTTTGTCCTGATTGGCAGCAGAGATAACGAAAATATATTTCTCCCGATCCCCACTCATTTCCACGTCCATCAAAGCGCCGCGCATCGGTGGGTCACGTTAGGCGACGCCATCAAAGATTTGGAAAATATCGAAGGAGAATGCGCGACCTTCAGCCCTAATCGGCTCCACTATTTACAAATGGTTCCTGAAGGCGGGAATTGGAGGGATCTCCCGAAAGGCGTTCTAAAGGAAGCAATGGGGGGAGCCTATCTATCCGGAGGCGGGAAAGTCGGCTTTTATCGAAGGTTGTCGTATTCTCAACCCAGTCCGACAGTAGTAACAAGCCCGGTTCAAAAAGCCACGATGATGTGCCACCCAACGAAAGACAGACCGTTGAGCGTTGCGGAATACGCAAGAATCCAACAATTCCCGGAGAGCTGGGAACTCATTGGAACAACGGCGAGTAAGTATAAGCAAATTGGGAACGCCGTCCCGGTTGGATTGGCAAGGGCAATCGGGGAAATGCTCATTTCCGTAGCGTCCGGTTCAAGTGAAATCTTTGTTAAACGTATTCGCGGAACCAACGTACACGACAAAATACAAGAAGCGATCAGGATTGGAGGCGTTGAGCAATGTTAAATATTGAGCCTTTGAACAATAGTTACAATGAGGACGAAGTAATAAAAGCGGCGAGTCAAGTTTTAACAGTCTTCTACGCGTCGTTGACAAAGACATTAGACTCCATAGACGTCGACAAAATCCTCAAGCGAAAAAATCCATATCTGTATCGCGCTAAAGGTATAAATAGCGCGAGTCAAATAGTAGACGGTATTTTATCAGCTTTTGTTTCATCAAGCGAGGAAACCTTATTTGGCAACGCTTTTTTTGAACCGATCGCGCTTGTCGTGTCCGGCGGTCAAAAGGCGGTGACAGAGGGAATCGATATTACGGTAGATAAGAACAACACAATTTACAGTATTGCCGTAAAAAGCGGGACGTCCGTATTCAACGCGGATAGTAAAAAAAGGCAGGAACAAAATTTTCAATCCGCGCTAAAACGCGCACAACAAGCGCATAAGGCGTTTATTCCGGTCGTCGGGTACGGGTATGGGAAAAAGAAAAACAGAACGGGGAGCGAGAAATTCTATAAAGAGCTTGCTGGAAAAGATTTCTGGGAATGGCTGACCGGAGACGACAAGTTTTATATAAAAATTATAGAAATGATGGGAACGCGCCCGGAAGAATTCGCTAAAAACTTTGAAGTAGCGTATGCTAACGCCGAAAACAGAATGGTGCGCGAGTTCACCCTTAAATACTGTAAAGAGGACGGCTCGATCGACTGGGATTTGTTACTCCGTTTTAACAGCGGCGACTAACAGTTTAGCTTTTTGTAAAGTTCGTTGTAAAAAGTATGGATCTATGCGCAAAGATCATTGTAAAAAGTGTGGATCTACGCGCAAAGATCGTTGTAATTTTTGTATCAACGCAACAACAGATTATCCCAAAGCTCTCGCGCAGTAAACAATTACGGAGTCGCGAAGCGTTGCGGTCGTCGGTTCTTATGTTCGGTCGCGTTGGAGTCGTCGAGCGCGAATTAGTTTTTTGGGGTCGAGCGTCAGGCGTTCTCCGCGGTCGCGGTTGCGGAATCCTCGACGGTCTCTGGG
>CAYUUL010000016.1:5357-40619 GCA_964447865.1 uncultured Planctomycetaceae bacterium | reverse complement strand
GCGTCAGGCGTCGGGCGACTTTCACGACGAACTGGTATTTCTCAGGGGGTAGGGATCGGAGTATGTCGAGTATTCCCTCGATCGCGAGGTCTTCTTCCGTCAGGCGTTTCTTTGTGGGACCCAGCATCACGCCCCTGCCCGACTCCAGCCATTCGCGCCGCGCGCCAAACGTCTCGCATATCTGTTGAATCCTTGACGGAGGAACCTCCTGGCGGCCCGTCTCCCAGGCGCTTACCGCCCCGGGCGCCAGTTCCAACTTCGCCGCAAACGCCTGCTGCGTATAACCCAGACTCTCGCGGAGCTTTTTAACTCTGTATCTCAAAATCGGCCTCCTGTATGTAAATCCCACCTCCACTATATATATATATATATATATATTACCGGACATACAAACGGTTCTAAAAACGTTTTATATGGTACGCGAAACAGCGTCCTTTGAACAGCGCCAACAATAAATTTTATCAAAGGATCCGCAAATTTTATCCATAATAATCGTCAATTGTCTATCGAGTCATATAACCCCCCTCTGTTGCACAAAGCGCCTGAACTTACATTCAGTCCCATTTTGTACCCGGTCCGTCCGGTCTGTCGCTCGCTCGAAAAAATTTTCTATCGCTATTTCCGGGATATAAAACGGCTTAGAAACAGCGCAAAAATAAATTTTAGAAAAATCGTAAAAACAGCTTGCATTTTATCCAGATTATGTCATACCAGTAAGCGTAGCTTGGGAGACCGTGTTGTGGATATTTAACATTTATAGATCAAAAAAACTCACAAAGAGTCAGGATTACACAAGCGATAACGCTTGCGTCGTTGTTATAGCGTTTCCTCACGGAACGTCGTCTCTTAGTCCCTTCATGGACAGATTTTAAAATTATCTTTTTGGGAGTATAATATGAAAACTTCTGTTAAGTTAAAATTGTCAGGTAGTCTTAACGTCAATAATTCCAGTAAATTTTCTTTCGTTGATTTTTTCTCATTTTTTAGTAAAAAGGATTCTAAAATGTCCGTCAATCTCACGAACAACAACTCTAACGTCCGTTCCAACAACAAATCCGTCAACGTTTCCAACGTCGACGTCAACAGCGCCGTCCAAATCGACGCTTGAAGGAACTTCGGCGTCTGTTCCGGCGTGTTTCACGAACGGTCTGGAAGACGTCTCGCTCGAATCGATCCTCGACGACGAGTTCAAAAAACGCAAGCCGGTCGAAACGCAAGCGGTCGTCCAGTCGGTCGATACGGTCGCCGAACCCGTTGAAGAAACGCCGTTTAATTTCGACGGTTACAATATGTCGCGCTGCTACCGCACCGCCGAGTTTTACGCTCGGGCGGAAGCCTGGCTTGCGCGTCGCAACCGCGGCTTTTTCGCGCGGTTCCTCGGATTCTTCGCGATCCAGGGCGCGTGATCCTTTTCCTTTTGTCCCAGGCGTTTAGCGCGTCTGGGGCGCGTTCGATATCCATAAACCGGTCAACCAACAAAACAAACGAACGGTCGTCCGTTCCCACAACACAGAAAGTAGAAAAAATGCTCGCGTTATCCCGACGTCCCAAAGAAACGTTGATCCTTCGCCATAAAAACGCCGACGGAACTTATTTTGAAACGCATATCCTTATTCATAAAGTCGAAGGGAAACAGGTTCGCATTATTGTCGACGCGTACAAGTTCGGAACGGACGTCGAACGCATTTGTCACGACGCGCGACTCCGCGACCTCAGGACGATCGCCGACCGTTACGACGCGGATATGGGGAGCACGGCGCTCTACGACGCGGTCTGCCGCGGAATCGACGAGCTCGGCCAGTTCTTCGCGAGTTTGCCGGAACATAAGCGCCCGGAAGACGTGATCTTCGTGATCGCGACCGACGGCGCGGAAAATTCCAGTAAGAAGTTCAGTATCGAGGACGTCCAGCGCCGGATCAGGGAACAGACGAACAAGTACAGCTGGAAGTTCATCTTCCTGGCGTCCGGAATCGACGCGAAAGCGACCGCCGTCGATTTGGGATTCGACCAGAGCGCGCCCAGTTTCGACCGATACGTTCGCCAGGCGCCGAGTCATGCGGAGTTCAGCGACAATCTCGCGCGCGTCATGGATATCTGTATGAAAGACGTCCGCGCGGATCGCTTCGAGCGCCGCAAAAGGCCCGATGAGAATAATAAATAATAACGCTGTTCGGCGCGATCGGGCGCCATGCGAATAAGGGAAGCGGATCGGCGACGTTGGCGCGGCGAAGGGGACGCGCTCCGATCCGCTCTTCCCTGTTTTTTTTGAAACGTCGAAAGGCTGTTTGGAACCGGTCGAGAATTGGTACGGAGAATTGATATGGAGAATTGTGTTATTCGCGGATGGGAACAATCTCGGATCTCGCGGTTTCCATAAAAATTTTTTCGAGCGCTTTTTTTTGGTTCGCGTTCTGGTTTAATTGGTCTTATTGGCGTTTCGTTTGTTTCCTTCATTTTGAAAGGGAATTTACTACGCGTCGCGGTTACGCGCATATTTGTTTCGTTTTACGCGCGAATTGGGATATGGCGCGCGCCCTGGTCGTATAATATATATGGACGCGGCAAACAAAGCGCGATTGACGCAATCGAAAAAAATGGGAAAAATATCGAAAAATGTTTCTGGAAAATTTATTTTTGGCGTACTATATAATTGTGGTTCCGCACGGTTCTTTGTGATTTCTTGTATTGCTCTGGGTATTGATTTATTTTTTTCTTTTTGAAAGGACGTCTGTCATGCGTCGCGGTTATACTCATATCTGTTTCGTTTTGAGTTCTTATTGGGACACGCGGAAATATATCGGGGAAATGAAAGAGGCTCTGATCCAGTTCGCGGAGACGCGGAGCCAGGCGCTTCGTAAAGGGGAGAAGATTCTTGTCGACGGGTACAAGTGCGCGCGCGGAATCGAACGCATGTTCCACAGCCTTCCTCTCGCCGACCTTCCGACTCATCTGGACGGTCTCAAGGCGACGCCCGGCAATTACAATTTTCGCGACGCGGTCTGCGCGGCGATTGCCGAATTTGACGAGTATAACAGCAGTCTCCCGGAAGAGGAGCGACCGGAGAACGTCATGTTCGCGCTTGTGAACTCGGGCAAGGACGGGGACGAACCCCCCGAATCTCAAAGCGGTCCCTATGAGCTTATGCGTCAAACCAAAAGCCGCGCGCGGGTCGACGGTTGGGAGTTTTTTGTCGCGTCGCCGGCTCTGCGCGGGTTCGGTCGAGTACTGTTCGGCAAGTCGGACGGCGACTACTATTCGGACGTCCTCCCGACTCACAATCTGCTCCAATTCCGCAAAGGAAGCTACGAGTTTGGCGAAAACCTGCGCGCCTGTTTGGACTACGGCATGACGACGTTCCGCAACCGCGCCAAATCGCGAGCCGCCGACGCCTACTTTAGTCACAACATTGGCTCCAAACCTGCCGAACCGAACGCGATCCCCAGAATAAAAATGGAGGAGTTTCCCGCCGACAGTCCTTTTTCTTCAAATGGAATCGAACCTTTCGCGATGGAAAAAACGGAGGAAAGCGTCTGGCATTGGATTAGCGAGTTTTGTAAGAAAACAGGACCGGTCGACCCGACCCTCCTGAAAGAATTAGAGGAAAAAATCCAGGAGGCGTTTTACTGCGGCAAGCGCCTCTGGTCTCGCGGAGCGGCAGACAGAGACGAAAAAACGGAAACTCCTCGAAACGCCAAACATTTAGACAAGACGGTCGATATCCTGAGTGAAAAGTCGGAGATATTGGAAGGTCAAATCGCCGAAACGCTTCGCAAGTATCTCAAAGGACTGGCGACGCGCGAAGAAATCGACGACCTCAAAGAGGAAATCGCACAGGCGCTGGTTAAATTCGGCGGCGAAAAAAGAGACGCGAAAAAAGATTTTGATTATGACGAATCCGTTATAAAAGAAGCGGAGAAAGAAGAGGATCGGAAAGAATACGAGCAGATCGCCGAGCCGCCAGCCGGTCCCGTCGCGCGTTGCGCCGGGGAGATCCGCGCGGTTCTCGATAAATACGAGCCGTTGCGCAACTTTATCCCCGGTCTCGGCTACGAGGACGACGAAGAGGTCATGCTCCAACGCGAACGGGACGTCCGGGCGATTTTGGATAAATACGAATCGTTTGAACCGACGCTCGAGGATCTCGCGCGCCAGGCGGAACAGGATCGCGCCAGAGCCGGGGTCGAAAAGAAGCTCAAAGCGCTCAGGGAAATCCGCGCCGAGGAGAGCCGCAAACGGCTTCAGAAGCACAACGCGGAACAGCTCAAATTCCTGCTCCACTTGGGCATATGGGATCACGTCCGCAAGTTCTGCGCGAAACGCGGGGTCGTCGGGGAGGGCCTGTCGAACCTGTTAAAGGGTAAACTCGCCGCCGCGTTTCTCAAGAACTACCGCGAAACGCAAAAAGCGGTCGACGATTATTACGACGAGGCCATGAAAGACGAGGATTGGTTCCGCTACCTGAAAGACAGGTTTGCCGAGTTCCAGGACGCTCGTCGCGCCGACAAGGACTCCGACGCGGGGGGCGACGTCGACGCGGACGACGAGACGGTTCCGGAATGGAACAAATTGCTCCAATCGGACTTTGACCGCGATTTACTCATAGCGCTCTTCGACGTCGACGACGATTATTTGGACGATTTGGAAGCGTTCCGTCAAGTCATGCTCGCCGAACTCGAGAAAGAGGACGAAAATGACGATGAAGACGGGGACGACGAGAACCAGTCCTGGTACGGTCGCGACGTTGAAGAGGACGAGACGGACGGGGAGCGCGCCGACGCCGATGAATACGGCTCCGACAGTTCGCTCGGCGATCCCAACGTCGACGTCAAACGCGATAATATTACAGGGCGTTGGGACGACGACGCCCGGGAATCCTGACGCGACGTTTTGTCCTTTCCCTTTGTCCCAATCCACACGATATACCAACCAACCGCAATCAACATTTTGAAAGGTATTGCATATATGAACGCTGGTTATACGCACATATGCTTGGTTTTGCCATCGTCCATAGAAATGCGCGAGTATGTCGGCGAAATAAAAACCGCGCTGACGAAATTCGCGGAAACGCAACGTCAATCGACGCTCCCAGGCGAAAAGATCCTGGTCGACGGTTACAAGTTCGGAGCGGAAATCCAACGAATGTTCCACAACGCGACGCTGGACGACCTGCCAGAATCCCTGGATTCTTACAAAGCGTACATGGGGGTCTCTTTTTATATTGACGCGGGCTGTACGGCGATTGACGAGCTTGACGCGTATTTCTCTTCCCTTCCGGAAAAAAAGCGTCCGAAAAACGTCCTGTTCGTATTTGTGGAGAACTTCGACAAGGACTTTGAAGGCGAACCCAAATTCCGCGTAACAGACTTCAGAAAACGCGTTAAGAGCCACAGAAGAGTAGACAATTGGAGATTTATGCTCACATGCGTCAAGTCCGTCGGATACTGCGAGCTAAGGTTCGGCAGCAGCGGGGATCTGCCTCCGGGCTCCTTGACCCATAACGACAAACTCTTTTACCACGAGACGCAGACAGACTCGATCGGTGAAAACCTGTATCGTTGTTTAACGGATACTCTGGATGAAATCCGCCATTCCACTCCCAGGATCGCAACGACGCTTGTAGCCCCCCCCGATCCCGACGGACCGCTGTTCGACGACGAGGGCGGCGTAGATATAAACGCGTTTGACGAGGACGACTTCAATCTAAACTTCGCGGAAAAGACCTTTGTCATGGATAAAACGGAGGACGTCGTTTGGGACGCGTTTCTCGAGTTCCGCGACAAGTATCGCGACGGACTCCGCAAGGAAAACTGGGACGGCGAACTCGACCTGTTAAAGGACATGGAAAAGAAAATTCAGACCGCGTTTTCCCAGGCCGCCTTTGCGACGTCGAGAATCAATGAATTACGGGAACGTCATGCGAGATGGGACAGCCTCAATAACAAGTTCCGTGAAAAACAAAATGAAAGACGATTGGCGCTGTACGAAGAAGTCGACGAAACAATTTCAAAGTATCTCGAAGACCGCGCCGCAAACGCCGAAATAGACGCGTTAAAGGGCAAGATTCACGACGCGTTATACAAATTTGAAAATGAAAAGTTCGAAGCGGTCTCGGAACTTGTACTGGCCAAACGCGACCTGGTAGATCAACAGCCCGACGAACTCCCGGACGA
The DNA here is from genome assembly GCA_964447865.1 of uncultured Planctomycetaceae bacterium. Taxonomy (GTDB): domain Bacteria; phylum Planctomycetota; class Planctomycetia; order Pirellulales; family Thermoguttaceae; genus RUG369. The sequence continues at coordinate 34,449 of CAYUUL010000016.1, read as the reverse complement.
CGACTCTATTCCCGCCCCGGTCGGTCCTACTTATCGTTGCGCGGACGAAATCAACGCGATTCTCGCCAAATACGAACCGTTGCGCAACTATGTCGAGGGGCTTGGATACGAGGACGACGAGGAGGTCATGCGGCAAAGGGAGGCCGAAATTCAGCAAGTGTTGGCCAGGTATCAGTCGTTTGACATGACGCCCGAGGAACTCGCGATTCAAAAAGAAAGGGAACGGAAGTTCAGGGCAAGAGAGAAAGCGCTCCAGGCGCGGAACGAAGCGCGAGAAGCGCGCTCCAAGGAGTTGGACGCCCAATTCGAAAAAGAACAGGAGTTGAAGTTTGCCAGCTTGCCGATTTGGGGCGACGTTCTCCAACTCTACAATGAACATGGGGGCCACGAAAAAGACTTGCCGAGCGCTGTGAAACAGGAAATTCAGGACGCGCTTCACAGGTTTGAGATTGATAGCAGCCTCATTTACGATGAAACAATGAAAGAGCAAAACGAAAACGAAAGAGACGAAAAAACGCTGAGAAATCAATTTGCGGAATTTCGCGTCTCTCGCGTCGACGCCGAAAACCAGGAAGACGACGACTCCCAGGAATGGGAGCCGCTGTTCCAGTCCGAGCTGGATCGCCTTCTCGCCAGGTCGTTATTCTACGTTGACGACGACTATTTGGACGACGCGGAAGCGTTTCGCCAATGCGTTCTCGATTCCATAGCCGCCAACGAAGAGGACGACGAAGACGAATACGAAGTCGACGGGGACGACTGACGCGATTGAAGCGCGAGGGCGGTTTATTCGTCGCCTTCGCGCCAATCAATTCAATATACAATCAATACAAAATATAAACAAACGTCAATCAACACTCTGTTTTTTGAAAGGAACAACTCGCGATGCAACGCGGTTACACACACATAGGACTCGTACTTGACGCGTCGGGGTCGATGGAGGACCTTGTCGGGGACGTGAAAGGCTCGATCAGGCGATTCGCGGAAACCCAGAAGAAATCGGCGCGGTCGGGTGAGAAGATCGCGGTTGACGCGTGGAAGTTCGGGAATACCGTCGAACGCGTCTTCCACAACGAGGAGCTGGACGCGATACCGGCTCTGATAGAGGGCTACGACGCGAATATGGGTTGCACGGCGCTCTACGACGCGATCTGCATGGGCGTCGACGAACTCGGCGCGTACTTCGCGGAATTGCCGGAAGAAAAACGTCCGGAACACGTTCTCTTTGTAATCGCGACCGACGGGTACGAAAACTCCAGCGTTCAGTTTACCAGTTCCGACGCACAGGACCGCATCAGGCGCCAAAAAGATATCTACCGTTGGGAATTTGTCTTTGTGGCGTCCGGCGTCAACGCGGAAGTCGCGGCTATCGACCTGGGATTCGACCCCGACGACAAGGATTTCCAAAGGTCCGTGCTGGAAGTCAAACGCGAGAGTTTCGCGCCCGCCGTGTGCGAGTGTATGGCCCTCTATATGGACAAGTTCCGCGACCGGAACCGCGAGGACTTCGAAGCGCTCGTCGACGACCTCAAAGCCAGAACCGCCGAAGTCAACGCCAACGCTAAAGAGGAGGCCCCCGACCCGGGAATCGATACGGACGCCATCGACCAATTTATCAAAGGACTTAAGATCCGCGACGACGAATTGAAAAAGAGCGCCGAATCGGAGTCCAGGTTCGAAATCCCCAAAGAAATTGGACCGGCGGACGTTAAGACGCTCCTCGACCAAATCGAGAAACTCGTCGACGACGGTAAAATTCCCGCCGACGTCTGGAACAGGCAACTCGAAGAGCACAAGAAGGAGACGCCCGACGAGCCGGATCCGGACGATACGACGATAAGAGAGGAAGACGTTCAGAGAGTCCTCAGGGAGATCGAGGAGCTCGAGGACGACGTCAAAACGGCGGACGACCTCTGGAAGGAATGGCTCGAAAAACAGAAAGAGTCGGATCCCGGCCCGGGACCGCGGGTAGCCCCGACCGACGACGAAGACGAGGAAGAAGAGGAACTGGCGGAAGCGCCCCAAAAGCCGAAGCGCAAGTGTCAACGCGTAGAACTCATTTTCGAAGACGAGGAGTACAAAGACCGCTCCAGAGTCATCTGTTACGGGTCAACCGAGGAGGACGGCGACTACGACGAAGACGACGAAGACGAGGAAGAAGAGGAACTGGAAGAGGAACAGGAAGAGGAAGAACACGGCCTCAGGATGGAAGACTGGGGCTCTCGCGTCGAGCCCGACGAACTCCCGGACGGCTGGGACTTCGACGACGCGGACGACTCGGAAACCGCGGACTCCGACGAGGAAGAAGAAGAGGACGAGGACGACGACTGGGATTCCGACGACGAAGAAGACGAGGAAGAAGAAGAAGAAGAGGAGGATCACTTGGAAAAGGAAAAAGCGCGCAAGTTGCTCAATCGAAGAGTCGAACTTGGGGAACTTGAAATTTGGCTTGTCGAGTTGAAAGCGAACGGGCCGACGTTGCCCAGGATACCCACGCTTGACGAATCTCGCGCGGAACTTGAGAAACGCCTTGCCGATCTGCTCGAGCGGTACGGTTCGACGATCCCCTCGCGTCGGAACTACATGGGGGTCGGGACGTTCCTGCCGGTCGACGAACCCGGCGTGTTGGAGCGTCTCGCCAAGTTCCTTAGAGAGAACGTCCTGCTCTACGAAGACGAGAATTACCATGACGTCGAAGAAGCGATTATGACCAGAGCGACGAAAAAGTCCTGGTTTGAACGCGCGCTTCCGCAGTACGACCATCTCAAAGAGCGCCTTGAGTCCGGAAAAGAGGACGACGAGCCCAAAATTTTCCTTTTCTAGCGCGTTCGCGTTGGAACAAATCCGGGGTTCGGTTCTTCGGAGCCGTTCCCCTACTCCGCGCCGACCTCTTGACGCGATGGAAATATTATGACAAAATACGGCGGATCATAGATTTTCATAAAAACAGAGGCGCGTTATGGGGTATATTCCGCGGGAGCTTGAACGGAAGTTCTTGAAGCTGAACGATTTTTTCAAGGTTATTCTTGTAACTGGGGCGAGACAGGTCGGCAAAACGACAATGCTCAAACATTTGTCGGAGAGCGGCAGAACCTACGTTACCATGGACAACTTAATGGCGCGAGACCTTGCGCGGTCCGACCCCGCGTTGTTTTTTCAAACCTATAAACCGCCGATCCTCATTGACGAAGCTCAGAAAGCGCCGGAACTTTTCGAACAAATTAAGATTATTTGCGACGAGCGCGACGAGAAAGGTCTTATCTGGCTTACGGGTTCTCAACAGTACAATATGATGAAAAGAGTCCGCGAGACTCTTGCCGGAAGAATTGGCATATTGGAGCTGTACGGCTTTTCGGCGCGAGAAAAATCGGGAATCTCGTTTGAAACGGAACTTGATTTTTCGTTTGACGCTTTACGGGCGCGCCAAAGCAAACTCCCTAAAAACGACGTTATTCAAACGTTCAACCGTATTTGGGAGGGAGGTCTTCCGCAAGTCCAGGGGGTCGACGCAGAACTTCGTCAAGAGTATTTTAATTCCTATGTCGACGCGTATCTGTTGCGCGACGTCGCCGAGTCGGGCGGGATTACCGACGCGGTTCGATTCTATAAATTTCTCGTAGGCTGCGCGTCTCTTGTGTCGGCGCAAGTCAATTACTCAACGCTTGCGGAGTCCGCCGATATCGCGCCGAGTACGGCAAAGGAGTGGTTGCAAGCGCTTGTTGGGCTCCATATCGTCTATTTGCTGGCGCCGTATTCCAACAACGAGCTTAAACGTCTCAGTAAAACGCCGAAGTTATACTTTTGCGATACCGGACTTTGCGCGTATCTTTCAATGTGGTTGACGTCCGACGCGTTGCGCAACGGCGCGGCAAGCGGGCGTTACTTCGAAAATTATGTCGTTATGGAACTCGTCAAGAATTACGCCTACGCCAGGACGAAGGCGAACCTGACCTGCTTTCGAGATTCCAACGCTAAAGAAATCGACGTTTTTGTCGAGGAAAACGACGTTATTCACCCGTTGGAAATCAAAAAGAGCGCCGCGCCCGACCGTCGCGAAGTCAAAAAGTACGACGTGATCGAGAAGACCTCTTTGAAGCGCGGCTCCGGCGGAATTATCTGCATGTGCGAGGAGCCGATCCCAATCGACGCGAACAACTGTTTTATCCCGAGCAATCTCATTTAATTTGATTCCAACAGTCCCCCCCAAAATTTTTTTCGCCTACTTTTCTTTTGCGTCAGTTTTTGTTCCAATATCCCCGTAACGCAATACGGCTCTTGATGAAAGGGACATAACTACGCAAGAAGGTTACGCGCGTTTGCGTCGCGTTAGACGCTTCCGCCTCTATGCCCGGTCTTGTCGGGGGACGGCAAAGAGAATATGAGCTGTCGGTTCACAAACGAGGGCGTTCAGGCGCGAATCCGCGAACAGTCGATTCGGTACAACTGAAAGTTCATTTTTCTGGCGTCCGGAATCGACGCGTAAGAGACCGCCGCGGAGATGGGGGTCGATCACGACTCCGGAAGAACGGCGCCAGGCGCTTGAGGAATTTCTCGAGCGCCGTATTATTTCCCCCGCGAGTTTGCGCGGATCCATTTGCCTTTGCGCCAATTCGAGAGTATAATACGTAGAATGGAGTTTATGGAATCGACGGCGCCGCGCTTACCGCGAAGTAGAGTATAAAGGGGACTATATTGGCGAATTTTGAAAAATTGATCGACAAATTGCGAAGGCTCCCCAATGAAACGCAATGGCTTGAATTTAAGCACAACAACTATATGCCGGATATGATAGGGAAAGACATAAGCGCGTTAGCCAACAGCGCAACGCTTTACGACAAGGATCAAGCATATATGCTTTGGGGAATTGACGACGCTACGCATGAAATAATTGGGACGAATTATAATCTGCAAACGCTGAAAAAAGGGAATCAAGAACTCGAAACCTGGTTGCGAGAATTACTTTCGCGCAACGCCGATTTTGAATTTCATTCCGTCCAACTCGACAATAAAAACGTTGGGTTGCTTATAATACGCCGAGCGGCAAATCAACCTGTAACGTTTGAAAAGTTCGATTATATCAGAGTCGGAAGCTATACCAAAAAACTGAACGATTATCCCGAGTTACAATCGCAACTTTGGGATAAAATTCGTAGTTCTAATTTTGAAGAACGCCGCGCGAAACAGGATTTAGAGTTGCAAGACGCGCTTCAACAACTTGACTATACGGCTTACTTCGACTTCATCAACATTCCGCAACCGACGGGCGCGTCCGAAATCGCGCATTATCTTCTTGAAGAATCGATTCTCGCCCAACAAGACGACGGTCTTTTTTCGATTACTAATCTTGGGGCGATTTTGCTTGCCAAACGTCTTTCGGATTTCCCCAGACTCTCGCGCAAAGCGGTTCGCGTCGTTCAATATAGCGACAATAACCGTTTAAAATTGCTTAAGCAGGACACAATTTTGAAGGGGTATGTCGTCGGCTTTGAAGGCTTAATGAAATATATCGAGGCGTTAATTCCCACCGAGGAGGTCATTGAGCGCGCAATTCGCGAGCAAAGGACGGCCTACCCACTTTTAGCGATAAGGGAAATTGTGTCCAACGCCTTGATCCATCAGGATTTTTCCATAACAGGATCCGGACCCGTCGTTGAAATTTTTAAGGATAGAATCGAGGTAACTAATCCTGGAGCTCCGTTAGTCGACATAGAACGCATCATCGATAATCCTCCGCGTTCTCGAAACGAAAAACTCGCCTCGCTCATGCGTCGGCTGGGAATGTGTGAGGAACTTGGATCCGGTTGGGATAAGATCGGCATGTCCTGCGAAGCTAAACAGCTTCCGGCGCCTAAAATTGAACTGTACGAAGAAAATACGCGAGTGATACTTTATTCGAAAAAGGAATTTTCAACAATCTCTCTGGAAGACAAACTTTGGGCTTGTTATTTGCACGCGTGCATTAAGCAGGTTCAGGGGGAACAGCTAACCAACGCGTCTTTTAGAGCGCGATTCAACCTTCCCTCGTCCGCTTCCGGGTCTGTCTCGCGGCTTCTCAAAGAAGCGGTTCGGCGAAAATACCTTAAGCCGTTTAATTCGACGAACGCTCCGCGTTATATGAAGTACGTCCCCATTTGGGCTTGACTTTTGACTCGTCTACGCCGCAAGTTTGCGCGGAACCATTACGCCCTCGCTAATCCCAGCGCCTTATCGAGCCGTCGTTGCAGTTCGTCTCTACGTTCGGGGGTCAGGGCGGGGGTATTCGCCAATTTGTTCTCGAGGCCCAGCTTTTCATATTTGAAAAACGCCATCGTATGAAATGCCAGCAGTTCGTATTTCTCGAAATTAAACTGTCTGGCAAATTCCGCGTACGCGTCGATATCCGATTCCGAGTCGTTTACGCCCGGCGCGACCACGGTGCGAAGCCAAAGGCGTTTGCCGCGTTCCGAACAGTATCGTCCTATCTCTACGAATCGGGAGAACTCGCCGCCCGTATACTTCCGGTACCGTTCCTCGTCGTAGAACTTCACGTCCAGGATAACCATGTCGGCGCCGTCGAGCGCGCGTTTGACTTCTTCCGTCAAGAGAACGCTTCCTGACGTGTCGAGACAGTACCCAATTCCCTCGTTCCGCAACATTGGCGCAATCTCGTTGATAAACTTGGCGTTAAGCAACGGTTCTCCGCCCGAAAAGGTCACGCCCCCTCCGCGCTTGAAGTACGGCTTGAATCTCCGCGCCTTCTTAAAGACCTCTTCCGCGCTCATCTCCCTGTCCGAAGGGAACCACGCGTCCGGATTGTGACAGTAGACGCAACGAAGCGGACAGCCCGTGAAAAAAACGTCGTACCGTATCCCCTCGCCGTCGAGCGCCGCCATCGATTCAAATGAATGTATGTTCGCCATTTCGTCTCTCCCCACGATCGCCTTGTTCTCTCGCGTTATCGCGCCGACGCTCTTTCGCGTCCCTGTTCTTATCTCCGGTATCTCCGGTTTTTGCTCCCGCCTTGTTTTCCCCTGATTCGCGCCGCTCGATTCTGTTCTTTCGAGCGATAAAAAAACGAGACGGCGACCCTGCGACCGCGTCTCGTTACTTATCCGCGTTCCTCCCCGGCGACCGGGCGTCCCCCTCGCAAAGCGCAAGCGCTCCGCTCAACCCAACAGTTTGGGATTCGCTCAGTCGACGTCCGCGGATATTTTCCGCCGTTCAACGCTCGAGCGCCGACCTTGCGCGGTCGAGACTCGGCGTCTGTCGAGTTTCACATGCTCTTGTGGAACGTTCGCGCCACGACTTCTTCCTGCTTGTCGCGAGTCAGCTTATTGAAGTTGACGGCGTACCCGGAGACGCGAATCGTCAGGGACGGATAGAGCGTCGGGTCGTTCATAGCGGCGATCAATTTCTCGCGGTTCAGGACGTTGACGTTCAGGTGGTGCGCGTCTTGCAGGAAATAGCCGTCGAGCATCGTCACAAGGTTGGAGACGCGGTTCGTATTGTCGGTTCCCAAGGCTTCCGGAGTAATCGAGAAGGTGTTCGAGATTCCGTCCTGGCAGCAGGCGTAATTCAACTTGGCGACCGAATTGAGCGAGGCCAAAGCGCCTTCGCAGTCTCGACCGTGCATCGGATTGGCGCCCGGCGCGAACGGTTCGCCCGACTTACGACCGTCCGGCGTGGAACCGGTCTTGCGTCCGTACATGACGTTCGAGGTAATCGTGAGAATCGACAGGGTGTGACGCGCTCCGCGGTAGGCGGGGGTCTTGCAGAGTTCCTTATAGAAGAACTCGATAAGATCCTTGCCGATCATATCGACGCGGTCGTCGTCGTTGCCGTATTTCGGGAACTCGCCTTTGACGTCGAAATCGGTAATGATTCCTCTTTCGTCTTTGATCGGAGTGACTTTGGCGTACTTAATCGCGGAGAGGGAGTCGACGGCGACGGAGAACCCGGACACGCCAAACGCCATCAGCCGTTCGACGTCGGTATCGTGCAGGGACATCATGAGGCGTTCGTAGGCGTATTTGTCGTGCATGTAGTGAATGACGTTCATCGTATTGACGTAGAGCCGCGCCATCCACGCGAGGTACGTCTTATAGGAGGCGTACACTTTGTCGTAGTCGAGGACTTCCTCGGGGTAGACGGGCCCGACGGGCGCGATTTGTTCCCCTTCTCTTTCGTCCTTGCCGCCGTTGAGCGCCATGAGCAGGACTTTCGCCAGGTTGCATCGCGCGCCGAAGAACTGCATTTGCTTGCCGGTCTTCATCGCGGAAACGCAGCAGGCGATGGAGTAATCGTCGCCGTACATACGCCGCATAACGTCGTCGTTTTCGTACTGAATCGAGTCGGTGTCGATACTGACTTTGGCGCAAAATTCCTTGAACGGTTGCGGAAGGCGTTCGGACCACAGGACGGTAATGTTCGGTTCCGCGGAGGATCCGAGGTTATAGAGGGTTTGCAAGACGCGGTAGCTCGTTTTGGAGACCATGTGCTTGCCTTCTCCGGTGACTCCGGCGAGGGAGAGGGTGACCCAGACGGGGTCGCCTGCGAACAGGTCGTTGTATTCCGGGGTGCGGAGGTGTCGAACGAGTCGGAGCTTGATCACGAGGTCGTCGACGAGCTCTTGCGCCTGTTGTTCGGTCAGGGTTCCTTCTTTCAAGTCGCGTTCGATATAGCAATCGAGAAATTCGGCGATGCGTCCGATCGAGTTGGCGGCTCCGTTTTGTTCTTTGACGGCGCCAAGGTACCCGAAATAGAGCCATTGAATCGCTTCGCGCGCGTTGGTCGCCGGCTTGGAAATATCGTAGCCGTAGGAGAGCGCGAGGGTCTTGAGTTGCGCCATGAATTCAAGTTGCTTGGCGAGGTCTTCCAGGAGATGAATCGTTTCTTCGTCGAGACAATCCTTTTGCCCAAGCCGCGCTTTGTCGAGTTTCTTTTGATCGATAAGGTAGTCCATACCGTAGAGCGCGATCCGGCGATAGTCGCCGATAATACGACCGCGCGCGTAGGCGTCCGGCAATCCGGTCAGGATCCCGGCGTGGCGCGCCTTCTTCATGACGTCGTTATAGGCTCGGAATACGCCAGTATTGTGGGTCGTGCGGTACTTGAACTCGTTTTTCACGGATTCGGACAGCTCGTAGCCGTACGCGTTGCACGCCTGGACGGCGTTGCGGAACCCCGCGAAAGGGGAGACGCCGCGCTTGAGCGGTTCGTCGGTTTGCAGTCCGACGATCAAATCGGTATCTTTGTCGACGACGTAGCCGGGTTCGTGCGAGAGAATCGTGAGGACCTTGGAGACGTCGACGTCGAGCACGCCGCCCTTCTCGTTTTCGGCGATCAGGAGTTCTTTGACGCGCTTCATTTCCTTATTGGTGCGTTCGGTCGGACCGGCGAGGAACGACGCGTCGCCGTCGTACTGCGCGTAATTCGTCTTGATGAAGTTGGAAACGTCGATCCCGTCGCGCCAAACTCCTTCGTTAAATCCTCGCCAAGCGTTTTCATTTTTCATAGTTAGCGACCTTTAATCCTTACCCTCTTGTTATTGTTCGGATCTTTCTTTTTTTCCCTTGCCGCATTCGCCGCAAGCCTTACAATCGCGCTGACCGCACCGTCCGCAACATTCCGTCCGAAAAGGACACAGCTCCACGTCGCCTCCGCGGAACCACAGCGTCTTGCCGTAAAATATCGACTGAGCGATCTTTTCGCGCGCGCTCTTATAAACCGCCGCGACCGTCGACCGCGCCACGTTCATCTGCTTCGCGCATTCCTCCTGGCTAAAATGAAGTTTGTCGATCAAACGAAAGACTTCATATTCGTCGAAGTTCATTTCGACATTCTCTCCGGAGTCTCCAATCGGCTGGAACCCCAGTATCCCTGGATACCCGCAGAGCCGTCTATTTTTCCGAGGTCGAGCCATATTTTTTCCTCCGCGATATGTCTCTTCTCTAATACGCGCCGATTCTAAAACATTATTGACATATGTCAATAACCAATATTAAGAAACGTTTCAAGCTCTTTTTTTGGGCGTAAAATCCGGCTATAGAGCGGCGCTTCAGCTACGAATTGTGCGTAAATCGAGGGTAATTTGGACCGAGCGTCGCGGTTTTTTGGATATTGTCAGAAATAATGATTCAGGAACGCGTTAGAGGTTGCGAGGTTGATTTCGTTCGCGTTTTCGCTATACTTGCGGGGGCGGTCTGTTAGACGCCGGGAACGCGCGGCGCCGCGGTAAAGAATAAGAGAGAAGCAATAATTGACAAATTGATTGCCGAAGCGACGGAATGCGACTTCAAAGTCGCAACCCGTTCTGGGCGTAAGAGCGCGTCGAACAGCAACAAACGTCCGACGCGCGGTCTACTCGCCGCCAGGGCTCATTCGTCCTCGCCTTCGTCTTCTTCCTCGCCTTTGTCTTTGGACTCGTCTTTAGCGTCGGAGTCGGAGTCGGTTTTAGACGCGGAGCCGGAGTCTTTGGAATCGGAGTCGTCGAATCGACTGGCGCGGTAGTAAACCTCGTCCTCGTTTTCTTCTTCCTCGTCTTCGTATCCTTCCGTCGCGAACTCTCCGTCGTAGTCTTCCGCTTCCGCGCAGGGCTCGGAGACACAGCAGACTTTCAAGTCGACGCGCGGATCGATGAAATTGAACAGGCCGTCGACGCTCGATAAGTCGGTCGGCGCAAGTCGTCTTTCGTCGCCCTCGTCATTCTCTTTTCCCTCGTCGGAGTCGTCGGCGCCCTCTTTCCAACTGTCGGGATTGGCGTCGTGTTCGTCTCCTCTCCATCCTTCGGGGTCGTAGTCGTCGTCTTGCCACTCTTCTTTCGGCTCTTTTCTTTCGGACGGGTTTCGTGCTTTTTTGACGACGTCGCGAAGGAAATCAATCGCCATGGTATTCTCGGAATTGACGAAATAGATCGGCGGAATCGAGGGCAACGTTACGTCGGAGAACGAGTTTTTCCCTTCGCCGCAAATCGGGCAGGTCCAACTGTCGGGGAGGTCGTCGAACTTCGTCCCGGGCCTGATTTCTGCCTTCTCGTCCCCTTCGATCTCGTTGTATTCGTAATGGCAAACCTTACAGACGTGAACCTCCTCTGCAAACGCCGCGTTGACCAGGCGTTCTTTGCGGCCCATAAAGAAGACTCCCCCGCCAAACTCGAAAGACGCCGACGAACAAAGCAACTGCCTTTTCAAAGTATCGTCGAGCGGACTGCAGATACAAAGATAATCGATCAGCGCGAAGTTGTCCGTATCGAGTCGACGCAACAGATATTTTGGTCCGCAGGGGCTCCCCGCAGATTCTTCAATCAGCAGCACGTTTTTCCGGCGAACGACCGGTCCGTAATCTTCGCAGGCTACGCGCAGGAGAGCCAGAAATTCGCACATTTCTCTCGGAGGCGCGATCGAGCGTCTCGCCGGTCGCAATGGGCTCGCGAGGATAAGATTCGAGGAGTTCGCGGCGAACCGAACCGCTTCTTTCATATCGCACTCGCTCAAATCGAAGAGCCTGACGCTCTTTTTGAGTTTTTCTACCTCGGCGTCGGAAAGAACCTTTTCGCGGCGTTTGTAAATGTAGGTTTTGAAAACCGCGTTAGCGAGGTACCGCGCGGCGGCGCGACCGTACCCAAGGGGCGAGCTGTAGACAATCGCGAAGTTGTCGTTGCTCATGAGGGCGTCGAGCTCGTATTGGGCTCCGCGAACGCATTTATCGTAACAGCAAAAGAGCGCGTCTATGGAACTTTCGGGCGTCGAGAACCCGTTGGCGGGACAGATCGTTTTGATCGTCGACTTCTCGCGCAGTTCCTTAACTTTCTCCGTCGCCTGCCGAACCTTCTCGGGAAGACATGAAATCTCCCGATAGAAATAGAACGGGTAATTCCCGAAATACTCGGCGACGGTCGGACACAACTCCTTTAACACGTCCGGAACCGGTCTGGAGTCGAGAACATTTCCGAAAATACCTCCGGAGAAAAGGATATGTTCGGAAGACTCGTAGCACATCATCGAGGTTGTCGTCCGCGCCATTCTCGCGAGCATGAATCGGAGTTTATGTTCCCCGAGATCGAGTTCGAGCCCATCCTCGGCGGTCAGTTGGCGCCCGTACCCGTCGTCGGCGTTATCGTCGTCGGATTCGAAGTAACCGACGTTCCGCAGTCGATCGATTCCGGCGGGGGACGCGACGACGACCGCGTTCGGATACCGTTTCTCAAACGCCTCGAGGCATTCCCACATACTCGGCTCGACCTCCAGGAGCGCCAGGTAGTCGGGGGTTCGACCGTGAAGTTCGGCCGCGAGCCGTTCGAGCCATTCCGGTTTCATTTTGTCGACCGGAACGCCGATCACCGCGACTTTCTCGTCGAGCACGACGTACGTGTTGTACGTTTGGGCCATGTGATCGGGACCGCATTCTTCTACGACAAGGGCGACGTTTGTCACGTTCTTATGGTTTCCTTCGTCAAAAAACGCTCTTTTGTCAACGGTCATTTTGTGTTCTCCAAATGGAACGAGGTTATAGTCGTCAACCGATTCCAACGCGGGAACCGCTCGTACGATTCTATCATACGCGCAAAATAAATGAAACGCGAATGGAATTTTGTTAAAAGGTCAGGAAAACGCGAAAAGCGTCCGACGCGACGCGCCCTCGGAGTAGTCGTTCGCGATTCCGGGGACGCGACGTCAGACGCGGTTCCGCGCGGCGTTAGACGTCGGCGTTCATTCGTCGTCGCCCTCGTCGTCCGAGTCGTCGTCCTCATCCTCGGAATCTTCGTCGTCTTCGTCCTTGAGCGGGAAGAAGTAATTCATGACCCCCAGGGTAATGTCGACGGCGCTGACGCTTTCGTTACTGTCGTCGTCGCCCTCTTCGTCGGCGTCAAACTCGGCGGACGCTTCTTCTTTTTCACTCTCTTCTTTTGCTTTTTCCATAAGTTCCGCCAGACCCGCTCGTTGTCCTTTCCCCAGGAACCAGGGTAATGTTTCCGGAGGATTCAATTCCTTCTCGTAGAACGTGTCTTTTCCTTCGCCGCAGATCGGGCAGACCCAGTCTTCGGGCAGATCTTCGTACGCGGTTCCAGGGGCGACGCGGCTTTCCGGATCCCCCTCGACCGGGTTGTACTCGTACCGGCAATAATCGCAGACGTGGACTTTCGCGGCGTACGCGGCTTGTATAATCCGTTCTTTTTTCGAGTTAAGCTCGACGCCCAAAAAGCCGTCGATAATTTCAGCGGCGGTCCTTCTCAATTCCGTCTTTTTCTCTAACGTCAGATCCTCGGTAACGGTAATGACGTCGACCAGATTCGTCGTTTCCGGATCAAGTCTCCGCAACATACACTTGGCTGCGCAAGGGAGGAACGACCCCGACTCGATCAGCGTCACATAGCGATCTTTAGGAGCGCCTTGAATCGACGGATCGCCGGTCCAATCTTTGAGCAACGTCAGGAAATTACGCATATTGTCCGGGATCCCGTCGGTGAGGGAATCGGCTCCCAAAACGAGACTGCGAGTCCTTACGGCGCTGTAAAGAGCGTCGAACACGTCGGCGGTATCGAGGTCAAAAACTTTGATGACGTCATTCAAAAACTCAAGGACGGCGTCGGACTCGTCTTTTTTCTCCTCAAGAAAGGCGCACACTCCATCATTGAGCTCCAAATCAGGATATTCCTCCCTGCTTCTTCTCAATACGTATTTAGCCCAACGGGCGTATTTAACCTCGGCAATAAGTTGATTCGCGGCCGCTTCCACGTAATGGTAACTGGATGAAACAACGACGGTCATGTAGAGGCGGGCAAAATCGACTGAATTTGGTTCGTCCTCGCTTACCGAATCAGATTCGCGCCACGCTTTTTCATAGACTTCAAACGCCTTTCTGATTTGATCGAACGGAATTGAAAAACCGGAGTCGGGACAAATAACCGCGAGATCTTCTTCCTTGTCAAGTTCTTCAACCTTTTTCAAAACCTTCCAAACGTTTTTGTAATATTTTGAAAGGTTCACTTGATAATAAGCCTTATATTCGTTCTCGGTAGGAATTTCGACTTCTTCGGCGGCAAAGAGTTCGTTAAAGTTTACGCGATTTCCGAACATTTTACCCGAAAATAAAATATGTTCCTTTTCCTCGTAACACATAATCGCGTCGGGAGTCGACGCCATCGACGCGCCAATGAATCGAAGCCTATGCGCGCCCAAATTGAGGGACAGGTCTTCTTCGGCGATCATTTTGCGGTTCCAATCCCCTCTCACAAAATCTTCATTGATCGCTTTTAAGAATCGAAACGCCTTAGCGGACGCCACGACCTTCGAGCGAGGATACTTCTCCATAAATTGTACAACGCTATAAAGATAAGACCTGTCGACGCGGTGAAGCACAAGGTAATCCGGGGTTCTCCCTTCCAACGCGGCGTCGAGCCGTTCGAGCCAGGCGTCCGCAGACCAATCGTGAACAGCCCCGATCACGGCGACTTTTTTATCCAGGATAACCCACGAGTTCTCCGTTTCAAAGGCAGGACGCGGCCCGCGTTCCTCTTCTTCATTCTCGCCCTCGTCTTCCCCGTCTTCTCCCCAGGCGTTCTCTTCGGCTACGGAGTCTTCCGCTTCCCGGGTTTCGGAGTCGGTCGCGAGATCGTCGGGATCCATAACGGCAACGGACTTCACATTCTTGAAATTCTCTTCGTTAAAGAGCATGGAAAGATCGAATTGCATGGATATAATCTCCTTTGAAAAGGTGAAAGAGCGCGTCAATTTCTAAGGATAGGTTCGAACCGCCGTTCGTTTCTATGATACTCAAAAACCAACGCAATTACAATAAATTCTGAAAAAATTCACAAATTACAATAGAAAAACGCGAAAGCGCGGTCGCCGCGTCTGTTCCAGGCGCTCCCGGAGTCCCAGGACTCGGCGCGACCGTTACATTTTACATTTACGTTTAGCGCGTTGAACCGTCGTCAACGCGTTTCTCGCGAACTCGACATTGAGGTTCGGTCCGGTTTGGAACGGTTTCAATCGTCCGGATCTTTTTCCTCCGGGTTCGTCTCCTGTTTCAGGTCGCGTTCGACATATTCCTTACAGGCGTTAATAATGTACGCCGTTCTACTCATATTCTTTCTTTTCGACGCTTTTGTCAACGCTTCCACCAAATCAATCGGCAAATTGAGCAAAACTGGTTTAGCCTTCCATTTCCGCGGTTTCCGACCTGATCTCATCTCGCGTTCCTTTACGTCTTTATTGTCCCCGGCGTTTGATCCGGCTGGTTGCGGTTTAAAGCGGAGACGCTCGACGCTCGCGCGGCTCTCCCACTGTCTATTTATCGCCCATTCCCGCCAAAAACACCAGATTATTTTTTCACTCTGAACAGCAGGTATTTTTCGACCATTCTAGTATAATACGCTTCCGCCTGCCTACCCAACATGCCCGCGCGCGTTTCATCAGGATCATAATTGTACTCGCCGTTCAATTCGCACTCGTCTTCTTCTTCTTCTTCGTATTCTTCGTCGGCGTATTCAGCTTCTTCCTCGGCTTTCCTGGCTTTGTATGAATAACAGTAGAAATCCACGGAGGTTTCCCATTCGAATTTCGAATCTTCAACGAGTTTCAAACATTCTTCCCGCAAGCCCTTCAACCCCCATTGCTGATACTCTTTCCAATCGACGTCCTGGATAAATTCAAAAAAATCCACAAAGCAGGATAGGTCTCCAATTTTCGAATAATAGATTTCTTCGGAAATTGGGTCGTAACAAATATATCCCGACGGCGGGGTCAACGCGTAGAGGATATACCCTTCCGGCGAAAGTCTAAATTGTCCGATCCTTTGCAGACCGTTTTTCTTATCAAAAAACTCTTCGCGCGCGGTTTGAAACGCGTCGACAATAATATCGATAATTTGTTTGATTTGTTCGTTTGAAAAGGTTATTGAAATACTCCCCTAATTATTCTCTATCTAGAAACGTTTGCGCGTAAGACCAAACGCCGCCGAAAGGTTATTAAGAAGATCGACTCCGAATCGAATCGTCCCAAAGGTTCGAGAAACGTCCAAAACAGAAGTCCGCCAACGCGAAACTAAAGAAACTTACAGAAGAAACGTTCTCAATCAGTCATTATTTTTATTCTATCATGAAGTACGCGAATTGTCAATAAAGAATTTTGATTTTCTCCAAAATTCGCGCGAAATTTCCCCGATTTCTCAACTTGCTTCAACGCGAACAACCGTAGCGCGTCGAGTCTGGTCTCGAATTGGTAAACGTCCGACGCCGCGCGGGGGCAAATCGCTTAGGCGTCGGACGCGGCGTCGGCCCGGCGCCATTTCTCGCCGAGCGACGTTTTTCGTTGCGATTGAGGCGCGTTCAACCTGGAACGGCTGCGCCCTTTCTCAATTGTTCGTCCGCTTTGTTCGAACGCGCTTTTTCTTCGGAACCAACGCGTCCAGTTGCAATTTGTGGTTTTTGGTCAGTTCCCCAGTGAACCCCATGACGCATGTCGGCTTACTAAAGAGCCAGTCCAATTTCCGCAACACAAGCGTCGCAACAACCGGAACAAACATCATATCTTCAAGAATAACAAGTTTAAAAGGAAGGCGTCCAGTTAAAAAGGCATTCCCGAGCCGTTCCCTGACGAGTTCCGGCATGTTATCGTAAGAGAGTTCGACAACCTCTTTGAAAAGAGTCAGGAAGTATTCCATTTCGCAGCTTTCCTAGCTCCATTCATCATAGTCGCAGATTCTTTCTAAATTGCCGGAATAAATTCCTATAAGCAAATCAATGGGTTTCCAATCATACCAGACAGGTCCGTGATCCGGGTACATAAAGTCGCAAACGAGTCTTTTGTCCGATTCGTTAGAACTGGCGAGGGATTCTTCTTCCAAGTCCGGTTCTTCAAAATTAGAGCGAAACTTTCCAGCGACGCCATAGATATAAGAATTGAGCAAGTCGTTCGTATTTCCGCAAATCCTTGATTCAACCCCCCAAGGCAAACAGCCGTCAAGTCCCGTTTCGAGCTCCGACCAGGGACTGAACGAAGAAAACCGACTGAACATCAAGCCTGAAAATAAAACGCGTTCCGTTTCGTCGTAGACGACGCTTTCGGGCGTTATGTCCGTCTGCGCGTCGATAATCCGCAACTTATGAACGCCGAGATCGATAACGTCGTTGTTTTTAACGATAGCCTTCTATCGTACAATTCGTTCAGCGCGGAACCCGGCGCGTAAAACTTCAAAACGGTAAACGTTCTTCCAGTAGCGGCGATCTTCGCGTTGGGAAATTTTTCCATAAACTTCTCAACGGACTCAAGCGCCTTAGGACAGAACGCGTGGAGCACAAGGTAGTCGGGCGTTTTTTCACCGAGCGTATCGGCAATCTGCTTCAACCACACCTCATTTCCACCGGACGCGGCCCCGATCACGGCGCGGTTAATGTCAAGAATAGCGTAGGAATCATGCCAGTATTTGCCGGAGATAGAGTCTCGGCGCGAGAAATCGAATCCGCTAACGCGCTTAGATAGGCAAGTTTGGACGGGGCGAGCGTTGGTGTTCGTCGAGTTGGCTTTTGATTTTTTCATAAGAAATTACCTTTCTATTACGTCAAAAGGGCGCGAATCGGGCGCAGCCCTTTAGACTCGGTTAAAAAATGTTTTCGT
The DNA here is from genome assembly GCA_964447865.1 of uncultured Planctomycetaceae bacterium. Taxonomy (GTDB): domain Bacteria; phylum Planctomycetota; class Planctomycetia; order Pirellulales; family Thermoguttaceae; genus RUG369. The sequence goes on along the minus strand of CAYUUL010000016.1, from coordinate 16,855 downwards.
CGAGAGCGGCGAACCGGAAAAACGAGAGCGCGACAATTGTTCGCGACACAAAAACAGAGCGTCGCGAATATGATTTTCATGATGAACTTTATTCAGTTTATTGTAATGTACGCAAACTGTCAACAAAACAGAACGGTTTTTCGGAAAATTCCTCGAAAAAAGTAAAAAAATACGGGAAGCGTCTCCGCGACGTCTCCCGTTGTGGGTCTTAACTAAATACGAGATTTTGGCGTCAATATATATTATTAGATTAAATAACATCCGTCGTTTCAATGGTTACGAACCGAAAACAATCCTTGATATTCCGGTATAGACGTCGCGACGTTCCGGAACTTGTGGGAAATTCGCGCGAACATAACGCGGGGAATTTTTCCCACAGGCTGTGGGAAAATTTTGACCGGCGGGTTCTCGCGCTCCTCTATTGAATCTTCCTCGCCAATCGTCGGAAAAATATTTCGCCAATCGTCGGAAAAATATCTCGCCAATCGTCGGAAAAGCGTTATAACATTTATAAAAGCGGCGCATAACGAACCTGCCGAGGATTGACGAAGGGGGCCAAATGAAAAATTACAGAAAAAGAATTGCCGACGATATCCTGAAAAGAAAGTTGGAGGGCAAAGGGGCCGTTCTGATCGAGGGGCCGAAGTGGTGTGGGAAAACGACTACCGCCGAACAATTTGCCTCCAGCGTTTTGTATATGGACGACCCGGAAAAGAAAGAACAGAACATTGTTATGTCCGAGTTAAACCCCAAACGGTTATTAAAGGGCGCGACTCCGAGACTAATTGACGAATGGCAACTTGCGCCAAAACTTTGGGACGCTATTCGATTTGAAGTCGATCACAGGGGCGCCCATGGTCAGTTTGTTCTTACCGGATCCGCCGTTCCCGCGGACGCCAGAGAAATTACTCACACAGGGATCGGACGTTTCAGCTGGCTGACAATGCGGCCAATGAGTTTGTATGAGTCCGGCGAATCAACCGGCGAAGTCAGTTTGAAAGATCTTTTTGACGGATCGACGGATATTGACGGAGCTTCCCAGTTGAGTATCGACAGACTGGCATTCGTCGTATGTCGAGGAGGATGGCCGCAAGCGGTCGATATGCGGGACGAAATCGCTTTAGACCAGGCAATCGATTACTATGACGCGGTTGTTCACTCCGACGTCAACCGCGCCGACAACGTACAAAAGAACGCCGAAAGAATTAAACGTCTTATGCGTTCTTACGCGAGAAACCAGGGAGGTCAAACGCCCAATACGGCGCTTGCGCAAGACGTCGCGGCAAACGACAAAACGTCTATCTCCGAAGAAACCGTCGCCGCTTATGTAAACGCGCTTCGTAAAATCTTTGTCGTAGAGGACATGCCCGCGTGGAATCCCAATTTGAGATCAAAAACGGCGATTCGTTCCTCCGATACTCGTTACTATGTCGACCCATCTATCGCCGCGGCGGCTTTGGGAATCGGTCCAAACGATTTACTAAACGACTTGAAGACGTTTGGCTTTCTGTTTGAAACGCTCTGCGTCAGGGATCTGCGCGTTTTTGCAGACGCGTTAGGCGGCGGCGTTTATCACTATCGAGACAAAGACGGACAGGAATGCGACGCGGTTATTCATCTTAGAAACGGCCAATACGGTCTTGTTGAAATCAAGCTCGGTGGGAACAAACTCATTGAAGAAGGCGTTAAGAGTTTGAAATCAATGGAAGTGAAGATTGATACCGATAAGATGAAAACGCCGTCCTTTCTTATGGTATTGACGGGAACCGGCGATTACGCGTATCGACGACAAGACGGCGTTTATGTTGTTCCTGTCGGTTGCTTAAAAAACTGATTCGACGCAACGCTCGCAGCGCGTCCTGGGCTCGATTGTCCGGCAACTTAAACGCCGCGACGTCTCCCGTTGTGGGTCTCAGCTAAAGACGAGATTTTGGCGTCAATATACATCAATAAATTAAATAACTTTCGTCGTTTCAATGGTTACAAATCGAAAACAGTCCTTGATATTCCAGTATAGACGTCGCGACGATTCGGAACTTGTGGGAAATTCGCGCGAACATAACGCGGGGAATTTTTCCCACTGGCTGTGGGAAAATTTGGACCGGCGGGTTTCCCGTTTCGACTGGGAATACGTACGACTTGTCAGGATTTAGAAATAAAAAAAGTTCTCGGAGCCATATCGACGCCGGGAACCCTGAGCTTAAATATCTTGCGGAATCGTTCCAACGAATTATTCGTCTTCACCTTTTGCAGTCCCTTGTTTGATATTCTTTTCCGCTTCCTCTCTCGTATACAGGTAGTACGATAAAACGCTTCGCACCTGTTTGTTATACTTCTCCAAATCCAAATTTCTGAACTGGTTTTGCGCAACAATCTCCTGTACTTGCCGTAGTTTATCCTCAGGGAGTCCCCAAAATTCCCTTTCCCAATCTTTTGCCAGATTATCCTTGAACAAGAACCTGTAAATGATAAACGTTTCCGGCGTCCACAGGATTGTCATAAAACGACGCTCGTCGGCGCCAAACGCCTCCTCAAAAAAGTCCTTTCCCTTCCCCACCTTTCCTTTCGTCGAGTTAAGAACGGCTTGAATAGCGCGAATAAATTTACGATTCCAATGTTTACCAATATAGTCTCGATTTTTAAAAAACTCGGGATCTTTAATTGGATGATACTTCATTGGGAAAGAGTAAATACTAATTCCAAGTTCGTCGCAGAGATCAACGTTCAACTTCATTCTGTAATACAGATGTTCCGGCTTATCCATGAAGTTGTACAACGTATAGTTGGACAGTTTTGTTATTCCATATTTCACCGCAGTTCGAACCGCGCGTTCATAGATTTCCCTTTGTTCCCAGTGGTCAAACGCTATTCTCAATGGAGAAATATTCACTTCTGAAAGTTTCTTCATATTTTCGTCTGTAACCAGTCGGGCGTCGATTCCCTGATTGAAATCCACATACCGCCGCACACCCACCGAATGCCTGAAATGCGCGGCATACAATGGAGCTACGTATTCGTGCAAGGACAAGATAGCGTCCTTAGTCGCCGTTTCTGGATGAATACAATTCGCTTCCTCGAGTTTGAGATAGAAATCTCCCTTTTTTTCCGACGGCAATTTATCCATTAAAGCTTTGTACAGCTTGATACATTTCTTAATGCACGCGCGTTCGTTAAACCCCTCTCGTAAGTTCCGGATAGCGATTTCATACAGATTTGGAGGTATGTAAGTCGCGCCGCGCTGAAACCCGCAATCTCTGATTTCGTCGATAATATCGTTAAATCGTTTTGAAGCCAGGACGTTGTTATCTAAAAGGAGCAAATACCTCTGTTCCCCAAACCGTTCGCTTGCAATCTGGATCTGTTTTTTTAACCCGATGTAATCGCAATAGGCAGGTTCAAGAGTTGGAACGGCGCAAAACGCGCAACGATTGACGCATCCCCTCGTCATGTACGCAAAGTAAGCGTTATTCGCGGGGTACTCGTAGTCGATCTCGTCAAGAATTGAATAATCGAGTGGCAACGTATCTATTATCCTCGTATCGCCCTCGTCAATGTCGCCGGGATGAGAAAGCGAACCGACAAACGGTCGAATCCCCGTTTCCGCTTCGACTTCGTCAGGCAACAATGTCGCCATTATACCGCCGACCATCACGTCTTTCGGGTCTTTACACAACCTTTTAACAAAGTTTATTGTCTCAATCGTAACGTCCCAATAGAAAGTAAATAAGGTCGTAATTCCAACTTTGTCAAACGGGGGATTGTCGAAATACTCTTTTCTTCGGAACGCGATTCGAGCGTCTTTTGCCAATTGCAACGCCCATAATTTGGAGTTAAAATCTTCGCATTCCTCCAAATCCATCAATTTAGGCTTACGAACGTAATCTATAAGCGTTCGTTTATGTTTCTTCCAATTTGTCTCTGGCTCGAGCGCAATGAGTTTTTTAAGTAAATCCTCAACAACCAGATCCGCGGCAAGGTCTCTCAAATCACCCTTGAAAAAGCGCACGTCGTCGCCAGACTGACGATAATAGGTCGCTAATTTCATTAGTCCCATCGGCGGATATTTGTTTTTGTAGTTCGGCTCAACTAAAAGGACATTCCTGTTCATTGTTACCGAAACTCCTCTACAATCGCTGCTTGAATTTTATCCGCGATATCCTCGGGCGCAATCTGTTTGACAATTCCCATGATCTTCGTTACAAGCTTGCGTTTGTCCCTGCCAAGTTTCGAAAGATCGTCTGTAAAATATTTTATTTTTGCGACTTCGGGTTCTTCGTCAATCTCGTCTGAAACTTCTTCTTTTAGCCCTGACGTCGAAACAGGTTCGTTATTCTTCCTGTCTTTGGGTTCGTTGTTATTCTTGACGTCGTCGTTTATTGCCATTAGAACGCGACGCGTTTCAGGCGATAAAGAATCGTTGTCTAATCGTTTCTGTTGACTTTTCTTAGCATTTTCTGCATTTTTCCTTAACCCCTCAAGTTGCGCTTGTAAACGCTCTTTTTCCTTTTTATCAACAAACCCTTTTTTGCATTTATCCAGATAATTGGCGGCAGCGACTTCATAACTGGTTATCTTTTTAATATCACTCTTTTCTTCATTTGCAATGTGATACAATTTATGAAGGCTTGACCAAAAGAAATTTTTAAGTTCATCCTCTAAAAGCGTTCTTATTCTACCCTCGTTGAAATAATCCCTTTGCGAGTTTGGAATAAGGTTCTTGTTGTCGACCGTAAAAATCTCTCCGACAAAATACTTATTTCCTCGATCTTCTTTAAACAAATTCGCGACAACGGAATTATTCCCAATTTGAATGTTTCCCTGTCTTACTCTAAATCCGTACATTGGGTTCATTGCGGGCGGAATGACTTTCACAAACTTACTTAATCCATACCACATCCAGGCAATCAACCGATTGTCATCGTAAAATTCTTTAAAAACGACGTCGTATATTTCATCGTATTTTCTTTTATTACTGTTTGCCTCCTTCCCAGCGCTTTCATACAAACAATTTATATATTGCTTGAACAACGGCGCGCCGTTAACACGTATGCAGTACTCGTCAATTGTAAATTCCAGCGCTTTTGCATGTTCGTAAATCTTATCGTAAAAAAGAAACTTGGACTTATCGTATGGTACTGGCGCAACAAAACTTAGAAACCTGATTACAGACTCCTCGTTAAGCAGCTCTGTATTTTCCCGGTTAATACCCAGCAATTCAACCTTGAAATAATGTTTTTCTTTATCTTCCTTAAATGTTTCAGATTTCGTAATCGCCTTAAGGACGTTATCAAACGTTTCCTTCTCATCAGCGTCAAGCATTTGCCGCATCAACTTAGCGTCAAAAACCAATTTAGAACCAATTGGTTCCCCAGAAAATGAGGTTGTAAAAACTAAGGTTTGGCAATATGCTAATCCGCAAAGGCGTCCAATCCCTCGAAACCCCTTGTTTTCCCCCTTCTTTTTGTCAGAATTAGCAATAGAGCCCAATTTTTCAACAAAATTGCCAGACTCGACTCCCGTCGCGTTGTCTTCAATCGAAATGTTTCTATTTTCATTATCTATCCAAATAGAAACTTCCGCTTCTTCCGGCGAAATCCATCCGTTTTTTATCGCTATATCAATTTGGTCGCAGGCGTTTTGTATATACTCCCTATAAATAACCTTAGAGTCGACATACATACCAGTCGTCAGGTTTTCAAGGAGATTTTTCCCGATTACGAAATCCGACGTGTTATTTTCCATTTCCGACATATTATTCCCCCTTCGTCACTTCACCTGCTTATAAATCGGTTTCGGGAACTTAATATGGAGCAGAGATCTAAAAATTGGATTTTGAATTATATATTCGCCTTGCTTCAACCTTGTCATCATCGTTTTATATACCGAGGGAATACTCTTGTAGTCCGTTTTGGCGACTTCAATAGAATTTGTTCTTCCGTAGGCGTGAGTGGAACAGTTGCCGTTCACTCTATCGTGTATCGCGCTTCTAAATTGTTCCGCCGAGAACAGAACGACCCCCAGAGAACGTCCCCTTTCGGCAACATCAAGAATTTGCTGAAGAATTGGAGAAGAACGAGGCGCGTCTTTGGACGCGTATTTATTTAATTCGTCGATGAAAATGATGATTCTGGCGGGCGGATCAACGTCCTCCACATCATATTCGCCAAGTTTCAAGTTATATAAAGTTCTCACAGCATCGCCAAAAACAAACGCTTGCTTATATTCTGGAAGTTTGGCGATATCGATAACGTGAACCTGATTTTTCTCAATATGCTTAAGAGCGTCCCCCAACCTTGTTTCTCTCTTACTTTCAACCGGTCTATTCGCAAAGATAGCAGTTTTATCGTTGATCGCCTTGTTTACAATTCTGTGGAACTTACGCCAACTGACAATAGGAATCTCTTTATCAGTTTTTGTTTTCATTCCCGCGTCACACTTTTTCTTAACCGCATCCAGAAACTCATTCCAATTATGAAGGTCGCCGAAATCGCCTTGCTTTGTCAAAATATAATTAACAATGGAGTCCATTGTTTGCGTTGGATCGTCAATATTTGAAAACAATAAGTCTAAACTGTCGACGTCGTTCTCGTAGGTATACTTGTATTTCCAGGCTTTCTTCAGCTCAATATTTTCCTCTACCTCCTCTTTGCTTAGATATGTATTCCAGTATTTCATGCCGGAATAAGGATAATAGTAGGTTACCTTTTGGAAAGGTTCCGAGGATAATCCAAGTCGCTCATACAACTCAAGATTCTCCTTTTTGACTTTTTCCGGATTTTCATCATCGCTATAATCATTAGGCTGATCTATAGTGAGGAGATCTTTTCCCTTAACGTTAAACATAACGAAAGCAACCGAATCGTCCGGATCATCATTATTACCATTTAGATACCGATCCTGAATCGCCTTCATAAGGAACATCGCGTACGAAGTTTTCGCGGCGAGTCCAGAAATTCCGGAGATATTCAAGTGGGCGCCTTCCGGTCCAACAAGAAACTTGGAATTCAGGCGCACTGGAAGCGTAACCTTTTCCCCGCCTTCAGTCCCTTCGTACATTTCAAGATATCCGCACACCAACGGATTACGAACGTTTTTCAAGCCAAGAGCTTCTTCGATTTCTTCTTCCGACGCAAGAAAAACTTTAGCTCCGTTTTGACATGGAATATAAATGTTTTTAGTATTGTGAACCACTTTCGTCGTTACATAGTTCATCCCAATACGCAACGTCGGGCTCTCAACCTTAACGTCGCCGAAATCGCTTGATATATAGTTTGTTAAGAAACTTGCCGAATCGGTGATATGAGCAATATCCTCAACCATTCCATATGTATAAGAGCCGTCTACGTGATCGACCTTGACGATATCGAACGGATTTAAAATGAGTTTTGGATCGGTCCAAAACGTAAAATTATCAATAGTCGTAGGCGTTTTCACGGTCGCCAACACGCGTCCTATAATAACAGGTTCAGTCAAGGCATTGCTCCTAAAATAAATTCAAAAACAACTCGGCGCTTATATATTGGCTCTTAACAAAAGATTCAGTCAGGAAAACAGGATAAAGGTGATTTGCCCATCGTCGGTCCGTCCCATAGCAAGTCGGCATTCTCTCATTGATCAGATTGGCGCTTAAAATGTCGATTGTTTCACTTTCTATCCCACTATTCATTTCGTTGTCCATAAGAATTTTTTCGACTTTAAGAACCCCGTCAAACGGAGTTCGAGTGCGGCTCTTGTCGCGAATACGAACGTACCACACGGCAAACTGAACGTCTCCCAGAAATTCGTTTTCATATAGAGCGACTGGAGTCCGGTGATAGAGCGGAAGGTCGGCAAGATAATTCCCGTTTGGTTTCCCCGTATTATCTAACACGCTTTCGGGGTTGAAAGATTTTGAAACGCCAATTACCCAACGATAATTGTTCTTGATTTTCCGGAGTTCGCGAAAATCAACTCTACCTCTTCTTACAGGCTTATATTCCAGCGACCCATCCTTGAGCAGATACTCCTGGTCAAAACGCTTTTCCTTTACAAGCTCGGCGACCATTTCCTTTTCAGACTCTATCATGTAGTCTTGAATACAGGCAATTCCACTATCTTCCACTTTATCTTTCTGACTATTCTTCGGCATTGAATATGGTAAAATAGTGGAAAATTTTAAATTCAACCGCTTTAATAGAGGACTCTCGTTTAGTTTACTAGTCCAGGCCCCAAAGACGCCTTCATCACTCCATCCGCCAGAATTACTGACATTCGGGAGCGCCAAAACTAATCTTCTATAAAACTTCTCCGGGCGCATTCTTCCATTCACTCGCGAACAACACCCTACGCCCACCTGTCCGGCAAGAACAGGGTAAACGCGTTTGTTATATGAAATATCGTCTACCTTATAAACGTGTCGCGAACCGTCTAAAAAGAATTTTATAAGAGGGCGTTCCGCCACTTTTTCAAGTTTATCTCTCAGCGGAACCGTCTCTTTATGTTTTTCAGTTTCGCCATTCGTATGTAATTTCATTATCTTAGGTTCTTCGGAGTCATAATCAAACGCGGGAGTTCCTATCGCGTCATATGAATACTTTTCTGTGTTATAGCTTTTTCCATCAGTCAAGTTGGCTATTAGTTGCATTAGCTTTTCCACAGCGAACCACTCCAAACAGTAAAATTACAGTTATTTTTAGAACCCGATTTATCGCTACAAAATCAAAATGAGTCACTACTAAACAACTCATTAAAAAAAGGCTTTCTTAACTATTTATTCATAAAAGTTGCTCTAATTTCACATTAACAAGCCAAACTGGAATCACAAGAACTCAACAGGGTTTGACATTTTCTAAAAAACATGAAGCCCCGATTAAACCGGCAAAGCGCACTCAAATAGTTATTATATATATATATATATATATATATAGTCAACAGAATATTTTTTTGTTTTTATCATTTTTACGGCATAGAGAAAACCGTTAAAGAGAACTTCATAAATAAGACACAACCCCTCGCAAACGTCTTAGAAGTTGGTAGAACGTTCGCGAAGGGCTGGCAATAAGAACCGACGGGAATCAGACACAAGACGCGTCGGGGCATATATCGGTTGGAAACGAGGGGGGTTACGCCAATTTCTCGGCGAGACTGGCGATTTGCGCTTTGTTTTCTTCGGTCATTGATCCGCGCAAGGTCACGGTATCGAGAATATTGATCTCTTTACTCGTTTCGAACAACTTCGTCATGACTTTCGCGGCGTTCGGAGCCCAGGATCCGTTCTCGATAAACGCGACGGTTCGTTTCTGGAAGTTGCGGTCCGTCAGGCGCTTAATGTAGTCGGCCATAAAGGGAAAGACGCCCGCGTTGTAGGTCGGAGTCGCCAGGACTAATTTCCCAAATCGGAAAGCGTCGGCGACCGCTCGGTAAATATCGCATCTCGCGAGATCGTAAACAGCGACGTTCGAGCCATTTGCGCATAACTTATCCGCGAGGAGCAGCGCGGCGTCGGCGGTGTGTCCGTAGATCGACGCGTAAGCGATCACGACGCCCGGCGTCTCGACGTCGTAGTTCGACCACGTATTGTATAAGCCGAGATAATACCCCAGGTTCTCGGTCAGCGTCGGGCCGTGCAGCGGGCATATCGTTTGAATATCGAGTCCGGCGGCCTTTTTCAAGACGGCTTGCACTTGCGGTCCGAACTTGCCCACGATCCCGATATAGTATCTCCGCGCCTCGTTGAGCCATGGTTCTTTGGAGTCAAGAGCCCCGAACTTGCCGAACCCGTCGGCGGAAAAGAGTATCTTCTCCTTTTCTTCGTAACTCATAAGGACTTCGGGCCAATGCACCATCGGAGCGCCGATAAAGTTGAGTTTATGCGCGCCCAAATCGAGAGTCGAGTCCTCTTTGACAATCTCGCGTCGTTCGGCAAAATCTGTTCCGAAGAACTGTTCCATCATTTTGAAAGCCTGAGCGGAGGCGACAATTTTCGCGTTTGGGAACCTGTCGGCAAACGCTTTAATACTCGCGGAATGGTCGGGCTCCATATGGTGAACGACAAGGTAATCTGGGGTTTTCCCTTCCAACGCGGCGTCGAGTCGTTCGAACCACGCCCCGGCGAATCGAGCGTCGACCGTATCGAGCGCGGCGTTTTTCTCGTCGAGAATCAGATAGGAATTATAAGCGATCCCGTTTGGGACGCGGTACTGACCTTCAAAGAGGTCCGTCAGGCGGTCGTTCACGCCAATGTATCTAACGTTTTCAGCGATCTTCATAATAACGCAAGCGCTTAACTTGCCCCTATTTGCCACGCGCGCGAACCGTCCGATACCACGGCGGACCGGACGCCCGCGAACACATGTCCATATTTTACTTGAAACGTTGAAAAATCCAACGGCGGCGCGTAAGAAAGCGCGTTTGGCGTTCCGCTTGTTTTTTTGCGCGACAAAGCGTATACTACCGTCGAGAAGCGGCGATTTTACCGAACGCGTACGCTCGGGGCGTCAGCCGCGTTTAGAACAGAAAAGGAGTTGAGAATGGGCAGGACGAATTTTGGGGCCAGGACGTGGTTGTTGCCGATGCCGGCGCTCGTGATCGCGACGTATAATATGGACGGCTCGGTGAACGCGATGACGGCGGCGTGGGGCGGTATTTGTCAGGAGACGCCCGCCGGAATTATGATCGACCTGGCAAAAGATCACAAGACGACCGCGAATATCTGCCGCACCGGGGCTTTTACGGTCTCGATCGCCACCGCGGACACGGTCGTTCCGACGGACTATTTCGGGATCGTGTCGGGCAATAAAGATCCGAAAAAATTCATCAAGAGCGGTTTGCACGCGCGTAAGAGCGAATTTGTCGACGCGCCGATTATCGACGAATACAAAATGACGCTCGAGTGCAGATTGGTTGTGAAAGAGGAATTGCCCAACGACGTCCAGATTACCGGGGAGATTAAGAACGTCTCGGTCGACGATTCCGTTTTGACGGACGGTAAAATCGATACCGCGAAGCTCCAACCTATCGCGTGGAACACGATTACGCATGAATACGTGAAGTTCGGGGAATCGGTCGGTCTGGCGTGGGAAGTCGGCAAAGCGCTCATGAAGTGATCGCGCCGCGCCAATACGCGCAACGTCTCGCTCTCAACCACGCTAAATCCGGTCGATTGCGAGACGCCTTTATTTTTGGGGCTATTGTTTGATTTTCCAGTAACCTTTGCGATCCGAGCCGACGCGCTCGATTATCCCCTTCTCTTTGAGACTCTTTAATCTGAGAGCCACGGTTTTTCTACTAACGCCTAAATTTTCCGAGAGTTGCGGCATAGTATAACCAGGGTTTTCTGAAAGGAACGCAAGTAAGGCGCGTTCGTTATCAGTCGCCTTTTCTGTAACCTTTTCTGTAACATCAGTCACCCTGTCCGTCGTTCTTTTCGGCGTTGCATTTGGAGTGTTATCGGCGTTATTGTTTGACTTACAGCAGTTTTCGGAAATTTTATCAGTCACCTTTTCAGTAACCTTATCAGG
>CAYUUL010000016.1:0-5257 GCA_964447865.1 uncultured Planctomycetaceae bacterium | reverse complement strand
GGTTGCGCCGTCCATTCTTTCGAAGCGGTAAAGCGAATCATTACGTCGCCGGACGTTGGAAATCCCCCGTAAGACGAATACGACCAAATATAACTCAAACCTCGCCGACCTTTTGCACCGCCAGAGGGAGATCCAGATCGCGGAGTCCGCAATAGGCTTTTTTCAGGAAGGCGACGGGGATTTTTTTCACGAGTTCGGCGCTCGACACATTGTAGAACCATTGATAATAGGCGTAAAACGCGCCGATCCAGGCGGGGACGAACCCTTCGAGCGCCCGGCCCGGCTTCAGGACGTATTTGTCCGTTTCGAGGAAATAGTCCCAGAGTTCCCGGGCGTCTTTCGTATTCACGTACGCCTGCGACTCGTCGATACTTTTACGCGTCTTACTCGCCATATAGGCGTTGATGAAATCCTCGGTATCCATCTCCGGGTATTCCTGCGCCACAAGGTCAAACAACTTGCCCTGGTTTTCGACCACTTCTTCCAAATAGACTTCGCTATAAGCTCGCATCGCCATGGCTGTATCCTTTCTTAAATCGCCGTATTCTTAAACTAACGCGCTGAATACGTTTGTTGCTTTGTTCGCGTCGGAGTCGACCCGAGTCCCTTCACTCGCGATTTCTTACGTTTCCCAACGTCAAAACGTTTTGTCGCGTCTTTTATTATCGTCGACTTAACGTTTGGCGTCAACATGGTCGGCGCGGTTTGCTCTGGTTGGCGTCGAGCGCGTGTCGACGCGTGAAAAAATCCGCTTGACAAGATTTCAAACCGGGGTATAACCCGCGAAAAGTTCGCTCGGAGGGCGATTTGTTCAGAGAAACAATAGCCGGATAAGAGACAGGCTGAGACGTCTGCTTCTTATCCGGTTTTTTTTATTTTTGCGAGGAGGTTAGCGTTGGATTTTCTGAACGGAAAGATTAGACCGATCTACTTCAACTACCTGGCGGCGGCGTTTGGGAGCGCCATGATCACGTCGGTGTATTCGATCGTCGACGTGGCGATGGTAGGACAGTATCAGGGTCCGGAAGGGACGGCGGCTCTGGCGGTCGTGGCGCCGGTCTGGAACGTGATTTATAGTCTCGGACTGCTCGTGGGAATCGGCGGAAGCGTATTGTTTAGCGCGAAACGTGGCGGAGCGGCGCAAAGCGACGGCAGCGAAAACCAGTATTTCACGACGTCGGTCGTCGGGGCGCTCCTGCTCTCGCTCGTCAGTTGGGTCGCGGTTCTCCTTTTTGAAAGTCCCATTTTGACGTTTTTTGGCGCGGACTCCGCGTTGCTCCCACTGGCGCTCGACTATATGCGTCCGATCAAGTACGTCTTTCCTCTTTTCCTCTTTAATCAGGCTCTCGCTGCGTTTTTGCGGAACGACAAAGCGCCGGGTCTGGCGACGGCGGGCGTTCTGGCGGGCGGGCTCTTCAACGTCTTCGGCGACTATTTCTTCGTGTTCACCTGCGATATGGGGATCTACGGAGCGGGACTGGCGACGGCCATAGGGGCGGGCATTTCGTTCGCCGTTATGCTGGGTCACTTCTTCACGCGCAAGAATACTCTGCGGCTTGTACGCGTCGAACGACTCGGAGCCAAACTCGCGGAAGTTTCCGTCACCGGGTTCTCCACGTTCTTTATCGACGTCGCTATGGGCATTTTGACGATACTGTTCAATCGACAGATCATGGCGTATTTGGGGTCGGACGCGTTGGCGATCTACGGACCGGTGATTCAGGTCGCGACGTTCGTACAATGCTGCGCGTACAGCGTGGGTCAGGCGAGTCAGCCGATCGTCTCGACGAACTACGGGGCGGGCAAAGGGACGCGGATTCGAGCGACGCTTCGTCTCGCGCTCTGGACCTGCGCGTTTTTCGGCGCGTTCTGGACCGTCCTCAGCATGGCGTTTCCGAACTTCTACACGCGAATATTCATGGCTCCGACTCCGGCGATTCTCGCTATGGCGCCGGGTATTATACGAACCTACGCGCTCTCATTCTTCCTGCTCGTCTTCAATATTTTCACAACGTACTATTTCCAGGCGCTCATGAAGCCGAAGGCGGCGTTCATCGTGTCGGTCTCTCGCGGTCTTGTGGTAAGCGGAGCGCTCATACTCGCGTTGCCGGTCGTCGCGGGCGCCAGTTCGCTCTGGTTCGCTATGCCGATAACGGAAGTTCTCGTCGCGCTCTACGCGTTCTCGACGCTTAGGAAGTATACGCGCGCGCTCCCGCTCGAAACGTCTGACGTCGGCGTTTAGGCGTCGCGTCGGCAAAGCGCGGGGGCTCTTCCCCCCTTGAAGGGCTCCGCGCTATTTTTTTATTTCCGCGTCGTCATTTCGCGTCTTCGTTTTGCCGCGCGTCTTCCCGATTCTCGGCGACGCGTTTATGCAAATTGAGTTTGAGAAACTTCATCATTTGCGGATAGTTCTCGGCCCGATGCGGCCATAGGCAACCGGCGCAAATCTTGATTCTCTTACCGTCTTTTATTCCGAACTCGGGGTCGCCGGGACAGCGTTCCAAAAAGTAGAGCGGACAATAGCAGAATAAGCAGTTAAGCTCGTCCAGCCCCTTGTGACAAGGGTAAAATTTACACGCTTCGTTTTGGAAGAAGCGGCAAGAGTTTTCCATGGTTCTCAGTTATGTTAAAAATGTTCGCGCCGCGCTCGAAACTCGGCGCATTTGTCGACAAAAGTCTTTGGGAATTCCGGATTCGACGGGTAATACAAATGTGGGAACCCCAGCCAGCGATTCTCCGTAACGTGACAGGCGCGCCACGTTTTTCCGGACCGTTTAACGGCGAGCGCGTCCTGGCCGGGGTCGTCGGAATCAAAGTAGTGGAACTCATGGGCGGCGATTTTCCGCGACTCTCCGGTAAAGAAGACGGGGTCCGGCTCGCTGATCGCGGCGTACCCGAACCGCACCAGTTTTCCGACAAAACGGCAGAATCCGGGCAAGACTCCGAGCCAGCGTCGTTCCGAGCCGTCGCGCAAGGCGATTCTCTCGTGCAGGTACATGAACCCGCCGCATTCGGCCAGGCACGGGGCGCCGGTCCACCACGCGGCGCGAATCGACTTCAGCATGGATTCGTTGTCCGCGAGTTGTCCGGCGTAAAGTTCGGGATAACCTCCGCCGAGAATCAAGCCGTCGACGTCGGGCGGCAACGCTTCGTCTTTGAGCGGCGAGAACTCGACCAACTGAGCGCCAAATTCTTTTAACAGTCTTAAATTATCTTCGTAGTAGAAACAGAAAGCGGCGTCCCTCGCGATCGCGATTCTCGAGCGCGTCTCTTGCGTCGGAAAGGAGACTTGCGGAGTCTCGACGTTCGGAGCCGCGCGCCGTTCGTCCGCGGTCTTTTGAACCGTTTGCAAAATCGCGTCCAGATCGACGGAGCGTTCGATAATCCTGGCGGCGCGTTCGACGCGTTCGCGCAAGCGTTCGATTTCGCCCGGCAACTTCAAGCCCAGGTACCGGCTCTCCAAAGTCAGATCCTCGTCTTTTGGGAAATAACCGAAGACCTTTACGTCCAGTTCGCGTTCGATAATCGGTTTAATCACGCCGAAATAGCTCGGAGGAATACGGTTAAGAATCACGCCTTTAATCGCGCGTTCCGTATCCGTCTCGAGAAACCCGCGAATCTCGGCGAGCGCGGAACGTCCCATGCCGGCCGCGTCGACGACAAGGGCTATCGGGGACCCCAGCGCGACGGCGACTCGATACGTCGACCCGTCGTCGGATTCCGGAGACCAACCGTCGTAGAGTCCCATAACGCCCTCGACAATCGAGAGATCGGAGTCGTTTCCCAACTCGAACAGGGCTCTCAGGGTCGCGGGATCCGTGAAGAACAAATCGAGGTTTTTCGAGGGGATTCCCAGAGCGGCGTTGTGAAACATCGGGTCGATGAAGTCGGGTCCGACTTTAAACGCGCGCAACTTAAGCCCTCTATTTTTCAAGGCGAGCATAAGCGCGGAGGCGATTGTTGTCTTTCCTCGACCGCTTCCCGGAGCCGCAATCGTCAAACTTGGGCAAGTCATATTTCTCTCCCTTCACAAGTCCGACCTTGTCTCGAGTCGTCGGCGTTTTCGCCACTCTCTTTGACTAAGTCGAATGAAAAGATATAGACAGGATTACTCGGTTCGGCATAGTGCAAATTTCCAATAGGTCTCACGCGCGCTACGGAGACTTGAATTCCTTCGGCGCGCGCGGCGGGTAAATTTTCAATTTTCGCGATCGCTTCCGCGACCGTCTCGATCGTCAAGGCGGTCATTACGACGCGCGCTTCCGGATTGAGCTCTCGCACCTTATCAATAATGGCGCTTAACTTCCCTTTCGACCCTCCGATAAAGACTTTTGTAGGGGCGGGCGCGTCTTTAAAGGAATCCGGCGCGACGCCTTTTACGACGCGGACGTTATAGAGATCGAAGGCGCGCGCGTTTGTCGTCGTAAGCATGGCCGCTCCGGCGTCGCATTCGAAAGCGTAGACGCTGATTTTGGGGGACATAAGCGCGCATTGTACGGCGATCGTTCCGGTACCGGAGCCTACGTCGTAGACGACGTCGCCGTCTTTCAGGCGCAATTTTGAGACGACGATTTCTCGAATTTCCTCTTTTGTCATCGGCGTGTCGCGTCTGAAGAACGCGGAGTCGGGCAGTCCGAGCGCTCGCGGCCTGGACTTGGGTTCGGCGTTGCCAATCGCGCAGACGTACAGGCCGGGTTTCTTTGCGCCGAGCCACGCGTCGATACCTTCAAGGGTTTCCTCGTCGTCGTACCCTAAATTCCGAACGGCGAAGAATCGCGATCCGATCAGCGCGGAGCTTTTCGCGAACAGGTCCGCGACGCAATTGAGGTCTCGAACGCCGGAGGTCAAAAAGAAAGTTCTTTCGTTGTGCAAGACGGCGTCGACCAGTTCGGGTCGCCATTCTTTTTCGTCTCGACCGTGCAAAGTGAGCAGCGGGGCGTCCTGCCACGGAATTTTGGCTTTCGCGGCCAACGCGGAGATAGAGGAGACGCCGGGCTCCACTTTGAGTTCGACGCGCTCATGTTTTTCGAGTTTTTTCAAGACCTTTGCGCACCCGCTGTAAAATCCTGAATCTCCGGAGAATAAGAAGGCGACGCGCGCTCCTCCGATCCTTTCGCGCAAGATTTTTTCGACAATCTCGAGCGCCTCGTCGGGGTTGACGCTGGGAATTTTCTCGGCGGCGGGCGCCAACGTCTCGGCGGTTTCAAGCAATCGTTTGGACCCGACAAGGACGTCGGACTCGGCGATTCTGGCGCGG
>CAYUUL010000015.1:0-45680 GCA_964447865.1 uncultured Planctomycetaceae bacterium | reverse complement strand
TGGCGATGACCGAAAAAGAAAAAATGTTGGCGCAACTGGAGTACGACGCGTTGGATCCGGCGTTGGCGGCGGAGCGTCTTATCGCGAAAGACCTTTGCCACGAGTACAATTTGACGGCGCCCTCGAACGAGGGAAAGCGCAGGGAGATTCTGACGCGGCTGCTTGGCGGGACGAAAGGAGAGTTCTGTATTCTGGCGCCCTTCTGGTGCGATTACGGGCACAATATCGAACTCGGCGAGAATTTTTTCGCGAATCACAACCTTGTTATTTTGGACGCGGCGAAAGTGAAGTTTGGGGACAACGTGTTCGTAGCGCCGAATTGCGGGTTCTATACGGCGGGTCATCCGATCGACCGCGAGCGCCGCAATCAGGGTATGGAGTACGCGTATCCCATAATCGTCGGCGACGACGTGTGGATCGGGGGCGGGGTTCACGTGATCCCGGGCGTCACGATAGGGAGCGACGTCGTCATAGGGAGCGGGAGCGTCGTCGTCCGCGATATCCCGAGCGGTTGCGTCGCGGTTGGGAACCCGTGCAAGCCGATTCGAGCGATCACGGACGCGGATCGGCGCAAATGCTGGAATCGGTCTTGATCGGGCCGATTGAAAGAACGTTTTGGCAAGAAACAGAGAAACACGCCCTAACGGTAGAGCGCGTTTTTTTATCGACAGGGAACCGCATCGGGTTCGAGTCGGTCGCGGTTAAGCGCCGGTTAGTCGGTCATATCGACATGCGGTCGATAAGTTCCTGCATTTGCGGGGCTCCGTCACGACGACCTCCGACGACTTCCTCGAACGGGGTGAGCACGAGTTTCCCGGCGACTTCACCCGCCATTTTCCCGGTTTCGCCTTTGTGAATCGCGTCGATCGCAAAGCAGCCGAGTTTTGTGGCGAGAATACGGTCGGCGGGACAGGGGGATCCTCCGCGCTGGACGTGTCCGAGCACGACGTTGCGCATCTCGAAGGGGCATCCTTCCTCTCTCAAGGCTTTCATAATGTCGGCGGAATTACCGAAGTCGTCCCCTTCCGCGACGACCAGAATCACGGATCGTTTTCCGAGCGCTTTGAAACTGCGAAGTTTGTCGACCATCTCCTTAATATTGGTTTTCGTCTCCGGAATAGCGACAATCTCGCACCCTCCGGAAACGGCGATATGCGTGGCCAGGTCGCCGCAATGCCTTCCCATAACTTCGACGACGAACATCATGTCGTGACTACCGGCGGTGTCGCGCAGTTTATCGACGGCGTCGACGCCAGTCTGGACCGCGGTTTGGAAGCCAATAGTGAAGTCCGTGCCCAGGAGGTCGTTGTCGATAGTGCCCGGGATCCCGATAATTTTTCCATCCCAATATTGTCCGAGTTCTTTGGCGCCGGAAAGCGTGCCGTTTCCTCCGATCGTAATGAGGCCGTCGAAGCGATGATCGGATAAGACGCGCGCGGCCTTTTTGAGCCCTTCAACTTCGCGCATCGCGTTACACCGACTGCTATTGAGGAACGCGCCGCCTTTATTGGTGTACCCGGAGACGTCGCGCGGATCGATTTTTCGCTCGCCTTCCCAGAAGTCCTCGTCGAACAGGCCCTGGTAGCCGTGCCGTATTCCAATAATGACGTCGTTAGATTTTTCGCCCGCTCGAACAATCGAACGCAAACACGGATTCATACCGGGGGCGTCGCCGCCGCTACATAACACGCCAATTTTCATATCAGCCTCCAATTCCCTGCGTCGCCGCATTCGGTTATACGAAAAAACCACAGGAAAACGTCGGATAAGTCCGAGTAATCCTGTGGAGATTTTACAATTTTTCCTCGAGTCGACAAGGGAAGTTTATACCCTTAGGCTCGAGTTTTACAAGGTTTGCGGGGTCGCGAAAGCTATATAAACATGGCGACGATAAGGGCGATAAAGGCGATAAAAGCGACCGCCAATCCGAGCAGGACAAACCCGACGACTCCGAGCACGCGCATCAGGAGTCGGAAACTCGCGACTCCCAACGCGACGATCCCGCCAAAGACCACCCCGATAGGTCCGGCGCACACGGCGCCTATCACAAGCGCTAAAATGATAAAAAGGACCTTCTCGGGGCTTAGCTCTTTGGATTGAGCGGGTTGTTGTTGATTGTACTGACATGGGGGTTGCGACGGCTGCGGGTACTGGTTCGGCGGGAATTGCGAGCCGTTGTATTGGGGATTCGATTTTTTCGGAGCGGCAAAGGCGAACCATAGTCCGACGGCTCCGAGAACAAGTATCGAGACGACGGCAAAGCCGAATCCTACGAGAGCCATACCGAAATAAGTTTGCGGACGTATGCTGGCGATCGCTTTACGCCACCATGTCTTTTCGGCGAACGTTTCTTCCGCGAGTTTGTCGAGTTTTTTCGCCAGTTCGGAATCGTCTATTTCTTCATCGTTCCAGACGTCGTCCGGATTGTTTTTCCCGGCGTCAACGTTCGCGAGGTCGCGCAAGAGGGACTCGCGTGCCTCGGAGTCGTTTTCCGCGGTCGCGCCGACGACGTCGTCGGGGGTAAGTTCGGCGAGGGCCCGATCGGCGTTTTCGGCGGTTCCTTCGGTCAGGGCGGTCAATTCGTCGAGCGTCTCGAACCCAGCGAGCGCGTCGGCTTCGTTCGCGTTTTCCGGGTCGTAACCGAGCGCGTCCAGGAGACTGATTCTTCTTGAGATTCGTTCGCGTTCGGCGAGCGCTTTGGCGATTTCCAACTCGTACTTTGCGAGTCGTTCGCGCAACGCGTTCGTTTCCCTGCGCAGGGTAAGCGCTTCGCCGTACCTTGCGAACGCGACGGCGATCTCCGGACGTTTAACGTTCTCGTCCGAGAGTTTGTCGCGTCGAAAATCCTCTTCGACGTTCGCGCGGTCCGACGCTTCGAGTTTACTGAGCGCGGCGGCGACTTCCGCGACGACTTCCCGTTCTTTCGCCTGGAATTTTTTCAATTCTTCACGGAGCCTGATTCTTTTTTCGTTTGCGGGGGCGAGTTTTTCGTCGAGCTTTTTGAGATCGCCGCGCAACCCATTTGATTTATCTCCGCTCGTCGCGAAGACGAATCCGCGTTCCTGTCGCCAATCTTCCGAGAGATTCCACGCCAGCACGGAGCCGGCCGCGAGCCCGACAACCGCGAGCGCAATGTACGCAAGAGATTTAGACGCTTTCATAAACCAACCTTTATTCGCGCCGCGAGTAAGCGGCTAACATTCCTGTTTCGACGAAATTTCCAACATTCCTCTCAAGCGCCTGGGCACAATCGCGAAGAAGCCCCTCCATTTTTTGGCGCGTCTTAACGCGACGCGTCCTTTGTCGGAGACTTTTCTCTCCACGATTTTTTTCAACCAGGCGCAGGCTTCCGCGTCGGTCGAACCTCGGAACCGGTCCGCCTTTTGGCACACGACCCAGAGAATCTCGTTGAGGACGTCGGAGGCGTCTTCGAGCGAGACCGAGTACCCGTTAAAGGATTCCTGGTAGGAATTTAATCGACGCTCAATTTTATCGCGAAAGAGCGCTTCGGAAAGTCGGCTCAACGCGCTTAGAGCTTCGTTAAGCCTTTCCCCGTCGCCATCGCGCCGGGCGTTAGCGACGGCTTTGACCGCGTCGTAGAGTCCTTCGTTCATGACGTTTGTCAAATTTGGCGTTAGTTCCAGTAAGCGTCGAGTTCGTTTGTAACGTCGACAGGTTGCAGCACGTCGCTGGGATTGAGCGCGTCCGTTTTCACTTGCGATTCCTCCTGGTAGACGTCGGCCAACGCGTTAAGTTCGTCGATTTCGTCTTGAATCGTCGCCATCGCTTTGCCGGAATCGCCAGCCTCGATCCCGTTCACGCTCGCTTCAATAGTCGCGAGTTCGGCGTTGATTTTGGCGACGTCGCGCGCCGCTTCCAATTCTTTGACGCGCCCTTCGAGTTTGGCGAGTTCCGCGGTCATGGCGCCTTTCTTCGCTTGGAGTTGTTCGGCGACGGAACGCAATCTGTCGACCGCGTCTTTCTTTTGATTCGCGACGGTCTCTTTCGTTTTGAGGTTGTCGACCCAGCGTTCGAGAGTCGTATAAATCTCAGGGGCGGCGATCGTCTTATTTCCGAACGGGAGGGTTACGGCGCGTTGTTCGTCGGTCAACTCGAGCGCTTCGCTCGGTTTAGGGAGTCCGGCGTTTTTCGCGGCGCTCGCCAGTCGAACGACCGCTTCTTTGAGTTGTTCGACCGCTTCGTTTTCACGTTCCCAGGCGAGTTCCAATTTTCGGGCGTCGACGTTGTACTTACGCGCTTTTCCATCGAGGTCGTCGATTTTAGCGCGATACGTAGAGATTGCCGATTCGACGCGCGCGGAGGCTGTCGAGCGTTTCACCTGATTCGCGACGTCTTGCGCTTTCTCCGAGAAAAATCCAAATTGCCAAACGGCGACGCCCGCGACGACCGCGACGATTCCCAATGTCGCAAGAATACTTTTCATCATTTGTTTTCTCCTTAACCCCTATTATTCCTTAACCACTGTTATTTCAGGAGCGTTACAGCGCGGCGAGACATTCCGCCGAGGCGCGTTCGATCCGCGAAAAAGCCAACCAGGCGAACGGGAATTGCACAATTAAGAACACCCCGACCGCTATCGCCGCCCGATTGATAAAGGCGAGCGTTTGTTCGCAGCGCCTGACGCGCAAGGCGCGCCGAGCTACGTTAGACGCGCTTCGGCGTAAGATCGGTTCCCAGTTCTCACGAAGAAATTCGCCGGTCGGCGTCTCGCGGTCAAACGTTTTCGTTTCCATATTTTCTACTTTCCATGATTCGTTAGCAGAGAGTTGTTTTTACCCCTCTATCAGTAAGGACGACGCCAATTTAACTTGACGCGAAAAATTTTCAAAAAAGTGAAAAAAATTTTTGGACGAGAGAACGCAAGAAAAAAAAAGCGTAAACTAATCTATACTTCTTAACCGTCGGCTTGACGCGGAAAATTTTCAAAAAAAGCAAAAAAACTTTTGACGAGAAAGACACAAGAAAAAAACGCGAAAGAACGTATACTGTCCAAATCTTGACTTGACGTGGAAAATTCCACCAAAAAATGGAAAAAACTTTTTTCAGAAAAACATAATTATAAAAACCGCTACAAAGAAACAGAATCACACAAATTTAGTTTGACGTGGAAAATTTCCAAAAAAAGTGAAAAAATATTGGGCGAGAAAACGGCAATAAAAAACGCTCGAGAGGGCGGACTCTCGAGCGTTCCAACGCGAGAACCAGGAGCATTTGCGTCTTGGAGCGTTATGGACTCATTTAACAAATTCTTCAATTCTGTCGAACGCGGTTTTGAGGGTATCCATACTCGCGGCGAAAGAGGCGCGAGCGTACCCGGGCGCGCAGAAAGCGCTTCCCATAACGGTGGCGACTTTTTTCTGCTGCAAGAGTTCCAGGCACCATTGGGAATCGGTATCGACCTGGACGCCGTTGTATTTGCGACCGAGGAAGTTTTGAATATTGAAGAAGACGTAGAAAGCGCCGCCGGTTTTCGGAGCGGTCATACCGGGAATAGCGTCGATACGCGAGGCGACGTAATCGCGACGTTTTTCAAATTCGGCGCGCATTTTCGCGACGCATTCCTGATCGCCTTTGAGCGCGGCCAACGCGGCGTACTGACTGATCGAGCACGGGTTGGAGGTTTCCTGGCTTTGCAGGCTAGCGACTTTCTTCGCGAGATTTTCGGGCGCGAGGAGCCATCCGATACGCCATCCGGTCATCGCGTAGGTCTTGCTGACGCCGTTGATAACGATCGTACGGTCCTGCAAACCGTCGAGCAAAGTCGGGAAACTCGAATAAGGCACGGAATCGTAGACGAGTCGTTCGTAGATTTCGTCGGCAATGACGAACAAATTGTTCTCGACGACGATTTTCGCGAGTTCGAGCAGTTCTTCTCGGGAATAGCAGGACCCGGTCGGGTTGGACGGGTTGCAGAGCAGGAGGGCTTTCGTTTTTGGGCCGATCGCGGCGCGGAAAGCGTCGGGCGTCAATTTGAAGTTTTCATGTTCGGTCGTGGAGACGATTTTCGGAGCAGCGCCGCACAGTTTAATGAGTTCGGTGTAGCTGACCCAGCACGGTGCGGGCAAAACGACTTCGTCGCCCGGATTGAGGGTTGCGAAAAAGGCGTTGTGAAGGGCGTGTTTGGCGCCGTTGGAAACGATGCATTGAGCGGCTTTGTAATCGAGACCGAAACGATTTTTGTAATCGTCGACGACGGCTTGTCTCAATTCGGGGATACCGGCGGCGGCGGTGTAGCGCGTGTAGCCTTGCCGCATGGCCTCGACGGCGGCGTCGCAAATATGTCGCGGAGTGTTGAAATCAGGTTCGCCGACGCTTAAGTTATAGATCGTTTCGCCTTTCGACTTGAGGTCTTTCGCTTTTGCGGACATCGCCAAAGTAGCGGACGGCTCGACGCCTTGAACGATCTTCGAAACTTCAATACTCATTTCCCTACGCTCCTGTAATATTTCGGCGCAATCGAGGCGCCCTGCAAAAAAACCTAAGATATTATAATAAACTCTCTAACGGTCGCAAGGTAGGACGAGCCAGGACAGGCGATTTTAAAGTTTAAAAAAGTGATTTTTAAGATAAAAAAGGCGCTCGGGACAACGCAACCGAACGCCTTCAACCCGCCGCGAACCTGAAAGGACGAACGACCCGGGAGACGAAGTCGCCGCGCTCTCAGGAAACGCAAGCGTCCTTACGCAAAGTTACAGATTTTGCTGGATCCATTCCGCGATTTGCACGGCGTTCGTAGCGGCGCCTTTTCTCAGGTTGTCGCTGACGCACCAGAAGGCGAGGGAGTTGCTCGCGGAGATATCTTCGCGAATACGTCCGACGTAAACTTCGTCGGTGTCGTGGCACTTGAACGGGGTCGGATAGTTCTTCGATTTGAGGTCGTCCATAAGGATGACGCCGGGCATAGCGGCGAACAACTCGCGGGCCTTTTCGACGGAGATTTTCCGTTCGGTTTCCACGACGACGCTTTCCGAATGGCAATTCGCGACGGGGACGCGGACGGCGGTCGGGCAGACCTGAATTGAGGAATCGCCGAGAATCTTCCGCGTTTCGTGCAGGAGCTTCAGTTCCTCGGAGGTGTATCCGCGCTCTTTTTCGCTTCCGATTTGCGGGATACAGTTGAACCCGATCGGGTACGGGAACGTTTCCAATTCGCACTCGCAATATTGATAGTTATTGTCGAGCCACGCTTTCGAGCTGACGATAAGGTCGCGGTTGCCCGCCACTCCGGCGCCGCTTGTCGCCTGATAGGTGCTGACGACGACGCGTCGAACGCGACCGAAATCGTGGAGCGGTTTCAAGGCGACGACCATTTGCGTCGTCGAGCAGTTAGGACTGGAGATCAGGCCCTTGTGCTTGCGAATATCTTCCGCGTTGACTTCCGGAATAACGAGCGGGACGTCGGGATACATTCGCCAGTAGCCGGATTCGTCGACGATAACCTTGACGCGTTTACGGGCTTCGGGCACGAAATCGCGCGCGACGTCGTCGGGCGTGGAGGCGATGACCAGATCGACGTCGTTAAAAGCGTCCGGGCAAAGTTCTTCGACCGCGATTTCCGAACCGTTGAATTGGATTTTTTTACCAACGCTGCGTTTCGACGCCAGGAACTTCATTTTCTTATAGGGAAACTTTCGTTCTTGAAGCATGCGGATAATCAAGGTTCCAACGGCGCCGGTCGCGCCTACGACTGCTACGGAATCGTACACGATTCTTCTCCTTCACGCGAGCCTCCGGGGCTCGACTGTTCTCTTCTTTTCTTCAAACGCGCGATCCTTAAACTCGCCCGACGCGTTCGACGACCTGTATCCTAAAAGTTAGACCAAACTATCTTTTGTTTCTAATATCAAAGCGTTTCTCAACGCGTGGGGATATTATGCACTACTTTCGTGATAGAACAAGAGGCAAACGAAAGTAAAAAGAACGAATTTTGCGATTTTTCGCCTCTAATCATTAGAGTTATCTAACTTTATTCAATATATACGTTAAAGTAGTCAAAGTTAGCGTTCTAAGTAAAGCGGGAGCGCGTCGCGTCGGTTTGAGTCGTTCGAGTGGTCGAGCGCGCGGGAAATAAAAAAACGCGCTCCGATTGGAACGCGCCATTCTTGTTCGTTGAACGCGTCAACCGCGTTCGAGGCAGTTCTCATTTGTATTCGGCAACGTCGAAGGTAACAGCGGAATCGGTCGGAACGTTGACCTTAAGGGGCGAGGATTGGAAGCTCGTAAGTTGCGGAGGAATGATTTGCGGCGCGGCCTTGAGTTTGGCGTCTCGTTCTTTGTAATATTTGTCGATTTCAGACCGGGACATATCGGTCATTTCCGCGGGGGTAAGTTCGGGCATATCCTCGAGAACCGGTTGTTTCTTCAGTTGGACGGTAAATTCGCCTTTTGGGGCTCCTGGCGCGGTGAAGTTCGCGAACGTAGTCGTAACGGCGCAAACGCCGGTCGCGTCCGTTTTCCCGCCGACGACGACGCCGCTCATGACTTCGGACGGAACCAAAGCGATTTCGACGCCTTCAATCGGGGAACCGCCGTCGGTAACGGTAATCGAGCAGGAAGAGACGCTTGGGAATCCGGAGGGTTTTCCGGAACATCCGACCGCGGCGACCGCGACCAGGGCGATCGAGACTAAAGCAAATTGTTTCAATATTGAAAAGCGCATATTTGGCTCCTTAATCAAGTTGGAAAAATGAAAAAACCGGCGCGTCTCGCGTTGCGGCGAGCGCGTCGGCCTAAACGCGTCGACTAAACAAAGGGTTCAGTCTCAGAGCGAAGTCGTTTCGCCGCCGTCGATGGTGCCCATGGCGCCCCAGACGCCGAACGGGCTCTTACCGGTGAATTCTTTACCGTGGGAAGCGCTTGTGGTGGAGTATGTGGAGCCGTTGACGTCCGCGTCCATATCGCCGCAATCGACCGTATCGGAAACGAAGCGAACGGAACCGTCGACCATCGCGCAGTTGACGCCGCCGGAGTGGTTGCTTTGCGCGGAGCAGATACCGTACCCCCAACCGGCCTGGCTGTTTCCGGAGGAGTAGTTACGAGCGCTCGGAGAGTTCGGCGGGAGAATCGTTTGGAACCCGGTGGTGCTGACGCTGCCGTGCGCGTAGCAGTCGCCGCGGTTGAACGTGCAAACGGATCCGGAAAGCATGTTGCGATCGGAGGAGCTCACGAGGTTGAGGACGTTGCGCGGGATAACGACGCTGGAACCGGAAAGGTAACCGATACCGCCCTTAACGTTAGTCGTGCCTTGCGCGTTCGCGGTAACCATTTCGGAGTACGCGACCGTGTTGGAAGTACCGTCGGTAATGCTGCTGATATTGCGCGTCACGACGTGGCGAGAATCGGAAGTATTGGCGCACCAGATACCGCCGGGGAAGAATCCGCGGGAAGTCATCGAGGATTCGTCGGTTTGGCAGATGGAGTCGCCCCAGCTGCCGGCGTAGTTCGTACGATAGGTATTGCTACCCCAGGAGGCGTTGGTTTTCGACGTTCCGTCGGAAGGGCAAAGGAGGTAGGTCGGGCCCTTGCTATAGAGACCGGAACCGTTCCATTGGACGTCCGGGAACCCCTCGCTTTTCAACGATTCGTAGAGGGCCGCCTGTTCGGCGTAGGGGAGGATCCAGACGTGGTGGCCAACCCAGCCGTAGGAGCCGTTGTTTCCGCCGCCGCGCGCGGGCTGGAACGTCTGGTTCGCGTCGTGATACATTTGCGAGGCAAGCATGATTTGCTTGAGGTTATTCGTACATTGCATACGACGAGCGGCCTCGCGAGCGGCCTGAACAGCCGGGAGAAGAAGACCGATCAAAATACCGATGATCGCGATAACGACCAACAGTTCGACAAGGGTAAAGCCCTTGCGAGCGGATTTAAACGCCATGTTACATACCTTTCCAAGTAGAATACAAAATACAATATAGCTCGCGGCGCCTACGCGCCGCTTTCGTCAATAGAGACGCGCTAAAAAACACGCGCTAAAAAACACGCGCTAAAAAACACGCGCTAAAAAACGCGCGCTGAACTTACGTCTTAACCGCAAGTCTCTTTTCCAAACCTCAAGTTAATTTATCCATTAAACATTTTCGCTAATTATATAGACGATTCGCGAGCCTGAAAGGCGCCCCAAAATTTTAAAAAAATTCAAAAAATTCCACATAAAACTCAGCAGGAAACTTCGACATAACATCCCGGCGCTTCTTCGAGCCGCAATTCGAACCGATAGGCGTCCCGTTCGAAATACAAAAGTCCTTCGGAGTCGAACTTTTCAAGGAGTTCGGCGAGGAGTTCCAGGGCGATTTCTTCCGCGGAAACGTTCGAGCCGTCCAACCATCGAATCGAATCTGTCGGAACGGTATACTGCAACTTTGGGGCGACTTCGTACAAAATCGTCGTTTTGTCGCCGGAAGTAATGAACCTGGCGCCGCGTGTGTTTCTCGCCAGAATCAGATCGTGATCCCAATCTCTGGCGATCGTCTTAATCGCGCGGATCACGGCGAGGAAATCGACGACGCACGAGGATTCGTCGAGCGGTCCTTCAATTCTCAATCGGATATGGAAATCGTGACCGTGCACGGGCTCCGCGGCCCACGCGTCGAGCGCGGAATCGCTTTGAACGGGGAAAGAGAGGAAATGCGACGCGTTAAAACGCAACGACGGATCGTCGATAACAACGGCGACGCGAGCGGAAGATTTGTCAAACATGGGATCCTCGTCTTACTACTCTTTTTCTAAGGTAACTTTTTCTAATGAAAAAAAACGGCGCCGACTCACGCAACGACCTGGTCGTTATCGTCAATCGGCGATCAGAAAACAAATGTAAATGTCAAACGCTCAGTTTGCCAAATGGAGTTGGATAGCGTCGTGATAGTCTTTTGTGATATTGACGACTTCGTCGAGATAGAAGTCGCGCACCACGCCTCCTTCGCCGTTTACCACGTCCTGCAATTTATCCGTTTCTTCTTTGTTCGCGTTGAGTTTGTCGAGTTCCGCGAAATACTTGTCGCGGTTGAGCGGCGTTTCTTTACGCAGGACGCTTTCCTCGTACAACTTCATTTTTTCGATTTCATCCTGGAAATCTTTTGACGCGGCGACGCGTTCTTTCGATTTTTCAGCGACCGGCTCGACAATGTCGGGCGTCGTCAAATTGAATTTCGGATAAGAGGCGGCGTCAACTTTTTCAAAGGTGAGCGGATAATCGAGGTCGGATTCGGCGACGCCTTCAAGGACGCTCGTGAACTGCGGGAGCACGACGTCGGAGCGTACGCCCTGGAGTTGCGGGGAGACTCCGCTCGGGAGGTAATAGCCTTGAATGGTGACTTTCATGGCTCCGAGGTTCGAAGTTTCGCGAAGGAGATTTCCGAACAAGGCGTTCGAGAGTTCCGTCATGCTCTGTACGGATCCTTTTCCATGCGTCGTTTCGTCTCCGACGACGAGCCCGCGTCCGTAGTCGCGAATAGCTCCGGAGAAGATCTCGCTCGCGCTGGCGCTTAAGCGGGAAGTCAGGACGACGAGCGGCTTCGACCAGACGATACTGGGATCAGGATCGGTGAGAGAACGCGGACGATCGCCAAATTCGGACGGTTTCGTTTGCACGACGGCGCCGGTCTTGATGAAGAGTCCGGTCAGTTCGACGGCTTCCGGCAGGGATCCGCCGCCGTTGTAGCGCAAGTCGACCACGCAGGCGTCGACGTTTTTGTCGTTGAAGTCTTTGAGAATGGCGCGGACGTCGGCGCTCGCGCTTCGGCCTTCGCTCATGTTCTTCGCCTTCATATCGAGGTAGAAGCTCGGCAGGTCAATGACGCCGACTTTCAACATTTCTACATACTCGGCGGGACGTTGTTCGGCGGCTTTTTCGTCTTTCGGATCGACGATCACGTTCGAACCGTCTTTGAGCTGATAGATTTCAAAGATCGCGGATTGCGCGGCGGAATCTTCCAGGTCGACTTTTTCCCGAACGATGGAGATTTGTTTTTTCTTACCGTCCTGGGAAACGACGTCGAGGCGAACGGTTGTGCCGCCCTTGCCGCGGATCTTTTCAACGACGTCGGTCAATTTCATATCGACGACGTCTTCCATAGGACCGTCGACGCCCTGACCAACGGCGACAATTTTATCTTCGACTTTCAATTCGCCCTGTTTTTCAGCGGGGCTTCCCTTTACAATGCGCTTAACGACCGTGTACCCGTCGTCCCATTGCAGAGTGGCTCCGATCCCTTCGAGATTCAAGCCGATGGTGATCATGAAGTTTTCATACGATTTCGGCGACATATAAGTGGTGTGCGGATCGTAAGCGTTCGCGAGCGCCGTCAAATAGATTTCGAGAACGTCGTCGTTGCTCGTCTGACGCATACGTTTCAGCAGGGTGGAATATCTTCTCTTCAGTTTGGAGACGGGGTCTTCGGCGCGTCCTTCGACGGCGGCTTCCGTACTGACGGTTTCTCCCTTTTCTTCCGCTTCCTTAACTTTGTCTCTTTCTTCGGCTTCCAGGGAGAGGATTTCGAACTTAACGCGTTTTCTCATACGGTCGGCGACTTCGGCGTCGTCTTTCGCGAACGTCATAAGCTTTTTATCGCGCAGGAACGATTCGTCTTTTGTGAAGTCGAAATCATTTTTTTCGAGGAGAGCTTCGGCGGCGGCGCACCGTTCTTCAAGTCGTTTCAGAAAGCGATTGTAGATGAGAAAGGCGGGCGTAAGATCGCCTTTTTTCGCCATCGCGCCCATCGACTGTGCGTAGGCGGCGGTAAATTCGTCGACGTCGCCTTGCGTGAAATACATCTTCATGGGGTCGATCGCTTTAAGATAGAGTTCAAACCCTCTCGCGGAAATATTTTCGTCAATTTTTTTACGCGAAACATGTCGCATTTCCAACATACGCGTGAAATTGATCGCGATTTGTTTATCGCGGGTCGTCGCTTTTAAAGGCGCGCTCGCTTGAGCCTGGGCCTGATCCTGATTTTGCGTTTGTTTCGCGGCGTTGACGGACGCGTTCGCGCCTATAAGAAGAGTTAGGGCCAAAAGGGCTCCAAGGGTCCGGCCCGCGAGTCTCTTTCGTCCTCGGTTATTAGTAAACATACGACGTCCTCGATTTTAAATTCGACAATCAAGCGACCGCATCACCTCGCGGTCGTCTCTAAAAAAGGTTGCCGCAACGCGCTTTTTCTTGCGCGAGAAGCAAAATATAACGTTCGACTCGAGCCAAAAAAGCCGCAAGTCTACTACTTTTTAGGAGTATAGTCTTTCTTTCGCGCGCTCTCAAGGTTAAAAACCGAGAGTTTTAAGCTTGAGATTATTCGCGTGAAAGTCAGGCGTTTTCCTGATTTTCCACGGCTTGCGGATCCTCAAAGGCCTTTTTAACAAGTTCGGGATCGAGTTTCTTTGTCATCCAGCTGACGACGGGCACGACGAAGAACGGAACGATCATCGCGACGGAGGCGACGACGGGGGAAAGACGTTTCGCTTCAAGCGGACTCTGGAAGAAGAACAATCCCCAGTAGTAGACGTTTGAGACGATTAGTCCGGTAGCCATACCGGCGATAGCGCCCGCTTTTGTCGTTCCTTTCCAGAACAACCCGTAGACGTACGGCGCGAGGAACCCGCCTGCGATAACGCCCCACGTCAACGAGGTAAGGGCGACGATCCACGACGGATTGAACAAGGCGACGAGGTAAGCGCCGACGACAAAGAAGGCGCAACAGACGCGGAACACGGTCAACGCTGTTTTTTCCGAGGCGTTTGGACAGAGGTACCCGCGAAAGACGTCGATGCTCAACGCGGAGGCGGAAGTCAGGGCGAGAGAACATAAAGTCGACATGGACGCGGAGAGCACGAGCAGCAGGACGACGGCCAGGAACCACGAGGGGAGCGACTTGATTAAGACGGTCGGCACGAGCTGATTGACGTCGATTTTCCCGGACGCGTCGAGAGTCGAGGCGAGTTGATCGAGGGGCATGAGGTGAGTCAAAGCGCCAATGGTATAGGCGGCGACACCGACGACGAGCGCAAAAGCGAAACATACGATCGAGCCTTTGACAATTTGCGCTTCGTCTTTAATCGCGTAGTATTTTTGAACCATTTGCGGCATACCCCAAGTCGCGATCGAACTCATAAAGACGACGGACCAGAAAAGCCAGTCGGGGGTCGGTTGGCCGCCCAGTCCCCCTTCCATAACGGGTTTCTCGGCGACCGCTAATCTTTCGTTGAAAGAGGCGACCGCTTGCGAGAAGGCGTTCCCCACCCCGCCGTACTGCCGCGCAAAGAAAGCGGCGACAAAGACGACCATCGCGAGCGCGCCAATAAACATGATCGCGCCCTGTAGGAAGTCGATTCTCGCGGCGGCTTTGTAGCCTCCGAGTATGAGGTAAACGCCGGTAACCGCGGTAATCGTCGTGAGCGCGACCTTCATATCGATGTGGAAGACCGCCTGGAAAAGGTATGTCAACCCGCTAAAGACGCTTGCGGAATAAGGGAGTAAGAAGATGAAGATCGCCAAAGCGCCGACCAGTTTCATCCCCGGCGATCCGAACCTCTCTTTGAAGAACTCCGGAGTCGTCGAAGCGTTTAGTCTTCGCGTCATTTTTCGAGTGGCTTTTCCGAGCGCCAGCCACGCCAGCAAGCTCCCCAGCACGGCGTTTCCGACGCCAACCCATAGCGATTTGAAGGAGCATTGCCAACCGTAAGTCCCGGCGAACCCAATGAAGATAACCGCGCTAAAATAGGCGGCGCCATAAGAGACCGCGAGCACCCACGGACCAAGAGTTCGACCCGCCAGGAAAAAATCGTCGACGTTTTTCGTCTTTTTCATTCCCCAAGCGGCAATGGCGAGAATCGTTAAGAAGAATAGCCCGGTAATCGCGAGCGGAAAGACAGGAACCGAATCGACAACTTCGGTCGTCGTTTCGGCGGCGCCAAATAGTGGTAACATAGCGTTAAACTTTCATCGCGGCAAGCCGGCCGCGTCGCATCATAAAAAAAGCCGAACGCGAGACGAGCGCGCGCTCGGGCACACGTCGTTTTATTTCAAGATTCGCACGATCTGTCGTTCGGTTGTTCCGTTTTTAACAGTTTCGATCTTAACCTTCCTTTCAGCGAGGAGTTGCAACGCCTTGGGATAGGCGACGAACTCTCCTTCGACCAAGACTCGATCACTAAGAGTATCGGTCGTATCGTCGTCTTTTACTTCAATGATCTCCTGCAGAATAATCGGTCCGGAATCGTAATCGTTGTCGACGAAGTGGACGGTGCATCCGGAGATTTTCACGCCGCGACGGAGCGCCGCTTCATGAACCGAACGTCCGTAGAAGTTCTTTCCGCAGAACGACGGGATCAGAGACGGATGAATGTTCAAGACTCTGTTTTTAAAGTCGTCGGGAATCTCTAATAATTTGAGATACCCCGCAAGCGCCACGTATTCGACTTTCGCGCGTCGACACCACATAAAGACTTCGCGGCTAAACCTCTCTCGATCGAATCTCTCGATTCCGTTGGAATCCGGACGATGAAATTCTTTATCGGAGGTTTCGATGACGCGTATCGGGATATTCGCGACTTCGGCGAATTGCAAGCCGGGGGCGTTTCTTGAGCTTGAGATAACGATCTTAACGTCGACGTCGAGCTCTCCCAATTTAATTTTATTGAGAATATTTTTTAACGTTCGTCCGCGGCCGGAAATCAGAACCGCGATAGGCATTTTGTCCGTCATGATCAGAAACCTTTAGGGTCAGGGTACCAACCTGTGCAAGCGTCTCCGATCCCAGCGGGACGAAGGCGCGACAAGCGAACGCCGAGAACGCGAGATTAGAACGCGCTCTCGGACAAAGGTCGTTTTACTCCAAGATTCTCACGACCTGTCGTTCGTTTACTCCGTTTTTGACGGTATCGATCTTAACTTTCTTTTCAGCGAGGAGTTGCAACACTCTTGGATAGGCGGCGAACTCTCCTTCGAGCAAGACGCGCTCGCTGAGAGTTTCGGGCGTGTCGTCTTCTTTTACTTCAACGACCTTCTGGAGAATAATCGGTCCGGAATCGTAATCATTGTCGACGAAGTGGACGGTGCACCCGGAGACTTTCACTCCGCGACAGAGCGCCGCTTCATGAACCTTAGAGCCGTAGAATTCCTTTCCGCAGAACGACGGGATCAGAGACGGATGAATATTCAAGACTCTGTTCTTGAAGTCGTCGGGAATCACTAACAATTTGAGATACCCCGCAAGCGCCACGTATTCGACTTTCGCGCGTCGGCACCACATAAAGACTTCGCGGCTAAACCTCTCCCGATCGAATCTCTCGATTCCGTTGGAATCCGGACGATGAAATTCTTTATCGGAGGTTTCGATGACGCGTATCGGGATATTCGCGACTTCGGCGAATTGCAAGCCGGGGGCGTTTCTTGAGCTTGAGATAACGATCTTAACGTCGACGTCGAGCTCTCCCAATTTAATTTTATTGAGAATATTTTTTAACGTTCGTCCGCGGCCGGAAATCAGAACCGCGATAGGCATTTTGTCCGCCATAATCAGAAACCTTTAAGGCCAGGGTAACAGCCGATACAAACGTCTCCGTCCTCATGAGGACGAAGACGCGACAAACGAACGCCGAGAACGCGCGTTCTCGGCCCTGTAATCATTTAACGAGGACGTAAATCTCGACGGACGCGCCGTCGATTTTGACCGAACCAGGCTCGGCGCCCTCCAGCGGTTCAAACCCGAGTTCAACGGCGAGCGTTTCGCCTTTGACGTAGTCGGCGAACCGTTTTGCGGCTTCTTTAACGTCGTCGGAGTCGGAGACGATTCCAACGGCGATTCGGTCGACGTAATCGCAGTTAAGTTCCTTTCTTCGGTCCTGAATAGCGCGGACGAGTTCTCTTGCGCGACCTTCGGCGAGCAATTCGGGCGTGAGTTCGGTCGAGAGCACGACGACGCAATTTGCGCCTTGCGCGGCGGCGAACCCATCCTTAGCGAGCAAGCGGACTTGCACTTCGTCGGAGGTCAATTCGATATTTTCGCCGTCGAGGTCGAGGACCAGTTTGCCGTTGGCGTTCATTTCCGCGTTTGCGGCGGCTCCGTCCACGGCTCCGAGCGCTTTCTTAACGGCGGGCAATTTCTTGCCGAGTTTCGGGCCGAGCTTTTTGAAGTCGGGCATAACGGCGTAGGAGACGTACTGATCGGCGCGTTCTACGAAGTTGACGTCCTTGACATTAAGCTCCTCTTTGATAAGGTCGACGTAATCGGCGATCTCGTCGACGAGCGCGGAATCGGACAAGACGACTTCCAACGCGGCGAGAGGTTGACGCACTTTCATTTTAGCGCCCATACGCGCGTTTCTTCCGAGCGAGACGATCTCGCGGACTTGCGCCATACGCCTGGACAGGCTTGCGTCGTAGACCGCTTCGTCGGCGACTGGGTAGTCGCACCAGTGCACGCTCGCGAGCGCGGCGTCGCCAAAGTTTTCGGTAAGTTGGAGCCAGAGTCTTTCGGCGAGGAACGGTACAAACGGGGCGATCAATTTCGCGAGAACGATCAGAGCCTCGTAGAGAGTCCAGTACGCGTCCGACTTCGAGCTCGACTCTTCCCCGGACCAGAATCTATCGCGGCTTCTTCGGACGTACCAGTTCGAGAGCGAATCAACAAATTCGGTAATCTTTCCGCACGCGGCGAAGTGGTCGTAGGCGTCGAGGCGTTCGTCGACGAATTTAACGGTCGCGTTCAGTTCGCTCAGGATCCAGCGGTCGAGTTCGACGCGGTCGGCGATTGGGCGATAAGTTTTCGCGGAGGCGAGCGCTTTTGTCGTCAGCATACCTCCGTCCGCCTTAACGACGTCGAGTTCGAGTTCTTTTTCAGGGGCGAACCCATCGATTTTCTGATAGACGTTGAAGAACGAGGCGACGTTCCAGAGCCGGATCATAAATTCCGGCATACTGTCTTTGATCGAGTTTTCGCTGTAGACGATCGAGTTCCACGGCGCCTGATTCGCGAAGAAGTACCATCGCAGCGCGTCGGCGCCGTATTTGTCGAAGATTTCCTTCGGCTTGCGGTAATTCTTGAGCGACTTGGACATTTTTCCGACGCGTTTCGAGAATTTTCCTTTTCCGAAAGCTTCAAGCGCTTCTTTTTCGCTTAGACGAATATCGAGTTTGTCGGCGTTGTTTTCATACCATTCGGCGAGCATAAGTCCCAACACGATGCAGTTTTTGAACGGCAACGGGTACTCTTTTTTCTCGTCGCCGTCGAAAAGCAACGTTGAAATAGCGACTTGGGAATAGAACCATCCTCGCGTTTGGTCGATCGCTTCGCTAATGAAGTCCGCGGGGAAGTTCTTTTCAAAGATTTCTTTGGATCCTTCTTTGTGCGGATAGCCGAATTGAGCGAACGGCATAGAGCCGGAATCGAACCAGCAGTCGATAACCTCGGAAACGCGTCGCATTCTCTTGCCGGGGGCTTTTGGCGACTCGTACGTGACGGCGTCAATGTACGGCTTATGCACTTTGAGGTGTTCCCAGAGTTCTTCGTCCTTTTCGGACCAGTTCGCGCCCTTCTCCGTTTTTGCGGCGTCTCGGGCTTTCGCCCAGACGTCCGTACCCTGTACGCCCGGCTTCGCGAGGAGCTCGTCGTAGGAGCCGATCGCTTCCTGGTATCCAGTTTCCTCGCAGACCCAGACGGGCAACGGGGTTCCCCAATAACGTTCGCGGGAGAGAGCCCAGTCGACGTTTCCGGCCAGGAAGTTTCCGAACCGACCGTCCTTAATGTGTTCGGGTCGCCAATTGATTTTCGAGTTGTTGGCGAGCATTTTGTCGACGAACTTTGTCGTTCGAATGAACCAGCTCTTTCTCGGATACTGAATAAGCGGGTCGTTTGGCGCGCGCCAGCAGAACGGGTAATCGTGCAGGTATTGTTCCTGCCAATACAGGATTCCCCGTTCCTTCATGTTTCGAATGACGTCTTTATCGGCGTCTTTTACCCATCGACCTTCAAATTCCGGGACGTCGCTTGTAAATTTACCGTTAGGGGCGACGGCGCAGATCATCTCGGGTCCCTGCCCATCGACGAACCGACGTTGCTGTTCAAAGAGCGAGGCGCAGTCGTCCTCGCCAAAGGCGCCGGCCTGGTGCACAAGCCCGGTGCCGGAATCGGTCGTAACGTACGTCGCGGGAATAACGCGCCAGGCGCGGTAGATTTCACCGCCGTCTTTGAGTTGGCCTTTAAGTTGTCCTTGCGTCTTATAATAGCAATCGAACGGGGGGACGTATCGCATATCGAGCAATTCGGAGCCCTTGCACGTAAACAGGACGTTCGCGGTCGCTTTAATTTTGGAGGCGACGGTTTCGACGAGCGCGGAGTTGACGATCATAGCGCGGTCGTCCTCGACGCCTTCTTTCGTAACGAGTTTGATCACGGAGTATTCGAGATCCGGGTGCACGGCTACGAACTGGTTGCTCGGCAACGTCCAGGGGGTCGTTGTCCAGACGAGCAGGTCGACGTTGTTCCACTTTGCGTCGCCGGTTTCGTTGACCAGGGGACAACGAACGAAAACGCTGGGGTCGCCGACTTGTCGATATCCCTGTCCGACTTCGCCGGACGAAAGCGCGGTACCGCCCTGCGCCCACCACCATACGATCTTATGTCCCTGATACAGGAGACCGCGGTCAAAAAAGCTCTTTAGCGCGAACCAAACGCTCTCGACGAACGACTTATGATAGGTGACGTAAGCGTTTTTCAAGTCGACCCAGAATCCGATGCGTTCGGTGAGTTCTTCCCATTGCGAAGTGTAACGGAAGACGTTTTCGATGCAACGATGAACGAAGGGCTCAATACCGAACTTTTCGATTTCTTCTTTTGAGTTTTCCGAGATGAGACCCGCCGCGACAAGTTCCTTACCGACTTCAACTTCGACCGGCAGACCGTGAGTATC
This sequence comes from uncultured Planctomycetaceae bacterium, assembly GCA_964447865.1. GTDB lineage: Bacteria > Planctomycetota > Planctomycetia > Pirellulales > Thermoguttaceae > RUG369. The sequence continues at coordinate 25,763 of CAYUUL010000015.1, read as the reverse complement.
CCAGCCCGCCTTGCGTTCGCAGAAATACCCTTTCATCGTCTTATAACGAGGGTACAAGTCTTTAATCGCGCGAGTCAGGCAGTGGCCCGGGTGAGGAACGCCGTTAGCAGTGGGAGGACCTTCGTAGAAAACAAAAGAACCTTTGTTATTTTCTCGGCGGCGTTTCAACGACTCCTGATAAACGTTCAAATCACGCCAACGACGAATGATCTTTTCTTCGTTTTGTGGAAAATTAGCGCCTTGACTAGACGCGTCGTTAGAAAAAGCTTGTTCGTCCGACATACTACAACAACTTTCAAGCGCCGCGCGTTCGGGACCGACTTTACGCGGGCGAGGACGTACGACGAAAGCGGCGGTGGATCGCAACCGCGCCGCGGCTCGTTGCCGCCGCTCAAAACGATCGCGTTCCAGGAATTTTAACGTCCTATCGCGTTTATGACAAGGGGCTGGACCAGTTATTAGTTAAGCGCGGTCGCGGAAGACAAAAAAGTCGTCGCGGCGTTCGACTCATATTGAGATAACCAACGCGCGCGACGCGATTCGAGAGATATGTCGTTTATTCGTTATTCGTCGTCGTTTTCGGTATTATCCGCGTTTTTTTCCGTAGTCGGGGAGCTCAGTTCTTCCTCGAGCGCCGCGTTTCTCCTCGCTTCGTTCTCATTCCACGCCTCGTCGCGCGCTTTCCCGATCGTAGAGGAGGTGAAAAAGAGGAGAAGCAAAGCCAACGCGAACCCGATAGAGCCGACGACAATCCAGATAATCATGGCGACGGAGTCCGCGTCCTTTTTTTCAGCTTCCTCCGACGCGACGTTGTAATTTTTTACTTCCTCGAGAAAACGGTTGACATAACGTTTGAGCGTTTTCTTTCCGAAAGGCGCCTGGTCGAAAAACTCGTCAAAAAGAACGTCTTTCGCTTGTATTCCTTCTTTTCTCGCGTCACGAACAAACTTCGAGCGCGCCAGATTCTCTAACTCCTTTCCCGACGCGCCGGCGGCTCGACCGGCGTATTCGGCGTCCGTCAACGGCGCGTACCTGTCGTTGAACGAATCGTCCTCGTCCGAATCTCCTCTCGCTTCATAGTAATAACGAAACAGTTCGAAATCGTCGGGTTCGTCAAAGACGATTTTGTCAAACTTAGCCAGGACGACGCTCTTTTCCTCCGGGTCGTTCGCGAGATTCTTAACGACGTCGTCGTAGATAGAGACGACAATAATCCCGCTTTCAAGAAAGGAGCGTTTCAAATAAGCAAAAACGAGCGCGTCGAGTTCGGAAACGGATCTCGCTGCGACCAGTTTTTTACGATACGACTCGAGTTCGGAATCCGGGATTTCCGCGTAACAGAATTTTAAAATATCGCCGGATCCGGCTTTTAGAGCGGGAGCGGGACTTGGTTGATTTTCCTGCGCGTCGCCGAACGCCATAGCCGTCGAGCAAACGAGCAAAACAAAACATAAGAAGCGCAAACGCATGAACAAACCTCCGCGTCAAACGAACGCAACGCAGGTTCCAACCATTAACTCACGACCGTCGCAACCGAATGTCAGGATTCGATTTGCGGATTACGTTTTCCCAGTCCGCACGCCAAAACAATCAAAATGACGACGACCCCAGCCAGGAGCGTGACAAGGTGACGACGATTAAATTTCAGGGCGTTCTCTTTCTCCTTTTTCATTTCGTCTTTCCATTGCATAACGCGTTTCTGGCGCTCCATTTTCATTTCCGGCGCAGCCAACATATCGGCGAAGTCTTCGTCGGAAAGCTCCAAGCCTTTTTCGCGTTGTTCCTGCACAATCATTTGACACACGAAGGCGTCAATTTGCGCGTCGTTCGTCGAGCGAAAAATGGAGTCTTTGTACTCCTCGGGGGTTCGCGTGTAAAACGAAGTCTCGGCGTCCTCTTCGTATTCTTCGTCGGTCTCCTCGTCGGCAGTTGAATCGGCGTTTGAATCGGCAACTTCAGACGAATTTTCGACGGCGGTCTCGTCTTGCGCAAAGCCAGGCGCGTCAGTTTGTTTACAGCAAAGGGCCGCGACGACAAGCAACGCGAACGTCGCCATAATAAAAAAGCGGTAGCAACGCATTTTGTACGCTCCTTCCATAAGCATAAGAACAAGGCGTCAAGGTAATCGCGTTTATTTCACGCGATATTTTCAGTATACCCAAAAGCGCGGCGCCTGTCAAAGAGTCGCCGCGAGTCGCCGTCAAGCGAGATAAGATCTCGCGCTTGACATTTAACCGTCTTAACACTCGAACGTTATAGAGTTTTCAAGACTCCGCAAATGATTTTGTTCATAAGCGGTTCCGCTTTCGCCGCGTTCTCGAGGATTTTGTCCAACTGAGCGGGAACCAGCGCGTCGGGCAAGCCCATATCGGTAATAATCGAGAATCCGAGAACTTTCATTCCGGCGTGTACGGCGGCAATAACTTCGGGGACGGTCGACATTCCCACGACGTCGGCGCCGATAGCGCGTAAAAAACGATATTCGGCGCGAGTTTCCAGGTTCGGACCGGGGACCGCGACGTAGACGCCCTGTTGGGTTGGAATACCATTTTCGAGAGCGACTTTTCGCGCTTTCTCGATCAATTCTTTGGAGTACGGTTCGCACATATCCGGGAACCGCGGTCCAATTCTTTCGTCGTTAGGTCCAATGAGAGGATTGTGTCCGAGGAGGTTAATATGGTCCTCGATAAGCATGACGTCGCCCGGTTTAAATTGCGGGTTCATCCCGCCGCAAGCGTTTGACACGACGAGGATTTCCGCGCCAAGAGCGCGCATAACGCGAATCGGGAAAACGATTTGTTTCACGCTATATCCTTCGTAGAGGTGCAGTCTTCCCTGCATCGCGACAACGTTTTTTCCTTCAAGCGAGCCGAGGATCAACTTGCCCGCGTGCGTCTCGACGGTAGAACGCGAGAAGTTTGGAATCTCCTCGTATGGGATAACGACGTCGGCGTCAATTCTGTCGGCAAGGGCGCCCAGTCCGGTCCCGAGGACGATTCCGACGTCCGCGCGTTTACTCCAACGTTCGCGAATAGCCGCGACCGTCTCTTGAATCGTATCGTATTCAGACAAATTAGCCATTTTTCTTTCCTTTGATAACGAAAAGAGCCGTCCGCCTGGGCGAGCGACTCCTTTTGTCGTATTGAGACGAAACGTTCAGATTCGCTCAGTTCTCTTACTTTTCTTCTTCTTTTTTCTCGACCGTCGTCTTAATAGCCAATTCCGCAAGTTGCTTGTCGGCGACTTCGGCGGGGGCTCCGGTCATGAGGTCGGAGGCTTTCGTAGTCTTCGGGAACGCAATACAGTCTCGAATGTTGTCGACGCCGGCGAACAACATGACGACGCGATCAAGCCCGAGCGCGAGTCCTCCGTGCGGCGGGGCGCCAAATTGCAACGCGTCGACGAGGAATCCGAATTGTTCTTTCGCCTGTTCGCGCGTCATACCGAGCAGTCCAAACACCTTGTTCTGTATCTCGCAGTCGTGAATACGAATGGTTCCGCCGCCCGCTTCAAACCCGTTGAGGACGAGGTCGTACGCTTGCGCGCGAATCGAACGGATATCGTCGTCGGAACCGTCAAGTTTCGGCAAATCCTCGACGAGCGGGGCCGTGAACGGATGGTGCATGGCGACCCAGCGATTTTCTTCTTCGTCCCAGTCAAACATAGGAAATTTGACCACCCAGCAGAAATTCATTTCCTCAGGGTCGTACAGTTTAAGTTGCGCGGCGAGTCGACGTCGCAGACCGTTCAGGACGCGGCACGTCAAATTGAAATCGCCGCACGAGAACAACAGGAGGTCGTTTGCTTCCGCTTCCAACTTTTGTCCAATCGCTTGAAGGGCTTCGGCGGAAAAGTTCTTGGCGCTTGAGCCTGTCAATTTTCCTTCGGCGTCGACTTTGAACCACACGAGTCCCTTAGCGCCGAATTGTTCCGCGGTCCACGTGGTCAGACCGTCGATATCTTTTCGGCTGAATTTGTCGGCGGCGTTTTTGACATTGATACCGCGCACGCGTCCGCCCTTGCTTTCCGCGACGGAACGGAAGACTTTGAAGTCGACGGTTTTTGCAATTTCCGTAACGTCCTTGAGTTCCATCCCGAACCGCAAATCAGGATTATCGGCGCCGAATCTTTCCATCGCTTCGTCGTAGGTAATACGCGGGAGAGGAAGTTGGATTTCCTTTCCTTTGACGTCTTTCATGAGTCTTGCGACCAATTTGCTGATAACGTCGATAACGTCTTCCATCTCGACGAAGGACATTTCGACGTCAAGTTGCGTAAATTCCGGCTGACGATCGGCGCGCAAGTCCTCGTCGCGGAAGCAACGCGCCACCTGTACGTATTTATCGTAGCCGGCGATCATAAGGAGTTGCTTATAGAGTTGCGGCGATTGCGGCAGGGCGTAGAAGGTTCCCTGCGTGACGCGGCTTGGAACAAGGTAGTCTCTCGCGCCTTCCGGGGTGCTTTTCCCGAGGACGGGCGTTTCCACTTCGAGGAATCCGTTTTCATCGAAATAGTCGCGGAGCGTTTTGGTAATACGGTGGCGCAGAGTCAGGACGCGTTGCATTTCCGGACGCCGCAAATCGATATAGCGGTACTTGAGGCGCATTTCTTCGGAAGGGACTTCCGGAGCGGAAGGCAGGAACGGGACGGGCGCGGAGCGGTTCAGAATAACGAGTTTAGTCGCCTTAACTTCGATTTCTCCGGTCGCCATATCGGGATTGACCAGTCCTTCCGGACGCGCCAGCACCTCGCCGGTAATCTGTACGACGTCTTCGTTGCGCACGGTCTTAACGAGCTCGAACATTTGTTCGTCGCCGTCCGCCACATTGAAGACCGTTTGCGTCTTACCGTAGCGGTCGCGAATATTGACAAAGAAAACGCCGCTGTGGTCGCGCGCGGAGTCGACCCAACCGCTGAGAGTAACCGTCTCTCCTACGTTCGCAGCGCGTAATTCGCCGCAAGTTTTCGTTCGAAACACCGATATTTCCCTTTTGTTTAACAGCTAAAGTTTTTCTTCCGACATTCGCGGTTCAAAATTCGCGAACGCGGGCGGATTCGTCGAATCGACGAACGCGTTGAAAAAATATTTTTTCATTTTAGAGTAAAATATAAAAATAGACTAGCGCCCCAACTTGAAACAGGCCGATTTTCATATTAAAAAGGAGCCAAAGCGTTTAGCTTAAGGGAAACGGGTTGAAAAAAACATTTTTCTTTATGCGCTTGGCGTTTTGACTCTTTTCAAGCGAAGTTGACGGCGCTATAATGCTCTGCCCAACGCAACGGAGCCGCTAATGCGAAGCTGTAGTTTTGCATTTGTTTTCGCGCTTCGATATCCCCCGGAACGCGTTTTTGCGGTCGACTCTTAGTCGGTTGCGAACGCATTCGTTTTCAGCCAGATACGCGTTCTACCTCAGGACGGTATACACCATGAGAAAAAAGTCTGTCACAAGCAATCCCGCAAACGACCCGAACCAACCGGAACAGGAAATAGAGCCGCAACGCCTTCCCGACGAACCGTTTGGCGACGTTCATTTTGCCGAATACACGGAACAGTACAATATGAGCGACGATTATTACGAATCCAAGTCAGTTCGTTTTTTCTTTTCCGGGAATCCCAACGACTACGGAGAAGAATTTGACGACGACGATTTTGACGACGACTTCGATCAGGACTTCGAGGCGCTTCCCGACGACGAATTCAACGACGTCATCGACGACGACTCGCTTCCAACAGATGGCGACGACGAGAGTTGCGACGAAGACGACGTCGACGAAATGGAAAAAGCGTTCGAGAGCATGGACTCCGACGAAAACACCTACGAAATCGATAACTAACCGAGTTTGTCTTAACGACCCAACGTTCTAACCAAAGAACCGCGTCTATCCCGAATTGGATAGTCGCGTTTTTTTACGCGTCAATATTATATGGGCGACTATATATCGTAGGGGCGATTACATGAATCAATATCTATAGAGAGTCAGACAAATCAATCGCGTCTGTTAAAGGTTATTTTGGAACGGCAAGTTTCGACGGACGTCGCTAAGCTCTATTTTTACGCGCCAATATTTTTCCTCATAACGCAAAAAAACGCCGCGTCCGAGGCATGGGCGCGACGTTCGGCGAAAAAGGGCGCGACAAACGCCGCTTTTATATTAACTCAGATACCGGCAAAGACGTTTGAATCAGCGGTCTCGGACTTGTCGGAATTTTGCAATTTCTCATAGACCGCGTATTGGAATCTCGCGATCTCGGACGCCAACCTGGAATTTTCAGCAGTCAGTCGATCGATTTCAGCCTGGCACGCAACGTTGTTTTGATCCGCTTCCGCGACAAGAGTTTCAATCAACTTGTTGTAACCGTCCATTTTCGCAAGGTTCGCGGTTGTGGAGTCGATCATTTCAAAGTAGGAATCGGTCTTTTTGTTATTTTTGGCGGCGGCGTAAACTTCAGCCCAGTTTTCGAAATCCTTAACGGACGCGAGAACGTCTTGATAACCTTGTTCCATTCCTTTGCTCGCCTCATCGCCCATGGAGACGATTTGATCGGCGACGACTTTGTTAAGATCGTTCAGCGCGAGAGTGTTGCGAGCCATAAGAATGTTTCCGGCGTCGCGAGTCGACCATTGTCGTTCAATTTTGCTTTGATAAGCGACAGGAGCGCGAAGCTCGTCGCCAAACAGGGCGTGGAGGTTATCCAGAGTCGTATCGGAGGATTCGGAATCGTAAGCGGAGCTAAGCGCGGACGCGTCGGCGGCGTCCCTGGCAAGGACAGCTTGAGTTTCCGGAGTAAAAGAGTTAAAGAGGTCGGGGTACTCCGTCGCGAATTTCGCGAGATCGGCGGGAGAATCGGCGGGCAAACGATCAACGCAAGCGACGAGAGAATTTCCGGACGTTTTGACGGAGGAAATGAGTTCAAGTTCAGACTCGGACGCGAATCCAATCGACTCCAGTTTCACCTGGGTCGCGGTAGATTCGGCGATTTTGTAAGCGCCAAGGAACGCGTACGGAGCGACCGCTACGACTTCTTCGCTTTCTTCGGCGGCGTCGGACGCGTCCGCGGAGTCGGTCGGGGCCGTTTCCGCAACAAACCTGGAACCAGAATCAAACAGATAGACGATGGCTCCAACGCGGAAAGAGGCCGCGGTATATTTGGGGTCGATACCAAAAGCGACGGTCGAAGTCATTTCCGTATTATCGACGGCGACGTCAATCGCCTGGCAGTTCGTAAAGAGCTCCCCCCCGGTAAGCGTACGCAAGTAGCTCAGTTGCGAATCGAGCCCCTGATCGGTCCAACTTTCAACGGTTTTAGCAGGATCGCCGTAAATTTCATAACGCAATTTCTGGTTTGCGTCTTTAAGGTCGGCGAGTTGTTTTGCCGACACTTCATATTTCAGAGTTTCCGTCTTTACCAACTGGTATTTGTTGGCCGCAAAAATCGCGAACACAACGCATATCACCGTTGTCAACGACATCAATACCTTGTTCCAAACGTTCATTTTTTCGCCTCTTCGCCGTTAAAGCGCCAATTATAAATCGACGCGGCTAATTTTGTTTTGCCTCTACGCGTTTGCCGAGCGCGTCTAATACGTCTATATCGACCTCGGACTTAAAAACCTTAGCTCTTTTAAGCAAAGTTCCCAAATTAACATTTTTTGTTAAACCCCGAGGGCTTTTGAACGAAAATTTTCTGTTGTCGATGGTATCCTCAAAAACCCTCCTTGTCAAGTTTTTTATTTCTTTTCTCTTAAAAAAAACGTTTTCCCTTTTTTCACATTTTATTTTATCGTCAAAATCTGCATTTCTCATTCATTATCGCAAGTTACGTTACAACGAAAGAGCAGGTTACAACGTTCTTTCCAGCTTATCGAGCTTACGTCGTATCAATACAATTAAGGACGCCCAATACTACCATGTCTCTAACCAGGCAAACTCAAGTTTCAGAACAATCGTTAAAACCTGCCGTTTTGTAAAAAAATTTCTATTCGTAATCAAAATCATAGCCGATATGTTCAGATAACCGGTTTAGAATCGGGCGGCTTTACGCAGCCGCGTTGCGAGAAAGTCCTTCAAGAGCGCTACGATCGCGTTCTCAGGCCCCGTTCGTTTTTAATCTCGCGCGCGACTGACTAAGCAGCGACGTCGAGAGTATTTGTTCGACGTTAGTCGGAACGTTTTACCAGGCGAAGTAAACGTTCCCCAAGACCAGGTATCAGCAACTTGGCGCGAAGTGAAAAATAAGGACGTTTTTCCCTTCGTTTAAAACTTGACAAATAGAGCGGCGCAGGAAGCGCGTCTCAAAGCGCGCGGGAAACAGGCGAAATTCCGCGCGCGTCAGGTAAAGTTTTGTCAGTCGTTCTCCGTAGAGAGACGCACTCAGTTAAAGAGGTTAAGATGCAAAAACGAACACACCGTAGTCGCGCTAACAAGGCGGACGCGAGAAAAAGCCAGGGAATGGGCGTTCTTTCGTCACGACGAGCCGCCTTTTTCGCGCTGACGTTAGCGGGCGCGACGCTCCTTTCGACGAGCGCGGGTTGCTCGCGTCAAAAATACCGACAAGACGCCGACGCCGACGTATACCAACTTTTGAACACGGTCGATAAGACGGCGCAAAATCCCAATCAAAACAAATACTGGGAACTCGAAGGATTCACCCTTCAGGAATCTTGCGGTTCCCGGTACGCCAATCTTTACAATCCTGACGCGCAGCCTTCTCCGGTCGACGACAACACGGCGGCGCGATTAATGTACGACGTCGAAGGTAAAAAAGGTCGCGAAAAGTGGACGAAGAACGGCTTTGTCCAAGCGGTTGACAACGCGAATTGGCGCAACACATTGCCGGCTCCGAACGCCGAGGGCCAAATCGTCATCGACCAGAAAGTCGCGTTTGACCTGGCGTTGTTGCACTCGCCGGACTATCGTAGCGCGCTCGAAAACGTGTATCTTGCGGCAATGAACGTAACGGCGGAACGTTACGCGTTCGACACGAAATTTTACGGCGGAAGCTCGCTATTCTACTCGAACAACGGCGGTTTCCGCAAAGACTCGACGTCGTCGCTCAACGCCGGAACTCTCGATACCGGCGCTAAACGCAAGTTGGCGACCGGCGGCGACGTTCTCGTCAGTTTGGCCAACTCTATGGTTTGGACGTTTACTCCGGACGATCAAAAATTCTCTCCGACGACGTCGCTGAGCTATTCTCTTACGCAACCGTTCCTTCGCGGAGCCGGTCGCGCTATCGTACTGGAAGACTTAACGCGCAGCGAACGCCGTTTGCTCGCGAACGTTCGACAGCTCGCGTTCTACCAGCAGGGATTCTACGTCGGCGTTTTGACAGGTTCTTCGCCAGTCCGCGCGCCGTCCAGCGGAGGCTATCCTGGGGAAGGTGTTTCCGGAGCGCAAGTCGGCGGATTCTATGGTCTGCTGGCAAGCCAGGTTAAGATCCGCAACCAGGAGTCGAACGTCGCGTCTTTGGCGGACAACTATCAACGTTACGAGGAATACTTCGCGACAAGCCGCGTGACGGACCGAACCGAAGTCGACCGCGTTCGTCAGAACTGGCTTTCTTCGCAGCGTTCCTATATCGAGCTTAAAGACAGTTATCGAGATTCTATAGAAGAATATCTTATGGATCTCGGGTTGCCCCCGGATATCGAAAACGTAGTTGTCAAAGACTCTCTCGTCGACCAGTTTAATTTGATGCCTGGCACGCTGGAAAAGTTCCAGGCTAACGTATCCGTTCTTCTTGCGTGGTTGCGCAACAAGGAACACGAAGTCGTAGGGGACGGAGTCTCGCGTTATATCACGACAATCGCGGATCTAGAGAATCCGAACGTAAACAAGGTTAGCGTCGCCGACCTTCGCGTTCTCTTTGAGAACTTCGATCAACAGTTCGCGATCGGCCTTGATGAAACGAATCAGGACTTAGTGCGTCTGGAAACGGAAGTTAAGCCTCGTCGAGCGCGTTCTCTTGAAGCGATGAAGACGCGTTTCGAAACGGAAAACGCGGAACTGGACAGCTCCTTCTTCGACTATAAACTCGTCGAGCAACGCATTAATGAAATCCGAGCCGACCTGGATCGACAATACGAAACGGTCAACGAATTCGGCACGATTCTTAAATCGCGCGGCGTTAAGTACAATATTGCCAAGACATTTGAGCTAATCCGTCAAACAATGCTGACTTACGCTCCGGACGACCTTGCGAGCATGATTGAGTACCAACGCGAGAACCCCGATTCTTCGCCGTTCAGCAACGAGATTATTCAACTTGTTCAAGATCTTCACATGACTTCCGAATTGAACGATCCTATTCAGTTCAACGCGGGCGACATTGAAAAAGAGATTGCCGAACTTGACGAGTTGGCGACCAACATGTCCGAAGAAAACCGGGCGATTTACGCGGAACGTCGCGCTAAATTGGAACGATCGCTCTCGAATCTTCGTTCCGGTCTCCTTGAACGCGGCGACGTCTACCGTTACTGGTTCACGTCCTGCCTGACGAAACTTTCTGAAGACGTCATGACGCTGCGTCTGATTCAAGCGCGCGCAAGACTTGAGTCGATCGAACTTTCGGTCGTGAACGTAGAATCGGAAATGGCGTTTCGCGTGGCGCAGGAACGCCGTCTTGACTGGATGAACGTCCGTTCCAGTTTGGTCGACGAGTGGCGTAATATTGAGATCGTGGCGGATAATCTGCGTAGCGATTTGAGCGTAACGGTCGGCGGCAGCGTTAGTAACGAAGGTTCGAACCCGGTCAATTTCAGCGCGAAAAACGCCCAATTTAGCGCGGGCGTGCAATTTGACGCGCCGTTGGATCGTTATCTTGAACGCAACAGCTATCGTCAAGCGCTTATCAGTTACGACCAGGCGCGTAGAAGTTACTACCAATACGTCGACGGCGTGCATCAGCAAATCCGCAGCGCGGTTCGCGCGATTGAACTTGCGCAAGTCAGTTTTGAACTTGAACGCGACAGCGTATTGACGTCTATCAAACGCGTCCACTCCGCGCAGTTGAATTTAACCAAACCGCCTACCAGTTCTTCGCGAATCGGGTCGGTCGACTCCAACGCGGAAGCGCTCACCAACGCCTTGGAAAACCTGCTTTCGTCGCAAAACGAATTCATGCAAATGTGGTTGCAGTACCAATCTCGCCGTATGAATTTGATGCTGATGCTTGGCGTATTTGAACTTGACGACACTGGACGGTGGATCGATCCTGGCGAAATCAATAACGTTATGTTGCAAAACTACCTTGCCCAGGCGACGGTTTCTCAAGACCGGCTTGCGGGCGTCGATCGTCTTCCCAGCTTCGAGCAACTTTCCGGCGGTCGATCGGTCGATACGGTTCGTCAGATCGGGAACGGCGACGTCGCGTCGGGAGCGATTCCAGCGCGAACCAACGCCAACGCCCCGTCAACTTACACCTTCACGACGCCGCGAGACAACAGGTTAAGTTCCGCTTCGACGTCTTCGAGGATTCCGACGACCAACGTCTCGTCGACGGTTCCGAACGTAGGCGCGCCAGGAACTTACCAACAGGCTCCGGTCAACGGGTACTACGCCCAAGACAGCGTTTCTATTCCGGCGGTAGAGGCGGCGCAGAACGAACTGGCGCAACCGATCGTCCCGGCGACGAGAACCATGTCGGTCGCGTCGATAAACAATACGATCCAACGTTGATTGGCGTTATCCATGCGAGCGCGAGTTTTCGCCAACGAGCGCTCAGAGTTCCATTGAACGTCGACGCCATATTGACGACGTTGGAAAAGGCTTGGAACTCACTATTTCCTCTTTGACTTAAACTACTATCGCCAAGAGCCCCGTTGGGTACGAACCATCGGGGCTTATTATTCTTTAGAGTATTATTGAAGCATTATCTCATAACACACAGTAATAAAAGTCTCGCTTTATCTAATCTTCAAAAGATAAATTGTAAACGGATAAAACCTTTCCCATCAAAATAAAACCCGACGAAGAATAAGTTAAAAAAACTTTTTTAAAAAAACTCAAGAATTTCTCAAAAAAAACTTGTTTTTCTCTTGACAACATGTTATAGTGGCGACTGTGGCGTTGGAAAGGAGAATTCGCAAGGCGTCCATAAGCCGGATTAACCTTCACTGAGAAATAACAGTTTTATTATTTCGTTTAGACAGGCTCGCCGTTTTACGGCTGTCGTTGTACGAGCAAAGGGAGTTTCCTAATGCCAAAAGTGAGAAATTACCTGAATCGCCCCGTCCAAAAGACAAAAGAGTTTCGAAAGCTCAGTTTTGAAACCTTAGAAAACCGCGAATTGCTTGCCGCAACCCCCTGGAATCAGGCAACGGGAATATACGGTCCTCCTTCTTTGGAACAATTAACCCAATTTAGCGAAACGGTTGTCGCGTCGTCCGCTTCCGCCTCAAACCTGGAAGCCTCCGAAAGTTCCGACGATACTTTGCGATTTGAGATTCTCGAAGAGACGGTTTACGAGAATCCCTCGTCCGCAGCCAATAGCGTAGAAAACGCGCCGTCTCCAAATCAATTGATATTTGACGAAAACGAACCTTATTACAATGAGGAAGAGATTATAGCATGCGTTTCTTCCAACGCGGAGTCGTTTTTCAATGAAGACAATAGCGAAACGTTCTTATTGTCGTCAAGCGGCGGAAGCGGAGGTGGAATGGCGACGCTTAATATTGAATTGGGAACCTCTATACACAGTTCCTTTACCACCGAAGGGTCTACTTCTAACTATCTCCTGGAAGGGGAAGGCGTCGGATCTGGAGTTGGGATCCAAAGTATCGACGATCACGATTACTTACGAGTCGATTTACCCGGACTTCCCGAGGGTTATTCGGCGACGGTTACCTTCAGCGGAAGCGCTAAATGCGGAACCGACTACGTAATACTCTATCAAAATTGGAATTCCGGTTACAGTTCTCTCACGTTGAGCAACAATAAATACACAATCTGGGGAGGGAGCGGCGGGAGCCAATCGCTTTATCTCATACCGCTCGATAATTCAGCGGTGAACATAGAGAATAAGGCGGTAACCGTAAAGTTGGGCAATCCGGTGTTTAACGCGAGCGGCGGAGCAACCGAATACGATATCAACTTAGGTAATAGTGAAGCGTCCGCCACAATATTTGACGACGACGTCGAATTTCTTTCAGACGTTGATTACGTCAACGGAGTTCTTCCAGTTGTTGGAAGCGACGCCATTGTCTCCAACGTCGATTCGTACGAATCCTTCGTTTTTTACGAATCGGACGACGTCGACTTTTCCGACGCGCAGCTTACATTTTTAGCGGGGATACGCGCGGTAGCGTTAAACGAAAATATCGTTGCAGAGTCCAACGCTACGCTTTCCGGCGACGAGAACCCTGGCAACGCGACGCCTGCCATTCTTTATTCAATAACGTCTGGTAATGAAAGCGGTTACTTTAGCATCAACTCGCAAACAGGCGAGCTCTCGCTCACAGACGCGTTTAAGAACTTGATATGCGGCAACGCCCCGGACGCGTTTTCGTTGACAGTTCAAGCGACTTACAACGGTGGCGCGTTCACAAAGACTGACGTCGCGACAGTCGTCGTAAGAAAGGCGCTTGTCGGATTTACGCCCTACACGCCTGAGACGACGTATTACGACCCAATGTACATTCCCAAAGACAAGTGGTTAGTAAACAAGGTTGGAATACGTCGAAACACAGATCACGACGCGGGAGAAACGCAACCGGACTCGGCATGTAGCGGTTCTTGTTCCGCGGAAGACGATCTTATTCAAGTCCTGATCAACGTGTCGTCGTATTCGGGGATCGTCTATGATCTTCAGAAAAGTTCGGCAAATTTAAAATTCTGGACGTCAAGCGACAAGGCGCAAGAGATCGCGTTTTCCACCGACGCGCCTCTTATATTAACCCGAACTCAAATAATTTGGGCAGAATACGCCTCTGGAAACGACGACGTCTACAGCCTGACATTAACGGCTCGGAACAGTCATACCAACGCGGTTGTTTTCCAGGAGACGGTTGATTTCAGACCATTTACAAGCATAACCTGCGCGTTTGTAGGCGAATTCGAGACGGCGGGTAATCCATACACAGATCCTGGAATTAATGATTGGGTGAAGACTCAACTTCGGAATGGTTACGACGTTCATGTCTGGGACGACGGCTATGATTTTTCCGGCGGTATTATCGATTGTTATGACAACGGCGAAGGTCGAGCGCTGGACGCCATCGCCAACGCGGTAAATTACCAGGGTGTTTCCAGCGTTGCGCTTGTTGGTTATAGTCACGGCGGCGGCTCCGTTTATAATCTTGCGTACCGCATGTATTACGACGGTCAGAATGGCAATCTACAAAAAATTACTAATTCGTACGACTTGGATTTTACCTCCTATATCGACGCGATAAGCAATAGCAGCAACGCTAATCCACTCGCTCTTGACGAGCTTCCTTTGGGAACTCAATTCCATGTTAATCAATATGAAACTAACAGTCGTATCGACGGCTGTTCGATACCTGAATCTGACGTAAATATTGACAGAACAGGACTTGATCTTGAGCACAGCAACGATGATCCAACCATCAGCATCGATACGAACGTCTTAGTTCAAACAACGCTTACCGTATATTACCTGACGCATGTGGAGAGGTAGGATTATGACACAAATCAAACGGCTATGTTTAGCGTATATATCATTGATTCTCGTCCCTTGTTGGGCGTTTGGCCTTTACGCGTCGGCGGCAGGGATCGATTATCACAATCTGTCGGACATAGGCGAACCATTATTAGACGTTCTCACGCTAGCGTTATTAGCGATTAGTTTTTATTATGCTTACAGTTACTGGCGCAATGCTGTCGGACGTTTATCCAAGGTGTTGGCAATATTGAAATTATTACCAATTTTCGCTATTAATGGACTTTTAATTTTTTTAGAAGTTAACATTGCTTGGGATTAGACTTTTTGTTTAGGGTCAAAAGTTTGAATTGGGACAAACGTCGATAGTCCCCAATTTGCGCTACCACATTTTGACATTGTAATTTAAAAGTCGGGGTGAAATACGCTAACGTCTCGACTTTTCATAAGATATTCTTTACCTTATATGCGGTTAGGACGTACGTACACTAATCCCAAGAGTTGTAATTAACAGAACAAGACTTGGAATTAAGTATATCAATTAGATTTAAACGTTGAAATTGACGCCAGCAACGACGTTGACAATATATAAATTAACGCATATGGAGATGTAAAATCACAAATTAAACGAATAGCTTTAGCATACTTGCCGATGTTATTGATTCCGGCTTGCGCATACCTTCTTTCTTATTTGTTGTTTAAAGGGAAACTTAATTCTTTTCCGGATTGCGTTACGTACATATTATTTTATGGATTCAAATTCGTAGCAGTTCCTTTGGCGTCGCTGTGCAGTTTGAACTTTGCTGTTAATTATTTCTTTAATGCTAAGGGAGAGTTGCAAAGAGTTCTTGCGGCGTTAGTAGCTCTACCGCCAATCATTTACGCCATAATTGCGACCTATGTCGCGTTTGTTTTTGGGAAATGATTTAATAAATTGACGCCGCTGTTTTTTAAACATTAGAAGAACTAGATCGCCGCTTTAGATTGAGGATATATTCCATGGCGTCCCCAATTTTATTTTGCGGCGTTAAGATAAAGGACGCGAACCATGACGCGAACGGACAGATTGATACTGGTTTATTTGTTATCGTTGTTGATTCCTGTTTGGTGGTTTCTTTTCAGAGACCTTAGTCAAACGGGCGATTTTTGGGGGTTGAAACATTGGCCCGACCCGTTAGCGGCTCTTTTCTACGGCGGTTTTTACGTCGCAACGCCGGTGTTGGCGCTGTGCAGTCTCTATCACGCGTGGATATTTTGGCGCGATTCGGGCGCCGATTGGAAAAAGTTTTTTGCGACGTTAGCGTTGGCGCCATCGTTAGCGGTACTCGTCATTTCTTTTGTCAAGTTGTGGCCGATGATAGAGAATCCTTTTAAGTAGACGTCTAATCAACGGATCAACAACGCGAGAAGACGGTCAATAAAGAATTTTCGCTTCGCGTAGTGGCAAACGTTATGCGAGGCGATTTTTTGTTATTGAACAATATTCAGACAAGGGAAACGTTGAGAGTTTTTGGGCTCCGTCTCAGCTAATATTCAACGCGTCAGATATCGGCGATTGTTTCAGGCGCCGACTATGACTTACGTATTTCAAACGCGTTTACCGTCTGATTGTCGGATTAAATAAAAAAAGCCGAGCTCCGTTCCTACTCAGAGCCAGGCTTTTTTAACGCGCCCTTTTGGAGACCTTTGCTGTTGTCACGCAAAGAAGATAATGAGCGCTTGCGCGGAAACGATTCTCAAAAACATGGAGAGCGGATTCACAGCGGCGTACGAGATATTCGGTTTCTCGTTTTTGAAGGCGCCGCACGAATAAGAGAGAGCCGGCGGATCGGTCATACATCCCGCGAGGATTCCCGAAAGGGAGAAGTAGTCAACCTTATAGAAGGCGTACCCCACAATCCCTACGATCATCAGCGGCACAATCGTAATAATAGCGCCCAGTCCAACCCAGACGAGTCCGCCGTTCATAACGGTCGAGACAAACGTTTCCCCAGCGCGCAGACCAACGCAGGCAAGGAAGAGGCAGACCCCAAGATCACGCATTAACGCGACTGCGCTTCCGGAAATTTGCGTTGGGAACTTGAACTTTTCCCCAAAGGCGCTCATTAAGATCGCGGAGACTAACGCGCCGCCCGCAAGACCAAGTTTCAAAGGTTGCGGCACGCCGGGAACAACGACCGGGATGCTTCCAATCAGAACGCCAAGCATGATCCCGACGCTAATCGGAATAATAGCGTGCATTTTAGACGTAGACGCAACGCTGACATTTTTTGCGGCGTTCTTTTCATGTTCGGCTTCCGCTTCTCGCAACACCTGGTTTTCGCTGTCGACGTCGATCTTAAAGATGACGCGCAACATAACGATCGTAAAAATAATCCCCAAGACGCCAAGAGGATAAGCGGCGGCGTAAGCGGACGCCAGGACGGAAGGATCGTTGCCCATTCCCTGATAGACGGCTTGCGCGGCGCCAAGCCCCGGCGTATTGGTGACGGCGCCGGAAAGAATCCCTACCATGACTCCCATATCGACGCCGCCAAACTTGTAAATCAGGAACGCCAGACCGACGTTCATCACAACGACGCTTAAAGCGAGAAGGTTCAACGTGAGCCCTCCCCGTTTGAACGTCTTAAAGAAGTTCTTCCCCGATTGCAACCCGACCGCGTACAGAAACATAATCAGGCCAAGTTCTTGAATAATGCGCGTGTACGTTGGATCGATAAAATGTTTGACGCCGTCCGCGCCCTCATACAGAAACTGCGGAAAATACATTCCGATATGACTGACGGCAATACCGGCGATGAGCACGAACGCGGTTCCCAAAGAAATCCCGCAAATTTTAACGCGTCCGAGAAGCATGCCGATCGCAATAACAACGCCCAAACAAATAACGAAATGCGAGACGCTCGAGCCTTGCAACAGGTCCTTAACAGCTTCTATCATTTCACAATCCTCTATCGCAAAATCCAATCAAATTAACATTCCACAACCAATACCAACAACGCTTAGAAAAGCGAAGCGGTCATGGAGCTAACGAACCGACTTCCATGGCGGTTGTTTTCTTCGCGCGCCGAACACGGTTTAACGGAGTCGGCGTAACCGTAAAGGATTTTAGCCAGGCGGCGCATCGGCAAATGAGACGAAAGCTGGCTAACAAATCCGGTCGAGTAGACGAACGAAGCGGAACCCTTCGCGTTCGCGCCGAAAGCGAAATCGTTGACGTTCTCATATTCGCAACGTTCAGATTCGGCAAGCGCCTCCAAGCGTTTATTCATCGCGTCGACCGCCGCGGAGTTGTTCGAGTTATCCAAAGCGACGATCGCGATCTCGATTTTCGAGTCAAGACTACGAATATGCGCGATCGTCTCGGAGTAAAGTCGAACGAATTCGTCGGAGTTCTTTTCAAAGAGCTCGACGTCCGCTTCCCCTAAGCGGAGGGCGACGGTCGACGGTGCCAAAGACGCGACGCAAGCGTCGTAAACGCTCGCCGCGTCAGACAATTTAAGGTTCGCGACGCTACGGTTGTAAATGTTCGCGTTCAGTCCGAAAGATTCTTTCAATTCGCCGACCGGAATATTAAGGTCGGCGCTACCGCCAAGGATCGCGATTCCACCCTTAACGGCAAACTGATTCAACGTTTGATACCGATTGATTTCATTTTTATAAAGGTCCATCGTATTCTCCTTTGTAATCTTATCGCTTTCAAACAGTCGCGATTTGAACCTCGCAACCGTCTGCAAAATTCATTGTTGTTGTTCTTTTCAGAACGCTAATGTATAGTACGGCGCAATAGCCATTGGTCAATTTTTTTATTTTTTAATGAAAGTTTAAAAAACGACTATCTTTTCCAGAGCGTTTACTTATTGTTTAAAAGGCGTTTTCAAAACTTACAAAAGTCTGATGGGATGAAAATATAACGTTCCAGAAACCGGTTCCCGGCGCTATAATAACGTAGCGCGAACAATAAAAAGTAAGAGGAACGTTCCAATGACAAAAACAACCGGTTCACCAGGCAGTCTCCAGCGCGAAATATTTCGAGCTCAAGGGCTTCTTATATTCGGTCTAACGTTATTCCTTGCCGCGACCGGTTTCTATGTGAACGCGTCCGCGGAATCGAAAAAGCGCGATCAGAATCTTCTCAACGTCGCGGAAACGGCGGCGTGTTCGACGTTAGTCGTCGATATAAACTCGCGAAAACAACTAATAGAGACGTTTGACACGTTGCAGTACGCGCTAAACAACATCGACGTAATCTCGATCGTAAACGCGAACGGCATACGCCGTTATCACACGAATCACGCGCTTATAGGAGCGGCGTACGACGGGACGCTCCCGGACTTTTCCCACGGACGCAGTTACGCGATCGACGGAACGGGACCGTCAGGGAACCAACGTCGCGCCTTCGCGGCAATTTACGACACGCGCGGTCAAATCCAGGGATTCGTCATGGTGATCGTACTTCGTAAGAATATACGTCGCGAACTTCTTCGCGCGCTTCTTACATTCGTATTGATCGCGATCGCGGCGCTCGCGATTGAAATATTCGTCTCTTACAAGATATCTCAACGCGTCAAGGAACGGCTTCTCGGCTTTGAGCCGGACTCTATTTCCGCAATGTTTCGCGTGCGCGATTCCGTCCTGGAATCTCTTGAAGAAGGGGTCGTCGCGTGCGACGCGGAAGGCAAAATACAATATGTGAATCGTTCCGCGGCTAAGGCGCTTGGTTGTAAACCCGACGCGTTTCCTTCGGATCTCGGGACGAAACTTCTCGGCAAGACGCTCCAGACAGGCGAGCGCGAAAATAACGTTCCGGAAGACGCTAAGCCGGGTTCCAGCATATTGATCGACCGTTTCCCGATTCGTCGAGGGGGCGAGATAGTCGGGGCGGTCGCGGTGCTTCACGACAAGACGGAATACGTCAAACTTGCGGAGGATCTTTCGGGAACGCGTTTCCTTGTCGATTCAATGCGCGCCAATAATCACGACTTCACCAACAAGTTGCACGTGATTTTGGGTCTTATCGAGATGAAAGACTACGACCGCGCCGCGGAATACGTTTCGAAGATCAAGTTTATGCAGCGCGAAGGGATAAGCAAGATAACGCGTTCGATCGACGACCCTTCGATTGCCGCGCTGATTGTTGGCAAAATGTCGAAGGCCTCGGAACTTGGAATCAAATTTACCTTACAGGAAGGAAGTCGTTATCGCCGTTCCGACCTTGCGATATCGTCGGCGGCGCTCGTTACGATTATTGGCAATTTGATCGACAACGCGTTAGACGCGATGAATAGTCAGAACGGTCAAGGCGAGGAAAAAGAATTGTTGTTTGGCGTTCATTCCCAACCGAACGCGCTTCTAATCACCGTCGACGACTCGGGTCCCGGAATCGCGCAGGAATACCTTGAGCGCATCTTTGAAAGAGGATTTACGACCAAGGGCGACGGGCACGGGTTCGGGCTCTATCAATGTAAGAAACTCGTCGAATCTCTTGGCGGCTCGATATCCGTCGAGTCGACCGAAGGGGTCGGAACGTCGTTTGCCGTCAGTTTTCGGAAAAGGAGTCCTGAAAATGTATAAAGTTCTGATCGTGGAAGACGACCCAATGGTCGCGATGATCCACCGCCAGTTCCTGGAGAAGAACCCCTCGTTTCAAGTGGTCGGAACCTGCGTCGACGGAATAGAAGCATTGACCTTTCTGAAAGAACGGGAAGTGGATCTCGCGATACTCGACGTACATATGCCCAGACTCGAAGGTCTCGGTTTGCTTCGCGAAATTCGTCAAAATAAGTTGCCGGTCTCGGTCGTCATGGTGACGGCGGCCAACGACGTCCAGACGGTTCAGGAAGCGTTGCGGCTCGGCGCGCTCGACTACCTCATTAAGCCTTTTACGTACTTACGTTTCCAAGCTGCGCTTGAAAAATTCGTCGCGCAAAAGACCGCGCTCGCCGGGGTGTCGACTCTCGACCAGGCGGGGGTCGACAATCTGATAGGACCGGGTTCCAAAACGGACGCGGAATCCGCGCCCAAGGGGATCCAGGAAAAAACCGTTCAAATTCTTACGGACTGTCTCAAAAGCTCCGAACAGGAATGGCTTACCGGGGACGAAATAGCCGAACAGGTTAAATTGTCGAGCGTTACGGTTAGACGTTACATGAATCACCTTATGAAAGCGGGAATCGCGGAGGGCAAAATGGACTATGAAACGGGCGGTCGACCGCGGTTGCTCTATCGTTGTGATCCGACGACGCGCCAACAAAATTGAGCAATATCCGCTTTTTTTTCTCGACGTTCGCAATATTATTGATTTACAAAAGCAAAACGTTATACTTGTCTGTAGAATATCGTTGCGTCGGGGCCGCGACTCCGGCGAAACTTGTCGCAAGGGTAGCAAAACGGAGTAGTCATGGTCGCCAGGAAAATAGCGTTATCAATAGCGTTCGTCGCGTTTTTAGCGGCGTTATCCGCGTTTTCATCCGCGCGTGGCGCAAACGACGGCGCGCCTGATCCTGTTGCCGTTCGACTTGCGCTGGAGGATATGATCGAAACGTTTGGCGACGAATATCCAGACGGAGAAGCTTATCTTTCGGAACTTGACGCGCTCGAGTCGGAATCGGACTCGCCCGAGCGTTCGGCGAAAATACTGGCGTTGCAACGTCGAGCGTTCCTCGCGCATCCCCTTCTCTCGGGTCAAAAGATTCTCGCGATTAAGCGCGGGGCCGGTCAAATCGCCACGCCCAGTTTGAACGCGTACGTAACCGAAGACATATCGAAAAATATCGGTTCGCAGATTATCTCGATAAATCCGAGCGACGGTTCGTACGAAGTTTTATACGACGGGAACGGTCGAACGATCATCGATACGGATTTGGAGTTTGACGCGGAACGACTCATGTACACGTCTCCGGGTGCGAACGGACGCTGGGCGCTTCACGAACTCGACTTAACGAACAATTCGAGCAAGCAGATATCTCCCAACCTTGACGAGATCGACTTTTTCGACTCCTGTTATCTTCCGGACGGCGACGTCGTTTACGGTTCAAACGCGACCTTCCAGGGGCTCCCCTGCGAATCGGGGCGCAAACAAATGGCGCTCCTTTACCGTATGAATCCGCAAACCCACGAGATTCGTCAGCTCACGTTTGAACAGGATAGCGACTGGTGTCCGACCATGATGGAAAACGGGCGCGTCATGTACCTTCGCTGGGAATATACGGACACGCCGCACTTTTTCTACCGCATTCTATTTTCGATGAATCCCGACGGGACGAATCAAACGGCAGTCTACGGTTCCAACTCCTACTGGCCGAACTCGCTTTTCTACGCGAAACCGATCCCAGGCGATCCCGCTCGGTTCGTCGGCACGGTATCGGGACACCACGTAGGTCGTCCGGGGCGTCTTGTACTCTTTGACCCTCGCAAAGGTCGTCATGAAACGGAAGGGGTCGTTCAGTCGATCCCTGGGCGCGAAGACGTCGTGGAAAATGAAATTGAAGATCGTCTTTACCAAAATCGTTGGCCGAAATTTCTTCAAGTCGACCCTCTTGGCGCGAACGCGGACGAAGGGGCGGGGCGTTATTTCCTCGTATCGGCCAATCGCGGAGACGGTTGGGGAATTTGGCTCGTCGATATTTTCGACAATATGACGCCGATAGTTCTCGAAAAAGACGCGGCGTTTACGGATCCGATACTCCTTACTCCGCGCAAACGTCCTCCGGTTCTCTCGGAACGTACGGAGCCTGATCAGAAGGACGCGACCGCGTTCATCGCAGACGTTTACTTTGGGCCCGGTCTTGTCGACGTTCCGCGCGGAACAATTAAGTCGTTGCGCATTTTCGATTATCACTTTGCGTATCCTTTTTCGGGTCATAACGACGTTATAGGAATCGAAAGCAGCTGGGACGTAAAACGGGTTCTGGGGACGGTTCCCGTGGAAGAAGACGGGAGCGCGACGTTCCGTATTCCGGCAAACGTTCCGATCGCGATTCAACCGCTCGACGAACAGGGACGCGCCGTACAACTTATGCGCAGTTGGCTTGTCGGGAAACAAGGGGAGTCGGTCTCTTGTTTCGGCTGTCATGAAAACGCGAACGACATTTCCCCGACGGGTCAAACCATCGCAAGCAGGACGGATCCTCACGAGCTCAAGCCGTGGTACGGGCCGACGCGCGGATTTGATTTTCTCCGCGAAGTCCAACCTGTACTCGACAAATATTGCATCGGTTGTCACGACGGTTCGAAAGAGACTCGCGAGAAGCTGGGTCTTTCGGACAAAGCGGTTTTCCCGAATTTCAAAGATTATACTCTCGAAACAATCGAAGACGGCGCGCAACGTCAAATCGGTCCGTTTTATCGTAGCTATATCGCGTTGCGACCGTACGTTAGTACGCCCGGTCCGGAAAGCGACGTTCATATTTTCCAACCAGGCGAATATCACGCGACCTGTTCGCCGTTAATTCAATCGCTATCCAAAGGACATCATAACGTTAAGCTCGATCCGGAGTCGTTCGATCGTCTCTACACGTGGATCGACCTTAACGCGCCTTGTTATGGGACTTGGACGGAAGCGCACCGTCATTGGCAAAATAAAGTACTACTCGACTGGATGCAGATCGATCACGAGAAGCAAATGGCGTCGATCGCTAAGTATCGCGAGTTGCGAAAATTGTACTCGAAAGAGTTCGCGAATGTGGAAGAAGATCCGGAAGCGGACGTCGTCGACGAAGAACTGGCTTACGAACAAGTTGAAAAACGCCGCGCGGAGAATCCTCCAATAATCCCGGAAAAGGAAGAATTACCGCAAGTTAAGCTAGCCGTTCCGGAAGGATTTGACCCGCTCGACACGCCCGAAAAAGCGAAGGCGCGACAATTCGCGACGGCGCCGGAAGGCGTTGTCGGCAAGTCGGTAGCGCTCCCCAACGGGTTAGTAATCGACTTGCGTTGGATCCCGGCGGGCGATTTCTACTTCGGGAGTTCCGACGAGACGCGCGCGGAATATCCTCGACGTCCGGTTCGAATTGAGAACGGGTTCTGGATGAGCGCGACCGAGATAACCAACGAGCAGTACGCGCTCTTTGATCCGAATCACGACAGTCGTTACACCGACGAACTTACTAAAGACCACGCGCGGCCCGGCATTCCCGCCAATCAACCGCGCCAACCCGTCACGCGAGTCGGTTACGACGCGGCGAAGAGCTTTTGCGCGTTCCTCGACTCAGAACTCAAAGCTAAGGGCGTTATTTCTGACGCCGTCGAAGTTCGTCTGCCGAGCGAGGTAGAGTGGGAATACGCGGCGCGAGCGGGTTCCGACAAGCCGTTCTGGTTTGGGGCGCTCGACGCGGATTTCTCGAAATTCGCTAATCTTGCGGACGTCAGTCTCAGCAAAATGCGCGTAGGTCAAGGCTCCGTCGACTATTGGCGCAAAGCGCCCGTCAACGACGGAACAATCGCGATCGCGAACGTCGGCTCTTATCAGCCGAACGCGTTCGGACTGTTCGATATGATCGGCAACGTCGCGGAACTCTCCGACTCCATATGGACCGAATACGGTTATCAGGTCAGCGCGGATCCAGACGAGTCCGACGAATCTGTCGGCGGTCTCAATCGTCCGTCAAGAGTCGTTCGAGGAGGATGTTGGAAAGATTGGCCCGAGAGAGCGACGTCGTCGTTCCGAACGCCGGTCATCCCCTACTTCCACGCCGCCGACGTCGGTTTCCGCGTGATTATCGCGCCCATACGCCAATAAAATAGTGTCTTCTTTAGCGCGTTCACTCTGAGCGCGCAACCGCACGACGCGCGTCCTCGTCGACGCGCGCTCTCCCCTTGATAATTCTATTAGAAAAAGATAAAATAAACGGAGCGTGTAAAAAGCGTTCTCGTCTTTATTAACGCCGTCGTTGCCAAACGGCGGATTATATTCTGCTTTTAACGCAAAAGAAAGACATTAAAACAGATGGAAAAGGATACGAAACAATCGTCCAACGCGATTGAGCGCGAGGGTTACGTCTACACTCTCGAAGCGGGTCTTACGACAAGCCAGGCGGACGAGTCGCGAGCCAAATACGGACGCAACGAACTCACGCCGCCCGCGCGCGAGCCCTGGTGGAAACAACTTTTGAGTAATTTCGACGATCCGACGATCAAGATTCTTTTGGCGTCGGCGGCTCTTTCGCTCATCGTCACGGCAATTGAGAAGTACGGTTTGCACAACGACGAAGCGAACTTCATCGACACGATTGGCGTATTTATCGCAGTCGCGTTGGCGACCCTCGTCGGATATTTCAGCGAAAGAAAGAGCGCGAAAGAATTCGAGGCTCTCAATAAGATTAAGGAAGACGTGCCGATCAAGGTAGTCCGCGACGGTCAACTTGGCACGATCAGCATCAAAGATATTGTAGTGGGAGACGTCGTTCGGATCGAGTCCGGCGATAAGCTTCCTGCGGACGGGGTCGTTTTGGAGTCGACTAATCTTTTCGTCGATCAAGCGACGTTTACGGGCGAATCGGTACCTGTTCTGAAACACGCGACGACCGAGGCCTGGAACCTTGAAAAACTGGCCGGTTCGGCGAAGATGAGCAACGACGACTTCGTTATGCGCGGCACGACGGTCTCCGACGGCAGCGGCTGGTATTTGGTAACGGCGGTAGGCGACGCTACGGAAATGGGCAAGATCTCCGACGCTCTGACGTCCGCGGCGCTCGACGATTCCGAAACGCCGTTGACGCAAAAACTCACGAAGCTGGCGCAACAGATCAGCGTCGTCGGCGTTTCCGCGGCCACATTGATCTTTACGGTCATGAGTTTAGTCGCGGCGTTCCATTCTTCGATTATAACGGAACATTTGCTCAATCATCACGGCGCGCTCGCGATTATCGCGATAGCGTCAATCGCACTTGGCGTCGTTTTGGAGCGTTTCGCGGCGCAACCTTTCTTTTCGAGCATGGGAACGCCGATCACGTCTAAAAAGATTTCGGCGCTCGTGGTCATTCCTTGCGTAATCGCTCTCGCGACGATTTTCGCCGGGATTTGGGGTATGACGCAAGTCAACGCGACCGAAGGCGTAGAACTTCTTAAATCGGTCCTGCTCGCGTTTGTAATCGCGGTCACGATCATCGTCGTCGCGGTTCCGGAAGGTCTTCCGATGATGGTC
>CAYUUL010000014.1:0-49710 GCA_964447865.1 uncultured Planctomycetaceae bacterium | reverse complement strand
TTGCGCTCCTTGTGAAGCCGCTCCGGCTCCTTGCGCTCCGGCTACCTGCGAAGCCGCTCCGGCCCCTTGCGCTCCTGCGGAAGCCGCTCCTGCTCCTTGCGCTCCGGCTACCTGCGAAGCCGCTCCGGCTCCTTGCGCTCCCGCGACCTGCGCTCCGGCTACTTGCGCTCCTTGCGTTAAGGCGACCTGCTGCATCAAACCGTTCCAACTTCTGAAAGCCCATTTCGCTCGTCCGTGCTTCGCGTCCTGCGCGCCTGTTTGCGCTCCTTGTGAAGCCGCTCCGGCTCCTTGCGCTCCCGCGACCTGCGAAGCCGCTCCGGCCCCTTGCGCTCCCGCCGCTTGCAACTGAGCTTTAAAAAGCTAGCGAACGAGAACAAACGTCGGTGCCAACTTGGGATCGACTCGAGTTCAGATTCGTAAAAACTGGAAAAACCGTCGAACGTCTATACGCTTGACGGTTTTCTTTATTTCTTGCCGGTTTGGGAATACGCGCTCGTCTGGGGAACATCGACGGTCGACGGATTCGCGCAACGGTTTGACTTGGGATTTGCCGAGCAACGTACTCGTGGATTTATTGACTTCGCGGCTCCTTTTTATATCTCGAACGTAGCGCCGCTATTCGATTTTATTCGCTTAAACAACGCTCGCTTGTACGGCTCGACGAATGGAAACAACCGTTTTAAGGAGTCCTTCTACTTGATTGAGCGGCAACATATTTGGGCCGTCGCTGGGAGATAACGCAGGATCGAAATGCGTTTCCAGGAAAAGTGCGTCGATACCGACCGCAGCCGCCGCTCGCGCAAGGGGCGTTACGTATTCTCGTTTGCCGCCGGAGACTCCGTTGCCCGCGCTCGGCTGTTGAACGCTGTGAGTCGCGTCAAAGACGACGGGCGCAAATTGGCGCATGACGACTAAGGACCGGAAATCGTTTACCAACGCGCCGTACCCGAAAAATGTTCCGCGTTCGCCAAGTAGGACGGATTCACACCCGAAGGCGCGGAGCTTTTCGACGACTCGTTCCATATCTTGCGGGGCCATAAACTGACCTTTTTTGACGTGAACAGGCTTGCGCGTTCGAGCCGCCGCTTCCAGCAGATCCGTTTGTCGAGCGAGAAAAGCGGGTATTTGAACGAGATCGACGACTTCTCCGACGCGTTCCGCCTGGATCGTTTCGTGGACGTCCGTCGTTACCGGCAGTCCCGTCTCCAATTTTATCTCCGCGAGGAGTTTGAGTCCGTCGTCGAGACCCGGCCCGCGCCAGGAAGAAACGCTCGTGCGGTTCGCTTTGTCAAAGGATCCTTTGAAAATAAGATTGACCGGATACCCCTGGGCGTTTAACCGTTCCGCGATCTTTTTCAATTCTCGCGCGATTGCGGGCGAGCTTTCGCGTTGGAGAACGCACGGGCCCGCGATAAGGAGCAACTCTTGCCCCGCGCCGCATTGGTATGGACCGATTTTAACGGGATTTTTAGTAATCATGACGCGTTTTATCCTTATATCTTTGCGCGAGCTTGAACGACCGCGTTAAAAAGCGTTTAGTTTCTGACGATAATACCTGAAAAGAGCCCTGTTTTCAAGAGCGGTTGCGCTTTAACGGTTGGGCAAACTTGACAATAAAACAAATTTGAATAGGATATACGTTCGTAAAACAACGTCTGATGGGACGTTACTATTGGAACGAGCGAACGTTTGCGCGCGCGGCGAGACGTTTGCGACGACATACGACGGATAAAGGCAGACTAATGAACAACGCAGATCGAAAAGGGCGTCGCGCAACGTCGTTCCTCGCCCTCTTGACCCTTGTCGCGACCTCGTTTACCTCTTTTTCATGCAGTAAGAACAAGACTGCGGTCGATCCTGGCGCCAGTCCGGTTTCGGCGTCGGCTCCTCGAGTCGTTCAGCTTTTTACGATTCCGGACGGAACCAAAGAAGAAACGCGGACTTTTCCGGTTTTTGTCAAAGGGGGCGAGACGGCGAAATTGTCTTTTCGCGTGCCGGGTCGAATCGTAGAATTTGACGCGAAGGTCGGAACGCGTTTTGAAAAGGGCGACGTCGTTGCGAAATTGGATCCGCGCGATTACCAACTTGGCGTCGAACGCGTAACGAAATCGATCGAGGAAGCTCAAGCGGGTTTGAGCGCGATGGAGACTGGCGCGCGCGAGGAAGACGTCGAGACGTTAGAGGCGGCGCTTGAAGCCGCGAAATCTCAACTTGACACGGCGAAACGCCAGTTCGAACGCATGGAAAGTCTGAAGTCGGACGGCGCTGCGTCGGAAGTTCAATACGATCTTGCGAAGTCGACGTACGACGGCGCGGTCGCGGCGGAACGCGCGGCGGAGAAAGCGCTTGAGAAAGCGAAAAAAGGTTCGCGAACCGAGGAAATCGAGATGATTAAGGCGAAGATCGCGGGATTGGAACTCGACCGCGATTTAGCGCGCAACAAACTTGCGGACACGGAACTTCGAGCGCCGTTTTCCGGTGTGGTTTCCGAAAAATATTTTGACAATCACGAGTCGGTTCTTCCCGGAGTCGCGCTCTTAACTCTTGTCGACGACGCTAATTTTGAAGGCGAATTGAGCGTGTCGGAAGACTTTGTCGCTCGACAGGGCGACGTCGTCGCGCTCAATTGCGTTTTCGAGGCGCTTCCCGATAAAGTTTTCCCGGCGACGCTCAAGCAGACGTCGACGTCCGTTCAAAAAGGCAATCGTTCGTATTTAGCGACAATCTCAATAGAATCTCAGCCGGAAGACGGTCTGCTCATCGGCATGGTCGGCGTGGCGAAAATGACGTTAAAGAATACCGCCGGATCCGTCCTGATTCCCGCGTCGGCGCTTGTGACGGGCGAACTCGAGCCCGCGAAAGGCGAAGAAGAAACCGGCAAGGGCGTGTCGTCGGTCTGGATCGTCGATCGGAGTACGAATACGATATCTCGCCGCGACGTTAGCGTTGGCGTAACGCTTAACGACCGCGTTCAGATATTGGAAGGGCTTTCCGGGGGCGAGCAGATCGTGTCGGCCGGAGCTCGATTCCTCGCGGACGGGCAACAGATCCGCGTGTTGGAGGAGTGACGCGCCGTATCGCGTCGTATCTGGGTTTTTGCGATTTTGACAACTTTGAACGAACGCCAAACGCGCGTTCGTAGAAAAGATAAACGGATTAACAATGTTGCCTCATTATGCGATAAACCATCGCGTAGTCGTCTCGTTCTGCGTGTTCCTGATCGTGGTCGGCGGCGTATGGTCTTATATAACGTTAGGGCGGTTGGAAGACCCCGAGTTCTCGGTCAAAACTGCGGTTGTGGCGACGATATGTCCCGGCGCGTCGACCGAAGAAATTGAAGAACGCGTTACGAACGTCGTCGAACGCGCCGCGCAGCAAATCAAGCATCTTGAACGGGTTCGGTCTATTTCCAAGCCGGGTCTGTCGATCGTGTTCGTCGATTTGCAGGAAAAAACCGATCCGAAGGATATGCCCGACACATGGCAGGAACTTCGCAACAAGATGTCGACGGTCAAAGCGTCTTTGCCGGTGGAAGCGTTGCCGCCAATAGTCAAAGACGATTTTGGCGACGTTTACGGTTGCGTGTTCGCGTTGACCGCGGAAGGGTTTTCGGACGCGGAATTAGTCAAGCGCGCTCGAGCGCTTCAGAAACGTCTTTTGCTGGTCGACCAGGTGCGCCGCGTCGAACTTTGGGGATTGCCGGACGAACGCGTTGAAGTCGAGATATCGCGCGCGCGTATGGCGGAACTCAATATTCAGCCGCTCCATATCGTGTTGGCGCTTCAGAGTCAGAATCTGACGTCCGATTCCGGAACCTTAAACGTCGACGGCTCGAAGATTCGCGTTTCTCCGACCGGAGAGTTTGAAACGCTTGAAGAAATCGAGAATTTACTTATTCCGGACGGTTTGTCGGCGGATATGATCGGAATCGCGACGGAATACGTAAAGGACACGTCGCTCGAAGGTTTGGCGTCTCGACTTGACGACGTTCGCGGCAATGGCGCGCGTCAAATCAGGTTGCGGGACGTGGCGACGGTTCGCCGTATCGAGAACGACGAGCCGTCTCAAACGATGCGTATTAACGGACGCAGAGCGGTCGCTATAGCGCTTTCTCCGGTTCCCAACGGAAACGTCTTGAAAATGGGAGAAGGGGTGCGCCAGACGCTCGACGAGGCGTTAAGCGATTTCCCCGTCGGCTTTGAAATTCACGACGTAAGTTATCAGCCGGACAGCGTTAAAGTTTCGATCCACGCCTTTACGAAAAACTTGTACGAAGCGATCGTTATCGTAACGATTGTCGTTATGTTGGCGATGGGATGGAAGAGCGGTATTTTGATCACGAGCAGTTTGCTTATCGTATTGCTCGGGACGTTCTGCGTACTCAAAGGATTGGGCGTCGACTTGCAACGCACGTCGCTCGGCGCCTTAATCGTGGCGCTCGGGATTCTTGTCGACGACGCGGTTGTCGTAGGCGACCTGATTCTTGTGCGCATGCAGCGAGGCATGGAGCGTAAAGAAGCGTGTATCGACGGAACAAAGCGCGCGGCGACGCAGTTGCTCGGCGCTACGATTGTCGGCGCGTTGGCGTTCTGGCCGATCTATCTTTCGCCAAATATGACGGGTGAATACGCCGGCTCGCTCTTTATTGTCGTCGGATGTTCTCTGATCATCAGCTGGTTTGTCGCCATGTTGCAGACTCCGGTCGTCTACTACCTTTTCGTAAAGATTAAGCCGAACGCGGCGAACAAAGATCCGCACGGCGGCCCGGTCTATCGGTTCTACCGCGGGCTGTTGGAGTTGGTCCTCCATTCTCGAACGCTGTCGTTAGCGGCGCTCGGTTGCGCGCTTTTCGCGGCGATCGTCGGGTTCCAACATATTCCTCAAATTTTCTTTCCGCGCGCTCAGCGCACCCAGTTCATGATCGATTTCTGGGAACCGGAAGGGACGTCGACGCGCAAGGTTGCCGCCGATTTGAGAAAAGTCGAAGATTACATTTGCGGTCAGGAAGGGGTAGTGAACGTCGCGAGCTTTATCGGGGCGGGGCCTCCGCGATTCTATCTTCCTTACGAGCCGGAAATTGCGAACTCGAGTTACGCGCAACTTGTCGTGAACGTCGACTCGTTCGACCGTATTTCCGAATTGCTCGCGCCCGTTGAGGAATGGATCGTAACGCATTGTCCGGAAGCGGACGTTCGCGCTCAACGGTTCGCGATGGGACCGACGACGAAATCGGAAGTCGAGGCGCGATTTAGCGGACCGGACTCGCGCGTTTTATGCGAAATAGCGGAGCAGGCGAAAGCGATTTTACGCGAGGAGCCGGACGCGAAATTCGTTCGCGACGATTGGCGTCAACTTGTTCCAACGTGGTCGCCGAACTATTCTCAGGCGAAAGGTCGTCAAGCGCTCGTGTCCCGGAGCGAGGCCCTGTTCGCGTTGCGTTGGGCGACTCGCGGGATTCCCTGCGGTTATTTCGCCGACGGAGAGGAGAATCTCCCGATCATTTTACGCGCTTCGGAACAGGATCGCAACAACGCGGAAATCCTCAAGAATCTACCCGTTTGGGGGCGCGGTCTGCTACCGGTTCCTCTTTCGCAAGTTTCCGATTCGACGGGCTTGCGTTGGGAACATGGGATTATCGCGCGGCGTAATCGAGTACCTACGATCACGGTCGGCGCGGATCCCGTTGTCGGCAACTGGTCGGATTTGCTCGCGAGAGTGCGTCCGAAATTGGAGTCGATCGAGTTGCCGCCCGGCTATTCGCTCGAATGGGGCGGTCAATTTGAACGCTCTCAAAGCGCGACGAAAGCGTTGCTTGGCAAGACTCCTTTGGCGTTTGTTTTAATGGCGGTAATCGTCGTGGCGCTCTTTAACGGTCTGCGTCAACCTCTCATTATTCTCGCGACGTTCCCGCTCGCGACGATCGGCATTACCGTCGGCATGCTGTTGTTCAATATGCCGTTTGGCTTTATGGCGTTGATTGGCGCGATGAGTTTGCTGGGTATGATGGTGCGTAACGGGGTCGTGCTTATGGACCAGATCGAGGAGGAACTTAAGAAGGGCGATTCGCCTTACGAAGCGATTGTCGACGCGTGCGTAGAGAGAATGAGGCCGGTGACGGTCGCCGCGATGACGGTAATCGTCGGCATGATACCTTTGCTCTCGGATCCTCTGTTCGACTCCATGGCGACCGCTATCATGTTCGGGTTGATCTTCGCGACGGTTTTAACCTTGTTCGTCGTGCCGATCTTCTATTCGATCCTGTTCCGCGTCAAAGTTCCGAAGTTTGGCGCCGGAAAAGACTCGACCGGACCGGCGAAAACGCTGGATAAACAAAAGTCTTAATTCAGATTGGCGCGAATGTTAAGAGACGCCGATAGACGCGAAACGAAGCGTTTGTCGGCGTCTTTTATATTGCCGTTTCGTTGTTTGTCTCTTCATATCGTATGTTTTTTTATCGTCGCTCCTCTACGCTATTTGATTTTTCATGTCGTTCGTTTCGTTATACCGTTAGTTTTTTATAGGGAAAAGAAAAGGAGCCGCGTTCAAACGTCGCGACTCCCAGTTGATTATCGAGAAAAGTCTAAATCGTCTTTTTTATTGTTGGGCGATAAATTCGAGCGCGATAGGCAACGCGGTCTTCCAGTAGTCCCAGGTATGTCCTCCGTCGCGAACGCGCAATTCGCAAGGGACTCCGTTTTGACGCGCTTCCGCGAAGAACTGGCAAGCGCCATTGAGGAGTCCGTCGTCGTCTCCGCAGTCGATCAGGAACCGGACCTTTTTCTTGTTTTCGTCGCTTAGTTTCGTAACGAGCAAGTGTTGGTCGTTGGCGTCGTAGTATTCTCCGAATCTTTCGTCGCCCGGTTTGTAATCGTTTCGACCGGCGAGATATTTCCCGAATAAGTCGTCGTTCATTTTCTTAACGTCTTCTCTTGTGAAGAGGGCGGGACTCATCGCGTAGCAGGCGCTGAACATATCCGGATGACGCAGGGCGTAGAGCGTGGCTCCGTAGCCACCCATCGATAGACCGGCGATAGCGCGGGACGCGGCGTCCTGCTTGCAACGGAATCGGCGTTGCACGTCGGGTATGAGTTCGTTAAAGAAGAACGTTTCGTACTTGCAGGAATCGTCGAACGAGTCGCGATACCAGAAGTTGCCGCCGTCGGGCATAATCACGATTCGTTTTTGATCTGGATGAGCCATGAAGTATTGGTCGCAAATTCTTTGCATTTCGCCTTGTTCAGACCAGTTCTTCTCATTTCCGAAAAGGCCGTGGAGCAAGTAGAGCGTCGGGTACGGGAAAGAGGTCGTGCGGTATTCGTTGGGAATATACACGCGGTAGTTGACGTCGCGTCCAAGCGCTTTGCTGAACAGCGTTCGTTCGATGACGCCGCTGCCAGATTGACCTTCTTTCGGTTTAAGGGATTTTTCAATATCTTGCAGTTTCGCGAGCGCGTCGGGATTTTCCGGGAGCGGTTCGGCGCTTTTCATCGCGGGAATAAGGTTTTCGAACAGGATATTGAGGATCTCCTGATACGCGCCGCTATCGGAATTGACGGCGACGACCGCGTTTTGATCCGGCATGACGATGCAGAATTGAGAGTACATACCGTCGCCGCGATAGACGTTGTAACGGCAACGCCAGAATTGGAACCCGTAACCTTGCGTCCAGTCGTTATTGGGGTCTGAACCGTTGGAAATGTGTTTCGCGGTCGCGTTTTCAATCCATTCGGCAGGCATGATTTGCTTGCCGTTCCACATCCCCTTTTGGAGCAGGAACTGACCGAATTTAGCAATGTCTTCGGTTTTTAAGAAAAGGCCCGTCCCGCCTTTGGAAATCCCTTGAGGGGATTGTTCCCAGTAGGGAACGTCAATATGCAGCGGGTCAAAGAGACGCGGAATGAGATAGTCGCGAGCGGT
The DNA here is from genome assembly GCA_964447865.1 of uncultured Planctomycetaceae bacterium. Taxonomy (GTDB): domain Bacteria; phylum Planctomycetota; class Planctomycetia; order Pirellulales; family Thermoguttaceae; genus RUG369. The sequence continues at coordinate 41,793 of CAYUUL010000014.1, read as the reverse complement.
TTCTCCGACGGCCTTTTGCAACATCGCGGACGCCATATAGGTTCCGGTCGTATTGTAGACGAAGGTCGCGCCGGGGTCGAAGACGATTTTCCGTTCAAGGAATATTTGGGCCCAAGTCGGTTTTTCGTCGGAGAGAATCGGCTCCAGCCCGTAATCCGTGCCGATCATATCCGGGGTCCACGGGTCGCTGTCGTTTCCGCACGACATTGTGAGCAGGTGTTCGAGCGTGACGTCCTTTAGTCTTGGATCGGGATTTTCGGGCAATTCGTCTTTGAAGGCGTCGACAAGTTTGTCGTCGAGTTTTAATTTACCTTCGCAGACGGCGAACCCGACGGCGGTCGAGCAGAAGCTCTTACTTAGGGAGTACAAGGCGTGCGGGATTTCCGGACCATTGGGGGCGCGCCACGCTTCCGCGATGACTTTCCCGTCGCGCAGGATCATGACGCCGTCGACGCGATTGATTTTTTCGTCGAGTTGTTGCAGCGTCGTCGCGAGGACGTTGGAATCGACGCCTACCGATTCGGGAGTAGCGCGAGGCAACGCTCCGTTTTCATCGAGATTTTGCGCGAAGCATGGCGAGAACGCGCTCGCGACAAGCGACGCAAAGAATGCGAACGATAAAAGTTTTGACATGGCAAGTTACTCAGTAAAAGGAGTTAAGACGGCGCGAAATGAAACGCGCCGCCGCCGATTGGTTATTGGGAGATAAAATCGAGCGCCAAAGGCAGGGCTTCGCGCCAGTATTCCCAGGTATGTCCTCCGTCGCGGACCCGCAGTTGAACGGCGACTTGACGGTTCTGGAGGCGCGAGGTCGAGTACAGGGCAAGATTGCCGTTCAACAGGCCGTCGTCGTCTCCGCAATCGAGCGTGACCTGAAAAGTTTCGTCTCGTTGGGGAAGTTGCAACAAGAGCGTATGAGGATCGTTTGCGAAATAATAATCGTCGAAACGTTCGTCGGTTTCTTTCATATCCTCGCGGGACTTATAGCGTTTAAGGAACTCTTCGAACGAATGAGTCGCGACTTCTTCTTTGACGCGAATAGCGGCGCTCATAGCGTAGCACGATCTGAACATGTCCGGATGACGAAAAGCGTAGAGCAACGCGCCGTACCCGCCCATGGAGAGCCCGGCGATATCGCGGTTCGCGCGATCCGTTTTACAACGATAGATTCGTTCGATTTCCGGGATCAACTCGTTGAAGAAAAACGTTTCGTATTTACAGGAGTCGTCGGCGGAATCGCGATACCAGGTGTTTTGCGCGTCCGGCATGACGATAATACGTTTTTGCGTTGGATTTTTCGCGAAATGCTCGTCGCAGATCGCAACCATGTTCCCCTGATTGGGATCGCTCCAGGAGGTCTCGTTTCCGCCCATGCCGTGCAGGAGGTAAAGGACGGGATAGTTAATGGAGGTCGTTTGATAATCCGCGGGGACGTAGACTCGGTACTTGACGTCGCGTTTGAGCGCGGCGCTGGCAACGACGCGGTTTTGCAGTCTGCTGCCGGAGGCGCCCTCTTTCGGTTGGAACGATTTTTCAAGTTCGCGCAACTTGTCGAGCGCGTACGCGCTTTCCGGCAAGGGCGCGTCTTTCGCGGCGGGAATAAGATTATCGAAAATCACGTTCAAAATCCCCTGATAATCGTGGCAGTCGGAATTGATCGCGACGACCATATTCTGGTCGGGCATAACGAGACAGAATTGGCAGTAGGCGCCGTCGCCGCGATAGACGTTGTAACGGCAACGCCAGAATTGGTATCCGTAACCCTGGGCCCAGTCGCTGTCGGGCTTGGAGCCGTTGGAAATGTGTTTGGCCGTCGCCGTTTCAACCCATTCTTTGGGGAGAAGTTGTCGACCGTTCCACATTCCTTTTTGGAGGTAGAGTTGTCCGAACTTCGCGACGTCTTCGGTCTTTAAGAAAAGTCCGCTGCCGCCCTGGCAAACGCCCTCGGGGGAGAGTTGCCAGACAGGCTGGTCAATGTGGAGCGGTTCAAACAGTCGGGGCGTAAGATAGTCGCGAACGGTTTCGCCGCAGAGCTTTTGGAGCGCCGCGGAGACCATGTATGTCCCGAGAGTATTGTAAAGGAAATGCGTTTTGGGTTCGAACGGAACCGGTTGCTCCATAAACGATTGAACCCACGTTTTTTCGGAGCCCGTCGTATAGGGATTGCGGTCGTAAAACGCTTCGTCGAAACCGTTATACGAGGCTTTCGCTTCGCGTTCGTGTCCGCACGACATTGTGAGGAGCGACTCAATATCGATTTTCTTCAGATTCTCCGAAGGGGTTTCCGGAACGTCGTCTGGGAAAATATCGACGATTTTCTGATCGAGCGACATTTTACCCTCGGCGATCGCCAGCCCGACGGCGGTTGAAGTGAAACTCTTACTGAGCGAATAGAGCGCGTGAGGAATATCCGCGCCGTTGGGAGCGCGCCACGCTTCCGAGACGACTTTGCCGTTCCGAAGGATCATAACGGCGTCGACGCGATTAAATTTGGCGTCGAGTTGTCGAAGGGTCTCGGCGATCGCCGAGGAAGGAAGTCCGACGGATTCGGGCGTAGCGCGCGGCAACGCGCCTTCCGGAGTTAAGTTTTGTGCAAAAGACGCGTTGACGTATAACGCGATTGACATTATGAACGCGGAGAAAATTAACGGCGCGTGTTTCATGGCTAGTCCCTGTAAGAATTGTTCCGAGGAAACGTAGGTTACGCTATTTTCTCGATTATAAATGACTCGCGTCGTCGGGTCAAGTGAAAAGGAACGCCGACTCTTTTTTCGTTAGAATTACGCTATTGAGAAAAGTCGGAGAGCCGGAGAACGCCCGCGCAGTACGGCGGCCTGGTTTTTCACAGGAGATTATTGCCGGAAAGAATAAGACTCGGTTTGCGAACGCGTTTGCCGCAATCGCGACCATTAAAAAACGCGGCGCGCCTTTGGGAGGAACGCCGCGTCTATTGTTAGACGATTGAGATTAAATCAATCAGTTCTTTTTAACGTCTTGCAAAGCGGAATAGTATTCGAACCGTTTTTGGATTTCCGCTTGCGCTTCTTCCTGGAACTTGGCGGCCGCGGCGGGATTGGCGCGGTTAAGGGACTTGAAGCGGTTTTGTTTGGCTTCAAAGTCTTTCAGGAGTCCTTCCGGAGCCTTGGAGGCGAGTTGGAACGGTTTTTCCAATCTTGGGTCGTAGGACCAGAGCGGCCAGTAACCGCACTTAACGGCTTCTTTCTGGAGATCCATACCGGTCTTCATATCGATGCCTTGTCCGATGCAGTGGCTGTACGCGATAACGAGGGACGGACCGCGATAGGATTCCGCGGCGACAAGGGTCTTGATCGCGTGCGCGGGGTTGGCGCCGATCGAGATTTGACCGACGAAGCACGTGCCGTAGTTGACGGCCATCATGCCGAGATCCTTTTTGGTCGTCGGTTTACCGCTGGCGGCGAACTTGGCGACGGCGCCTTTCGGAGTCGACTTGGACGCCTGGCCGCCGGTGTTCGAGTAAACTTCGGTATCGAGGACGAGGATGTTGACGTCGCGGTTGTTAGCGACGACGTGATCGAGCCCGCCGTATCCGATATCGTAAGCCCAGCCGTCGCCGCCAAAGATCCATGTGCTTCTGCGAACGAGGTAATCCGCGGACATTTGGAGCAACCTGGCTTCGTCGCTTGTACAGTTGAGCGCGGCGACCTTGTCTTTGAGTTGTTTGACCCAAACGCGTTGTTGCGCGATTTCGGCTTCCGTTTCCTGCTTGTTTCCGAGCAGGTTTTCGACGAGTTCGGCGCCGAACGCTTCTTTCTTAGCGTTCAAGATTTCCTTCATGAAAGCGGTTTGTTGATCGACCGCGCAACGCATGCCCATACCGAATTCGGCGTTGTCTTCGAACAGGCTGTTGCACCATGCCGGGCCGTGACCTTCGGCGTTGGTCGTGTAAGGCGTGGTCGGCAAGTTTCCGCCGTAAATGGAGGAGCAACCGGTCGCGTTCGCAATAAGCATACGATCGCCGAAGAGTTGCGTGACCAATTTGACGTAAGGCGTTTCGCCGCAGCCCGCGCAGGAGCCGGAGAATTCGAAGAGCGGAAGCAGGAGTTGCGAACCCTTGACCGTGTCGACCTTGACCTTCGCGCGGTCGTAATCGGGAATCGTGAGGAAGTAATCCCAGTTCGCGCGTTCGGCGTCGAGGTGCGCGAGTTGGTTTTCCATATTGATCGCTTTCCTGCCTTCTTCGGTCTTGCTCTTCGCGGGGCAGACCATCGTACACATACCGCAACCGGTGCAGTCGTCGGGAGCGACCTGGACGCGGAATTGCTTACCGGCAAATTCTTTGGTTTTCGCTTCAGAGGTTTCGAAGGAGGCGGGAGCGCCTTCCGCGGAATCGAAGATCTTCATACGGATAGCGGCGTGCGGGCAAACGAGCGAGCAGTTTCCGCATTGGATGCAGAGGTCTTTGTCCCAGATCGGAATATCGATCGCGATGGAGCGTTTTTCGTACTTTGTGGTTCCGGTCGGGAAAGTGCCGTCGGCGGTCGGGAGCAAATCTTTCGTGGTGAGTTCTTCGCCGCGAGAGTCCATAAGAGGACCGAGAAGCGTCTTGACGTATTCGGGGGCGTCGTCGGCGACTTTGCCGCGGACTCCGGTGATACGATGGAACGTGGAGGTAACTTTGCCGGGGACCTTAACTTCCTGCAACGCGGCGAGCGAAGAATCGACCGCTTTGAAGTTCTTTTCGACGATTTCCGGACCCTTCTTACCGTAGACCTTTTGGATACCGGCCTTAATGCGTTGGATACCTTCGTCGACCGGCATAAATTCGCCAAGCTTGAAGAAGCAGGTTTCCATGACGGTGTTGATACGACCGCCCATACCGGCTTTTTTCGCGACGGACACGGCGTCGACGACGTAGAACTTCAGTTCTTTGTCGATGATTTCCTGTTGGAGTTCGATCGGGAGGTGATCCCAGACTTCGTCGGCGCTGTAAGGCGCGTTGAGCAGGAAGGTTCCGCCCTTGACGATAGGACCGAGCATATCGACTTTCGTCGTGAATACGAACTGGTGGCAAGCGACAAAGTTTGCGGAGTAGATCAGGTAAGAACCTTTGATCGGGCGCGGGGAGAAACGCAAGTGCGAGATCGTGACGGCGCCGGCCTTTTTGGAGTCGTAAACGAAGTAGCCCTGGCTGTAGTTCGGGGTGTATTCGCCGACGATTTTGGTGGTTTCCTTGTTGGCGCCGACGGTTCCGTCGCTTCCGAGTCCGTAGAAGATGCAACGACGAACGTCGTTTTCTTCCGTTTGGAACGTCGGATCGTAGTCGACGCTCAGGTTGGTGAGGTCGTCTTTGATACCGATGGTGAAGTTGTTCTTAAGCGTACCCTTTTCAAGGGCTTCGTGGAGACCTTTGACCATCGCGGGCGTAAAGTCTTTGGAAGCGAGACCGAAACGACCGCCGTAGATCTTCGGAAGAGCGCCGTCCCAGTTTTGGGCCATAGCGGCGACGACGTCCAGGTAGAGCGGTTCGCCGGACGCGCCGGGTTCCTTCGTGCGGTCGAGAACCGCGATCTTCTTAACGGATTTCGGCAACGCCTTAACGAACGCTTCGCTGTAGAACGGACGATAGAGGCGAACGTTGACGAGACCGAAGTTCTTGTCGTGTCCGACGTAATCGAGGTATTCTTCAACGATGCCGGCGCCGGATCCCATAACGACGACGACGTTTTCCGCGTTCGGATCGCCGAAGTAGTCGAACAGGTGATATTGACGTCCGGTCAACTTCGCGAATTTATCCATTTCCGCCTGGACGTAGCCCGGCACGGCGTTGTAAGTAGGATTGCAAGCTTCGCGAGCCTGGAAGTAGACGTCGGAGTTTTGAGCGGCGCCGCGTAGAACCGGCTTAGAAGGATTGAGAGCGCGAGAACGGAATTCTTTAATGAGGTCGACGTCGAACATTTGTTTAACGACGTCTTCGGAGATTTTTTCGAGTTTGCTAACTTCGTGGGAAGTTCGGAAGCCGTCGAAGAAATGAATGAACGGAACCTTGCATTTATAAGTTGACGCGTAGGAAACAAGGGCCAGGTCGTGGGCTTCCTGAACGGACCCGGCGGCGAGCATTGCCCAACCGCAGGAACGCGTCGCCATAACGTCGGAATGGTCGCCGAAGATCGAGAGCGCGTGAGCGGCGATACAACGAGCGGTGACATGGAATACGGTAGGAGTTTGTTCGCCCGCGATCTTGAACATGTTCGGGATCATGAGGAGCAAGCCCTGGGAGGCGGTGAAGGTGCACGTGAGCGCGCCCGCCTGCAAGGATCCGTGAACTGCGCCGGCCGCGCCCGCTTCGCTTTGCATTTCGACGATTTGCGGCACGGTTCCAAAGATATTCTTCTTACCTTTTGAAGCCCAGTCGTCGGCCAGTTCACCCATGGTTGACGACGGCGTGATCGGGTAAATGCACATAACTTCGTTACAAAGGTGCGCGATCATTGCGGTGGCTTCATTACCGTCGCACATTACAAAGCGTTTTTCATCGCTCACTGTAGGTCTCCTCTACAAATTATCTCGAAAACAATCTCGAAAAATATCTCAAAAATACGGCGTTAATACGCCGGTATATTGTTGTCAACGCCGCTTGCGACTTCGTCGCGATCTACCGCGCTTTTGCAGATTGCAGCGCGCCTTAAACGCGAGACGACGATACCGAATCCGTTCCAGCGACGAACGGCTCCGTAAAGTTTCGACGCGACGCCACTACGGCATTATTTAATCTCCGATATTCTAAAAGCATTCGCGTCGAGCTCAAGAGGGGGAACAAAATAAATCGACGTCGTTTCACTGTGTAATGAGACGGCGTTTTATACGCTTTTTTTAGGACTTTTTAATGTTTGAACGCGCGGAACGACCGCCAAAATTTTTATGATTGAGCCGATGTTTTTTTGTTGATTTTGCCAGGTCTTTGAACCTCGTGAAACAGTTTTTGAGAACCTGGATAACGAGCGATGAATTTTGTTAATATGACGATTTTTGCGCTGTGGAAAGATGTGGTAAAAACTTTAGTTGATTTTTGAGAATTGTTGGATTTTTTGGGGATTTTTCTAAAGGGAGTTGCATACTTGAGGTAAAGACTGTATAATGTCGCGAACATAACGCATGCTTGCGGGATCCTATCCGCGAGCGAGCTACATTGACGCATAGCCTCCTCTGTGAGAGTAGACGGTAGGACGAGTTTGACGCGAATGAGAGCGCGTCGACGCCCGTTCCCGCCGTTTTTGCGTTATTGGAGCCGAGACAGTTCGCGTGGAGCGTTTTGGCTTCGAGACTTTTACTTTACAAAGAAAGAAACGGTGAACAACATGTTGAAAATCGATCCGGCGTTTGACGCGATTAACGTTGACGGACAGAACGTCGAGAGTATGCGGAATCAACTGACCGTTTGGGTCAAACATATCGCCGTTAAAGCCGTAAAAATGCGCGAATGCGGTAATCAGAGCGCCATGGTCGACGACTTCTTCCTCGAGGGATTGGTCGCGTCTTCGAACCTGGCGAACTACGACGTTCAAAAGCTGGCGGAGCTTTGCGCAAAGGCGGATTACGTACTTCAGCTGGTCGAATATCTTGAGACTGCCGAGAATCCGGAATTTCAAGCGGAAACCGAATCTCAAATTAACGAGAACCTCGCGAACTTTCCCGTGCTTGACGACGACGCGATAGCCGCGATGGTCGCGGAATTTTCCGAGCAATTCACCCTGGAGGATCGCAAGGCCCTGCTTGGGGAAGTCGCGTTCGGTTTACACTCGACTATACTCGCCGGGTTGCGCGGAGTAGCGTACCTTACCAGAGAAGCGGTTCGAATGGGGACGGTTTACGACAAGCGCCGCACGTTCGAAATCGCGGGTCTTCATACGCGAATCAAGGAACTGAATCCTCGCAAAAAGCTGGACAAGGAGTTGCGCGAAAAACTGACGCGCGACGTGGAAGGGATCGAGCGCGAATTGAACGCCTGGCGCGAACAGGAGCGCGTGGCGATCGACGGGATCGTCGACGTCCTGGCGTTTCTCGCGACCGACTCGACGGACGAGGACGCGCTTATCGACGCTTTGAAGAAAGTGGGCGAAGTTGCTCGCGTCGCTTATAAGAACTACGAATTTGGAATCAACGCGACGTACGGGGCTCCGGAGCCCAAGGGCGTCCGCACCGCGCCGACGGCGGGTCCTTGCGTCGTCTTTTCCGGGGACGACTTCGACGTGCTCAAGAAGTTGCTGGTTCGCGCCGAATTTAACGGCATTAACGTATGGACGCGCGGAGACGCGCTTGCCGCGCACGCCTATCCGGAATTACGTTCCCCTCAACTCGTGGGGCATTACGGCGGTCCTCGATGCGATCAGAACAAGGATCTTGGCGCGTTTCCGGGCGCGACGCTTGTTACGTCCGGCCCGTTCGACGAGCCGACCGACGACTACTACGACTACACGCTCGCGACTTGCAAACTGCGTTGGGATACGGTGCGTCCCGTAGGCAAAATGCCAAACGGATCTCTCGATTTCAGCGGTCTTGTTCAAGCGGCTCAAGATTCCGGCGGGTACCCTAAGACGCGCAACGGAGAGCGAATCGCGGTTGGATTTGGCGGTTCGCAACTTCCCGACCTGGTCGAGAAAGCCGCTCGAGCGTTCCGGTCCGGCGATTTGAAACGCGTATTCGTCCTGGGCGGCGAGGACGTTCCTTACGCCGACGAGAATTACTTTGAACAGCTTGCGAAACTCTTTCCGTCGGGGAACGTGGCGCTTACCTTCGGCGACGTTAAATTCCGATTCAATCGTAAACCGGCCCCGCTGACGGATTCCGGGTTGCCGCGCTTCGTCGATATGGGGCGCGTTTCCGATATGAACGCGACGTTGCGTTTTGCCGAAGAACTCAATAAAGAGCTTGACCGCAATCCTAAAAATTCGCCCATGACGTTCTTCATCAGTCTTTGGAGCGAACGTTCGACGACGGCGGTTCTCGCGGCGTGTTCGCTCGGATATGAAGTTTTTGTCGGTCCTTATCGTCCGAACGTTTGGACGGAACAGGTCGCGAATGTTCTGCGAGAGAAACTTGGCGTTAAACTCGTAGACGATCCGCAAGCGGATTTGAGTTCGATCAAGTCTATTTGAGTTTAAACTTACGCGGAACGGAGTCGAGAGAATCGAGTCCGTTCTTTTTTTGTTCTTTCGCGCCTTCAATCGAATAGCGGCGAGGTTGCCTTGAAAATATTTACCGGTCGATACTTACCATTTTGGGGTTCGCTCCTGGCGTCGGGGCTCTTTTGGTCGACGCTCGCGCCGGATACGCGTCAATATTTAAAGTACGCGATCTTTCTTGTTCCAGTAATCTGGTCGATGTTGACGCTTCGCGCGTCGTCGAACGCGTCGTCCGAACGCGAGTCCGAGGTTCCGACGTCGTTTGGGAAAAGACTGACGCGGCGCCTGAGCGGCGAATACGCCCAGTATTGGTATTCCGCGGTAATCTTCTGGATCGCGACTGTATATTGGGTCGCTTATCCTCACCCCGCGACGTTTGTTGGAATGATCGCGCTTTCGTTCTATCTTGCGCTTTATTTTCCGCTGTATATATCCCTTTGTCGGGCGTTTAACCGCCTGCTTAGAGTTCCGGTCTGGCTTTGTTCTCCGATCTGCTGGGTCGCGATCGAATGGCTTCGCAACCGCGTTTTCGGCGGCTTTTCCTTTTGCGGATTATCGCACGCGCTTTACGACGTTCCCAACCTGATTCAAATCGCGGAACCTCTTGGGGAGTACGGGGTCGAGGCGACGATCGTCCTGGTCGGTTCGCTGGTCGGTTGCGCGATAATCCGTCGATTGCAGGACGCGCCCGGCGTTGGCGGACGACGTTCGGTTCGACTCGTCAGTTTTGCGGCGATTCTCGTTTTCTGTTCCGTGTTGTACGGCAATTCCCGCATCGCCTTTTTTGACCAACTCGAAAGCGAAGCGATCGCGCATGGGCGTCCGAGTTTGAAAGTTGGACTCATGCAGGAATGCACGCAGTACAGGTTTCCGCCCGCGCAGGGACTCGATCAGGAAGTTTCCGACAAGTATCGAGCTTTGGCGGCGCAAGCGGTCAAAGACGATCCCGAGGGGTTCGACCTGCTTGTTTGGCCCGAGGGGTGCGAACGGGGATTTTTTCTCGACGCCGACGCCGATTACGCCGATTTGACTGATTTTCTCGACTCGACCGAGGAGCCGCGGTCCGACGTTGAAAACGATTTGGAAAAGCGCTATCCCGTATTCTTTAGTTTGACGGGCAAAGAACGCGACGCCGCCGAATTTGATTTGCTTTACGCTCGCGACCAACGAATCAGACAGCGCCGCAATTTAGCGACCCTGACGTCGAAACTCGGTTGCGCGGTTATTCTTGGGACGGCGTCCGCGGTATTCCACGAATACGGCGATCCGACGACCTATAATTCCGCGATTTACGTTCCTTTCTTCGGCTCCGGGGACGACGTTAAAGCGCTTGCCCCTTCCGAACTCTCGCAATCGCCCGTTTCGACGTTACTCGAAGAGCGTTCCGACGTTTTCCGACGTTACGACAAGATTCATCTCGTCATGTTTGGCGAATACGTTCCTTTTTTGAAGTACTTTCCCAGCTCCTGGGAAATCAAGAGCGTTTGCGCGCAGTCGGTTTTAGGTCGAGGTCGAGGTCCGACCGCGTTTCGCGTTACGCCGAGAGACTCGATGGCGAGATTCATTTTGGCGCCGAACATTTGCTTTGAAAGCCTTATTCCTCAGTTTATTAAGAATCAGGTTCGCGAATTGCGGTCGGTCGACGCGGATCCGGATATTCTCGTGAATCTTTCGCACGACGGCTGGTTCCGTTGCGGCATAGAAACCGATCTTCATCTCGCGACGCACGTCTATCGCGCCATAGAGAATCGACGTTCGGTGATCACGGCGACGCACGGCGGTTTCTCCGCGTGGGTTGATCCTGCGGGTCGTATTCGCGCGAAAGGCGCTCGAGGCGAAACGAGCGTGGTAACCGCGAAAATTTGCGTCGTTAAGACGCGTCGGTTAGGACTGTTTGAGAATTGGGATCTTGCGGAGACGTCCGCGCTCGTTTGCGCGTGTTTGTCGTACGCGGTTTGGGCGTTTGGACTCGTTTGGACCCGTTTTCGGAAGCCCGGACGCGAACCGGAAAAAGCCGCCGCGTAGTAACGCTTAACTTTGTGCCGTTTAAAGGAGTACGCTATGAAAAAGTATCGCGTTGCGTTTAAATTTACCGTCGCGTTGGTTCTCGCCGTCGCCGTCGCGTCCGGTTGGACGAACAGTCTGCGCGCGCAAGAGCCCGATTGGAAACCTCTTTACGAAGGGGTCGACGTCGTTTCCTATTCCGTCGCCGAACCTCTCATGAAGATCGTCGCGGCGCGAATCGACCTTCAAGCGCCCGGCGTGGAGTTTAAGACGACGGAGCCCAACCCGGATTTTAAGAAAGAAGAACGCGAAACGGTTCGCCGCACGGTCGCCGAATTTCTCAGCGATCGTTCGCTCTCTCTCGCCGTCAACGCGAATTTCTATACTCCTTTTAACGCGTCGACAATCGTCAAGGAAGGGGACTCGAATCTCACCGGACTGGCGGTTTCCGACGGGTTTGTTCTTTCGGAGCCCGCCGATACTTTCCCTTCGTTTGTCGTTAAGAACGACGGGCGCGTCGAGATTAAACAGTATTCTCCGGGGGACGATTTGAGCGACGTCAAAGTCGCCGTTTCCGGGAACCAGATCGTGCTTAAAGACGGCGAGATCCTGGCGCTTGCGGATAAAGCCGTTCACCCGCGCACCGCGGTTGGAATATCCCGGGATTCTCGATACGTTTATCTCGCGACAATCGACGGACGACAGCCGAAATTCAGCGTCGGAGCGACCTACGAACAAGTCGCGAGCGCGCTCAAGTATCTCGGCGCCTGGCAAGGTCTCAATCTTGACGGAGGGGGCTCGACCACGTTTGTCGTTCGCGGCGCGGACGATAAGCCCGTCCTGTTGAATCGTCCCTGCAACCCGACGCTCGACAGAATGCGCCACAACGGAAACGGACTGGGCGTTATCGCGACCGGGGCTCCGCAAACCGATCCGACGGAGTTCCGACTCAAGTAATTTTGCGCGTCGCGGTAAATTTTCGACGTTTTCCCCAGGCGCATAAGGCGAATCGTAATGAAACCGTATCCTTTTACGCGGCTTGCGAAAAAGCTCCTTTCTCTTCGCGGGCTTCGCGCTATTCTACCCGACGCGTGGTACCTTTCGGCGTTCTACCGAATCGCGCTCGGGAAGAAACTCGAACTTGCGCCGCCGCGAACCTTTAACGAGAAACTCAACTGGCTCAAGCTCCATGACCGCAACCCGCTTTATACGCGGTTGGTCGACAAATACGCGGTTCGAGAGTATGTCGCGGAGAAGATCGGGCCGGAGTATCTCGTTCCGCTTGTCGGAGGTCCGTACCGTTCGTTTGACGAAATCGACTTCGACGCGTTGCCGGACGCGTTCGCGTTAAAATGCGTTCACGACAGCGGGAGCGTAGCGCTTTGCCGCGACAAATCGTCTTTCGACAAAGCGGGAGCCAAACGGAAGTTGGAACGAGCGCTCAAGAAGAATTTCTACTGGGCCGCGAGAGAATACCCTTATAAGAACGTCGTCCCGAGGATTATCGCCGAAAAGTTTCTGACCGACGGAGACGCGGACGATTTGAAGGACTATAAACTCTTGTGCTTCAACGGTAAAGTAAGGTGTTCGTTTCTCTATTCCGAACGGTTTACCGGGGCCGGGTTGCACATGAACGCCTACGACCGCGATTGGAATCCGCTTCCGTTTGAACGTCATTATCCGCGCTCGGAGACGTTGGTTCCCAAACCTGCGCGCTATGAAAAGATGGTCGCGTTGGCGGAGAAGCTCGCGCAGGGGATCCCGTTTGTACGCGTCGATTTCTACGACGTCGACGGACGCGTTTACTTCGGCGAAACGACGTTCTATCCTGGCGGAGGACTCGAAGAATTTACGCCCGAAGAATGGGACTTTACGTTGGGGAGTTGGCTCGAACTGCCGTCGCCGCGCCGTTGACAAAACACCCTGTCGTACGATAATGAAAATAAACGCGCGGAGCGCGCGGAACGCGAGGAAGTTTGCGGTAAAGGTAGAATTATGAAAATATTAACGATCGAATCGAGTTGCGACGAAACCGCGGCGGCGGTCGTGGACGAGAATCGCAATGTGCTTGGATCCTCGTTGGCTTCTCAGATCGACACGCACCAACTTTACGGGGGAGTCGTCCCCGAAATAGCGTCTCGCCAGCATTTGGAGGCGATCTTGCCGGTCGTATCGGAGACGATCAGGCAGGCGGGCATAACGTTGAGCGACCTTGACGCGATAGCGGTCGTCAACGAGCCCGGTCTGGCGGGTTCTCTCCTTGTCGGCCTGGCGGCGGCGAAAGCTCTCTGCGTGGCGAACGATAAACCTCTCATCGCGATCAACCATCTGCAAGCGCACATATACGCGTGCAAAGTCGCGTTTGACGAAAAACTCTTTCCTTGCGTCGGTCTGATCGTCAGCGGCGGTCACTCGAATCTCTATCGGTGCCTGGGGCCAATCGACTTCGAGCCGTTGGGGACGACGATAGACGACGCGGCTGGAGAAGCGTTTGATAAAGTCGCGGCGATGCTTGGGCTCCCTTATCCCGGCGGCCCTTCGATTCAGAAGGCGGCGGAGAAGGGCGATCCCAAAGCGTACGATTTCCCGCGTCCGATGCTTCACGAGCCGGAAAGAATGCAGTTTAGTTTCAGCGGCTTGAAAACTTCCGTTCGCTATAAGTTAATGGGGACCGGGAAGGTAGAAATGACGGACGCTACGATCGACGAGAAGACTCGCGCCGACGTCGCCGCGTCGTTCCAGGAAGCGGTCGTCGACTGTCTGGTCGGCAAGGCGGTTCAGGCGCTGAAGCTCTGCAAGGTTAAGACTCTTTGCGTAGGCGGCGGGGTAGCCGCGAACGCCCGGTTCCGTCAGAAGGCAATGGAAGCGTCCGACAAATATCGCTTTAAGCTCTATATCGCGCCGCCGAAGCTCTGCACCGACAACGCGGTTATGGGCGCAATCGCGATCGAGCGTTACAAGGCGGGTCTCTTTGAGGATCTCGACCTCGACATATCGCCCGGTCTCGTCCGCGACAAACAATAGCGCGGTTTAGCTTTTCGCGTCTTTGGCGCGTCGAATTTATCGCGAATAAAAATAAGGCGCCGGATCCGGTTCAGGTTCGACGCCTTGCTTATTGTCTTTTCACTTCGCGCGTTTTCTCATTCTCCAAAATCGTCGAAGAAGATGCTTTCGCGTTCGACTCCGAGACTCTCGAGCATCTCGACCGTTTGACTCGTCATGGTCGGGGAGCCGCACATGAAGTACTCGCAATCTTCCGGAGCCTTATGATCCTTCAGATAGGAGTTGTAGAGGACGTCGTGCACTTGTCCGGTAAGGCCGGTCCAATTGTCCGACGGCTTCGGCTTGTAGAGCGTCAAATGGAACGAGAAGTTCGGATGTTCGCGTTCGAGTCGTTCGAAGTCTTCGACGTAGAACGCCTCGATTTTCGTTCGCGCCGCGTACCAGAAAGAGATCTTTTCGCCGCGGTTGAGATGTTCGAGCATCTCGAACAGGTGCGAACGCAACGGCGCCATGCCGACGCCGCGTCCGATGTAAATCTTTTCGTTCGGCGTGTCTCGAATGAAAAATTCGCCGTAAGGACCGCTGATCGTGACTTTGTCGCCCGGCTTCAAGCTGAACAGATACGAGGACATTTGACCCGTCTCCACGTTCGGATTGCTTCGGGGCGGGATCGCGATGCGGATATTGAACTTAATGACGCCCTTTTCTTCGGGATAACTCGCCATCGAGTAGGCGCGCGTAATCGGCTCTTCAACGTAACTGACGATTTTCCAAAGGTCGAAATCGTCCCAGGATTTTCGGTATTTCTCAGGGATATCGAGGTCTTTGTAGTTGATCGAGAGTCCGGCGGGACGTTCGATTTGGACGTAACCGCCCGCTTTGAAGTCGACTTTTTCTCCTTCGGGCAACTCTAAAATGAGTTCTTTAATGAAGGTCGCGACGCTCTCGTTTGAGCGCACGGTGCATTCCCACTTTTTAACGGAGAAGATCTCCGGGGGGATCTCAATTTTCATATCCTGTTTGACGGGCGTTTGGCACGCCAATCTCACATGGTCTTTGATTTCCTTTCTTGTCAGGACGGCTTCTTCTGTCGGCAGGATTTCCCCGCCGCCCGACAGAACTTTAACCTTGCATTGACCGCAGGTACCGCCTCCTCCGCACGCGGACGGCACAAAGATTTTCTGTTCCGCCAGGGTGTTGATTAACTTTCCTCCGGTCGGAACGGTAATGGTTTTCTCTTTATCTCCGTTGATCTCAATCGCGACGTTTCCGGACGGCGACAAAGTCGCTTTCGCGGCGATAATAATCGCGACGAGGGCCAGGACGATTAGCGTAAACGCTATAACGCCGGCAATAACAACGCCTATACCACCCATAGTTCTAGTCTCCCTTCTCGATTACATACCGGAAAAGGTCATAAACGACATAGCGAGCAAGCCCGCCATAATGAACGCGATCCCTAATTCGCGCAGTCCTTTCGGAACGTGGCAGTATTCCATTTTTTCCCTTATTCCGGCGAACAGAACAATCGCGAAAGCCCAGCCGAACCCGGAGAAAACGCCGTACAGACAGCTGTCGGCGAAGTTGTAGTCCCGTTGCTCCATAAAGAGCGAGCCGCCCATAATGGCGCAGTTTACGGTGATAAGGGGCAGGAACACGCCCAGCGCGTTATAGAGCGGTGGGAAGAACCGATCGAGCGCCATCTCGAGGATTTGCACAATCGCCGCGATAACGCCAATGAAAGTAATAAAGGAGAGGAATCCCAGGTCGAGTTTCGCGAGCGCGTCGACGCCGGTCCACGAGAGGGCTCCTTCTCTTAAAACATAGTTGTAAAGTAAGTTATTTACGGGAATCGTGATCGCCTGCACGACCGTCACGGCGATTCCGAGACCCAACGCCGCGTTCACCTTTTTGGAGATCGCGAGGAAGGTGCACATGCCCAGGAAGAGCGATAACGCAAGATTCTGCGTAAAGACCCCCTGGACAAACATGGAAAGTACGTGATCCATTTGATTTATCCTATCGACGCGTCCGAGGACTAATCCGCGTCTTGCATATTCTTGTTAAAGGGTTTGGCGAGCCAGATAATAATTCCAATCAGGAAGAAGGCGGCGGGCGCCGTGACCATCAACCCGTTTGGAACGTACCAACCTCCGTTTTGAACCGTCTTGAAGACGGTGATCCCGAAGATTTGCCCGAATCCGAAAAGCTCGCGGAAGAACGCCACTATCATGAGCACGGCCCCGTAGCCGAGACCGTTTCCAATTCCGTCGAGGAAACTGGAAGAAACGGTGTTTTTGAGCGCGAACGCTTCCGCGCGTCCCATAACGATGCAGTTCGTGATAATTAGCCCGACGTATACGGACAACTGCTTGCTAAGGTCGTATGAAAACGCCTTGATCAGTTGGTCGACCAGGATAACGAGGGTCGCGATAATCGTCATTTCGACGATCATGCGAATCGAGCCCGGGATAATTTTTCTTATCATCGCGATTCCAGCGTTGGAAAAAGCGGTGACGAATAGCACGGCGAGAGTCATAGTCAACGCGGTGCGCATGCTTGTAGTAACGGCGAGAGCGGAGCAAACGCCCAGGATTTGAACGAACACAGGATTGTTTTTGAACAACGGTTCGATCAAACTTTTCTTATTTTCATCATTAAGTTTCATCGTAGCGTTCGTCCTTTCATTTCTCGCTCGCGTCGGTCGCGTTAGACTGCGGAACGGCGTTCCCGTTCTTTAATCCATTCAGGAACGCGCCGAACCCGTTTTCGCCGAGCCAGAACCACACGGCGTCGTTGACCCCGTTGCAAGTGAGCGTGGCGCCTGAAATACCGTCGACTTGATACGCGGCTTGCGCGCTCGTGGGATCGACGGTTCCCTTAATGACTTTTACGACGGCGTTTCCAGTTTCGTCAAACGCCTTTTTCCCTTCGAACTTCGCGGTCCAGTTCGGATTGGAGATTTCCCCGCCGAGGCCGGGCGTTTCGCCGTGTTCGTAGAATACGATGCGTCCGATCGTCGTCAAATCCCCTTTGAGAGAAATGAACCCGTAGAGGGTGGACCAAAGCCCCGTCCCCTGAATCGGCAACACGACGGTATCGAGAGCGCCGGACGCGTCGTTGAACAGGTAGACGACGGTCTGACTCGGCAATTCTTTGATTTTCGCGATATCTTGCGCTTTATCGAGCGGGATAGTCGTCGGATCGATTTTCAGAGAGTCGGCGTCGGTCGCGGCGACTTCTTCAACGATCGCGCCGGTTTTCATGTCGACGAGAACGGCTTTGGCGTTCGCGAAGAGTTCCGTCGCTTGTTCCGCGGTCGCTTTTCCGGTCGGCTCGACGAGTCCCGCGGCGCGAAGAATGTTCACCTGTTTATCGAGCGCCTTGTTGCGCAACTGCATTCCTTTTAAGGCGACGTCGGAAAGAGATACGATAATCGCGCAGACGACGCACAACGCGGTCGCGACGATAAACGTTTTTACGGTTGATTCGTTAGACATTTCGCATTCCCTCCTTTCTTATCGCGATTGAAGCCTTTTGGCGCGCCGACGAACGTTCGCTTCCACGACGAAGTGGTCGATGAGCGGCGCTACGCAGTTGCCAAACAGAATAACGAGCATAACGCCTTCCGGATACGCCGGATTGAGCGTTCTTACGACGATCACGAGAATCCCGATCAGGGCGCCGTAGATATACTGTCCGAGACGCGTTTGCGCGGCTGAGACGGGGTCCGTCGCCATAAAGAACATTCCGATGGCGAATCCGCCCAGGACGAAGTGCCAGCATGGTCCGAGCGTAAAGGCTGGATGCGCGGCGAGCGTTTCAGGACTGCAACACGTAAGCAGGTACGCCAGACCCATTCCACCGACAAACATGGATACGCCGATGCGCCAGGACGCGACTCCGACCGCCATGAGGTAGATTCCTCCGATCAGACAGCAGAGCGTCGATGTTTCGCCGAGCGCGCCCGGTATAAGACCGAAAAAGGCGTCGCTCATAGTGTAACCTGCGTTTTGAATGGCTTCCACGCCTTGCGAGGCGTAAGAGAGCGGGGTCGCTTTCGAGACTCCGTCCGCGACCGTCCAGACTTTATCGCCGGAAATTTGGCCCGCGTACGCGAAGAACAGGAACGCGCGCGCCACAAGAGCGGGGTTCAGAATATTGCGTCCGGTTCCTCCGAAAATCTCTTTGCCGATAATGACTCCGAAGGTAATCGCGAGCGCGACTTGCCAGAGCGGAATAGTCGCCGGACAAATCAGCGGGAAAATAAAGCCGGTGACGAAAAATCCTTCGTTCACCTCGTGCTTATAGATTCCCGCGAAGAGAATTTCCCAGAACAATCCGACGACCATCGTCGTGACGTAGAGCGGAAGGTAATAGACTAACCCGTAAACGAAACAGCCGATAACGCTGTGTTGGTCGAAAATCCCCAGCGCGGGAATAGTCGCGTTTAGCCAGTTGACGACGTCTCCGTGCCATCCGGACGGGGCTCCTCCGACCAGATTCGCCTGGTAGCCGACGTTGAAAATCCCGAAGAGGGTGCAGGGGATCAGCGCGTACAGGACGGCGATCATCATGCGTTTGAAGTCGTTGCAGTCTCGAACGTGCACCGTCCCGGATGTCCGTTTATCCGGGGTAAAGAGGAACGTGTCGACGGCGTCGAAGAACGGATAGAAGAAGGCGAACGGCTTTCCGGGCGCGAAGAACGTCTTTTCAATGGCGTTCATGCCTTTTAGCGCGGCTTCTTGCAGTTTTTTAAATTGCATGTCTCACTCCTCCTCCTTCATCGCTTTGTCGAGAATCGCTCTAAGCGTCTTGCAATAGTCGTTTTTCCCGAAGTCGACCAGAGTGCAGAGCGCGAGGTCTTCTTCGTCGAGCTCGAGCGCGCCCAGTTTCTCGCAACGTTCGAGATCGCCGACCTCGAGCGCCTTGAAAAGAAAGAGCGGAGCAATGTCCAGCGGCATGATTTTATTAAAAATCGGATTGGGGAAGATGGCGCGGTTTCCGCCTCCCAGGCCGGTGTTCATTTCAATGGGCAGCCGTCGATTGAACAGGTGGTAGGCGACGGTTCGCGCCATGGAGAATTTCTTAAAGTCGGGCATAGTCCAGCCGAAGAGTTCGCGTACGTCGCCGTCCTCAATCGCCGATATCTGGTTGACGTAACGTCCGAGTCCTTCGAGTCCTTCTTCGATCTTTCGCCCGCACAGGACGCTTCCGGAAATAATTCTGACGGGGCCTTCTTTCAGTTCCCCTTCGACGATTTCCGAAACAAAGGCGCCCTGGTCGACCTTGATAAGCCGCGGCTCCTTAAAGCACGGTCCGCCGAGCGAGACGACGCGTTCGGAAGGATAGAGTCCCGTGAGAAAGAGCTTGCCGATAGCGACGACGTCCTGGTAGCCGATTGTCCAGACGTAATGATTCAGGCCGCAGGGATCGAGTTGCGCGATATGAGTTCCGGAGAGCCCCGAAGGATGTTTGCCGAGAAATTGTACGGCCTTTGCCTTCGGAACGACTTCGACGTCGGCGATAAACTGAGGATTGTATTCCCCCTGTCCGAAACAAACCCACAACGTTTTGCCGCAGATTCTGCTCAAGACGCGCAAACCGTCGAGAAACGCGTCGCGCTCCTTTTCCAAAATCAGTTTGGGATCGGGAGCGTGCGGATTGGTGTCGGCGGCGTTTACAAAGATTGAGCACGGAGTCGTATTGATTTTCGGAATATGGCTAAACGGTCGCGTGCGTAGAGAAGTCCAAAGACCAGATTGTATAAGAATATCCCGAACTTTTGTCGGGCACAGTTCGACAAGTTGAGAGCGTTCGAACTTTTCGAAATCAACCGAGCGTCTTTCGCCGTCGTTTATCGCTTCGATAACAATTGAGCGGAACGCGCGTCTCTCGCCGCGGTTGACCGCCGTTACGACTCCGCGTATCGGCGATACGAATTTGACGCCCGGATTCTTTTTGTCCTCGAATAACGGTTGACCCGCCAGGACCTTGTCTCCGACCTCAACGAGCATCGTCGGTTTCATCCCAACGTAATCGGGCCCAACGAGCGAGACGTGTCGTACTTCTTTCTTTTTCGGAGCGCTCTCCTGATTTGGGGCCCCGACTATTTGCAGGTCGAGCCCCTTGTGAATAGTTACGCGTTTCATCGGCGTACTGCCTTTCGGAAATTTGCGGAACAAAGCGACTGTTCCGTAAACTTTGCCTTCGAATAAAACTAAGTGATCGCGTCGGCGTTACGCATGAGCTGGACGCGCAGCCGGTCGCTACCTATCGCCCCAAAAAGCAATAAACGTCTCCTTGCGCCTCAGCCCCGTCGTCGCGGTCAATCTTCTGCAGATACTAACGATTGGAAAATTTAAGTCAAGACTTAAATAAAAAAAACTTACGTTTACAACCTGTTTGTTATAAGCGGAGCTTATATATGGAAGCGAAAACGTCTGATAGAGAGTAGCCAACTCAACGCCGTCAAATTCTTTAAAAAATATTGCGACCTGTTTTTTCACCCTTGCGCGAAAATTTAAAAAAATACTGACGTTTCTGCGCAAGTCGCAAAAGAACGCGTAAAAAACGACGTTCGATTAAAAAAGGATTGAAAACGCGAGTCACAACCGCTACAATAATACTCTCGACGATAAATCGGAACGTTCGCGATTTTGGCGCGGACGTCGGTTTGCCGCCTGGATTACAGGAAGAAAGGATATGGAAACAATGAAGCTGATTAAAGGAATCGCTTTTTTCTCGCTCGCGCTTGTCGGAGCGTTGAGTCTCGCGGGTTCTTCTCGCGCGGAGGTCTGGACGGTTCCCGCGCCGCAGGGACAGGGTGTGGAAAACGCGTATAAAGTCAAGGTCGACGGTCAGGACGTGGCGATTTACCGTTCGTTCGACCAGGAGCAGGGAAGCGGAGAATACTACTTCGGTTCTTTTGAATTTACTGGAAAAGTGCAAATAGAAATCACGGGTCCTTTCGCGCTCGATAAGGCGACGGTCGCGCCCGACCGGTTCGGCGTTAAGATTGTGAAACAGTCCTCGGAGGCCGCGACGCTTGAAGCCGACAAGCCGTTCCAAATTTCCTTTGAGCCTGACGGACGCGTTAAACCACTTATTCTCTTTGGACTGGCTCCAGAGACGGACGCTCCTAAAGAAGGCGATCCGAACGTGATTTATTACGGGCCGGGCAACCACAAGCCGGACGTCATTAAATTGACGGACAATCAGACGCTCTACATTGCGGCGGGCGCGGTGGTGAACGGGGGCGTGGTCGCTTGCGGTAAGAATATCACGATTCGCGGACGCGGCGTTCTCGCGGGGACGATGTGGGAACGTTTTAAGGGTCCTTGCGATCATACGATTTACGCGCATGATTGCGATAATTTGACGATTCGCGACCTTATTTTGCGGGACTCCTGGAGCTGGACCTGCGTTTGCGTCAATTCGAAGAACGTGACGGTCGACGGCTTGCGCATTTGCGCGTCGAATATGATCAACGACGACGCGCTCGACCTTGGAAACGTGAAAAACGCGAAAGTCACGAATTGCTTCTTCCGTTCGCAGGACGACTGCATCGCGATTAAAGGGTTGGACAACAATCGACGCTATGGAATTACGAACGACAACCGTTATCCGTGCGAAAACATCGACGTCGAGGATTGCGTGTTCTGGACCGACCGCGCGAATATTTTCCGTATCGGCTACGAATGCGAAACGTCCGCCATGCGCAACATTCGCGCGAAAAATATCGACGTTCTCTATTACAGCGTCGACTATCGCGAACCGTCTCACTATTGGTGCAACGCGATTATCTGGCTCCAGCCGAATCAGGAAATGCTCATGTCGAATTGCGCGTTTGACAATTTCCGGATTCGTTCGAACAAGATTCGCGGCGTCATGCTTATGGCGAAGGCGATGCAGTGCAAATACGAGATTCATCCCGATCCGGTACCGGGCAAACTTGAGAATTGCGAATTGAGCAACTTCACGGTTTACGGCGAGCCCGGCTTCGACGGCGTTCTGCACTTCGAGGGCTATAGCGAACAGAGCTACGTCAAGAATATCAGGATCAGGAACTTCAATTACTACGGCAAGAAGATCGACGCCAATTCTCCGCTGATTGAAATCGGACCTTTTACCGAAGGAATTGTCATTGAATAATCGCCGCGAGATTCGCGTCTCAACCGCGTGAAACGGCAAAACGCCGACCCGATTTTTTACGAATCGAGTCGGCGCCTTTTTTATTCCGAACGAGCGGGACGTCAGGCGTTTTCGAGCGCGGCGAGTCGGTCGATAGCCTTGCGAACGCGTTCAAGGGTTCGTTCTTTGCCAATGACGACGGCGAGGTCGGTGCCTCCGCCCGGCGTGGCTTGCACGCCCGCGAGCGCGATACCCAGAGGATAGAGCAACCACCCTCCTTTGACTCCCATTTCCTTGACGAGCGGGGCGCAGACGTTGTATACGCCGTCGCGGGTCCAATCTTCGTTCCCTTCCAGGGCGGGGAGCAGCGCGCGGAGAGCCGTCAGCGAGGTCGATTCGTCCGTCTTGAATTTCTTATTGCGGTAGAACGCGAGGTCGTAATCTTCGTTCATATGGTCGATGAACATCACGCGGTCGGGCAAATCGCTGAGAATCTCGCAACGCGGTTTCAAATTCACGCAGAGCAATTTCAAATCGATAGACGTTTTTACGACCGATTCGACCCACGGACGCGCCAACTCGACAAATTCTTCGTCGGTCATGCGGTTAATGTAGCCCGCGTTGATCGCGCGCAGTTTCTGAATATCGAAAATGGCGGGCGATTTGACAATCCACGCCGGATTCCATTTTTCGATCATTTCTTCGCGCGAGAATATTTCCTGACCGTCTTTCGGACCCCAGCCGAGCAGGAGCAGGTAATTCAGGATAGCGGCGCTGAGATAGCCCTGCCTGACGAGATCCTGATAACTGGCGTCCCCGTTGCGTTTCGACAACTTGTTATGGGCGTCTTTCATGACCGGCGGACAATGGACGTAAATCGGCTTTTCCCATCCGAACGCCTCGTAAAGCAGATTGTATTTCGGCGTGCTGGAAAGGTACTCGTTCCCGCGAATGACGTGAGAAATCTTCATGAGGTGATCGTCGACCACGTTCGCGAAATTGTAGGTCGGCATGCCGTCGCTCTTGATCAGAATCTGGTCTTCCAGTTCCGCGTTGTCGACTTCAATGTGTCCGTAGATCAAGTCGTCGAACGAGGTGACGCCTTCGGTCGGCATTTTCTGGCGAATGACGTAGGGTTCGCCCGCCGCGAGTCTGCGTTCGACTTCCTCTTTCGAGAGGTTGCGGCAATGTCGGTCGTAACTTCCGACCGTTTGGCCCGCCGCGCGTTGCTCTTCGTGCAACTTATTGAGACGTTCTTCGGTGCAGAAACAGTAGTACGCTTCTCCCTTTTCGACAAGTTGGATCGCGTAGTCCTTGAACATGCTCATACGTTCGCTCTGAACGTAGGGCCCGTAATCGCCCCCGACGTCCGGACCTTCGTCCCAGGTCATGCCGTTTTCTTTGAGCGTATTATAGATAATATCGACCGCGCCTTCGACGAGCCGCGCCTGGTCCGTGTCTTCGATACGCAGTATGAACGAGCCGTTTTCATGCCGGGCCGTCAAGTAGGCGTACAATGCGGTGCGAAGGTTGCCGACGTGCATATAACCGGTGGGACTGGGCGCAAAACGCGTTCGAACTTCACTCATTATTTTCTCCAAACGGATCGAAACATTCTGTTGTGCCGACCGCCTCTGAACGACTCGTAGCGCGGCGAGTTTGGCGGCGTAAAAAACTCCGGTCAATTCTACCCAAAAACCGCGAAATAGCAACGGACGGCGCGGTTTTTCGTCGTTAAGCCGGGTTTGCGAACACGCCTTCGCGTCTGAAATCTTTGTTATTCTATTATTATTATTGAATAGACGGAACTTTTTGTACGTAAAAACGTTTAATCAGTTATCGGTTCTCCTTGCACAAAAGTCGATATTGGTTATAATTGTCGCCGATGTTTGGAGAACTCCTTTTGGGGCGTTCCCGGCGGTATGCTCTTGATTGTATTTTATGCGCCTCGAGGTCTCGACTCGGTTGCGCGGTCGGCTTTTTTATAAAGGAATAATGACATGCAGAAGAATTTCGCCAGATTCGCGGCGCTCGCTTGCGTCCTGTTGACTCTTGCCGCTTTCACCGGTTGCGGACCGAACGACGGGCTTAACGAGGTCTCCGGGACCGTTACTTTGGACGGCGAACCAATCGCCAGCGGTTATATCAGCATGGGACCGATGGCCGGTCAACGCGGCACGGCGGTCGGCGGCGAGATCCTTAACGGCAAATATAAGCTCCGCGCTTCCGCGGGCGAGATGGTCGTGTCGATTCGTTCGCAACAGAAAGTCAAAATTGACGGCGATCAAACGGCGGACGAAGCGGCTCACGGCGTTACCGAACGTCAGGTTGAGTTGGTTCCGGAAAGATACAATCGTCAAAGCGAACTGAAGTGCACTGTCAGCGAAGGCAAGAACCTCCGCGATTTCGTATTGACCACCGACGCCGAAGCCGAATGAGTCGAGGCGAATAACCTGCGATATCCCGGGGCGTTTGCAAGTTTCCCCGATGTTTTAGAAATATACGGCGGCGATTGCGAAGTTGAAAATAACGCGTTTTGCGCCGCATCCTTATTTATGCGTTAGATTATTGTACGCTTATTTGATTTTTGGATCCCTTAGAGATGAATAAAACCTTTGTTTCCCGACGCGGCTTTACGCTGGTCGAATTATTGGTCGTTATCGCGATCATCGGTATTTTGATTGGTTTGCTCCTTCCTGCGGTTCAGGCCGCGCGTGAAGCCGCTCGTCGTATGCAATGCACGAACAACTTGAAGCAACTGGTTCTCGCGTGCCACAATTACGTGGATCAAAACCAGGATCAACTCCCGTTGGCTATGCAAATCGGTCGCGATTCAGATACCAATTTCTCCGACAACTTCTCCTGGCACGCGCGCACGTTGCCGTTTATTGAAGAAGCGGCTATCTACGCGACGCTCGATTTCACGAAACAACTTGGAAACGGCAATTTCTACGATTATCGCGTCAAGCGCATCAGCGCGCATCAATGCCCGAGCGAACAGGAAGCGATCGGCGAAAAATCGAATTCGTGGTGGTGTATTCGTCGTACCTGCTACGTCGCGAACCTCGGAAACTCGAACTACCAGAACGACGACGTGGTCAACTGGGACGGTCGCGGATCCTATAAAGGATACAACGGTCCGTTCACGCATAACAAGTGCCATAAACTCGCGTCTGTAGTCGACGGCACGTCCAATACGATGGCGTTCTCGGAAATCCAAATTAACAGAGACGAAAGCAGCTACCAGGGGAACTACGGCACGGTCATGTATTCGAACGGGGCCGGTTTCACGACGTTCCTCGGGCCGAACTCGACTTATGAAGTCGACTACGGTCGCGCCGCGTGGGATCCAAACAACTTTAATCCTCCGATGTACTGCCACGGTTACGGCGTATGGTATGCGGCTACATTCCCGGCGCGCAGTCACCACTCCGGCGGCGTCAACACGGCGTTGTGCGACGGCTCGGTGCGGTTCGTCTCCGATACGGTCGACCTCGAAGTATGGCGCGCGTCGTCCACGATCGACGGCAGCGAATCCAAGTCGTTCTGATTTGGTTCTCGTTTAACATAACGGTAATAAGGGACTCGTTTCCAGTTGGGAGCGAGTCTTTTTTTGTCGACGGTTCATATCGACGCTCGTCAATGTCGACGCGTTTGCTCTGTTAGTTAAACTCGGTTTGCTTTTCTTAGTTTAGCGGCTTGCTTGTCTCTTGTCTATTTTGTCTTAAGATTTTTTTGTTATGCGTATTGTAGGGTGAAAATTTTTGTTTTTTATCATTTTTTTTGACTCAACTCTTGCGGTTGATTTTTATTTTGTATACAATTTGAATTGTTCAAACGTGGTTGTGGATTTTTTATAATGTGATTTTACGTTCCACCGCCAATTTATTCATTTTTTTTTATACAGCGAGGTCTGGGTAATGGATAACAAAAAAACTTTCCGACGCGGCTTTACGCTGGTCGAGTTATTAGTAGTAATCGCAATTATAGGTATTTTGATCGGGTTGCTTCTCCCTGCGGTTCAGGCGGCTCGCGAGGCCGCGCGCCGTATGCAGTGTACGAACAACTTGAAGCAACTGGTTCTCGCGTGTCATAACTACGTGGATCAGAACCAGGATCAACTTCCGTTGGGTATGCAAATCGGTTGCGATACCAGATCCGATTTGTCCGATACGTTCTCCTGGCACGCGCGCACGTTGCCGTTTATTGAAGAAGCGGCTATGTACGCGACCCTTGATTTCACGAAACAGGTTGGCGGCGGTAATTTCTACGAATACCGCGTTAAGCGCATCAGCGCGCACCAATGCCCGAGCGAACCGGAAGCGATCGGCGAAAAATCGAATTCGTCCTGGTGTATTCGCCGCACCTGTTACGTCGCGAACGTTGGGAACTCGAACTACGCCAACGACGACGTTGTCAACTGGGACGGTCGCGGGTCCTACAAAGCGTACAACGGTCCGTTCACGTATAACAAGTGCCACAAGATGGCTTCGGTAGTCGACGGCACGTCCAATACGATGGCGTTCTCGGAAATCCAAATTAACAAAGACGAGAGCAATTACAAAGGGAACTACGGCACGGTCATGTATTCGAACGGGGCCGGTTTCACGACGTTCCTCGGGCCGAACTCGACTTATGAAGTCGACTACGGTCGCGCCGCGTGGGATCCAAACAACTTTAATCCTCCGATGTACTGCCACGGTTACGGCGTATGGTATGCGGCTACATTCCCGGCGCGCAGTCACCACTCCGGCGGCGTCAACACGGCGTTGTGCGACGGCTCGGTGCGGTTCGTCTCCGATACGGTCGACCTCGAAGTATGGCGCGCGTCGTCCACGATCGACGGCAGCGAGTCCAAAGCGTTCTAGTTCGTTTTGAGCGAAACGATAGAAAATGAGGGCTCGTTTCCGCCTGGCGACGGGTCCTTTTTTAATGAATTTGAGAGAACGACACGAGTATAACGCGGCTCCCAATCGCCCCGATCGGGGCTCGAGAGGAGGTCGAACCGTGGAGATCCTTTTTTCGATAAAAAGCCGAAAAAAAACGATTTCCCTCTATTAAAAGCGCAAAAACTTTGCTACAATCGCATACTAAGTTTGGGGCGCGAAAACGCTTGATTTTATTCAAAAAACGGGCTCTCGCGTTCTGGTTAATCCTTTTTGAAACTGATTACAACCCTAACTTGAAGGGAACGGATATTATGGCGCTATTTGAAATTGAAACGCCGGGACACATCGTCATCGCCTGGGCAGATAACGAAGAGGGCGCTAAGGACGTCCTGCGCACGAACTACCCCTCCGAAGAAGCGATTCGCATTACCAAACGTCCTCGCGACGCGTGGGTTATCTCGAAAGCCGCGTTGGGAATCACCGGCAATACCGACGTTTCCGACGTCGCGAGAGATTGCCTCGCGAAAGCGGCGGGCGATAAGCTCCACGCGATTCGTCTCTATATGAAAGAGACTGGCGTCGACCTCGAAAAAGCGCGTAAGACGATTGAGTCCAATATCGTCTACGGGTGGTGATTGAGTCCGCAAAGTTTTTCAGAGCGTCGGTTCGCGAGTTGACGCGCGTAAAATTAAAAGAGTTCCGTAAACGCGTTTTTACGGGGCTCTTTCTGTTTCTTGCGCCGACGTGAATCGGGGATACGTCGGCGCTCTCGTTGCGGATTAGACGTTTGAGCGCGTTGGCTTCTTGGCGTCTGTCGAGATCGCGTCGTTAGCGAGGACGACAAGAGCGCGGCGCGGAGTCGGAAAGGCGTTACTTGCGCTTATTTTTGGCTCTTTCCCAGGCGTCTAATCCTTTTTGGACGTCGCTGAGCAGTTTTTCTTCCGCTTGTTTACGGTTGTATCGCCAGGCTGGAGTCCAGACTCGCGCCGTTTGCCAGCCGAGTCCTTCGAGAACGTTCTTGCGTAAGATATCGCGGTCGCGAGCGGTCGCGGAGTCGCGGTAGGAAGCGCCGTCGCACATGACGCCGACCGCGTATTCCTCGTCGGAGCCTGGCGCAAGAATCGCGACGTCGACGCGGTATTTCGAGCGCCCGACTTGCGTGTCGACCTGATAGCCCTTTTCGCGGAGGAATTTCGCGATTTCTTCTTCCGCGCCAAACGCGTCCTGGGTCGACGTTCCGCTCTGTTGGTAGTTTCTGCCCCCGTTTTCCGCGTAGAGTAAAAATTCTTTGAAATCTTTAACGCCTCGAGCGCCGGTTGCGGTCGAACACGTTGAGAGTTGGAGGTCGGAGCCGCGCATTGACGAGTAGACGATGTTCTCGCGTTTGGCGCGCGTAACCGCCACGTTGAGACGACGTTCGCCCCCGACTTTATTGAGCGGTCCGAAGTTGTTCGAAATCTTGCCGTTTTTGTCTTTCCCGTAACAAATGGAGAAATAGATGAAATCGCGTTCGTCCCCCTGAACGTTTTCCAGGTTCTTAACAAAGACGGGTTCGTAATAGTCGGGGCTAAAATACTTTTCTATTTCCGGATGATCGTTTACGGCTTTTTCGAGCATTGTGTCGATAAGGTCGCGCTGGGCCTCGTTAAAGGTGACGATTCCCAACGAGCTTCCGTCGAAACCCGGCTCGCTCAGGCGCTTGACCACGTCCTCGACGATGCGTTTCGCTTCCGGTTCGTTTGTCTTTAAGCTCTCGCCGCGCCTGTATAAACCGTCCTCGACGTAGACGAATTTGACGCCGCTTTCGCGAGTCGCCGCCGGGAACGTATTCAATTTACCGTCGTAGTATTTGTTGTTGCTAAACGCGATGAGCGCTTCGTTCCGGCTTCGGTAGTGCCATTTCAAAGCGACGTTAGGAATTTGCGCGGCTACGCATTCTTCCAGAACGCTTTCGACTTCAAACACGCGCAGAGGTCGAAGCGCGTCGTCAATTTCCTCGTCGTTTTCGTCGTCGTAGAACTCTTCGTCGTTAGTCGCCGCGCTCTGGAAGAACGTGGTCGGAGGCATCTGTTTCGAGTCGCCGACAACGATTAACTGGCGTCCGCGCGCTATCGCGCCTATCGCGTCGCAGGTGGGAATTTGCGACGCTTCGTCGAAGATTACGAGATCGAAAGGCGCGTCGTCGGCGGGAATATATTGCGCGACCGAAAGCGGACTCATAAGGAAACACGGTTTCAAGTCGCGAATCGCGGATCGCGACCTTGCGAGAATCTCGCGCAGGGATTTGACGTGTTTTTTCAAGGTGATTTCACGTTTTAACAGACCTAGCGGGCCTTTGGAATCGGCGTCGTAGAAAAAGTTTCTCGTTGGAAGTTGGCTCGACAGTTGCGCCGAGACAAGGCGCCGCGCAAGTTCCGCGTATTTCTCGTCGCACCGTCGGAAATCCTCGATGATATTGTCGCGCAGTCGAGCGTTCCCGACCGTTTCGCGGATACAGGACTCGCGTTCGACGACGGAGTCCGCAAATTCCTCGTACAGACGGTATTGCGCGCCTTCCGCGAGCGCGTCCAAATCGACGGTTCGCGTTTCGACCGCCTGGACAAATTCCGGCAGTTCCTTAATCGCTTTGGGACGAAGCGTTCGCCAATCTTCCCACTGACTGAAGTACGGAAGCGCGCGCAAAGTCGTTTCCGCGAACGTCGCGTACTCGTCAAGTTGAACGAATAAGAGCGGCCCCCTGTATACCGTAAGGATTCGTTCGCGAACCGAAAGCGCATGGAGGTCTTTCGTTTGATCCATGAGTTGGTTAGCGCGTTGTATAAGGGCGTTGAGTTCGTCGGAACCTTGTTCGCGCGCGAGGAACTTGCCGACGGCGTCGCGGACGTCGCAAAGTTCTTTGGCGTCTGGATTGAGTTTTTCAAACGCGGGGAACGAGCGCAGACGCGTCTCGAGTTCGTCGAGAAAGCCCAGAATTTGCCGCGCGCGTTGGGCGTCGACCATATCGTCTTCGTTGGTTGCAAGTTTCGCGAAGGGCGCCGCGGTTTCTTTCGCCTGGCGCGCGCGTTCAACCGCCGCGAAATAATAGGCAAACGCGTTCGGGAGCTCAGACGCTTCGATTGAGGAAACGGCGACGCACCCGGCGATTCGTCTCGGAAATTCAACTTGTTCGACGGCTTGCGCAAAGTTTGCGAGCGCATGGTCGTACTCTTTGTACGCGGCAAGAAAATCGTCGACAACCTTTTTCTCGTCGCTCGGTTGACCTGTTCGCGCCCAGATTCGGTCGACGTTTTTAAGGAAGCGGTCCTGGACGTCGGGTCGGGTTGGGAACTGGACGCGCGCCGTCTCTCGGAGAAGTTCGCCGATTTTCAAGAGCCGGTCGATTTGGTCGGGGTCGACTCCTGACTTCGAGGTTTTTTCGCAATAGTACGGCTCGTCCGTCTCTATAGTAGAGACGATTTGAACGTATTCGCTTCTCAGGGGCGCAAATTCGGTAGCGAGTTCCGGGACTTGCCGCGCGCATTTTACCCACGAGCGTAAGAAGTCGTCGAGCGTCTTTTCAATTTTTTCATTTTCGTGAAGTTTGGGCCAGAGTTCCGCGACCGCTTGCAGTTGTTCGCGAACTTGCGAGCGATTCGGGAGCGCCGCGGACAACTTGTCGGCAATTCTATCACCCAGCGCGATGTATTCGGTCAAATCTGGCCAGAACCTGTTCTGGACGATCCAGGCGTCGCCAAACCGTTTCGAACACAAGGCGTCGTATTTTTGAAGTATGGATTTTCGTTCTTTTCTTTTTTTCTGGAACGCGTCGAGACGGGTAAAGAACGATTGACTTCGCGTTAAGAATTGATCCCACGCGTCGTCGAATCGGCTCGTCGCTTGTCGTTCATTTGACGTCCTGTCTGCGAGCGCCGCTAAAAATCTGTCGACTCTTTCGGTTAAGCTCCGTTTATCGAGTCCGACTCGGGTCGAGGTCTCGTCGAGAATAGCGTCGAGACGGTCTCCGGCTTTGAGCGCCGATTCGACGCAGCCGACCGTCGCGGGGTTATCGAACGTCCCATCTATGGGATACGCGCTTATTCTGTCGGCGCCAAAACCTTTATGTTCGTCGAGGTATCGTTGCGATTCGACGAATCGTTGAATTTGGTCGAGAAGTTCCCGACCGCTGGAAAATTTACATAAGTTGGAGTTCGCGCCGAGAGTTAAGGAACGCGTTTTCGCTTCAAACGCCTTGCGCTTTTTACCTCTAAATAAAAAGAAGGTTTTTTGAATCGCTTTATATTCGGCTTGCGCCTGCTTTACGTCGAAGTTCAGAACTTTGTCGAGATCGAAGTCGACGAGTTTTTTACGCGCCGCGAGGTTCTCTTGAACCATTGTCGCGAACGCGTTCGCTTCCGCGTGAAAATCCGTCCAATTTTCTCCGAGCTTTTTACCGTTGTTCGCCTGGTACTCGCGCAACGCCAGGACGAGTTCTCGAACTTTCGCGACGTTGTTCTCGTTCGCGTCTTCTTTAAAGCCGAGATAATCCGCGACGTCGGTCGAGGTCAATTTGAGTTCTTTAATAGCCGCCGCGCACGGACTAAGATCGAGCGGATCGACGACGTTTCCCGTATTGTTAAGCGAAAGACTTAACGAGAACTTTTTGCGCGAATTAAGCGCGTATTCAAAGGCGAACGCGCCCGAGGGAATCTCGCTTGCGGAGTTCGCGGCTTCTTGCGCGTTGAAGTTCAGAACGAGATCGACGTCGTAGTTCGCGAGTTCGGCGTCTTCTTTTTCCTGTTCCTGCGCTTTGGCGACGGCGCTCTTGAGTTTTCCGGACGTTTCTATCCAGTCGTAATCGATTAAACGAGCGTTTTTAAGCGGCGGAGTCGCCAACTCGTTTAGAAGAGGATAGTACCGCGAAACGTTTTCTTCGTTAAATTCGTCTTGCAGACCGAGCGTTTTAAAGAGTTCGCTCGCGGAGTCCGCGACGTCTCTCGCGTTTGTCGAGAAGGTGTTAAGCAACGTTTCAATGGGAGTCGCCGTCTCTCCTGGCGCCGCGGTCGGACGGGGGAGTTGGAACGCGCCGTCGGGCAAGCGCTCGATTGCGTCCAGAGCGCCGACGTTTGTAAGGTTAAGCGGCATATAATCGGCAATCTTGACGTTTCCCAGGATCTTATTGATTTCGGCGAGACGTCTTGTTGCGGAGGCGAGTTCGCGCGCGATTACCGAGAATTCCTCCCAGGCTCCGAGTAGACCTTCGTTCGGAGCGGGCTCTTCGAGGAGCGCGTTAAACGCCGCCGAAAACGCCGTCAATCTGGCCCAACGAACGTTGGACGCGGTTAGTCCCAGCTGACCTAACGCGTTTAGCGTCGCCGTAATAAGCCGATTGGTTTTTTCACTCCACTCGATACATTGTGTCGACGCCGCGTTGGAACTGGACGGAAGATTGTCCGCGTTATTCGCGTCCGGCCATTTAAAAAGAAGGAGTCCCCTGATCGCCGCCATTTTACTCTCGAAATCGTCTCCTTGCGCGTTCAACATGAGCGCCGCTCCGAGCGCGGTTATTTGCGTTTCGTATTCCGTTCGCGCGCGAACCGCGTCCAGGTACAACTTAATATGAGCGCGATCGGTTAGCCACGAGCCCGAATAGAGTCCTTGCGGCGCGTCAAAGTCCGGCGCCGCGACGACTTTTTCAAGTTCGACGAGATCGAGCGCTTCCTGGTAACTTCCGTCCGGAGTTTTATTAAAGGCTTTGGCGAGATATTTGACGCTTTCAATAGCTCCGGCGGTCAATTCCCTGATTCTTTTAGCGTTTTGCTCTATTTCGGACGACGATTTCGGAGACCAGTGGATATCGCCGAAGTTTAAAAGGTCGTTCCACGAGTCCTGGGGTATCGCTTTAGCTTTCTTCTGGACGTCCTCCGCAAGTTGGATCAGCGAACGCAAGCGCTCTTGCGAGATTTTGCAAACGTCTTCATTTCCCGTGAATAAAGGGACGTTCGCAAGTTGCCTGGAACGCGGTTCAAGCCACGAAAGCGCGTCGTAAAGGGACAGACCGTTGGGATATTTCCGGTGAAGTTCGCGCGCGTATTGGTTCAGGACGTTTCGCAGTCGGTCGAGTTCCGCCGTCGTCGCTTGCCATTCGTCGGGCTTTTGCTGTTCCGCAAGGGTAATCGCCTCGTTAAGTTGCGCCAATACCTGCTGCTTACCCGATTTGTTTGAATGCAACTCCAGACAGAACGGACCGAGTCCGAGCTGGCGCAGACGATTATAGACGACTTCAAGCGCGGCGCGTTTTTCCGCGACGAAGAGAATCTTTTTACCGTTATAGAGACAATGCGAAATGATATTGGCGATTGTTTGCGATTTTCCGGTTCCCGGAGGCCCTTGCAACGCGAAACTCTTTCCGCCCGCCGCGGTAAGAATCGCCGCCATTTGAGAGGAATCGGAGCTTAACGGCGTTACCAGATTGACGTAAGGGAAATTATTGTCGATTTCTTCCGCCTGGACTTCCGGCGCCGAGTCGCGGTACGGCAACGTCGGCGTATCGATAAGATGACGAACGATCGGCGAGTTTTTAAGCGCTTCTACGTTGTCGTTTAAGTCGGACCACATAACGAATTTCTGGAATGAGAAGAGCGCGAGAACGACTTCGCGTTTCAATTCCCAGTTGGGGAAATCGGCTATTTCCTGTTGAAATATCTGAAAGATCCGGTCGACGTCGAGACCGTGGGCGTCGGTCGGCAACGCGTTGGGATCGAGACCGCGAATAATTTTAGCGTGGTCGCGGCGCATTTGTTCAAGCAGCGTGACGTTTATTAGTTCGTCGTCGTCGCGCCGACTGATCACGAATCCTTTTTTAGCGGAGCCGTCGAGTTCCACCGGGACGAGCAGGAGCGGGGCGCGAAGGCGCTTGTTCTTACTCTTAGAGTCGTTGCGTTCGACGACTCCCAGGGCAAGGTAGAGCACGTTGCAACCGCTTTCCTGGATGAAATGCCGCGCCTCTCGACCGATCGCCGTCAGACGCCGATCCATATCTTTTTGACAGACGCCCGGTCGAATATAGAGCGCGTTTTGGTAATTTAAGGCGTTTTCGATTTCACGGCGGTATCGTTGTTCGGCTTCGCGCTCGCTCATGCGCTCGGTCGCTTTCGCTTTATCTTCGTCCGGAGTGATCGGCAACAACTTGAACGCGGTTCCGGTCAGGAGCATATCTTCAAGTTCGGCAAGACGTTCGCCGGGGAAAAGAATGGGTATGGCTTTATTCCCCTTTTCGTTCATACTGATCAATTTGTTTCGAGCGGAAAGGTCGAGCAAACTTTGCTTCCAGCGGTCCAGACGCGTTCGCCGCGTCTGCGCGTCCTGCGGTTCAGTCTTTCCCGGGAGTTTTCGCTCTTCGACCAGATCCAGTTCCAAGACTTGATCTGAGTCTGGGATAAGCGGCCCAAACTCGTTTTTTTTGACAAGCGGCAAAGGTCGAACGCCTTCGTCGCGGGCGGCGGCGACGTCTAACGCGCCCTCAAAGATATCGTCCGCTTCATTCAGTTTGTTTTTGGCGATTCTCACGGCCTGGGAGAACGAAAGACTCTGGGTGGCGGAGGTCGACTCAAAGACGGCAATGCGCTCGGCGTCGACGTTTTTGCGCAGGCTCGGCAAGTCGTCGATAAAAGAATTGGGGAATTGGTCGTCGATAAGATGAACGCCGACAAACGCGTGTCCGCGCAAAAGAATAATGAGCGAGTTAAGACCAATATTTTCAAAAACGCTTGCGAACAGTAGAGATAAGTCGAGACAGTTGGCGAGCTTTTCGTCAAGGATTTTCTCGACGGTTCGGATTCGTTGACCGGTTTCCTCAAAGGAGGGCGCGCAATTGGCGAACTCTATTCCCTGTTCGGCGACCGCTTCGTAGACCGCCTGAACGAACGCGTAAATCTTTTCTCTGTCGTAGGAGCTGTACCCGGTAAGCGCGCCGTTCTGATCCATGCGCCGGAGCGCGTCGGAGGCCGCGGAAGAGAGGTAGGCGATTTCGGAGAGGTTCGGCGTGACGTACGCCGCCAGGAGCGCGGGCTCTTCGTTCAGGCCGACCCACTGATTGCACGGGAGAAGCGCGACCGGATATTGCGCGAAAACGATCGGCGCGTAGGAGCGCGATTCGCGGGAACGCTCGGCGACCTCGATTTTAATACCGCCCTTAACGCGTTCCGTCAGTTCGGAAAGGAGTTTAAAGTTGAAGGAGTCGACAAATTTATCCTGACGATAACGCAGGCCGGGATCGATTCTGTCGATGAGAATTACTTGCCGCGTTAGAAAGTTCGGTTCCGTTTTGATTTCGACGCGCAGATTTTCGAGACGGCGATTCGAATTATTGGCGATCGTCAGCGTCTTAAATATTGACTCGGAATTTTGTTGTACGGCAAAATTGACCGTCGGGAGGTATTCGAGTTCGATTTGGACGTCTGACTGCGAGGAGCCGACGCGAAATTCCTCTTGCGAGCGACTGGACGGCTCCGTTTGGACGTAAAATCTTTCATTGTCGCGTTCGTCGTCCGCCATGTCGATCCCCCTTTAAATTCGCGTTGTTTGTCGTTTGGGTAAAGCCCGCGCGCCTCGGTCTTCCGCGTTATACGCGCGGCGCGTCGACGCGCAATCATTAGGCTTCTTTTCTATTGTATTGTAAAAGACTAATGTAATATGAAATTCTATGCGCGTCAATAGAGGGGCGCGCTCGGAACGAACGATCCGGTTAAAAAACGCGAAGAACGCGCGGAGTCGGCGCGGCGGTTTGGCTCAAACCATGCCCCAGCGCTTTCGGAGGATCCAGTCGGCGGCGGCGAGCGCTACGAACAACGAGAATACGAGCCAAGTATCGTAGAGCGTTCGCTTGACCTCCCGATAATCCGCGATAGTTTCGCGGCGTTGGAGCAGATCGTCGAGGAGCGCGTTGAACTCCGACGCCTGAACCGTTTGACCGTTCGTCGTTTTCGCAAGACGTTCCAGCGTTTCGGGATTAGCTTCAGGACGTTCCAATTCGAGATTTCGAGAGTAAACGAGGAACCGGGATTTCGCGGTTTGCAGCGTCTCGCCGGACGCGGAACGCAACGTCGCTTCGACCATATAGTCGCCGGGCGCGTCCGTTTTACGTCCGACTCCGCGCCAGATCCCCTGTTCTTCAGTCAGTTCGACAGATTCTCTAACGCCGTCCGGACCTACGATCGACGCTTCGAGGAACATTTGTTCGACGTCTTCGCCCGGCTTCGGTTTGTACGCGGCGTGAAAATCTAATTGTTCGTTCGGGGCGATTCGCGCCTGATCCAGTTCGACCGCCAATTCTCCTTCGAGGAGTTCGTCGAATTTCGCGGTCCATAATAAGAGTTGGCGCCAGAATTTCGCGTGTTCTTCTTCCTTACCGCGCATACGCCATCGCCACGTCGAATCGGTCGCGAGGACGACGACGCGTCCCAGTCCGTACTGATGCGCGACGAGGAGCGGTCGAACGGGCGACTTCGCGTTAGAACGTCCGGACTCGTCGAGCTCGCGCGCCGTCAAGAGTATCGTCGCGTTCGGCTTGAGGCGTCCGATACTGTAGAGCGTCGAGATCGGGGGCATATTTTTCCATATTTCCGCGTTTTTTTTCGCGTCGAGACTCAGGCGCGCGACGTAATCGTCGACGCCCTTGCCGCTAACCGCCTCGACCTGGAACCGACCTTCGAACCGCAGTCGTTGTTCGTCCGACGCTTCTTCGTCCATAGCGTTAAGGTCGGAATCGAGGGGCACGCGGTCGCTGGAATAAGTCGTTACCGGCAAGACGTCGGCGAGCGGGGTGTCCGCGTACCCGCCCAGACTGAGCGACCGTTCTCCGGCGAGAACGACCAGTCCGGCGCCGTTGCGCACAAGTTCGGCAAGCGCGGCGAGTTCGTTTTTCTGGAAGGCGGTGGAGTCGACGTCTCCGAGAACGTAAGTCGCGTATTTACCGTCTGAAAAGAAGGCTTTTTCGAGCGATTTTCTTTTTTTAGCGTATTCGGCGACCATTTCCGCTTCCGTATGGTTGGGCGACTTTCCGACAAGGGACGCGATCGAGGGGCGCCAATATTTTATTCTGACGTCGGAAGTCGAATCGAGCGCGGCGCGTATGAAATTCTGTTCGAAACGTCTTGTCCCTTCGATGTAGAGCGCGTCGGTTCCCCGGTCGAGCGCCTGGGCGAAATCGCTTAACGCGTTGTTCGAGTCCGTCAACTCAAATTCCTGGGTTGGCGCGGCGACCGTGAATTTCCACTCGCCGGGCTTATCCGGTTTGCACGAGAATTGATAAGGGAGCGTTTCGTCGTTCGTTTGCGGTTCGAGCGTCGTTTGGTCGACGACTTGCATTTCGCCCGACTCCGTTTCCAGCGCGAGCGTCAGCGGGATCGATTGGCCGGCCAGTCCCAGCAGTCGAACCTGACCGGAGACCGTCAACTCGTTCCCGAGAAAGACGTGGTCGTTTGCTCTTAGATCCTGTACGGCGACGTCGCGAATCGTAGCGGCGGCGTCGGTCGAACCGAGCGGAACGGAATAGACGGGCAGATCGGCGTCGCGCAGTCTCAGGGCGGCGTCGTTGACGGCGAGCGCGGACGGATCGTTTGCGCGTTGCGAACCGTCCGAGAGCGCGACGATCGCCAGCAGGCGCTTGCCCGACGTTGATCGCAACGTTTCCAGGAGCGCGTCGCCAAGTTTCGATTCATGACCGGTCGGACGTTCGGGAAAGACTATCGAACCGTTTTCAACGTTGAGCTCCTCGGTCGCGTCGGAGAACCCGACGACTCGAGCGTTAAACTTTTCGCAAATTGTCTTAAACTTTTCATCGGCTCCGGCAAACGTCTTTTTCAGCGCTTCGAATCGACTCGCGCCGTCGACGTCTCGAATATCCATACTTTCGGAGAGGTCGCATAGAAAGACGACGCTTGCGGGGAGTTCCTCTTTTTCAACGGAGACCTGGGCGGGTCTGACGAACAGTATCGCGAACAGGGGCACGAACGCCAGGCGCAGTCCCAGTTCGGCGCGTCTTCGGAATTTCGAGACGCTCGGATCGTTCGAGGCCAGACAGATCAGTCCGACGACCAACGCCGCAAGCAGGAACAACACGAGCGCCCAGCTATCGCCGAGCGGTTGAAACGAAATTCTTGGCATTTAAACGCGTTAAGGTGTGAAAGTGAATCGCGGGAAACAGGGCGTCGCGCGCGCTTTCGGCGCGGGAATTGCCGGTTACGCGTCGACGTTTTGGACGCGGCGGCGTTTCGAGCGCGCTTTTTCGACAAGGTATCGTACGAGCGCGAGAACCGACCAGAGGATATTGACGCCCAGGAGCGCGTAGAGCGCCGCGACCTTATTGGATTCTCCGGCCGCGTAGGCGTGTCGACCTCCGCCGCCCATGACGAATGAAAGTCCGTACCAGGTCATGATAATGGCGAGCGCGCCAAAATTCGCGCCTTGAGCCATGAGGAACCGGCGCCCCCCTCCGATCTTATTCGCGTGAAGGACGACGAGATAGATAAGGAGCGTCACGAGCGCCCAGACTTCTTTGGGATCCCAGCTCCAGAACCTTCCCCAGCTGAAGTCGGCCCATCTTGCGCCAAGTATGATCCCGGCCGTTAGGAAAAGTACGGCGCTGCGAATCATAACGGCGATAATCGGGGCGGTTTTGATCGCGTAGTCCGGCTCAAACCTTTCCCGAACGCTCGGAACCTGTTCCTTGACGACGGGCGCGGTTTGCGCGGAGTTTGACCCGTCTTTGGCGCGTTCCCGGCGACCTTTGCGGCGTTCAAGTCGCGGCGCTTTGACCGCAGGCGCGGAATCGGCGGCAACGCGCGCGGAGTCGTTCGTATGACCGTATTTGCCAAAGATATAAGCGGAGAGCGAGACGAGCGCCAGAACCCACGCGATAGAGCCGAGCGCGTAACTGACGATAATCGCGAAAACGTGAATCGTCAGCCAGAAGTTGCTCCTGAGAACCGCCATGAGAGGACGAATGTTTGGATTAAATTCGACCGAATTGAAGTAGGCGGCGGCGGCGACCGCTAAGGCGACGACCGTGCTTGCCGTAATGAAGGCTTTGCGTTGCGCGATCTCGGAGCCGATAACGGTCCAGACGGATTGACCGGGGAATTTTCCCGCGAGATCCGTTCTGGCGAGCGTTTTTTTCGGGAAACACGCGAGCGCCAGGAGCGCGACGATAAAGCGCGGAACCGCCCAGACGACGAACATAAAGGTCGCGAAAACCGCGAAGCTGTCCAACGCGCCTTTCATCGCGAACGCGTTTTGAAGAGTCTGAGCCATTGCGCGAACGACGTCGACTTCGGCGGGTTGACCCGACCGCCAAACGCGATACGCAAGGTAGAAGCACCCGAAAATCAGCAGCAGTCGCGGCGCCAGGAACGTTTTCGCGATCGTCTTATCGTTTTTATCTTCGACGAACCAGGGAGCCGCGGTAGCGCGCCAGGCGTTCAGGTACGGTCTCGACCAGGCGGGGGCGAGCGCGTACCCGATTGCGATCGCGGCGATAAGGAACGCCAGCAGGACGACCGTTTCAAACATATTCGCGACGGGCGCCCAACCGGTAATATAGGCGCGAACGGCTCCTCCCAGGAACGCGACGGCGCACGAACACGCCAGGAACGCGATTCCCAAGGTAAAGAACAATCGTTCGTTAAGAGTCTCTTTACTTCGGATCCTCGCGACGATTTGCCGCAGATAGGAGACGACGAAGGCGACGAGCGCCGCCAGACACGCGACCCAGTTCCAGAAGAACGCGTTTAGACGGTAGTAGAACAGTTCCGCCTTGAGCCCTCTGGGAACGTCGTAACATGTTTTGCGTAGAAATTCCTCGCGGGTTGGTTGATCCGCGATTTCCTTTTCGGCAAGGCGTTCTCGAATCGGTTCGACGCGTTCCGCGAGCGCGCGCAATTCGGTCGTAAACGTTTTTATCGCGTCGTTAAAGCGCGCGGCCCGATTTTCCGCGTTTCGGTCTCGATAGATTTTCGCGGCTTCAAGGAAGGCGCGGGCTGCGGGACGTTCGTAGTCGCTGTTGTCGAGCGTTTTTTGGAGCGAATCGACAAGTTCGTCGAACGGTTCGATTTTTTCGCGTTCGCTGGGGAGCGCGCCGAGCGGATTGTTCGGATCGACCGGCTCTCTCCATTTTTTCGCGTCCTCTTCGGTCGCGACGGTCGGGTCGACAAATCTCGCGTAAGCGGGGTCGGCGGCCCATAAGAAGGTCTGAATCGGAACCCACGGGGACGCCTGATCGCTTGCGGCGCGGAAAAGGCTTTGGCGAACGATCGGGGCAATCGCGAGCGTTTTGACGTTTTCGGAAGTCAGGGAGAGGTAGGCGAGTTCCAGGTTGTCGACGACCTCTTGCAACGAGGATACGACGCGTTGGAGTTGACGTCGGTATTCGAGCGAGAATTTTTCTTCGGCGAGAACCTCGTTTCTGTGCGTTCGGAGTTCGTCGAGCGTATCCGTCAGGGTAACGAGCAGACGTTCGAAAAGCGCGCTCGAGACGACGAGAGACGAACGACTGCCGATCTGCGCGAGCATGGCGATTTGACGCGCCAGCGCGAGAGGTTCGTCGCTCGACCCGTTTGACCCGCTCGATTTAGCGTTCGCGGCGGGCGTTCGGCGGCGTAAAATATATTCTTTGTCGTTGAACGGCGAATTCTTGCGCAACGCGCGTTTTTCACGCGTTAGCGCGCGTTCGATACTTTTCGCGGCGTCGTCCAGTTGGACGAGAGGACTGCGCGAACTTTGCTGGAAACCGCCCATGCCCATACCCATGCCCATGCCGGCTCCGTAGAGAATTTTGTTTAAGTAACTCGCGGGGCGCGCGGACGGAGTTTGAGTCGGGAGGAAGGTCGCGGCCCGATACGCGGCGAGACGTTCTTCGAATTTGTCGAGCGCTTTGAGCGTTTTAGCTTCTTTTTCGTCCAGGCGCGCTTGCGAACGAAAGACTTCGACCCGCGAACGTCCGTTTGCGTCGAGCGCGTCAAAGTCGGACGGGGCAAGACGATAAGCGCGAGCGGCGCCGTGTTCTTGCGCGAGGGCCAGGACCTTTGTCGCGATTTCCCCTTTCGGGTCGTCGATAAAGGGCACGTATTCCCAGAGTTCCGGTTCCGTAAGCCATGAAAAGAGCAATTCGGCGGCGTGGAATTTGGCGTATCCTCCCGGGAAGATCGCTCGGAGTCGTTTCGCGATCGCGCGTTGACGTTCGACCGCCTGATTCGCGACCTCCCTGTACCAGGCTTCGCGTTCGGCGCGTTGCGCTTTGAGTTTTTCGTCCGTTTGTTCGCCCTTGTTCGCGTCGCTTTCGAGGTCTTTGAGGAAATCCGGCAGACTTGGGAAGTTGAGCGGCTTATCTCCTTCAAGGCGTTTGAGGGTTTCCTCGGGCAAGAGGAAGACCGGGGCGCTCGATCCGGTCGTTTCCCGGACGAGTATCTCGGCGAACGTATTGAGCGGTTGTCTTCTTCCACCGTCGTAGACCGGCATGAGTCGCCACGGGATCCAATCGATTTGCGCGTTGGAAGCGGACTGGGGTTTGACGTTTTGCTCTTTCGCGGCGGTTGGATCCGCGTTGACGCGATTCGTCAGGAAGGCCGCGG
>CAYUUL010000013.1:0-53036 GCA_964447865.1 uncultured Planctomycetaceae bacterium | reverse complement strand
ACAACTCGCAATGCGCCTTACTTAAAACGCTTGGAGAACGCCTTGAACTTCAATCTGAACTATGCGACGAGTTGACGCGAGCTTTGGGGGATGACGCCCCCCTTAATTATCGCGATGGAGGTTTCATTCAGGACGGATATTCTGAAAAACTTGACGAGTATCGGCGCTTGCAACGAGGAAGTAAGGAATGGCTTATTGAATACCAGAAACAAGAGGCCCAGAGAACTGGAATTCCTAATTTACGAGTTGGATACACTAGCGTTTTTGGATACTATATTGAGATGTCCCGCTCGCAAGTCGGTAAAGCTCCGGCGGATTATACGCGAAAACAAACGCTGAAAAATGTTGAACGGTTTATAACGCCCGAACTGAAGGCGTATGAGGAAAAAGCTATTGCCGCTCAACAACTGGCGGTTGAGCTTGAAATTGAACTTTTTAAGTCGTTGCAAACAAAGGTTAAAGACGCCCGCGTTGCTATTCAACGCGCCGCTAGCGCGCTCGCTCACCTGGACGTGTTGAGCGCGTTTGCGAATATTGCCGTAAGCAGAAATTATTGCCGTCCGACTATTGTCGAAGAACCTGTCTTGAGAATAAAGGACGGTCGACATCCGTCGCTCGACGTTAGCTGCGCAAGTGGGGAGTTTGTTCCTAACGACGCCTTTTGCGACCGGGAGAATGGAATTATTCATCTAATTACCGGTCCAAATATGGCCGGTAAAAGTACGTTTATACGGCAAACTGCGTTGTTGGCCATACTTGCTCAAATTGGGTCTTTTATTCCTGCGACGGAAGCGACTATCGGGGTTGTTGATCGTATATTTGCGCGTGTGGGCGCTTCTGACGAACTTACGCGCGGACAGAGTACCTTCATGGTCGAAATGATCGAAACTGCAAGAATTCTAAACAATGCCACCTCTAAAAGTCTTGTCGTCCTGGATGAGATTGGACGCGGTACAAGCACCTACGATGGCGTTGCGCTTGCATGGGCGATCGTTGAGTTTATTGCGAAAAAAATTAAATGTCGTACTTTTTTTGCTACGCATTATCATGAACTGACCGACCTGGACTCTGTTTGCGAGGGAGTAAGTAATTTGAATGTGGCCGTTAGAGAGTGGCGCGACGAAATTGCTTTCCTGCACAAAATAATGCCGGGGGCCGCCGATAAAAGTTATGGCGTGCATGTGGCAAGGTTGGCCGGCGTGCCAAAAGACGTCGTGAACCGCGCTATGGAGATTCTCGCAGGCTTGGAAGAAGCGCAGGTTACCGCTTCTACTGACGTCATGAGAAAAGCGCTTAGAGAACTTTCTGATACAAAAAAACAAAAAGAAAATAAGCCTGTCCAGTTTTCGCTTTTTGGACCCGAAGATCACCCTGTTGTCGATGAACTTCGCGCGCTTGACGTGGATTCGCTTACGCCAATAGACGCTCTGCAGACTATTGCGAGGTGGAAAAAATATCTCGA
This sequence comes from uncultured Planctomycetaceae bacterium, assembly GCA_964447865.1. Classification (GTDB taxonomy): domain Bacteria; phylum Planctomycetota; class Planctomycetia; order Pirellulales; family Thermoguttaceae; genus RUG369. The sequence continues at coordinate 51,574 of CAYUUL010000013.1, read as the reverse complement.
AAATTCAGAACCACATAAACGGTAGCGCGTGATTGGGGTTGGGCTCAAAAAATATTTGCGTTGAGGGTAATTCAAAATGAAAACTCCGTTGGAACGATTTTTAAAGTATGCGCAAGTTGAAACAACTTCAAAAGAAGACGGCGCGACTACTCCTAGTACGCCTTCGCAATTTAATTTAGCGAAAATACTTGTGGAAGAACTGCGCGAAATTGGATTAGACGACGCCAATGTTGACGAACATTGCTATGTCACTGCGACTTTGCCGAGCAATGTGACTCAATATAAGACTCCTACCGTCGGCTTGATTGCTCACCTGGATACCTCGTGCGCTGTTTCTGGGGCAAACGTTAAGCCGAAGATGATTGTTTACAATGGGGGAGACGTTGTGCTTGAAAATGGCGTCGTTATTCCTGAAAATGAAAATATGAAAGAACTTGTCGGAAAGCATTTAATTGTAACCGATGGCGCCACTCTTCTTGGGGCGGATGATAAAGCTGGCGTTGCCGCCATTGTTACCGCTCTTGAACGACTTATTGCCTCTGATCGTCCAAGGGCGAATGTGCGCGTCTGTTTCACCCCTGATGAAGAAATTGGAAATGGAACCGCTTTCTTCAATCTGGAAAATTTTGGCGCGGATTGCGCTTATACTGTCGACGGAGGATCGGGTGGCGAACTCAACGGGGAAACTTTTACTGCGGATAAGGCTATTGTTGAGGTTAAGGGATTTGACGTTCATCCGGGAGAGGCTAAAAACGTCATGGTGAACGCTGGACGCGTCTTGTCTCGTATTATTGCTGAATTGCCGCTTGAACGCGCTCCTGAGACGACCGAAGGTCGAGAGCCCTTTGTACATTTGTATCGCGTTGACGGCGGCGTCTCGAATGCGCGCGCGGAGTTCTTACTACGCGCTTTTGACGAACACGCAAGAGAATACAATAAACGCGCTCTTACCTTGGCCGTCGATAAGGTTAAAAAAACGCTTACTGGAAAATATGATATTACGGTTGCGTTCGAACAACAATATTTGAACATGGGATACTTTCTCAAAGATTCCCCGGAGGTTCTGAACAAACTTGAACAAGCGACAAAAAATGCGGGACTTGAACCGCGTTGGATTCCAATTCGCGGAGGTACCGACGGTTCGCGGCTGACTGAAATGGGATTGCCGACTCCAAATTTATTCACCGGAGGACGAAATTTTCATTCGGTGACTGAATTTTTAGTGGTCGAAGAACAGGAACAAGCGACAAAGACGTTAGTTGAGTTAATTGCCCTTTGGGCAAAATGACCTCAAAAAGAAGACTATCGTTCGTCAATGCCGACGATTGTCGCCACATGGCGTGTGACTCTGCCCTCTGATTGACAAAGTTGGGGGGCTTGATAAAATTCATTGCCGCACGTCGTTTGATTGTGCCCTCGATCCTGTCGCGTTCCTAGGTCGCGTTACGTTTCGTCGTTACAAGTTTTTTACAGGCGCGTAAGCGCGATAAAGGCGTCCTTTGGCGCTACCCTCTCCGAAAAATGAAACATACAGACATTTACGACGTCTTCAACGACGCCTCTTACTTGGATAAGTCTACGACTGTTTGTGGATGGGTTCGTACCTCTAGAAATTCCAAGACTGTCGCTTTTATCGAACTCAATGACGGTACCTCGCTTAAACATCTGCAAATTGTTGTTGACAAAGAAAAATTTGAGGACCCGACTCCTTTCTTGAAATTGGGATCTTCTCTCCGCGTTGTTGGTAAAATTGTCTCCTCGCAAGGACAAAATGGCGGCGTTGAAATGAATGCGGAATCTTTGGAAGTCTTGGGTGAGTGTCCCCCTGAATATCCGCTTCAAAAGAAAAGACATACGCTCGAATTCTTGCGTACTATTCCCCACCTTCGTATTAGAGCGAATACTTTTAACGCGGTTTTTCGTATGCGCTCTATACTGGCCTCCGCTTTGCATCAGTATTTCCAATCTCGACGATATGTCTATGTGCATACCCCCCTCATTACGGCAAGCGATTGTGAAGGCGCCGGTGAAATGTTTCGGGTTACGACTCGCCCATGGAATGCAAATGCAAAGTCGGAAGAAGAATATTATCAAGAGGATTTTTTTGGCCAAAAAGCCGGACTTTCTGTTTCTGGACAACTGGAAGGGGAAATGTGCGCTATGGCGTTCGGAAAAATCTATACCTTTGGCCCGAGCTTCCGCGCTGAATGTAGCAATACGCCGCGCCATGTCGCCGAGTTTTGGCATCTTGAGCCGGAGGTCGCTTTTGCCGAATTGCCTGATGTTATCGATATCGTTGAAGACATGATTAAAAACGTCGTTGGCGTCGCTCTGCAAAAATGTCCGACGGAATTAGCTTTCTTTGATAAGAATTTTCAACATGGCCTGCTAGATAAGCTACATAATCTTGTCAACGAAAAATTCGGGGTTGTGACTTATACGGAAGCTGTTGATATCTTGAAAAAAGCCGACGCCAATTTTCAATACCCAATTGAATGGGGAAATGATCTGCAAACGGAGCACGAACGTTACCTTGCCGAAGTTGTTTTTAAGCGTCCTGTCTTCGTTACCGACTATCCAAAAGAAATCAAGTCCTTCTACATGAAGCAAAATGCCGACGGCAAGACTGTCGCCGCGACTGACTTGCTTGCGCCTGGCGTCGGGGAAATTATTGGCGGAAGTGAACGGGAAGCTGACCTGAACAAGTTGCTCGCCGCCATGAAAGAACGTAATATGACGACTGATGAATATAAAGAGTATCTCGATCTGCGACGGTTTGGTTCTGTGCCTCACGGTGGGTTTGGGCTCGGTTTTGAAAGACTTCTTATGTATGTGACTGGAATTGAGAACATTCGCGACGTTATTCTCTTTCCGCGTGTCGTAAATAAAATTTTCTAAAAGCGAGTTTTGCGTAAAGTTAGGCTTTTTCTTTGATAACTCCCTTTACCTTCTTCGAAAGGTACGGGGGGTTGTTATTGATAATATGTGATTTGTACATGTCTTATCCGTAACGCGTAATGGGCTAAGCGTTATTTTTAAGTTTTTTCTACTCTGATTGTTGTGCCCATTATTTTATTTTATCTCACAAACGTTTGATTTATAAGCGTAATGTTTGCGACTGCGGTTTATCTAAGCGATTGGCGCTTTGCGGATTTTTGTCATCTATTTCTGAAGCCTGGTATTGGGAAGAATAAATAATAGGACAAGAATAGAAAACGGCGCGTTTGGTTGAATTCAATGGTTCTTTGTGCCATAATAAAATTCCTTGTTATTTTATTTCATTATTATGAATTGTGTTTTGGGGGATTTGTTTCTTTATGACGCGTTCAAGTTTGAACAAAATCGTATGATTTGAATTGATGATTTCTTTCTGATATAATGAACGTAAGGCTTTTCTGAACTTCTTAGTATTTGTATGGGGAAAAATAATGGCGACGGCTGTTCGTTTGCAAAATGAGATGACAACGTTTATTCAGCTACAAATTACCTATCCGAACCATGAGGAGGCAATTGAGGTTGCAAAGCGTCTGGTAGCTTCAAAACTGGTCGCGTGTGCGCAGGTTGTGGGTGGGGTCGAAAGTTGTTATGTCTGGAAAGGTGAATTTTGTGTCGACGGTGAAACGTTGTTGCTGTGTAAAACGCGCTCAAAACTTTTTGATCTTGTCGTCAAAGAGATTACCAATACTCACTCGTATGAATGTCCGCAAATTGTCGCTGTGCCTTTAACGCATGTTTCGCCTGATTATGCGGTTTGGCTTGACGACAATATTGCCTCTATATAAATTGCTCCTATATTACGCTAGGGAAAATAAAATGATTTTTGGGCGGACTTGGTTCTTGACGATTGTGCTGTTGGCGGTTTCTCCATGGCTTGCCGCGCAGGATGGCGATTGGTATTGGGATAATGTTCGAACGGTCGCTCGGGAACAAGAGACGACAAAAGGGTTGCGACTTGTTAAAAAAGTTCCCAATGGTCTATTAGCAAAACTTGACGGCGAGAGAAACGTTGTTGTCTTGGAAGGTTCGCCGGAAGAAATCGGAAGAGCTCATGGCGATTTACTTAAAGAAAACGTTGTGATGATGCGCGCTCGTATTTATGCGGCGGGCGCCATTGCTTCTTTGAAAAAAGGTATGTCTTTTTTTCAAAAAACGGACGAGGCGATTGAACGTTCGCGACCTTTTGTCCCAAAACGTTTTTATGACGAAATGGATGCTTTGGCCGATTCGCTTGGTATTGAAAGAAAAGATGTCTACCGTTTGAATAACTTCATGGAACTGTTCCATTGTAGTGGCGTCGCCGCTCGAGGAAAGGCTACAAAAAATGCGCGCGTTCTACATGCGCGTGTCCTCGATTACGTTCGGGATATCGGGATTCAAGACGATGCTACTATTTTTGTCTTTATCCCCAAAGGAAGAAACGCGTGGCTGTCTGTCTCCTACGCCGGGTTCGTCGGTACTGTAACCGCTATGAATGAAAAAGGTTTGGCGATTGGGGAAATGGGCGGAGCCGGAGAGGGAAAGTGGGATGGTTTGCCAATGGCGTTCATGATGCGGCGCGTGGTTGAAGAGTGTGAAACTGTCGAAGATGCTTTGACTCTCATGAAATCTACCCCTCTTACTTGCGACTATTATTACGTTATCTCTGACGCTAAGGGAAATATGGCTGCTGTTGAAGCAATTGCCGAAGCAGAAAAACCTGTCGCCGTAGCTCGACCCGGCGAAGTTATTGATCGTTTGCCGGGCGCGTTGGACGACGTTGTATACATATCGTCAGGAGACCGCGCGAAAGCTCTCTACGATGCTCTGAAGAATAATTATGGTAAGATTGACGTTGAGATTATGAAAAATATTATCAAACGTCCTGTCGCTATGGATTCAAATCTACACGACGCGATTTTTGCGCCGGAAAGTCTTGACGTTTGGTGTGCTGAAGCTGGAAAGAATACGCCCGCTTGTGATGAACCTTACCTAAAAATCAATTTAAAAGAGACTATTGAGTTCTATCGGAACGAAATGAAATGAACTCTGAATCAAGACGACGTATTTGGGGTATTTCCTTGATAAAATTTCTTGTGAAAACTTGATTTTTAAATTTCTTTGTGGTATAACAACAGAACGCGTTGCAGAATAAAAACTGTAAGTGCGTTAATTAGCCATGCGAAATTTCTTCCTTGTTATGTAACGGGCGTTATTAAAATGCCTTTGTTAGGAGACGAATATGAATAGACGCGATTTCTTTGGATCTGCCGCTGTTGTCGGTATGGGACTTGCTAGTGCGAATGCTTTTGCGACGCAAACTACGGAAGAAACGGATAAGCGCGCCGACGCGAAACTGCGTTTGAGTTCTCAAGTTGGACCCGCGCCGGGCGGTAATTTCGACGAAAAACTCGATAAAATTAAGAAATACGGCTGTGAAGCTGTCGAGTATGGGGGGGAATGTGTCGGAAAGGGCGCTGAATACCTCAAAAAGGCAAATGATCATGGCCTTGAAGTTGGCGCTATTTGTTGGGGGTCGCACGGTGGCGATCTTTGTTCCGACGTCGTTGAGAAACGTCAACCCGCTATTGATGACCTCAAAAAGGCTATTGAGACCGCTGGGGAAATGAAGTCGCCGGGCGTTATCTATGTTCCCGCCTTCAACGGTCAAACGAAATTGACGAATCAGGAAATTCGTAAATGGTTGCTTGAATTCATGCCGCCGCTCGCTGAATTTGCGCAACTGTGTAATACGAACATTATCTTCGAACCTCTTTGTCGTATGGAAGCGTTTTTCCTTCGCCAAGTTGCCGACGGCGCCTCAATTGCGCGTGATGTCCGTCCGGAAGGGGGTATTGGCGTTATGGCCGACTTCTATCACATGGACACCGAAGAAACGAGCCCCATGGGCGCGATTATCTCGGCTGGTAAGTACCTCAAGTACGTACATCTCGCCGGTGGTGTTGGACGTAATGGAAAACCAACGCGTACTTATCCTGGGGAAAACGACATGACTTTTGTCGATGGTTTCCGCGGGTTGAAATATATCGGTTACCAAGGTTTCTGCTCTTTTGAATGCGGTTGTTCTAAGAGTGATAAAGAACAAGCTTTCCAGGATACGATTGCGTTCCTGCGCGCTCAATGGAACGAAGCGTGATTTAATTTTTCCTGGCGCTTGATTTAGCTCTCCCCCTCTTGATTATGGAATTGGGGAATGTGTAGAAAACGCGGTCTGAATTTTAAGAGTATTCATGCCGCGTTTTGTTTGTTCTTGTTTCTTTTTTTCGTTACGCTGGTAGGCGATTTCTAAGTTTTAATACTATTGAAGTGCTTGATTATTAAAAAGATAGTGCAAAAAGAATTTTGCTTTTTCCCCCCTTTACAATGTTTGGAGATTTTGGATAATTCAAATTTGTTGTGGTGAGGACGCCTAATTGCGACGTTAGAGTACGCGTGAAATATGGAGATACGCCGTGACTGAGAAACCAAGCTCTTTTGAGGTTGCGTCGGAGAATGCAAAAAAAGAGGACTTGTATGAGGAGCAAGATGGTCTATCTCCTTTAATGGTTGGGTATTCTTGGGTCGTGAGGATTACTACTTGTTGCTTCGAGTTTGTCGCGTTAGTCCTGTTGGGACGGTTTGTTGACGATTGGTGGGGATGCCGCCCTTGGGGACTGGTCGTTGGTTGTTGTATTGGCGTATGGGTGTTCCTGGTCGGTTTGTGCGACGTGGTTAAGCGTGTTGAGAAACATGATTCTCACTCAAAGGATGTTAGATGATTACGCTACTTCGCATAAGACTGAGATTGAACGTTGGAGCGTTTATTTACTTGGTTTGGGCTACGTTGGTTTGGGGGGGCGTCCTTTTCCTTCATTCGAATTGGACTTTTTACGTTTTGTTCGGCGCGGCTTTGACCTCCTTGTTGACGAACGAACTTGCCTTTCTCGGTTGTTGGTTTTGGCGTAGGCGTAAAACGATTGGTTTGGAAGAATATTTTACCGCTTTGCTCTTGCGGACTGCGGTTCCTGTAATTGCGGCTTTATTTGTTTTGAACATGTGCTTGGATTCGGAGAGACGTGTTTGTGCCGTCAGTTTGTTGGTCGCGTATGTTTTGACTGCGCCGTTACACGTTTGGTTGTTGTTGCCTGACGTAGATGGGAATGCTAACGGTGGAAAAGTTGAAACTTCTTAAGCGGTTATGGAATTTTTAGCATGAGGGGAATATTTCTCTTCTTGCTGTGAGTTTTGGGCGTTGATTGCGATAAAATTTTGTGATCCTCGCTCCCTCGTTTAGATTCGAGGAAAACGTTGCCGGGCGTTTGTGGGTCCGGTTTGCGCAGCTAGCGATCTTTATCGCTCATATAAGAAAGTTACGGTATGGCCGGCGAATTAGTCAATATGGGAGATTTGGTTGAGCACGTGTCTGACACGAGTTCTTATCACCTTCCTCAGTTCCTGGGGCATTTCGATCTTCCAACTGTTGGCGACTGGACGTTCACAAAAGGAATGGTTGTGGAAGTGGTCGCCGCTGTCTTAATGATGGCCCTGTTTATCCCTCTTGCTGCGAAAATTAAATCCGGAAAACCGGTTCGCGGACGACTGTGGAATATGCTGGAAGTGTTTTTGTTGTACCTTCGTAATGAAGTTATTGTGCCTTCGATTGGTAAAAAAGACGCAGATCGTTTTACTCCGTACTTGTGGACTCTCTTCTTCTTCATTTTATTCTGTAATCTTGCCGGACTGTTGCCTTGGTTCGGATCTTCGCCAACCGGTTCGCTTGCTACGACTGCTGTGCTTGCCCTTTCGGCGTTTATCGTTCTTTTGGTTTCCGGTATGAAGAAGTTTGGACTCGTCGGATTTTGGCTTGGGCAGGTCCCGCATATGGATTTGCCTCTCGCGATTGCGATTGTCCTAAAACCAATGCTTTTTGTAATTGAAGTCTTAGGACTGTTTATCAAACATATTGTGTTGGCCGTGCGTCTTCTTGCGAATATGTTTGCTGGACATCTCGTTATCGCTGTGATTATTGGGTTCATTCCTGCCCTTGCCGCTGGTAGCGTTGCAATTTGGGGCGGAGTCGCTGTTGTTAGCGTCCTTGTTTGCGTGGCTCTCAATCTCTTGGAGTTGTTTGTCGCGTTCTTACAAGCGTATATTTTCACTTTCCTCGTCTCGATTTATATCGGAATGGCCCAACATCAACACTAATTTGAGATTATTGGGGTTAATGAGTTTCGTACATTACTTGCTTGGTTGATTACAAGACTGTGCGCGTTAGTGACGTACTCAAGAATCGTTTGAACGCGCACTGTTGCCGCCTAGTTTTTAGGAGTTTTTTCCGTGAATAAGTTTGCGAAGATTGTTCTGTTTTTCCTTGTTGCTTTGGTGCTCGCTCCTGTTGCCGCTTTCGCGCAAGACCCCGCGCCTGCTGCGGAAGCCGCTTCGTCTGTCATTGATTTCTCCGGTCTTTTTGGTATCGGCGCCGGGCTCGTCTTAATCGGCGCCGGTTTGGGCGTTGGAAAAATTGGCGCCAGTAGCGTTGAAAGTATTGCCCGTCAACCGGAAGCCGCCGGTAAAATTCAAACCGCAATGATCATCTCTGCCGCGCTCATCGAAGGCGTTACCTTCTTCGCTTTGATTGTCTGTATGTTAAAGTGAGTTGCGCTCGCGGTTCCTTGTTCGCAAGGAAAAACGTCGTTACCCCGCTTATACGTAAGGGAATCAACATGATTTTTAACGTGTTCAGTACGAAGAAAACGCTTGCTCGCTTCATGTCGAGAATCGCGCTTGTTGTGGTTGCGGTTGTGCTATGTCTCGTGGAGAACGCCCCTTTATGGGCGAATGATGTTGCGGAAATTGCCCAAAATGAAAAACTTGATCCAATGGCTTGGAAAAGTGATCTCGCTATTTGGACCGCAGTCGTCTTTCTCCTCTTGATTGTCGTGCTCGGTAAATTTGCTTTTGACCCTATTGTTAAGGCTTTGGATCAACGTGAAAAAAATGAACTGAATAAGTTTGATGCGATCGAACGTACGCAAGCCGACGCGAAAGCTGTTCTGGCCGAGTATAATCAGAAACTGGCTGAATCGAAAGATGAAGTTCGTCGCATTATCGCCGATGCAAAAGATGAGGCGACTCGTCAAGCAAATGACATTGTTGAAGATGCGCGAAAAGCTGCCGACGCTGAAAGAGAACGCGCCTTGAAGGATATTCAAAACGCTTCCGATTCTGCGCTCCAGAATATTGCCGTTAAGACTGCTGATCTTGCTACTTCACTAGCTGGTAAAATCCTGAAGGAACAGATTGATCCGGCAAAAAATGTGCGTCTCATTGAAGACGCTGTGAAGGATTTGACGACGAAGTAAGGGCGCGCCTATGAATAATGACATTGAACGTGACGCGAGATACGCCGCCGAACTTGACAAAGACGCGACGAAAGAGAAGTTGGCTGAAGTTTATGCCAGCGCGCTTTTAGGAGCGATTAAGTCGCAGAACGCTTCATACGATCTTATTTGGAAAGAATACGACGCTTTCATTGATTTGTGTGACGCTTATCCAAAATTTGAACAGATTCTCGCTTCCGTTATCATTCCCGTTGATGAGAAAAGAAGAATGCTGAACAAACTCGCGGACGGTCCGTCCGATCTGTTTGCTAACTTCTTAAAGACTCTGGCAAAACGCGGAAGATTTGAGCTTTTGCGGGAGATTCGCGTTGTTTGTAGACGACTCGATGACGCAAGAAAGGGACGCGTGCCCGTGAAAATTACTGTTGCCGCGCCCATTGAACAGTCTACTATTGCAAATCTTACTGAGAGTTTGCGACAGTTGATCAACGGTGAGCCTGAGTTTCTGGTCGTCGTCGATCCTGAAACGATCGGCGGTATTATTGTACGTGTCGGAGACATGGTCTACGACGCTTCTATTGCAACTCAACTGAATAAAGTGCGCCAAGATATGATTGACAGGAGCGCCCATGAAATTCAAAGCAGACGAGATTGCTTCCGTAATCCAGAAGGAAATTGAACTCTTCGAAACAAAGGTCGACGTCAGAGAAGTCGGGCGTGTTATCGAAGTTGGCGATGGCATTGCGCAGGTCTACGGCCTCTCCGGCGTTATGTCCGGTGAAATGCTCGAGTTCCCCAATGATGTCGTTGGGCTGGCGTTCAATCTCGAAGAAAATAGCGTAGGCGTCATTATTTTGGGCGACTACCTTAAAATACAAGAAGGCGACGAGGTTCGCGCGACTGGGAAGCTTTTACAGGTTCCTGTTGGCGACGCTGTGTTGGGGCGCGTGCTTGATCCTTTGGGAAATCCTCTCGACGAAAAAGGACAGGTGCTTACTAATGAATACCGTATGGTTGAAAGTCCTGCCCCTGGCGTTTCTGATCGACAACCTGTTCGAGAGTCTCTGCAAACTGGTATTAAAGCCATTGACGCGATGACTCCAATTGGACGTGGCCAAAGGGAATTGATAATTGGCGACCGTAAAACTGGTAAGACTCAGATTGGCGTCGATACGATTATCAATCAAAAAGGAAAAGGCGTTAAGTGTTTCTACGTCGCTGTTGGACAAAAAGACTCGACCGTCGCGGGCGTTATTGAAACTTTACGCGAACATGGCGCTATGGAGTATACTACGGTTGTCGTCGCCGGCGCAAGTTCTCCGGCTCCGTTGCAATATATCGCTCCATATGCCGGTACCGCTATGGCTGAGTACTTTATGTACAATGGACAGCATGCCCTCATTGTCTACGACGATTTGTCTAAACAGGCCGTTGCCTACCGACAAATCTCCCTCTTGATGCGACGTCCGCCGGGGCGTGAGGCTTATCCTGGCGACGTCTTCTATTGCCACAGTCGTTTGCTTGAACGTAGCGCCAAACTTTCCGATGACCTCGGCGGTGGGTCGCTCACTTCGTTGCCGATTGTTGAAACGCAGGAAGGGGAAGTCTCCGCATACATTCCGACTAACGTGATTTCAATTACCGACGGTCAGATTTATTTGCAGCCTGACTTGTTCTTTAGAGGACAACGTCCCGCTATGAATGTCGGTATCTCCGTATCGCGTGTTGGCGGTTCTGCTCAGATTCCTGCGATGAAACAAGTTGCGGGGGGACTTCGACTTGACTTGGCGGCGTTTCGTGAATTGGAGGCGTTTGCTCAATTGGGCTCTGATCTTGAAGCTGCTACGCAACAGCGGCTCGAGCGCGGTTATCGTATGAATCAACTTTTGATTCAAGGCGTTTGTCAACCGCTTGACGTCATTGATCAAGTTCTTGTGGTCTATGCTGGAACGAAAGGGTTTCTCGATTCTATCCCCGTCAAGTCTATCGACGCATGGGAAAAAGAATTCCTCGCTTGGTTCCATGAAAAGAATGGGGAACTTTGGAATCGTCTCGCTGCGTTGACTGGGAAGATGGGCCACGAGGAAACTGACCTCATTGACAATGCTCTCAATGAGTTTAATAAACTTTTTACCGAGAAAAAAGTTTAACTTGAATTGCCGCGCTTTTAATTAGGCGCGGTTCCGCTTGTCCGATGCATTGATCCATTCGTGTCTTCGCGTCGGACTATAGGACGGTGAAAGCCGTGGGAATATGAGTCGTCGTCGACGACGCAACTTGATTATCGAATATATCTATGGCAAAAGCAAGAACGCTTGATAAACGTAGAAAATCGATCAAAAACATTCGTAAGATCACGCGTACCATGGAGCTCGTGGCTACTGCGCAATTTCGACCCGCTATGTTGCGTGCGATTGCGGCAGACGCCTATGCGAAACGTATCGTGCGTTTGGTTTCCGATCTTGCAAATGTTGGCGGCGAGGCCGAACATCCTCTACTTGAAAAAAGACTGTCGAAAAAAAACGCTGTCTTGTTTATTTTAACTGCGAATCGTGGTATGTGCGGAGGTTACAATAGTGGCGTCTTGCGCGTCGGGGTGGAAAGACTGGCTGAGCTACAAAAGGAATTCGGAAACGTTGAACTATTTGTTTCTGGAAAGCGAGGTCTTTCGTACTTGAAGTACCGCGGTATTCCTGTTGAACGCTCTTTTATGAATTTTGATCATAAACCGGCGTATGACGACGTCCTTGATATCGCTAACGAATGTATGGCTCGCTTTAAGACTGGGGAAGTTGATCGTGTTGAAGTTGTTTATGCTAAATATGTTTCGACTTCAAAGCAAATTCCTACAGCCGAAGTCCTACTTCCCTTGGCGGACGTCTCTGTCGATGAAGATAATTGCCGAACTGAAAATTCTTTGGAATATGAATTTTTGCCTTCGCCGACAAGTATTCTTGAGGAAGTCGTTCCGAATTCCGTGCGCGTAAATTTGTTTAAGTGCTTCTTAGACGCGGCTGTCAGCGAACAGATTGCGCGAATGATGGCGATGAAAGCCGCGACTGATAATGCCGATACTATGGTCTCGAATTTGACAACTACGTACAATCGCGCTCGTCAATCGCAGATTACGAACGAGATTATTGAAGTCGTTAGCGGCGCGTCGGCGTTGCTCTGATGTTTTGACTTTGTAGTTTTATTTTTATACATAATCACTAAGGTGGCGTGACAAAAGTGCGTCGTTTTATCTTACTGGAAAATGACGCCTATGTTTGCAATACCAAGGCGTCGTGAATATATGGATCAAATCAACTCTTCAAATAACATCGGTCGCATTACGCAGGTGATCGGTTCAACGTTTGACGCAGAATTTCCCGATGGAAATTTGCCTGCTATTTATAACGCTGTCAAGATCGATAAAGAACTTGACTCGGTGAAAATTCATTTGACCGGTGAAGTACAATTACACCTGACCGGAGGGCGTGTGCGTTGTGTCGCCTTAGGTAGTACCGATGGACTTGTGCGCGGTATGGAATGTGTTGATACCGGCGCGCCTGTTTCTGTGCCTGTTGGAAATAAAATCTTGGGAAGGGTTTTTAATTTGCTGGGCGAGCCCATTGACAAATGTGGCCCCGTGGACGCCGATGAATATCGACCTATCCATCAATCTGCCCCAAAAGTTTCTGACCTTGCGACGAGTTCTGCTATCTTTGAGACTGGGATCAAAGTTATCGACCTGCTTACGCCCTTTGTGCGTGGCGGTAAAGCAGGCCTCTTTGGGGGCGCCGGGCTCGGGAAGACTGTTATTATCCAGGAACTGATCGCGCGTATCGCTAGCGCGCATGGCGGCGCTTCTGTCTTTGCCGGCGTTGGGGAACGGACGAGGGAAGGAAACGACCTCTGGAGAGAAATGAGAGAGGCTAAAATTGGAGATACCGGTCGTTCTGTACTCGATCAGACAACCATGGTTTTCGGACAAATGAACGAACCGCCAGGGGCTCGTCTGCGCGTGGCTTTGTCTGCTTTGACGATGGCGGAATATTTCCGAGATAACCTCGGAACTGACGTCTTGCTCTTTGTTGACAATATTTTCCGTTTCTCACAAGCAGGTTCGGAGGTTTCCGCTCTTCTCGGTCGTATGCCCTCTGCGGTAGGATACCAACCAACCTTGGCTTCTGAAATGGGTGCTTTACAAGAACGTATCGCTTCTACTAACCGGGGCGCTATTACTTCTGTTCAAGCTGTTTACGTGCCTGCCGACGACCCTACGGATCCCGCGCCTGCGACTGCTTTTGGACAGTTGGACGCCTTCGTTTATCTTGAACGTTCTATTTCTGAAAAGGGTATATACCCTGCCGTTGACCCGTTGTCCTCGTCGAGCCGCGTGCTTGATCCTCAGTACGTTGGCGAAGAACATTACGCTTGCGCGCGTCGAGTTCAGCAAATGTTGCAAAAATACCGTGAATTGCAAGATATTATTGCGATCTTAGGTGTTGATGAGCTGGCGGAAGAGGACAAACTGGTTGTTCATCGCGCTCGTCGTATTGAGCGGTTCTTGTCGCAACCTTTTATTGTGGCGGAGGTTTTTACCGGTAAAAAAGGTGAAATCACTCCTCTGAAAGATACTATTCGTTCTTTCAATGAAATCTGTGATGGAAAGTGGGATCACTTGCCAGAACAAGCGTTTATGTACGTTGGGGACGTCGAACAGGCTGCTGAACAGGCCGAACGTATGGAAGCTGCCGCTCGTAAGAAGTAACGTGCTCGCGCGGCTCTAGATGGAGGTTGGTTGCTCGCTCTTCTTTGTACAAAGGATGCTAACGATGAAGTTTGTTGCGGTTACGCCGGAAAAGACTGTTGTTGATACGGATGACGCTCAATTTGTGGTTGTCCCGCTTTACGATGGGGAATATGGTATCGATGTAAACCATTCCCCTGTTGTTGGGCGACTGGGGGTTGGGGAATTACGGTTGATTCTTGGGGACAGTTCTGTTCAGCGTTGGTTCGTGGACGGAGGGTTTGTTGAAGTTGCCAATAATGTGATTACGATCTTAACGGATCGCGCCTATCCTTCATCTGAGCTAAATATCGAGGATGCTCGTAAAAAACTTGACGTAGCTTTGGCTCTTCCCGCAAATTCGCTTGCCCTTGCCGATATACGGACTGATGCGGTTAAGCGCGCAAAGGTTATGTTGAGTCTTGCGGAAAGAGTTGCGCATGAAAAAAATAATTGACGTGTTGGGCTAGTTGTATCTCCCTTTTTGTTTCATTGCGAAGTAATGGGCAAAAAGGGCTTTTTGGTTTCCTGACAATTCCTTATTATCAATGTCTTTGCGTGGCGACGCATGGGTAAGGCGTCGCTCTGTCACTTGGGCTTGTCAAAGAATGCCTATTGTATAACATGAAAATAGAACCTCTCGATAAATCTGGCCTCCCTGAAATTGTCAGTCTTTCCAACGATTCGATTGCTCAAATTACGACTGACTCCGGATTTGTCTATCGTATTCAAGTACGTGCGCTTCCACATCTTATGGGGTGCGTTTATCTTATTAAATTAGATCCCGACTGTTGGGCGTTAATTGATTCCGGTTGTGGGGATGACGATTGTAATGCGGATATAGAATACGGTTTGAATATTGTTCGGTCTGATTTTGAACCTGAATTTCGGTTCGACAAGATTCGTTACATTTTCCTAACTCACGCGCATATTGACCACTTCGGCGGCGCCTTCGAATGGAAAAAACGTACGAATGCGGAAGTTTGGATTCATGCGTTTGAAAGTCGTGTGGTTGAACAGTATGACGATTGCGCTCACGTTGAAAATCGGCGTTATGTCGCTTGGCTTTTGGAGTCGGGCGTCTCGCAAGAGAATGTTGAGCGCGTACTCAAGGGGTTTGGGTTTCGCCCAGGACGTGCAAAGAATCTGCCTGTCGACCGTAAATTTTATGGTGGTGAAACTTTTCACTCCTTGCGCTTTTTTTATCTGCCGGGGCACAGTTCGGGACATACCGCGTTTTTATTTGGTAATGTGATCTTCTCGGGGGATCTCCTTTTATCGAAGACGCTCACACAGGTTTGGCCAACTCGTATGACTCCGCAAACTGGACTTCTTAATTACGTTTACTCGTTAAAGAATCTAGAACGAATTGCTCTTAACTTCAAGTTGCGACGCGGAAAAGGGATTCTTGCGTTGCCCGCTCACGAAGATCCAATTTATGATATTCCTGCGCGCGTCGAAATCGCCTTGCGCGGTATGGAAAGACGTAATCAACGCATTTTAAAAATCTTGCGTGAGACTGAAAAACCGCTCTGTCTCGAGGAACTTACGCGGAGGATGTATTTGACTGGAAACTCTGATCGTACTTTCTTTGCGCTTAGCGACGTCGGATGTCGCGTAGAGTTTTTACTGCAACTGGGATTGTTGAAATTTGCAAATCCTGAACGACTTTCCAGCGAGGAACCTGTTTTGAGGTATCAAAAGTTACTTGCCAATACAGAATCTACTAAAAATACGATCGAGCAAGTCGTCCGTATGTACTTGGCCTGTTACGATTCCGATGCGATCTAGAGCAACGCGGATTTCTGAGGCAAGAAGAAAATCGTCGCGAAGCTGGGCGTCCATAACGTTGAGCGCGTTTTGTAACGCCTCGTTAGCTTCGCGTAAGGTTTCTTGACAGCGAATGGCCGTTGACGGTACGATTTCTCCGTTTTCTGTTTCTAAAACTAGCGCTTCTACGATTTTTTTTCCAAGCTCTTCTAGACCCCGACATGTTCGTGATGAGGTGGCAACGTACTTGGCGTCTACTGGAACTAGTAAATCGTCTTGTTTGGTTGCGACAAATATCGTCGTTAAATCTTGCGGTACAAGATGATCAATTTCCTCTTCCATTGGCTGTGTTGTCGAGACTGGGGCAACGCAACGAATAACAAGCGACGCGTCTTTCAAGAGTCTTTGAAGCCCGCGTTGCGCAAGAACTCGTGGGGAAGAATTTCCACCTGTTGTAAATTGTGAAACGTCTTCTATGCCGGCAGTGTCTATAAGGGTGAAGCGAACTCCGTCTATTTTTAACTCGCGTTCAAGATAATCGCGCGTTGTGCCCGCTTCTTCCGATACTAACGCTTCCCCTGTGTCGCCTGCTCCATAATAAGTTGCCAACTTATTAAATAATGAACTTTTACCAACATTGGGCGCACCTACGAGAACAACTCGCCGCTTATCCTCGGAGCCAAGTTTCGACGTCGCGTGACGTAAGGTTGTTTCAATGTGATTGCGCGCTTCTTCAAGCCTGGTTCTAATCGCTTGTTCTGTTACAAATTCAATGTCTTCGTCAACAAAATCAAATCCAGCTTCTAAGTCGCAAAGAACGTCAAATAACTTTTCTCGTAATGAAGCAAAGTCCCGTGAAAGCGTCCCTGAAAGTTGCCTCAACGCTTGCTGAAGTTCTGTGTCTGTTTCCGCTTCGATTGTGCCGAGAATCGCTTCTGCTTGGGTTAGATCTATACGACCCGATAAGAAGGCGCGAAGAGTGAATTCGCCGCGCTCTGCTAATCGCGCTTGATGGGTGGCGCAAATTGACCGAATTACCGCGTCTATTATTGGCGGAGAACTTGGTAAATGCAACTCCACTGAACGCTCGCCAGTATAACCGCGCCCTTTGGGCCAATAATATAACGCGCATCGTACCATGAGAGAACTATGTCGATCATTCCAAGGAGCAAGCCAACCCAGGGTGATTGACGTCTTATTCAAGTCCGATAGTATTGTCGCTACGTTTGTCTGACGTCTAGACTCTTCGTCGGGGGGGAATTCTTCTCCCCGCTCACGCTTGAAGAAAATGGGGGTAATCGCCGAAAGTGAGTTTTCGCCTGAAAGACGAATTACGCCAAGACGCCCGTTGCCTTGGGCTGAGGATTGCGCGACGATGGTGTCGTCTGTTGTCATTGATCCTCTCCTATCCCTTGATTGGCCCGTCGACAAGAGGTATCGTTTTACCGTTGAGCTTGGCGGTTGCCCACATTGAAAGCGCTTCGCGGTTAATCTTGGCGTTGTGGCGAATATCTACGGGAAACTTTGGACATATGAAAACTCGCTTGATTGATCGGGTAAGCGGCGAGCCATGGAGAAGTTCCAAGATCTCTGCGCAAAAACGTTCTTCCTCTATCGCGTTTTCCGGTTCCTTACTTGGCGCTGGTTCTATTATCATGACGGGTTCGCGCCAACTTGATTGAAAAGACTTCGCTCGTTCGGATATTACGGCGGGGGGGATGTAATCTGGTGAAAGTGGAACGCTGGCCAAGGCCGAACGAAAAACCTTAGGTGATTCGTTAGAAATTGCTTCGCAAGGAATGCTGAACATTGGCCCGGTTGCCGTTTCTACTCGATGGGATTTCCGTCCGCAAAACCAAAATCTATCTTTCTCGTCAAAATAACCTACGTCTCCAACTCGACGCCATACCTGACCGCTCGCGTCTTTCACCAATGCGTAAGCGTTCGCTTCTACTCGTGTCACATAACAAGGAGAACATTGGGGACCGGAAACGAGTAACTCGCCTATTTCGCCCGCTGGAAGTGGAGAAATATCGTCAAGTTGTGGAATCGGAGCGTCTGTTACTGGTATTATCTTATGTTGTAATGGCGCTTCAAAAAATTTACCTACGCACACGCCAAGACCAAGGCGCGTCTTCTCGCACGTCTCTTCGAGGACCTCGCGGGACTCTATTGACGCCAGGGGAAGAGACTCGGTTGCGCCGTAAGGCGTGATTATTTCCGCGTCGTCTGAAAGTACCTGCCTAAATCGTCGTAAAAGGTCAAACGAAACTGGCGCCCCCGCGATAACTGCGCGTTTTAACGTCTCGATTTTACGATGGTGAGAAAGACAATAATTGACAACGCGGTTCCAAAGAGCCGGAGAACCAAAGGATTGCGTGATCTGCCAATCGTCGGCCGCCTCTAAAAAAAGTTCGGGATTGACTGAGCCGGGTTTAGTCGAATCCATATCGGGGATAACTGCTGTTGTCCCCATGCCTGCGTTGAAAAGACCAAAAAAGGGAAAGCCGACTAAATCTACTCCGCCGGGCTTGATCTGCAAGCGTTTCGATATTTCTTCCACTTGGGTCTTAAACATTCGATATGTGTAAAGTACCCCTTTGGCTACGCCTGTGCTACCGCTTGTAAAAATAATCGCGGCGGGATCGTCGAGCTTCGTCTTAGGATCTGTTGGTTTAGAAAGCGGTTCTTTGCGGATCTTGGCAAGGGAGAGACCGCCCCAAAAATATCGTTTGCCAACTGTCAGATTATACTTTGCTTTACGGAACCAACGACTGTAAAGGAGTCGCGCTAGATGCGCTTCGGGAATTCCTACAAATCCATCAAGCTCCACCTCGCGTAAACACGCTAACATTTGCTTGACCCCCATGCCTGGATCAATAAGAACTAATGTCGCGCCGGTTTTATAAAGCGAAAAAACCAATGAAATAAAATCTATTCCTTGTCGAACCATGAGCGCGATTCGCATGCCTGGTTTGACCCCTGACCGCTGCAACGCCGCCGCTATCCGGTCGGAATCTTGATCAAGTTCTGAAAAAGTTATCGCTGAATATTCGCGTTTGCCAAAATGATCGCGACGCGGCTTTTTACCTTGAAAAAGAGGTTCGGCAATTGCTACGGAATTAGGTATGGTTTCCGCCATTTGGGTAAGACGTTCGGCAATATTATAATATTCAGACGATGGCATTGGCTTCTTCTAACTCTAAAAAAACAACACGGTCGCAAAAGAAACGACCGCGTTCGATTGGGAAAAATACGCCCGTTAACTTACTAATGTCAGTCGGACGTATTGACGAGATCTGTTTGCCAGGAATTTTGTAACATGTCCGCCATTGGACAGCTGCGATACAAATTGGGTTCGGTCGATATCTCGATTTGTCCAACTACCGCTTTGAGTAAATCCGTAAGAATGTCGTCAGATTGACCGTCTGACCAGAAAGAATCGTTATGCCCAAACGCGCAATAAAGTACCGTCCCTTTCTTTTCTTTACGCGACCATATACACGGAAACGCGGGACGATCATAACACTCATTACGACCTTCATGCTTCATATCTACCGTTTGTAACGACGCTATTACATGCATATCGGGTGCAAAATTCTTATTCGCGTACCATTCCTCAAACCAACGATAAGTGGCCCCGCGTTTGGCCAACGACGGAAAGACTGGATCGCAAACCTCAACGGTCGCTTCCTGCTGTTCGCCGTGAATAATGAATTCGCCGCCTTGCATGCGGATATATTCAGATTGGTTATAGTAAGGATCGACAAAGTAACCTGTGTTGCCGCGGAATGTGTCTGTTGAACTATGAAAACCAAGAAATCCAACGCCGTTGCGGATTGCTGTGAAGAAATTCTTCATACCGCTGGAACTGATAGGCGTTGCGCCGTCGCCCCCTTCTTGATCAAGATTCCCGCTCGTATAAAACACAAACGCAGCGTATTGACTAAGATCGCCGTCAAACACGGAACCGTCTTTAGTGCTCACAAGTTCGTAACCGAGTTCTTTAGCAAGCTTGCTAAGCGCTGTGCCTGCTACGCATTCGCCTTTCTCGTCAAACTTGATTGGCGAATGCTCAAACCCTTGCGAACGACTGAAAAAAAGTATCTTTTTTGCGTTTCCCTCCGTCGCGAAAAGTTGGGATAGTGACGCTGTGAATGGTAATGTCGTCGCCAGCGCGGAACACGCTAGAAAATCTCGTCGTCGCATTGAGTTGTCCCTGGTATTGCGCGAAATCTAAGAAGATGACCTCCTTATTTCGCAGATTGACTATGGTTCGTTAAAACTGCACAAAACAAATTTCATACGCGAACAATCGAACTGCAATTTTCACGTATGACGTCGATTATAAACGGTTGACGTTTCATTTGCAATTTGTTTTTAATCTTTTTTAACTTTTATCTCCCGATGTGATTGGGGTGATTTCTGGAGTGACTTTCTTTTCAAAGGGGCGTATCCGTAAGGAAAGACCGCGCGATTCACAGATCTTTTGACACCTGATTTGCTCTTCCGGGCTAGTAACGATGTCGACGATTGTCATGACGACCTTGGGGACGTATTTCTTACAATCCTGGGCAAATTGTAACATCGCTTCATACGATTCCACTCCAAATTTTGATCGAGTCAACTTAAGATAGTCGTCCTTATTGGACGCGTTCAAACTAATTGAGACGACGTCTATCAGGTTTGCTAACTTATAAGCGGTCTTACACTTCCAAATAAGATCGGCAAGCCCGTTGGTGTTGATTCTGATCTTGATTGAACTCTTGGATCGTATAAACTTAGCTATCGTAAGTAGTTCTTCAAGACGTTCGGTAGGTTCGCCATATCCGCAAAAAACGACTTCGTCATATTGGGTAAGGTCGCGCTTGTTAAGACTCGCTTCAACTTCTTCGACTGTCGGTTCGTGTTGAAGCCAAAGGGATCCCGAACCAAAAACTCCGTCCGCGTTTTGACGAAGGCAAAACGTGCACGAACATGGACAACGATTGGTCAAGTTAATATAAACGCTGTTCTTAACAATGTAAGTAAAGTTTAGATCCTTCATTTTGATTCCTTGCCTGTAACTACTTGGGGAATGTTGAGGGGAAAAAAGGTCATAGTTCCTGCAGTAATTCTTCAAAACAGACCCCGTCCGTTAATGGTAAATCGAGTTCAAGGGCGCGACGCATTGCCTTCTCTATAAATTTTGACGCATGTTGAATTGAAGTAACAAAGTCTACCTCGTTGACTGCGTCTGCTATTACAATTGAAGAAAAAACGTCTCCTGTCCCTGATCTGCATGGTCCGATCCTTTGGGCTGATACTATTGTTGGCTCGCGCCCTTCCTCATAGATGATATTGTCAAATTGGTTCCCGCGTTCTAGACCTGTAATTACGATTTTATGCGGACCCCAAGACGATAATTTTCGACATATGTCGAATACTTCAGCGTTAGACATATCCGGATAGTATTCGTTTCCTGTAAGAAAGCACGCTTCTGTTAAATTAGGGGTTAAAATGGTGGCGAATGGGACAAGTTTACCTAATTCATTTGCTAACTTTGTTGAATACGTTCGATATAACTTGCCATAGTCGCCCATCACGGGATCGACAACTACGATTGTTTTTTCATCCTTGAACAACTTGAAAAATTGTTGTACAAGGTCGATCTGTTCAGGAGAACCCAAAAAACCCGTCAAGATTCCGTTGAAGCGTAAACCTAGCTTGTGCCATTCGTTCATATACGCTTGCATATGCTGGGTAAAGTCGGTGTAAAAAAAACTGTCGAAGCCTGTGTGATTGGAAAAAATCGATGTGGGAAGGGGACAGCATTGTATTTTTAGCGCTGAAACAATTGGAAGGGTTACCGATATTGAACACCGCCCAAAACCGCTAATATCGTTGATGGTTGCGATCTTTTTCTGATTGTTGTGAGACATGGCGACCTCCTTCAAACTCAAACATGTAGTATATGCTTGTATGGACAATAGGATATATTCAAATCAATATATTTTTATAATGCCAGATGGAACGTTGCGGCATGCGATTACAAGAGATGAGGAACATTGGGAAACGACGTTGTGTTGATCCCTTTTTTACTAGACCTGATTTTCGTTTAGAATTGACGCAAACGCGCCTTCGTTTATAATGCCTACGTGGTATATTTAAGTGTTCGAACGCGCTCTTAGAGCGGTCTGTTCGTGGAGTCATGAAACGTCGAGATGAGTAGAGCCTTTAATGGAAACCTTTGAACAAACAATTGTCTACGGCGTTGGACTTTTAGGCGGTTCCGTTGGTCTCGCCGCAAAAATTGCGCGTTGCGGCGGAAAGATTATTGGATTGGGACGTTCTGATGCAAAATTAAAGCGTGCTGTTGAGCTTGGCGCTATTGACGTCGGGGTTCTCTCATGGCGTGATGCGTTCGAACTGTGCGCGCCGGGAAAGCCAACCTTGATTGTTTTTGCGTTGCCTGTCGAGACGAATATTCGCGCTCTGAGAGAGCTTTGGGAAATGCGTTTTGAGCCTTGGTTTGCCGGACGCGATTATGTCGTTTCCGACGTAGGAAGTACGAAGTCTGGGTTTGCGAATGTCGGTAATGAATTAAGTTGCTCGGGATCTATGCCCGAGAATACGCGGATTGTCTTTGTGCCTGCGCATCCCATTGCCGGAAGCGATAAGTCTGGCGTCGAATTTTCTCGCGCCGACCTGTTTCGCAATAAGCTGACGGTTCTTACTCCTTGGACCACGGCGAGTGATCGGCAAAACGCTCTGAGGGAAGCGAGAGCCATTCCCTCTGATTTTACAACAATGGCCTCGCAAAGCGTTGCTGGGCCAGATTTTGATATGATTCGTCGTATTCGCGTCTTTTGGGCGAAACTTGGCGCCCGCGTACTTGAGACTTCGGCAGAAGAACACGACCAAATTCTTGCTCGTACGAGTCATTTGCCAAACTTGGCCTCTGTGCTTACCATGAGTATTGTTCCGCTTGACGAGTTCCTCTTTACGGGAACTGGGTTTCGTGATGTCACAAGACTTTCTGGTAGTAGCCCGGATATGTGGGTTGAAATTTACAGTTCAAATCGAGTTGCGGTGCTTGACGCGCTCGAACGTATGGAAAAACAGATCCTTCGCTGGAAAAATTTCTTAAATGAAAATGATAGCGAGTCAATTTTAAATTTTTTACACGAAACAAAGAAGAAACGAGATGCTTTGGGAAGTTGATATTTTTGCCGCGCCTGGTTTACCTGACGTTCTTGGCTGTGAAGCGGCGACTGACGCCGCTGACCTTGGGTTTTCCGCCAGTCTAACTATTGGTTCCGCTCGCGGATACCTCATTCAAGGCGACTTGACGAAAGAGCAGGTTGACTTGCTTGTCGCTAAGCTACTCGCCGATTCTGTCGTCGAGCGTGCTACCGTCGGACTTGTTGGGGACTGCGCCCTCGATTCCGCCTTGAGCGGGTGCAAAGGCAAGGTTGTGTATGTCTTGCCGAAGCCCGGTGTTACGGATGTCGTCGCTGATGCCGCGCGTCGATCTGCCCTCGAATACAACGTCGTTCCCGAAGCGGTGCGTACCTTTAAAAAATATTGGATCGACGGTCTTGATGACGACGAACTTAAACGGCTGGCGCGTAAAGCGCTCTCGAATGACGCTATCGAACAAGTCGCTTACGATAAACTGGGTTTCGACTCTTTGCAAGTTGGATCGGCTTATAAGTTTGAACTAACGGTTGTTCCAATTCGTTCGATGGACGACGAGCAGCTCATGACGCTGAGTAAAAAGGGACAACTCTATCTCTCGCTCGTTGAAATGCAAACGATTAAGGAGCATTTCGTAAAACTCGATCGTGATCCTACTGACGTTGAACTCGAAACCGTCGCGCAAACTTGGAGTGAGCACTGCAGCCATAAAACGCTCGCTGGTATTGTTGAGTATTCCGACGGTTCTGGCGCAAAGCGGCGTTTCAATAATATGCTCAAAGAAACGATCTTTGACTCTACTGTCAAAATTCGTGAAAAACTGGGTAAAGATGATTTTTGCGTCAGTGTTTTCGAGGATAACGCCGGCGTCGTGAAATTCGACGACGAATACAACGTTTGTTTCAAGGTGGAAACGCATAACCACCCCAGCGCCTTGGAACCTTATGGCGGCGCAAATACTGGTATTGGTGGCGTCATTCGCGATCCTATGGGGACTGGTTTGGGCGCTAAGCCTATCTGTAATACCGATGTGTTCTGTTTTGCTCCGCCGCAACTTGATCCAAAAGAAGTTCCAAATGGCGTCCTACATCCTCGTCGCGTGGTTAAAGGCGTTGTCGCTGGCGTGCGTGATTACGGAAACAGAATGGGGATCCCGACTGTAAACGGCGCTGTCTATTTTGATAAGCGTTATCTGGGAAACCCGCTTGTTTATTGCGGCGACGTCGGGCTTATTCCCGTTGATAAATCTTTTAAAGAACCGAAACCAAACGATTTGATTGTCGCTATGGGCGGTCGTACTGGACGCGACGGCGTACATGGCGCCACTTTCAGTAGCGCTGAACTAACTAGCGAGAGCGAAACTCTTTCTGGCGGGGCGGTGCAAATTGGAAACGCTATCGTTGAAAAAACTGTTCTAGATGTCATGCTGGAAGCGAGAGACCGTGATCTTTATGACGCGGTCACTGATTGCGGCGCCGGGGGATTCTCTAGCGCTGTGGGGGAAATGGGGGAAAAAATTGGCGCGGAAGTCAATTTGGATTCCGCCTTGTTGAAATATGAAGGGCTCTCTTATACCGAGATTTGGATTAGTGAAGCGCAAGAACGTATGGTCTTTGCTGTCCCAAAAGATAAGTGGCCGGAATTAAAAGCTTTATGTGAAAGTGAAGACGTCGAGGTCTTTGTACTTGGCGAATTTAAACCCACCGGTCGCCTGGTCCTGAAATATCAGGGACAAACCGTTGCTGATCTCGATATGAAGTTCATGCACAAGGGACGCCCGCGCGTCGTACGTCAGGCTGTCTACGAACCGGTAGAGGTGAAACCTGTTACTGTTAAGTCTGATGATCAAGAACTTTGGGCGCAAACGTCTGTCTCAAAGGCTATTGCCCCGTGTGCGACTTGCAAAAATGGAAAGACGGATGCTACGCTTGATCTTGAGGCTATCTTGTCTTCTCTTAACGTCGCGAGTAAACATTGGGTCATCCGACAATATGATCACGAAGTTCAGGGAGGAAGCGTTTTAAAGCCGCTTGTCGGAGTCGCGAATGATGGGCCGGGGGACGCCGCTGTCTTACGTCCGCGAATTAGTTCTAGGAGAGGGCTCGTGATCTCCAATGGTATGAATCCGAATTATGGGGATTACGATACGTACAATATGGCGGCAAGCGCTATTGACGAGGCTATTCGCAATGCTGTTGCGGTTGGAGCTAATCCAAATACCATTTGTATCCTCGATAACTTCTGTTGGGGGAATGCTGATAAACCTGAGGTTCTTGGATCCCTTGTTCGCGCCGCTTTAGCGTGCCAGGAAATCTCCCTTGCGTTTGGCGCTCCATTTGTTTCTGGAAAGGATTCGTTAAATAACGAATTTCGTCCGGAAGGAAAAGAACCGGTCGCGATTCCGCCTTCCTTGCTTATCAGCGCTATGGGACAGGTCGACGACGTCGCTACGTGCGTTTCTATGGATCTTAAAGAGGCTGGAAATGCCCTCTATCTTGTTGGTTCGACCAAAAATGAACTGGGGGGATCGCATTTGTCGCTCGTGCGAAACTGGATCGGCGGACAAGCGCCTACTCTAGACGTCGAAGTTGCAAAGCGTACCTATAATGCGATTTATCAAGCTACGCAAAACGGTCTTGTTCGTTCTATTCACGACTTGAGTGAAGGAGGCTTGGCTGTCGCTGTCGCCGAAGCCGCTTTTGCCGGCAATCTTGGCGCTGAAATTGCGCTCGACGCTATTTGCTACGATAATGTAAAAGATAAGTCGTTCAATTCTTTGCCCGGCGTCAAAAATGCGCGCGATTACATTAAACTCTTCTCCGAGTCGAATTCGCGCTTTATTGTTGAGGTTCCTGTTGAAAAATCATGTGCCTTTGAAGCTTTGTTGGAGAATGGAAAGGTTCCGGTTGCTCCTATTGGAAAAGTTGTTGAAGCTCCCCGCCTGAAGGTCTTGGGAGAAAATGGCGACGCCCTGATCGACGCCGATATTGCAGAGCTCAAGCTTTGTTGGCAGAAGCCCTTTGATTTGGGGGGAGAATACGCCGATTGAGTGTTCGGTTAGTAATTGCGCGTTTTCTAGTCGGGTATTTATTTGATCATAAACCTTGGAAAATGCGTACGACCTCCGTCTAGTACAGCAACAAACAAAGATATAATAACAAAATGAAACCTAATGTTTTAATTCTTAGAGCTCCGGGAACAAATTGTGATTACGAAACCGCTTATGCGTTTGAACAAGCGGGGGCGACCACGGAGCGTATTCACGTAAATCGTATTTTGGAAAATCCTTCCGAATTGGATCGGTTCCAGATCCTGTGTTTCCCAGGAGGATTCAGTTTTGGGGATGATATTGCCGCCGGTCGCGTTATGGCGACTAAAATTCGCGTAAATCTTTTTGAAACGATTCAGAAGTTTCGAGAAGCTGGTAAGTTAATACTAGGAATCTGTAACGGGTTCCAGATCCTTGTTAAATCTGGTATTCTTATTGCCGACGACGAGCTAGGCGCCCCTGCTACGTTGACATGGAATAAATCTGGCGTGTATACTGATCGTTGGACGCGGTTGGAAGTTAAGAGCGACAAGTGCGTCTTTCTTAAAGGTATCGAAAAAATGTACCTCCCTATTGCGCATGCCGAAGGAAAGTTCATGGCAAGGGACGAGAATGTACTCGATAAACTTGAGCAAGAAGGACGCTTGGCGTTGAAGTACGTCCATGAGGATAATCCAAACGGCGCGATGCGCGACGTGGCGGGCGTCTGTGACGAAACTGGATGTGTCTTTGGTCTTATGCCACACCCTGAACGACATATTGACAAAACGCAATGCCCAAATTGGACGCGGCGCCAGAATGAACCCGGTTTTACTGATCTGGTTGGCGATGGTCTACAGATTTTCAAAAACGCTGTTGATTTTTTTGAGTGATTTTTGGATTTCACTAAGCTTTTAGACGTTATTACGACCGCTTCTCGCAAGGGGAGCGGTCGTTGTTTGTATGATGTAAATTTTACTGAAAATCTGCAAAGCAAGTTGGAGCGCTTTCAGGTGTTGCAGATGTATTTGGAGAAATAAAGACAATTTTGAGAGACTGAGGACGTAATACTACGCAGACTCCTGTCTGAATTTTATCTAAGCAATCTACCCACTCAATGTTCCGCTCAATCTTCCGGAAGGTCTTGCCGTTAAAAATAGCGTTTTTTTCAAATTCCGATATCCAGATAGCTCTCGCTATTTGACGCGGCTCTCCATTCAAAGTTGTTGCTGGAAGGCTCTAAAACGTAGAGAGTAAGTATTGGCTTCTCTTCCGTGTAATAGTCCTGAATAAAGTATTGGCGTTCGTCATTGCGAAAAAAGTGTTCATTCCCATAATACAAACCGTCAATAAACTCTTTTAGGTCGCCATTAATTATGATAGCTTCATTCCCTACAAAAATTTTTATACAAAGCAACTTCTTTCGACTTAAGAGTTTGTGGCGGACGCCCCTTGAAATTATCTCACAGATATTCGTGAATAGGTAAGACGTCTTCTTTTGGGTTGACGTTGTTAAGAATCGGTTTCGGATGACGCATTCTCTCTTTCACAAGGTATTCTCATTCCATAAAACGCTCCACCCGTTTGAGCTTTATATAAGCGGTTCCTGAATGTGACTCTCCCGTCGGTCCATGCTTCCAATTTAACACTCGAAGAAACTTTTACATCCTCAACATAACCAATCGTTTTATAAGTGTCATCCGCTGTCTTACCCGCTGCGAATATGTCTCTTTCACCTATTTCAACGTGCCGCCTTTTGAGAAGCCAAGCTAGGTAGGCGAGGATGGTATTTCCTTCCGTCTTCGGAAATGTGCTTCCAAATACGATAAGGCTTTCAGGCTTCCAGCCTATCATACCGACGGCGACTGTTTTGCCTTATTCTATGACGGTAAAGCAGAATTAAAAACTTCGCAATGGCAACAAAAAATCAGAAAGCCGAAACGGTCTGAATTGTGGATGTAATGATAAGAATCTAAGCTAATTCTCATATGTAAACTTGTTTAGAACAGACTTGCCGGGAGTGATTAGGTTTAACGCTGTGTTAGGGTTAGCGCTTTATTCCTTTTGGGTGGGACGTCGACGTCTTCTATCTGTTCTTCATTGGGCTCCTCAAGGTCGAGCGGCTCACCCGGACAGTAAGTTACGCAACGACCGCAACCTGTGCAATGTGTTGCGTCAATTACCGGTACGTTGGCGTAGGCTTCGTCTGACCATTCAAATGAAATAGCGTTATAAGGACATTGACGACGACAAATCGAACATTCGCGTCCAAAATATAGCATACATTTTGTCAAATCGAACCTTGCCAATGCAAGAGGATACTTACTTTTTTCTGTAATAGAAATTGACGTCAATGCGCCGGTAGGACAAACTTCCGTACAGCGAACGCAATCTTTTTCACAGAAACCAAGCTCGAAATTGACGACAGGCGTCGACTCTTCTAAGCTGCCTTGAATGAACGACGTTCTAGCCTTTGACGTCGTCGATAATTGTAATGGTTGAATTATCTTATTCGGACATACTGAAGTACATCGACCGCAACGCGCGCAACGTAATAAAAAATCGCGTTCTGGTATAGCCCCCAAGGGACGGAAAAATCTGGTGCTAATTTTACCTGTTAATTTTCCAAAAAATGCGATTGTTACGTAACATAATGTGCTTGTGCCGAGTA
The DNA here is from genome assembly GCA_964447865.1 of uncultured Planctomycetaceae bacterium. Classification (GTDB taxonomy): domain Bacteria; phylum Planctomycetota; class Planctomycetia; order Pirellulales; family Thermoguttaceae; genus RUG369. The sequence goes on along the minus strand of CAYUUL010000013.1, from coordinate 22,835 downwards.
TTCTAAAAAATGTACGACGTGATTTACCTGATTTTCGTGGGGGAACGCTGTTCTTTGTACAAGGCGTTCGTTGACTCCGTACCTTTTTATAAATAAACCTGAATGGAAAATTGAGCCCTTCTTGTAACGCTCCGCATGGGCAGAACGAGTAACGCCAAAAAAATGGAGAAATGAGCGCGCAGAATATAAACGCGAGTATAAGAACCGTCGGCCTGGGAAAGGTCGTGAAGAACCGTGAAAAAAGTGCGATTGGGTCAAATGCAAGAGGGGTTAAGCCGGGCAGGTTGAACAATGAGCTTGATACAAGTTGTCCAAAAAAAGTGAAGATCCAAAAAGTCGTGAAAAAAATAAAGTAAAACTTGCTTTTAACCGCTATTCCATGCCTCAAATATTTATTTTTAAAACTCTTGTTGCGAAAAAAGTTTGCTGTGTCTACGCAAGCGCCTAAAGGACAAATAAAGTGACAAAAAAAACGACGGCGAATAAAACAAAGAAAAATTATGAATATGGAAAGAATGGCAAAAGGCGTTAAGGAAAACGTCTTCTCGATTTCGGACGGCGCGCTTGGTAAGAGTGACGAAAGGAAAAGTAAAGGACTAAGACGACAACCCCCCTTACTATCTTCAGGAGATCCGAGAAGTATTAAAAAAAGAAAAAACAAAAAGCAAACGGCGCGAAACGTCAACGCTACATAACGCTTGATTGTTTCGCGCTTAACAAAGGAAACATGGGGGGGCGACGATGCTTTCATACCGTGGTTGTTATCCAAGATAGGCGTTTTGAGCAAGTAATTGTCGTCGAACTTCTGGAATATCAACGGCGCGGGCTGTTACGTCTGATTTAACGGCTACTGCGGCGGCAACGCCTGCCGCGTGTCCGCTTGCCCAACAGTTGGGATAAACGCGAACGCAATCTGACATAAGGGGTTCCGCTGATATTGATCGACCGGCGGTTAGTAGGTTTTCTATATTCTTCGGTAAAAGCGCCCCATAAGGTATTTGCCAACCAATATGATCGCCGTGCCAAGCTCCGCCGATTGCAACGTAATCCGCATATTCTTTACCGGCCTGCGCGGCCGCAAGCGTGATTGTTTCGACCCCTTCAATCACGCGTGTAATACGAACCCCAATTTGTGGCGCCGTCTCCATGAGGTAGACTTCTTCATAACCTGGGGTTGAACGAACTTCTTGGACCTGTTTCCAGATTTGTTTACGATGTTGAAGTTCAAGTTTGGAAAGGACGCGAACGTCACAACCGTCGAGAGAAGGTCCGCCCATATTGACCCAGCGGACGCCCTTGACTGGTTCGGCGTCCCCAAGAAATCGCGGCTTCTTCACTCCTTCGCGAGGCTTGACTCGATCAAGATTACCAATACGACTGACTAGACCAATATCGTATGCGCGTTGCGTATGCGCGGCCCCCGCGGCAAAAAATACGTCCCCGTCGCCTGTTGTGTCGACGACTTGTTTAGCAAGAATGGCTTGAGGTCCAAGTTTGGTTTGAATTACTGCGCCGCGTACTACTTTGTTACCTGTCGCTGGATCAAGCGTCTCCCCCATGATTGCGTCGCAACACCATGAATGGAGCAAAACTTCAATGTTCGCTTCCGTGATCATTTCGACAAGTAAATATTTGTACGCCTCTGCGTCAAGCGTCGGATTCTTGGCAAATTCGCGATCAATGATTCCATTCGGCATTTTTTCAAGCCGCTGCATCATTTCTTCGCCTATTCCTTGAACTGCTTGAACCGACTTGCCGTCCTTTTTCGTCCAATGACCAAGAATATGGAGTACCAATCCGCCTGTCGCTAGACCGCCAAAATGACCATAACGTTCTACTAACGTTACCTTAACGCCAAGACGCGCCGCCGCTATTGCCGCGCAACAACCGGCGGGACCCGCTCCCACGACTAATACGTCGGTTTCGCTGATCTTGGGTAAACCAACGCTCGGACGAATTATCGTCCCGTCTGCTGTTACTGTGCTGGGGGTGGCTTGGCTCCCGTCGAGTAATTTTCCGCGGGTTTTGTCTGATTGGCTCACAAAATCTGCCCGCGACTGAGGATTGGTAAAACCAACGGTCGAAAACGCAGCCGCGCCAACGCCAAGACCTATCGATTTAAACCATTCGCGCCGAGTTACTTCACTTTCAATCATAGTTATCCTCTTACTATCCTTCGTGAATGTATTTCAATGCATTTCCGCTGTGACTTTTTTGATGGCTGGGCGATAATAATGAAAATGAACGTTAGGATGATCGCCAAGAAGGGACATTGGAACAGACGAATCGCAAAGTTTGTGCGAGACCATAAAGGCCGAAAGACGCATGCCAAATGGATTGTCGTGCATGCCCGCTTGCCAAATACTCACCTTGTCCGCTTTCCAGGTTTCTACAGGACCGACTGTACACGCCTTAGTCGGGACGTTGGCTACATAGCCGCCGCCGCTAGTCCGCGCGTTTTGAAGAATCGTTATTGGATGTAAGTCAACGACTCGTGTGCGAAACTGACGATATTCCTCAGGCGTCGGCGGTTCGTCCTTGTAGTTACCGTCCCTCCTGACGGGATCGTTGAACGCCCAGTGCTTCGTATCGCCTTGACCTCCCTGCATTGTCGCGCAACGTATCTGGTCGTAAGTCGCAGAATAGGCCGATAAATCGCCGGATGGAAAATGAATATTTTCGAGTGGCATCTTCAAGTTTTTATCGATTCGATTAAAACACATTTCGAAATCGCATTTAGCAAATGAAAGAGGATGATCCATCCCTACTGGAACGCCGTTGTCAACCCATTCGTCCATTCCCCAAAAATGAGCGTGCTTCAAATTGATCTCTAATGCGTTGACTATTCGCGCCACAATTGGAAGTTGTTCGGTTGGACCTATTGGTCCGCAAATGCCTACCGGATTATCCGCTGTGGCAAGTCGCCAAGCTTCTACGTATTCAAGAGCTTCTGCCGCGTAGAATTCTTCAAGTGTGTCGTAATAATGAACTTGAAAGCCTGGTCTCGATAACTGAAAGAGCGTTTCTTCCGTTAGTTTGGCCGCGTCTGAAAGGATTTGAGAATCGACGGTTGTGTAATCCCACCAGTCGGGAGATATTTTACTTAATGGTCTTGCCATAGCGAATGATCCGTGCGCTTAATATTGTTTTCTCATACCTGGAATATAATTTATCGTTTCGTTGAATGGTTGTTTATATAAAACACTTCTTGATTATACAAATTTATAAAACGCATTCCAGTTTCAGAGGATTTTTTATCGTTGAACAATACTTTTTTACATATGGATCAAATTGGGCGTGATCGATATGAGAAATTCGAATGTGAAATCAGTTTCAACGTTGAGAATGAATTGTAATCTATTCAATTCTTTTCACTTAAACGCAATATTACTTTAAATTTTCGATCCAGAACGTTCTACTATCAACGCAAGAGACTAACAACAGAACGTAAAAAACGGAAATAAAGATTGGACTGTCAACAAGAAACAAAAAAAGCCAAGACTGATGCTCGGCAAAAGTACGCCCAATCTGATTCGAACAGATAACCTTCGGTTCCGTAGACCGATGCTCTATCCAATTGAGCTATGGGCGCAAGAGACGAAAAGTACGCCCAATCTGATTCGAACAGATAACCTTCGGTTCCGTAGACCGATGCTCTATCCAATTGAGCTATGGGCGCAAATTTGAGGCTAAGCACGTCTCAATCTTGCCTCAAAACATCTACAATTTAAGCACAATAATCATGCTTGGCAAGCGCTATTTTTTTATTTTTGACAAATTGCACGCTTGGTTTTTTAATTGATTTAGAAGGAAAGAGTGAACGGTGAAAAAGTCGAGTAGCCAAATTCTGGCAATTCGTCAATTGCTTTCATATCTTCTTCGGCGATCACGAAGTCAAAAACCTCAGTGTTAGAGATAATTCTATCGGCGTGAGTCGATTTAGGTAATGGTAAAACCCTGTGTTGTAGTTCCCAACGAATACAAAGTTGCGCGACTGTTTTTCCATACTTGTCGGCGATCTTCTGAAGCCTTTCGTCTGTCAAGACGCGTCCGCAACCAAGCGGACTCCAAGCTTCAACAAGGATATCGTTTTGTTGACAGAACTTGATTGTTTCAAATTGAGGGTAACCCGGGTGACACTCGATTTGATTGACTGCCGGTTTGGTATTGCAGATGTTAAAAATCTGTTTTATGTGGGGTTCCAAAAAATTACTCAATCCAATTGAACGAACTAAACCGTCGTCTTGAAGCTTTTCAAAGGCGCGCCATGTCGCCTCGTTGACTGCAACCGGATCGTCGTACACTTTGTCGTTGGCCGGCCAGTGGATCAAATAAAGATCTATATATTCGAGCCCAAGCTTTTGTAAGGAAAGTTGAGCGGCTTTCAGGGTCGATTCATAACCCCGGTCTGCGTTCCAAAGTTTGGTTGTGACAAAGATCTTGTCTCGTTTTAAACCTGATTCGCGCAAACCTTGTCCAACGCCTTCTTCATTGTTGTAAGCCGCCGCGGTGTCTATATGACGGTAACCGGATACGAGCGCTGTTTTGACGCTCTGTATTGCCGTTTCGCCGTCCGGGGTTTGCCAGGTTCCAAAACCAACGCAAGGAATTCTTCTTCCGTCGTTAAGTTGAAAAAAGTCTGTTAGCGACGATTTGTATACGTACATAATTTAAATTCCTTTCATAGGCTATACTTTATGTCTTAGCATAACCGTTCAATTACAAGATTTTTAACTAAGAAAACAAAAACCGACGTCGAAAAACAACGTCGGCTTCCATTTATCAAGACTGAAGAAGTTTTAATACTCACCTTCTGCCGTTTGTAGAACGCGTTGTGTTAGGATAACCCGACACGTTCGTTCCATAACCGGAACCATAACCATAACCGGAACCCCTGCTTGAATTATAACTTCCGTTATTGCCAGCAGATTGAGAATCGCCGTAATAGCGAGCGTAACCGGGAACGTGCCATACCTTTGCGAGACCGTCGGCGCCTCCTGTCACTACGTAGACAAGATCGCTCGAAATTGCAACTGAGAACACTGCGCTTCCCGTATTAAAACAGACAAGTTCAGTTCCCTTGGGTTTACCCGGTTCGCGCGTTGGTTTACCGGTTGCTTCCGCCTTTTCACCGTTACGACCCGCGTTGCTCCCTGGATAACCGGATTCTGAGCCCATGGAACCGTACCCCATAGATCCATATTCCACGGAACTACCACCCATCATTCGAGATCCGTTTGACGCGCCCCTCGTGTTGTTTCGTGAATTCAATTCGTTCGTGGCGCTTGTGCTCCAAATTCTTGCCGTTTGGTCGTCGCCGCATGTTACAACGTAGTTGCCCGCAAAAATCGCTTTACGAACGGCGCCTGTGTGACCTACGAATCTACAAACCTCTTCGCCTGTGGCCGCATTGAACATACGAGCGCTCTTGTCTCGACCCGCGGTAAGGAGATAATTCCCATCGTCGGAGAATTGGACGGAATAAATCTTGTCGTCTCCTGCTTGAATTACCGATACTTGGCGTAATAACCTAAGATTCCAAATACGGACTGTGCCGTCGGCTCCCGCTGTTGCAACGTAGTCGCTATCTGGGGAGAAAGAAACGTCAAACACTGGTCCTTCATGACCGTCTTCTTCATGGCCCTCGCCAAGCAGGAAAGCGTCCTCTCGATTCGGAAGTGTTGCGAGCTTTTTAACTGTCAGTGGCTCCCAGAAGTACACGCGACCGTCGTTACAAGCTGCCGCGACATATTCGCCAGAGTCCGAAACTTTAATTGTCCAAAGCCGATCTTTCGCTCCGAGGTAGGCCTTGGTGTTTTCAGCGCTCTTAATATTCCAGAGACGCCCGATTCCATCGTAACTAGAGGTTAAAACATATTTGTAATCTGGCGAAACTGTGGCTGACGTTAGCCCCTGACGATGAACTCCCTCGTATTTCCTAAGTACTCGACCGCCAGTAACCGTAAATTCTCCCGTTTCTTGGTCAAATTCTCCCTCAAGTTGCCATAACCTGGCGGTTTTGTCGCAACTGGAACTAAGAATCGAATAACTTTCATATTGACCGTTTTTACTTTTTTGAATTTCCCAAGGGAAAATTTGTAAAGAAGTTATCGCCTGATCTGCTTTCGCCTGATCGGCTTCATGTCCATGATATACGTACTCAGGAGTATTGACTTGCATGGGTTTCCACTCTTCTTTGGTGGAAATCGTTCCGCTTGTCAAACCGTCGGTTCCCATCGACAACGAACCCATCTGCATTGGATTGACGCCGGTGTTTGTTGAACCCATTCCAAGGGGGTTAATTTCTTGCGATACGCCGGAACCAAACGAAGAATTTGCCCTGTTGTAAACGCCCATAGCCGCCGGAGATTGAGCGTACGCAAGTTCGATCGAAAAGGCGACCGCCACGACGCCGGCCAATATTTGCGTGCCTGATACTATACGTTGGCGAGTAAGCAAACGTTCCAACATAATTGTCTTCTCCGGGGGTCGGAATTAACTTTAATCGACGCTAACATGCTAAAGTGAGGAGCCGAACAACAGCTAACGCCATGAGGCAAAAAAGGCTGTCGCGACGTCGATACACAACAACTCCACGCTAATAATATAAGCACACGTTGGGGGTGAAGTCAAGAATTACCATCTTTTTACTCTATTTTCTCAATAAAATCTTTAAAGAAAAGATTGAAAACAACAATGGTGTTAATTGTATTGATTTAAACGTTCTTGACTGGAGTGGACGTTTAAAACTGTATGTTTATGAATTGGGAATTTTAAAATATTGTCGTAAAAGTTTTGATAAGTTGTATATATTGTTCAAAGTATATTATCTTTTATCCATGCTGGAAGAAAATGAAAATTTCCCAATATCTAATAATTTATTGTGGGTTTTTTTACAACTAAGGATAAAATGTCTCGCACCATATTAGGTATGTTTTTTGCCGATTGATTTTTTAAAAAAACAAGGGGTTACCCCCTAAAGTGGGGTTTATTTTTGCGTGTTTTGTATCATTATTAATAGACAAGGGGGGGGAGAACAATTTTTTTAGGTTTTCTCCAGTTCCCTGGTTTTGACGTGGACGAGCCCTCCTCGATTCCGCTCGTTTGCTGTCTCGTGCGCTTTTATGCTGAAATGACGTCTTCAGGAAATCTTTGATGTTTGTCATGATGCTGGCCCTTGTTAGCGTGCCTATTGTTCTGTTGAGTAAAATGTGCGCTTCTTGGGGGGCGTACGGAATGTGGGGTCCGTGTTCGTTTTTAATTTGATTAGGGTGCGGTTGATTTCCCGAGTTGGCCCTTGAATGGTTGCCTTGCTCTGTGAAAGGAAGCGAGATGTGTTATGGGAATTTTAGCAATACAATATCAGACGCTTAATGATGCGCCGATTCTCCTCGCATTCAATCGTGAAGAAGCGTACGATCGCCCTTTTTTACCGCCGAGAATTCAGTCGGGACGCCCCCGTGTTGTGTGTGGCGTCGACCGAAAAACTGGTGGAACTTGGGGTGGCGTTAATCAGCATGGGTTGTTTGTGGCCGCGATCAATGCTCCTAAACGTAATGTTCCTTACAGCCCGCGTTCACGCGGGGCGCTTTGTAAGGAATTGCTTGCGTGCCAGAATGCGAATGAAGCCATACGGCGCGCTGAAGAGGAATTGGCGACTGGTCGATACGCTGGGGTGAATTTTCTTTGTGTTGATCGGACTTGTGGCGGTGCTGTTTATGGAGGAAATGAGCTTGGGGTTGAGATGCTCAAGCCGGGATTACACCTTATAACCGGTAATCGAATGGATGACCGTGAGGACGATCGCCAGGAATACGTTCGCCGTCTGCTAACGCTTCATCGTCTCGATTCTTCTGTCGCTTTTTTAGCTGCGGCAAGCGGCGCTTTCGCGAGATCGCAAGAAATAAATGGTATGCGCGGCGTTGTTATTGATGAACCTAATTATGGTACGGTCTGCTCGATTTTACTTTCCTTAACTGAGAAAACTCAAAAGTCGATCATGCAATTCGCTAACGGCGCTCCGAACAAGGCGCAATTTGAAGATGTTTCGGCTCTTCTTCGTCAGGTGCTTTCTACTGATCGTGTTTCACAAAAGAAGGCGAAAGCTAAACGCGCTATGAACGACGAAAATCATACGGTGGCAGAGTCGTTGGAGACTGAACCCGGTTCTGAGAGTGAGTGAGCTTTTGCTCACGCTGACGTCGTGCTACTTTCTTGTCCTATTTGAAAATCGGTAGCCCAACTTGTTTTTACGAGTCGGGCTTTTTTGTTGGTGGTTTGGAGCTGATACGGTCAAGGTTTTTTGACGCCTAATAAAAAAAGCCCCCCCTCGAATTTGACGCCGCTTTCGTTTAGAATGAGTATTGCGTTGCCCATAGAGATAACGCGACGCTTTTTTATTGGAGATTTTTGGTTCCCTGCAAACGATGGACGTTTGGGTTGAGGAACCGATAGTTTTTTGGAGAGAATTCGCAATGGCGATCGACTCTTATTCGCTTTGTCCCGGCGGTCGGGGGAAAAAAATTCGTTTTTGTTGTCCAGATCATCTTAAAGAACTGGAACAAATTGACCAAATGATTGAAGGCGAACAGTATGCCGCTGGATTGGCTTTTGTCGACAATCTCTTAAAAAAGAATCCTGATTGCGCATGCTTAACCGAAGCTAAATGTCTCTTCCAAAGGATGATTGGACTTTGGGACGAAGCGTATGCGACTGCGAAAGCGTTCACGGAACGAGAGCCTCGTAATATTGTTGCTTTGACCGAACTTGCTACTGCGGCCGCGCTTACTGATAAGCCCCAGGAAGCGATTTCGGCCCTTGTTGATTCCTTAGAATTTGTCGAGGGGGATCAATTTCCAATGGCGATCGTACAGGCAATGCTGACTGTAGGCGTTGCTTTCCTGGAATCGGGACGGCTCTTTCAGGCGATTGCTCTTGCCAAACAGTTACAAGCGTTTTCGTCGCAAGACAAAGCTGTCAACGCTTTTCTCTATCGTTGCTTAGGGTCGGATTCTGTCCCGCTTATGCTCAAGGAAATTGTGTTTGACCTTAAGGCTCCTGATTCTTTCCCGAAGAAAAATGAATATGATGAAGCGGTTGGGTTTCTTACTCGAGGGCAGTGGAAAAAAGGACGCGCCGCTTTGGAGAGATTGCTTGATCTCGGACCCCAATGGCCAAACCTTTACCGTAACCTTGGACTCGTCGAATTTTGGTTCATGAACGAGGAAAAGGCTCGTGAATACATGGCGCAATTTCTTGCCGCCAATAATGTTGATCGTGAATCGGCGATTGACGTTGAACAGCTTCTTTTTTTGTTGACGGAACCGTCTTGGGACGACGTACAGTATACGATTAAACGTGTCTACTCTCTCGAAAACTTTGCTTCCGACTACGAAAAATTGCTTTCTTCACATCTGTTGCTTGCTAATCCCAGGATTCGCGCCGCTGTGCAAGAGGATGATATTCCTCCGAAGATGGCCTTCGTGGTTCTGAACATGCCTATGACTGATAAAGTCGAAAACGTAAAGTTGGCCGACGTAGCTAAACAGTGTGGATACCTGTTTGTATACGGTAAGACGACTACCAGGGAAGCGCGCGCGGAATTCTTTATTTTCCCAGGAGAAACTGACGCAATTGAAAATGCTTTGAAGGATGCTCTGGGGTCTCTGCCAAAACTGGAAAAGGAAGAAGAACTTGAAGATCAACCCATTGCTTGGACTACTAACGTTTCTACGCCGCGTTTACAGTTCAAAGACCCTTCGAAATTAAGTCATAATAATCTTGAAGCTCTTTTTGACGAGGCTTTTAACGATTTTGCGCAGAAATGGTTTGAACATAAATACGCCTCTCTTGGTAATAAATCTCCAAAAGAACTGCTAAACGAGTCGAATGGAGATCGACGTGTCGAAGCCTTGATTAGGGTTGTAGGTGGCGCCTTTACTCCTGATTATAGCGAAAAGATTGTGGCGCTACTTCGTGGAAAAGCAAATCTGCCTGCGCCTGAACCTATCGTTCCGCCAGAAGAATTTCGGACGACGGAAGATACTGCCGAATTCTTCCGTCAAGTTCCTCTGTGGCGTTGGGACAGACTCAAGGTTGATAAGTGCGGCGTCAATGCCCTTGCGGAACTTTTGCAGATTGCGCACCTTGTCGCTCCGAGAAATGTTAAGGAAAAACTTGCCCGGGAATTCATGAAAAGACCTGCGGAAGAAGAATCTTATGATGATCGCGCGATTGCATATTCGATTATCGTTGACGCGGCTCTCCTAAAACAAGATTCGGATGAAGCTTTACGGCTTATTACCGAGGCTGCAAAGTATGCCGACTCTGTAGGAAAGTCGGATAGCCAGTGGAATGTCCTTGAAATCATGACGCGTTTCCGACGACAGGAATTTGATAAGGTAAAGGCCTTGGCGCAACATGTGTTTACTGAACATAAAGATGACGCCGAAGCTATACAAACCCTTCAGCAATTCTTTGCCGAACTCAATGCGCAAGCGCAAACCCAAGCGCGTCTTGCCGAGGCGTATCGGTTGCGTGCCGGACAAGGCGCCGCGGCTGGTCCCGCCGTGGATTTGAATGGTGCGGCGACTCAACAACAAGTTACTGAAGAAAAAACAAGCGGATTGTGGACTCCGGGAAGTGATGATAATAATGGAGGAGCTCAGAGTGGGTCTAAACTTTGGATTCCCGATTAAGTTGAGCTGGACTAATTGGTAGTGGTTTACTGCTACAGATCCTCTTTTCGTTGACGACGGCGTTGCGCAAAATGAGATAAACTCGATTGTGCGTTGCCGTCGTTAAATTTATAAGGTCTTATCTATGAGATTAGGTTTGTATGGCGGTAGTTTTGATCCTGTGCACATTGGACACTTAATTTTAGCGGAAACTGCGCGAGACCAATTGAAGTTGGATCGCGTTGAGTTTATTCCGCTAGGCGTGCCACCGCATTTAAAAAATGTGCGCGTGAATGCCGAGATTCGCTACAAAATGTTGCAAGCTACACTCGAACCATATTCCGAATTTGGGGTGTCTCGACGTGAAATTGAAACGCCTGGTAAAAGTTATACGGTCGATACCTTGCGCTTCTTTCATGAAAAACAACCCGACGATCTACTCTTTTTGATTTTGAGTTCTGAGACGTTTAATGATCTTCCAAACTGGAAAGAGCCGAAGGAAATTTGTGAGTTAGCGTCGATTGTTATTGCTCAGCGCGCTGGGTTTCCTGAACCAGACTTTGACGCCGCGAGACTCTTTGCGTCTGAAAAGCGTATTAGTGAGTTTAAAAAACAAGTTATTACCGCTCCGATGATTGAAGTCTCCTCTTCCTTGATTCGCAAAAAAATTGCCAATAACGAAAGCGTTCGATTCCAAGTCCCGGAACCTGCGCTCAATTATATTCGTAATTATCGATTGTATCAGTTTGAATGAGGCTATGATATGTTTAAGCGTGCCGTCTTGTTTTTTATTCTCTCCGTCTTGGGGTGTGTGGCAAATTCCTTCGCGGCGGTTAATTGTGTGCCGAATATTGAAAGGTTTCGTGATGGAATTCCGCATTTTCTGTCGAAACTTACTGAAAACGACGAGGTTAGAATCGCTTACTTTGGCGGATCGATTACGGCTGCCGATGGGTGGCGCGTCCAAACCCTTGCTGGTTTTAGTGGAATGTATCCGAATACTAAATTTGTTGAGATCAATGCCGCTATTGGTGGTACTGGAAGTGATCTCGGCGTATTTAGGCAAGAATTTGACGTGTTGCGGTACAAGCCTGATCTCGTCTTTGTTGAGTTTTGCGTCAACGATGGAGGAACTAGTAAAGATAGAATTTGTAAACAAATGGAAGGTATTGTTCGACAGATTTGGAAACATGATCTCAATACCGATATTGTATTCGTTTATACGTATAGACTTGGACATGAAAACGAATACCTTGTAAACAAATTGCCTGCGTCTGTCGTGGCAATGGAAGAAATCGCCGAGTTTTACGGAATACCAACTCTTGATTTCAATCCGCAAGTTGTCGAAATGCACGAGGAAGGGAAGCTTACGTACCAAGCTGAGGAACCGGAAGAAGGAAAAATACTATTCTCAAAAGATGGCGTTCATCCTTTGAAGGAAGGACACGAAATTTATACTAAAATTGTTTGTAATGCCTTTGAAAAAATGCGCTTGCAAAATGAGGAAAAAAACTTTCCTTCCGTTGAACTTCGGAATAAAAAATTGGCAAGAACTCCCTTTGATAACGACAACTACGAAGCCGCAAAACTTGTCCCAATTAAAGAGTCGCAGTTGTCGGGGGAATGGAGACCTTTGGAAAACGATTCCCCGTTGGCTTGGACGAAACAACGACTGGGAGACGCCGTTTTTACGTCTGATGCGCCCGGTGCGATGTTGTCGTTTAAATTTAAAGGTTCCTATGTCGGTATTTACGATGTTTTGGGACCAAATGCTGGACAAGTGTGGATTACTGTGGATGGGAAAAAATCGAATTCTCCTGTTCCGCGCTTCGATAGCTTTTGTACGTACCATAGACTTGCGACGCTTGAATTCGCCAATGCCCTCGACCCCAATATTGTTCATGAAGTTAAGGTCGTGCTTGATTCGGAACAACCGGATAGATCTCCTGTTAGATCTAGTTTACAAGACCCCGAGAAAGAACTTGCGGAACAAAAGTTTCAAGGACGTAACGTTTGGTTTGGACCTGTTATGGTTATTGGGGAAATCGTTGAATGAAGTGGGGAGAAATGTGGAAACGATGTGAATTGTTACATATGTTGCCCGAGGGAAAAATGACTACAAAAGGAAAGCTTGAAGAAAAAGTTATTGTAATAACGGGGGGGACAAAAGGCGTCGGACGCGCTGCCTCGTTGGCTTTTGCCCAAGAAGGGGCAATTGTTGTGATTGGGGGGAGGGATGAATATGCCGCCCAAGATATAATTGAAAAAATCGACCGACTAGGGGGAAAGGTCGTCTTTGTTCGGACTGATTTAGAAAATGTGGATGATTGCCGGAAGTTATGCGACGTTGCCGCAGACAATTTTGGAAAAATCGACGGCCTGTTGAATTATGCCGGAATAACCTCTGTCGCCGCGCTTGACAATTGTGACGTCGAAACTTTTGAGCGTGTTATGAACGTCAATTTTCGCGCTTGTTTCTTCTGCTGTCAACAGGCGATTAAATATATGAGACTTGCTCGCGGAGGATCAATTGTAATTGTTGGGTCGCCGCATGCTTGGGCAGGTTTGAAAGATCGAGCTGTTTACGCTTGTTCGAAAGGCGCTCTCTATACTCTTTCGGAACACATTGCGCATAACTATGCTAACGAAAATATTCGCTGTAATTATCTGACGCTTGGGTGGACTGCGACGGAAGGCGAGATTGCTCTTAAGGAGTCGCTTGGGGAGTCGGAAGAAAAGTTGCGGGATCGCGCTGCGAAGTTGTCGCCAATGGGAAGAATTATAGAACCGGACGAATACAACGAAATACTCGTCTATTTCATGTCGGACGCTTCTCGTATGACGACTGGGAGTATTTTGAACGAAACTGGCGGCGTGTTCCTCTAAGCGTTGGAATGGGACGCTTTCCTTTCTAATCGTAACGTTGAGTCGTTGGGAAATGATGCCGCGATATTACCCGGAAATTGATTCGCTGGTTTCCTTTGTTGAACCGCTTGAGTTAGACGCTTCCATTCGTGAGAACCCATCTCGCCAAGCGGCCAACCTTGTTTCTTCCAAAGTCTTCGAAAGTATCTTCTTAAAATGAGTTCATGAACTTCTTGTAAAGGTTGAAGGGGAATTTCGAGCGCGTTCTTAAAAGTTCCTGTTTGCTGGGAAGGGAAAACTGAGAGTTCCGAAAGTTTTTGACGATACGCGTGTTCTTTTTGAAACGCCGTTGCTATTTGTATGTCGAGTTTCGAGAGCTCTTCATTAAAATAATTTTCTGTCTCTTCGGCAATTTGAGATAGTCGTAGCAAGGAGTTTTGCCATTTATTGGGAAAGATTGCTTCAAGTTGTGGAACAAGTTCGTGTCTAATTCGATTGCGTACAAAGAGGGATGAAATATTAGTCGAATCCGTTCGGTAGGGTTGATTAAGGTCTTGGAGATAAGCAATTACATCTGCGCGACTAATCTTCAGTAAAGGACGGATTATCGTCAAAGATTCGTCGATGGGGCGTATGCGACAGACGCCGCGAAGCCCTTCGAGACCAGTTCCTCGAAACAAACGAAAGAGCGTTGTTTCAAGTTGATCGTCGCGATGATGGGCCGTCGCTAAAAAACGCGCCCCAATTTCATTACAAGTTTCGAAAAGCGCTCGATAGCGCAAGAGACGAGCCGCGTTTTCCAAACTTCCGCTATGTTTTGTTTCATCTTGGAGTTCTTGCGGATCTAGCGTCTTAACGTATACTCTGACCCCTAGGGCGGTTCCAAGATTATAAACAAATTGAGCGTCTTCATCCGACTCATTACCGCGTAAACAGTGGTTCACCGTAATAACCGATAAATTTTTTTTCACTCCGGAGGTTTCTGCAACCGACGCCATTGCTCGTAATAATGCCACGCTGTCTGCGCCGCCTGAAACTGCGAGAGACGTCTGATGGTGTGACCAAGCTTCGAGAGGAAAAGAGGAAAGAAGCGTTGCTTCGAAAGAATGCATGGATCCTGTCGTTAAAATGAAAATAATATGTGTTAGTAAATTGGACGACCGCTAGCTGAGGTTTCCTCTCGATTAGCCGAATGGAAACATTTTTCCCGTTCCTCGGGCGTTAATGCGTAAATCTCGACTTTGAAACGATCGCTAAGACGTTCTTCATATTTTTGCTTCATTGCCTCGGTTCTGGCCTCTATTAAATCTTCACGGACTGTTTCTTGTACTTCTGTGAAAGGCTTTATGCGTTCCGTTTCGCGTTCGATAACGCGTATGATGGACAAGGCGCTGGAACTTTCAATAATACGACTCAATGCTCCTATAGGTAATTCTTCGCTAAATATCGCATTTTCAATTTCCTTTGAAGCAAGTTCGCCTTTGGTCGTCCAGTCGCGATAACCGCCGCGAGATGAACACGAATCTTCTGAGTCGACCTTACACACTTCCGCAAATAATGCCTCTTGTTCCGTCGTTTTAGCGCTTTGAACTGCGTTCCCCATATGAGCGATCTTCTTGCGCGCTTCTTCTAAGGTTCGTACTCCTACG
Source organism: uncultured Planctomycetaceae bacterium (assembly GCA_964447865.1). Taxonomy (GTDB): domain Bacteria; phylum Planctomycetota; class Planctomycetia; order Pirellulales; family Thermoguttaceae; genus RUG369. The sequence goes on along the minus strand of CAYUUL010000013.1, from coordinate 7,645 downwards.
CCATAATAAACTGTCATACCCTGCCAACGAGCTTTAGCTGTTACTCGATACTGGTCAATATTCGCTTCATAGTAACGCTTCAAATCGGAAAGCGTCGGGGAAAATTCCTCTTCGCCCAAGTTATAGCCCATCCAGAGATCGCCGAGGGTATGTTGGAGGAATATTCTTTTTTCCTGGGCGAAATCACTCTGGATTTCCTCGTCAAAATATTTCTCTAATTCGAGGACATTTTTACAATTGAACTTTTCCTCAAGATCTGGTAATACGTGTTTGTCGAATTCTTTTTCGAGTTGTTGCGTTTGTTCTTGTACCTGTTCTTTAGGACGGCTTACAATATAATCGTTGTAAAATAACAACTTGCGAATGTGGTTGTCAAGAATGTTTGAAAAAGCCTCTGGGCTGTTTAGATACTGATTTAAGATCCCGTTCTTGTAATCTTGACGTACCTTTTCACGTTCTTCTTCGGGAATCTTTTCGATTTCCTCTAGATAACGCATATGGGCTAATTTCTTAATCTGATGCAGAATATCGCGCCGAAGTATTGCCTCGTGCCCCACGCGTCCAAGGGTTTCTGCTCCGTCGTAATAAGTTCGTGTTGCCATTTGGGTGTTGAGTTGCGTTGATGGTGAATATTCGCGACCAACTTCTTGAGAATTAGCGAAACTGCAGACAAGCGTTAGAGGGAGCGTGGTTATATACGTTATTCTAAAAAACGCCATTTCAGTATTTGAGCGTTTGAGGAACGCGTTTTTTACTAACTTTCTTAAATCCACAAAACGATCTTTCATCTTTTAACAAGGATAAGCGTTGGCGCTTAACAAATATCTACGAACAAAATATCGTAGTTCTGATTATAATGATTATGTGAACTCTAGTGCAAGTGGTCTTTTCTGAAATAATATATGTGGTCGTTGTATATGATGTTATTGGATTTGTTTTAATATTAAAATGATATGTCTGTTATAAATGATAGCTTGCGTAACTTGCTAAATTTAGGTAAAATTTTTTGACTTATTTGTGTAAGGAATTACAATAAAATAGTGTGTGTTGGAGTTATTGGGAAACTTGACGCGCGACGTTTATAATGTTGATATTTCGTACCTGAACTTGTGAGAATACAATAATGTACCGTTGTTTTTTAGTTAATGCCGTTATTTTGTGTATGGCGTCTTCTGCCTTCTTTTCGTCTTCTAACGCGCAAGCGCAAGTTTTTCCGAGGTTGCGTTCTTGTTTTACTCATAGGTTTGTACAGCCTTTCCAACAACCGGAAGAATATGTCGGCGTACGTACGTCGATGTTTAATGGAAAAGATCTTACTGGTTGGACTAATGTTAAAGGAGAGAAGCCCGGTGAAGGTTGGAAAGTCGAAGACGGTTGTATCTTTCGTGAGAAAAATGCCGGAGATCTTTATACTGAGAAACAATATGAAAATTTTATATGGGAATTCGAATTCAAACTTGCGGAAAAAGGAAATAGCGGGGTTAAATATCGATCTTGGAACAAAGAAGGGTGGGGAATGGGATATGAATATCAAATTTACGACGATATAAATGATCCGAAAAATCCTCCGAAATATCAAACTGCCGCTCTCTATGACGTTATTGTTCCTCGTGAAGGCGCCCCTAAGATTAAAATGGGGGAATTTAATAAGGGAAAAATTGTCGTGCTTGGTAACCACATTGAGCATTACTTAAACGGCGAACTTGTTATGTCTGTTGACGTAGGGTCGAAGGAATGGAATGAAGGCGTTGTTAAGAGTAAGTTCAAGGATACAAAAGAATATTGTTCTACGACTGTTGGAAGACTTTTACTTCAAGACCACAATTGCCAGGTGTGGTTTAAGAATCTCTACATTACTGAACTTAAACCTGTGAAAAACTATTGTCAGTGGTGAGTCTTAAAATATTTTTTCATAAAACGACGCGTTCCGTTGGATTCATTTCAGCGAGACGCGTTATCTATTTAACGCGCTTACTCTATTGTTTCTAATTTGACTGCGAATTGTCCGTTGACGACAAGTAGTACTCCCCGACCAAATATACGCCCGTTACTCCAAATTTGTATCTGTCCAGACGTCGAATCGAGAAGGGGAACGATTGTTCCCTCGGTAAGTTCGGAAAGTTGCTGGGGAGTAAGTCGGGTACTGCCAAGTTGTAATTGGTACTCTATCTGCTCTTTTTCAAAAGGCGTTGAACGAGAGACGGACGGTTCGTCCAGGACTTTGCTATGCGTTTGTGAAGCGTATGCGCACATTTGGGATAAACGTTCTTCAGAAATAAGTTGATCGAGACGTTGATGAACCGTGCGAAAGATCTTATTTAGTTCAGCTTCCGTTTGGGCTATTTTGGATTGCAAATATTCTTCTGTATGTGATAAGCTTGAACTCATCTGTATGGATGGTAAGAAAAAAGGTATAAAACAAACAAAAGTCGAACACAACTGTTCCTTATGTTCGACTTTTATTTTTGAGATCCCTACTGATCAAGAGGCGTAACGAAAAAAATTGGAGGGTGGACTTTGAGGAGGAAGAGCATGTTCCATTATCCAACGGTTGACGTCCGCAAGCACGTTGTCCATGCGCGCTTGGAGACTATCCTGGTCGGTTCCTTCTTCATTGTATTGACGAACTAGTACGTTTAAACCTGCCGTGTGATAAAGATGAAGAAGACGTGCAAGAGACGCGCTTAGATGGGGAACTGTTGTCGAACGTCGATCGCCAACTGTCATAAGAATGGGAAGATTTTGATGTGAACGCCAACTGGGAAGAGGTAACGACGATAGAGATTCGGACACGCCGTCTATCGAAACAACGCCGGCAAAGTCATAGGGATAACGCATTGCGATGCGCATTGCCATAACCCCGCCTGTCCCATGTCCAAGTATAAAAATATTACGCGGATTTATATTATACTTCGAACGCGCCTCAGAAATTGCGTCGAAAACGAGATTCTCCGCTTCTGAGATACTGTCCTTGTCGGATGGCCAGTCGTTACATGGCTCGAACCAACATTTTTCTTCTATTTGACGATCGTTCACTATTGAACGGATTACTCGCTTCTTCTGGCGGACAAGACCTCGTGGCGCTACTGTAACGTAATTCCGTGTGGAAAGACGTGGCGTCACGTCAAAAAGATCCAACTCTGATTTTTCTGCGTCATGGAGCCATACCAAAAGAGGATAGGAGTAACCAGACTCATAATAGATCGGCGCGGCAACGATATGGGGAAACGTATTACTACGACTCCCGTCGCGACGACGAGAAAAGAGACTTTCAAATGTGCGTTGAAAGGATTCCGAAGATACTGCGTTAGACATAGCCGACGTCGACTGTGACGATGTGTTTAATTTAGGCATAATTTACCCTAGACGTCTCTTCGACGACAAAAGGAAAAATTTAACGACTTGCATTTGAACGACGGACGCGAGTAATACAAGAATGTTGTGTGACTGCAACGACCTTGTGGGGGGACAAGCGTACGACGAAACGACATATAGTGCGCAATCTTTCGAGAAAATCACGAAAAATGGGGTTAGCGCAACTTCACGTCAATTTGTTGTACATGGACGGTTATGACGGACTCTACCCATAAAACAACAAACAGCACGGCAAAAACACCGTGCGATAATTGTACGCTCTTTTGATAAAAAACGTGAAAAACTTAACAAAAAAACAACGCTTTTTTAATTTTCTATCGTACTTTCGTAAAGGAAATTCACTAAAAGCGTTTTTTTTTAACACGACTTTTACCTTCGAATCGCATGCAACGAATCTTACAATATAATAGCCTCTAAGGGGGGAAGGAGTCAAGCCTATTTTGTCAACTTTAATGGATAATGTTAAAATTTATTACTTTTTTCTAAATTATCAGTTCTTTATATAAATTTTTTATGTTTGAAATAAGTAAGTAAATAGATTGGGGGTTCTACGTCTCGTTTGACGAAAAAGACAATTGACGCAATGAAACGTTTTCAGTATCATCGCGATTGATGGTTTCGAACCGTTAGATGTTTATACTTGCAATGGATCACGCGGGGCGCGTATGCCAAATTATCGTTTAGAAACGATATTGGAATTGTCCCTAGAGGCTTAGGAATGTTTGCAAAATATATCGACTGGTACGAGTTGATACTTTTTCGGTTCCAATATAAGAAACGTCAGAAAAATGCTTGCCTAACCATTTCATTGCATTTTATCGACGACTCCAACTTTGACGAATGTTTAGATTCAAAGTTTTTTGCGAAAATTTAATAAAATAGCAAAAAAAAGAATGTTTGAAGAATGCTTGTAGTCGATATAACCAAACAACGCCTGGTTGCGTAGTGTGGACAATTGTCTAGACTCATCGTGATTGAATGGCGAGGATCGGTTCTTGTCGTGGCGTGCAACGTATGGAGACGTTGCTACACAAGTTGGCGTGACCTGTAAACGTAACGAATGGGGAAGTCGTGAACGTATAAGGCGCGAAATTTCAAGGAAGGATAACCATGCATTTTTCAAAAAAGCTGACGAAAAAGTCGAAAAAATTGAGGGGTGCGCTCATTTATTTGGCTCTTTTCGGAGTCGCGCCAATGGCTTTCGGAGCGGAAACGGAAACGCGTTACGTTTCGGATTACAATGGATTGCGCGCGGCAATCTCCGAATATAACGAAAGTACTGGAGCTAACTACAAAATTGTTTTGACTGGTAACGTTACCCTGCAAGGGGAGCTTCCTGTTATTACCGGGAATGCGGATCTCGTAGGGATACAATGTGGTACGCTTTCTATTGATGGAGCGGGCTACTCTATTAATGGTGCAGGCGCTTATCGTGGGTTGTATATTGACTCTGATGAGGCTGACGTCTCTATTTCTGTGTCCTCACTTCAATTTGCAAACTGCTATGCAAAAGGGGGAGACGGCGGAGAGGGCGCTAGTTCCGGCGGCGGTGGTATGGGCGCTGGCGCCGCGATTTATGCCTATAGTGGCGACGTCGTATTAAAGAATGTTACTGTTGCGAATAGTACTGCTATTGGCGGCGACGGTGGAAGTGTTCTTTATGGTTCTCAATCTTATGGCGCGGGTGGCGGACTCGGCGGTAATGGGGGATCTGGACAACTACTTGAGACCGGCGCTGCGAATGGCGGAGGTATCTATTCAAATGGCGCAGATTCTACTTCCACCGCTTCTGCTGGCGACGGAGGGGTTGTCTCTAAAACTGATCTTGAATCGTATGCTCACACTTTGCCCGATACCACAACGCCTGAAGGTGGAAATTCACTCGCCGGAGGTGGTGGTGGCGCGTCTACTGCGAACGGTGGCGCTGGTGGATTTGGTGGTGGCGGCGGCGCCGGCGCCCACATTGGTGGCGCAGGTGGGTTTGGCGGCGGTGGCGCTGGTGGAGACAGTTCTACTACTGCTGGTAAGGGCGGTTTTGCCGCCGGTGACGGCGGTTATGTTGACCCAGTGAGTAGTACGACTTTTAGTAGTACTCCCGGCGGTGGCGTCGGTGGTGGTGGCGCCGCTCTTGGAGGCGCTATCTTCGTCGGGGAAAACGCTAATCTAGTTGTTGACGTCAGCGAGAATAGCTTTAGCGAAATTTATGGCGGAACGATCAAGGCCGGTCAAGCTGGCGGTGGTTCTGCGCAAGATGGTGAAGCTATCGGTAAGGGAATTTTCCTGCTCAACGATCTCACCATTCAGGTGGCTGAAGGGGGAACTTATGTTGTTTCCGACAGCATTGGAGGTTACGCTGGGTCGAGCAAAATTGTTGCCGATGAAAATGGAAATTACGAAAATACGAGTGGGGTTATTAAGACTGGTGATGGAACGCTCGTCCTAAATGCTACCGATTCCTCCTATTCCGGAGATACGACCGTTAAAGGAGGGACGCTTGTCGCTAACGTTACGGGGGCAATCAGTTCCTATTCGGGGCTAAACGTTGAGGAAGGGACTGTAAATCTGAATGCTGGTCAGACTGTTCGTAATTTGAATGGAGGTACGACCGGATCTATTGATCTCAATTCTCAAACTTTGACGGTTTCCGGCGATGGGGAAGATGGCGTTTATGCCGGTAAATTCGTTGGCCCCGGAAAAATCGTTAAAAATGGTGACAGCGCTCTTACATTAGCGGGAGACAGTCGTGATCCCGATGGGGAAAAGGTCTTTGATACTGTCCTTAATGGCGGTACCATTCGGGTCAAGAACGACGGGGCTTTTGGCGATGGAAAGGTTTTCTATACTCGTTCAGACTCCAACGATCAAACTGCGTCGCTCGACTTTGCTGACGGTATCACTTTAGCAAACGATATCGTCTTAGACGGGAACTCGAATCCTTTGATTCTTGCTGGTGGATCCGCTACTTTGAACGGTAAGATTACCGCCAATAATAATTCCAATAAAGAAATCGTGTTCCGGCTTAATGACGGTGCGAATATTCATTTGACTAACACCGGACTTGTCACTGACGAGGACGGAAATACGACTTATGTCGGTGGAAACTCCATTGCTCAATTGACGTTAGAGACCGGAGGAATTGTGGTCGACGTCGATTCCTATGCTGACGATGAGGGAAGATATTGGTATAGCTCGCTTGGAAATGCTGATATTGTTTCCAATAGTGATTCGAATTTGGCTTTCGTCTTGAATACTGATGACGCGAACGCTGGATTACGGTTCTCGAATAATTTGATTACGAATTCCGGATATCTTACGATCGATCCTGTCACCCTTGATGGAACGACTACGCAAGTAAAAGATATTTATGCCGAAGGAACAACGTCGGGAAATGGTGGACTGCGTATTGACGTCGGGGCTGGGGCGACATACAACGTGCTTGGCGCCTTGCAACAGGCGTATACTGACGTCAATTCTGGTACGTTAAATCTCGCGAATGTTTCGACGAATAACGCTTTCGTAGGCGGATTGTCTTCTTCTGGAAATGGAACCGTTGACGTCGGGGCAAAAAATCTTGTCGTTGACTTCGATAACGGGGATTTGACTTATTCAGGTAGAATTGTTGGGAATGATGGCGCTAATATAAATAAGCTTGGTTCGGGCGCTTGGACCATGAATTTAAACAATAATTCTGATGTTAATTCGGTCAACGTGGAGGAAGGAACCCTATCGCTTGGTGAGAACCATTATGAATCGGGTATGTATGCTAGTAATGACTTTGCGATCGTACTTGGTCCGCAGGGGGTGTTCAAACATTCTACGACGTCGGGAGAGACCATTACTCTGAATAATTTGGACGCTTCCCGTGGAGGGGCGATTGTTATTGGGGATAAGGATGAACTGGAACTGTCTGGTAAGAATACTTCAACGACAATTGCGGCAAATCTGAATGGAAATGGTTGGTTGCTACTTGATAATGTGAAGGACGCTTCTGGCGAGGTTACGCCGTGGACCCTTAGTGGGGATAACTCTAACTGGGGTGGCGTAGTGGCCGCGTACGACGCCTATGCTAAACTCAACCTTGCCTCAGAAAACGCTACGTCGGTGAATTCTGAAATCAAGCTGGGATCGCATGGAACTGTAAATGTCCTGCGTTCAAACAAGTTGGGAAGTTTAGACTTTGATGATAATGCCACAATAAATGTTAATTCTGGTAAAAACTTGGAGCTCGGAAAACTTTCAAGCAATGTCTTGTGGTTGAAGGATTCCGTTT
>CAYUUL010000012.1:48676-59239 GCA_964447865.1 uncultured Planctomycetaceae bacterium | reverse complement strand
GCTCAATATAGTTAATCCGAATTTTAGCAAAACGGAAATTATAAATCAAGAAATATATACGCGTCGTCTACTTAAATTGGGAAAAAAAGAACGACGCGCCCCGATTTTCGGAACGCGCCGTTTTTTTGTTATACGTCAACCGATTTTACCGGGTTCATTTAACGCCGGAGGCCGTCGACATAATATTGTAAATATCGCTGTTGTAGATATATTTCCCGCTGAAATTCCACATTTCACCCGCTTTTTTATCTTCGCCGCGAATGAATTTCGAGTAGTTTTCCGCGCCCGCGCCCTTAATGTAGACCGGAACAAGCGCGTTGGAGTGACCCGTCGTCAGGTATTGAACTTCCGGAACTTCGCCCTTGGCGCTTACGGCGACCGGTTCAAACCCGTTGAATACGTCGTCCTTCGCCTTGAATTTTCCATCCTCGTTGACGTCGTCGTAGGTTCCGGCGCCCCAGAGTCCGCCCGTCTCGTGGTCCGCGGTGATTATCATGAGGGTTTCGTCCCAGGAGGAGTATTTTTCAACCCATTCGATAGCGGCGTCGACGGCCTTAGAGAAGCTGGCGAGTTCCAAAACGCAGTTTGCGGCGTTGTTGGTGTGGTTCGCGTGATCGATATTGCCCCCTTCGACCATGAGGTAGAAACCGTTTTTATTTTGCGCAAGGACGTTGAGCGCGCAAAGGGTCATTTCCCTGAGGGTCGGAAGCGCGTCGACCGTCTCTTTGGTAAAGCGTTCGACCATGGAGTCCGGATCGTCCGCGTCGCCGTCGAGCGCGGGAATGTCGCCCGTCGTTCGCGCAAGACCGATGAGACGTTTCGGAAGTTTGGCGTTCGTGTCCGGAGTTTCCGACGCTAATTTAATGAAGTCCGCGCGGTCGTCGATGACCGTCCAGTCCTTATATCCTTCGTTCTTGCTGATTTTTTCCCAGATCGCGCGCCCGCCGACATACTGGTAATTCCATTCGTCGGGGCTTTTGGTATTCGGACGACCATTGTTGTAGCCGGGGTGTCCGGAACCCATGAGAACCGTAATCGGCAGATCTTCGATTTGTTCTTTCGAGATTTCTTCGTAGTTGTTGCGGTTCATATTATGAGCGCTTGCGCCCGCCGGGGTGGCGTGGGCAAACTGGTTCGTGGAAACGACTCCGACCGAACGACCCGCTTTGTAGTTTTGATCCGCGAAATTCTCAATTGGTTTTTCGGCTCCAGAGTAGTTTATACGTCCGACGACCGTTTTTTGACCGGAATTGAGCGCGGTCGCGGAAGCCGCGGAGTCCGTCGTTTCGCAATTCGTATGGGGACGCGCGTTGATACCTTCAGCTCCGCTCCAATATTTTTCGGGGTCGTAGCCTTTGTCCGTATCAATGTTGAAATCCGTACGTCCGTCGCTATGTTTATGCACGCAGAAGGTTGCGGAAGCGCCTTTGACTGGGAAAGACTGGAACGAAAGCGCGGACGCTTTGCCAGTGCGCCAGTAGGAATCCATGGCGTCGCAGTTGAATCCCATTCCGTCGCCAATGAGCAGAATCACGTTCTTCGCCTTCTTTTCCGCTCCAAACGTTGGAAATACCGCCGACGCGCAAAACGCTAACGCGACGCTCGCGACGAGCGCTCCGCGAATTACAAACTTATTCATTACTAAACTCCCAAGGCAGGATCGGCGCGTTCGCGCGAACGCATAACCCGCGCAATACGCAAAACCGATTGATACATTGTGTAATTTCTCATATTCTACCTCTATTGTGGAAAAAATAAAAGAACGAGGACTCGGTTTTTCACATTTTTCAAACGCGGAAGTATACGAAAGAGCAAAAAACAAAAAAAACGCTTTTTTTGTAATTTGCGTCTTTCCTTTTCCAGGAGTAAAGTATAATGATAGTCGGATTCTGATTAGCGAAGTTGTGATCTCGAAAAGAAATTCTATTTGGTTCGTTAATCGCGGACGAGTGTTGGTTCCTCTTTGGTTCTGAGTTCTGAGGGACGGTTTCTGGTTTGTTCTGTTTTTATTTTGGGAGTTTTTTCTATACATTATTCGCAAAGTTTTGATCAACTGAGTCCTGAAGATTGTGAACGCGTTACTAAAGCCGCAAAAAAGAAGGGATATGAACCGAAAAAATTCTACGAGCTTTGGTAAAAAGACAAGGAGAAAGTATCCGCCTCTCAGGTGAGCAGGTGAGAAATAGAAAACCGCGCGTTTGACGCGTCGAGTTAAAAGAGAACGCCGCTAAGCGAGATTACGTTTAGCGGCGTTCTTTAGTTTTTTTCAGGAAAATTTTCAAAATTTCTCAATTTGACGCGCAAAGATTCTCGATTTTCCGTATCCGCTATTAGAACGTCGAGAATAAGTAAGAGGACGACGCGATGATAAAGAATCTTAGAAACAAATTGAAGTTGGCGGACGAGACGCTGGAAATTGCGTTTTTTCTCGCTCCGATTCCGTTTTTTTTGTGGTAGTTGTTGGGTTGTTTCGACCGCGCGGCGCTTCGTCGAGCCCGCGCGGTCGAGGCGGCGTTTAAAGAATACAGTCTCCTATTTGGAAAAGAGAACCGACGTTGATTTCCCTTGTTCTAGCTCTAGTAGCCGCCGTTTTTTATCGAGTCCCGCGGCGTATCCGGTCAAAGCCCCGTTCGCTCCGACCACGCGATGACAGGGAACTATCAAACCGATAGGATTGCGACCGACCGCGCCCCCGACCGCTTGCGCCGACATGCGTTCGCGTCCAAAGCGATTCGCGACGTCTTTCGCCAGGTTCCCGTAAGTTCGCGTCTCGCCGTAGGGAATCTTAAGCAACAGTTCCCAAACCGCCAGTTGAAACGCCGTTCCTTTCAACGTCAATTTCGGCGCGAAGTCCGGACGTTCTCCGCGAAAATAGAGATCGAGCCAACGTTTCGTTTCGTTAAAAACCGCAAGCGCGCCTTCCTGGCTTTGCGCGTCTAACGTCCGCGCAAAATGCGCCTGACCGTCAAACCATATTCCCGTAAGCGCGTCGCCGACGCCCGCGAGCGTCAAGCCGCCCAACGGCGATTCGTACCGCGTCGTATATTCCATCGGCGTCTATATCCTGTTGCTATTCTCAGCGCCGCGCATTTGTCAAAGGGCGCTTTCGTCGCGTATCACGGAGACCGCGAACCACCCGCGAGAGACGCGGCAAAGTCCAAGTTGCAGTCCCGCGAACCGTTCGTCCGTCTCAAAGATTTTCAGCGCCAAATCAAACGACTTTTGGGCGGGGAAGACCTTCGAGAAGATCGCGCGTAGCGGCATCAGCGAGCGAATATTCGTCGGACCGTAAATCTCGACGACCCCGTCGCGCGTAATCGTCGGTCGACCGTCCGGAGTGACCGAAGGACGAAACGCGACGACGACTTCCAAATCGTCCCAATCCTGGGCGCCTAAGGACATTTTCGCGAATTTGAGTCGGAACTGAATTTGATCCTCAAAGAACCTTGCGACGACAGGATCCGTCTTCGCGAAAGTAAATCGCAAATCGCTGTCCTCAATTTCTACGTCGCGCAAGCCGGGACGTTCCAACTTGTCCGCGAGATAGTCGAGCGTTTCTCGAGGGGTCGATTCCCGACCGCCCAAACCGAGCTGCGCCAAATACGCGTTGACCGAGGATTCGTGGATTTTCACGTCCGCGAACGCGCCGTCCAGCGTGGCGGGCTCCGTCGTCTGACATCCGAGCGAGTAATCGGACCCGAGCCGCAACGACGCTAAGAGCCAGTCGTCCGTCGTCTTAGAACGTTGCGTTTTTAAGGACAGCCCGAGGTTTTTGAGTCGCGCAAAGAAATTCGCCTGCATTCGAGCGTTGAGCGCGTCGAACCGTTCGTCCGCTTCCGCGTCGATTCTCGTTCGCGCTTCCGCGATGACTTTCGCCTGCATTTGCGAACGTATCGCGTCCTGCCGCGCTTCGTATTGCGCGCGCACCACTTCGCGAGCCACTCCCCCGACAAGCGGCACGAAATCGATATTCGTTTCCACGCCCGCAAGTTGGTTGCTCGAATTTGCGCCGACGGAGGCGGGGGAATACGCCAAGCCGCCGTCTTGCCACTCGAGCGCCTTTTTGCCAATGTAATTCGCGTAACTCTGGTTATGAAGTTTCGCCGAAAAAACTTCGCTGCTTGTCGTCGTCGAGATTCTGCCGTTGACGACGAGATTCATAAGGAGTCTCGTTTGATTCGGAACCAGTTCGATAGAAACGAACGTGTCGACGCGCCGACTACCCGCGACAGGATTGTTTAAAATGCGGTCCTGAACTACGCCGAACTCCGGATCTCGAATCGGAATCAAACGATTGATAAGCGCTTCGGAAACATAGGCTTTTACGTTCGGATTGTCGTAAATCGCGTCGATCGCTCGACCGAATTTGCGGCATTCTTCCGATTTGGAAGTCGCCATGCGCAACGCGAGCTGCTGGAGTGAACGGCCCGCGTCGCCGCCCGCCGTCGTTTCGTAACATTCAAATTCGTAGAGGAGCGCTTTTCCGTTCGCCTGGTCGCACGCGTAAGTTTCGGCAAGTTCCGCCCATGAGGCTAACGTCGGACGCTGAAAGACCTGACGCTGTTGCGGCGTCATGGGGGTCTTTTCCAATTTGTACGCGACTGAATTGAGTCTGTCGCGCAGGAAACGCATGCGTCGTCCGCGTTCTTTTACGACGAGCTCGCGCCTGGAAAGCGGTCGGCCCAGTTCAGCAAGTTCGTCGTTGGTAAGCGTTTCCGCTTGCGTTAGTTCGTCGTTTGTTCGTTCCGGAGCGTCTTGGAGCGTCGAGTCGATAGGCCCGAACGCGTCGTCGTCCATTTGCGTCGCTTGAAGTTCCAGAACGCGTTCGAGGTCGTCCGCGAGCCGATCGACGTCAAAACTCGCGCGCCAACTCATACCGTTTTGCGAATCGCCAAAGAATCCTCGCACCGCGCTTGTCTCGCGCATGAGCCGATGCAATTGTTCCGTCGAGAACTCTTGCGGCGGGGCGAGTTGACCCGACGCTTTCGCCGCAAAGTGGTCGACGCTCGCTTTCCACAAATACGCGTGGCGTTCGAGCGCCTTTTTGAACGACTCTAAAAGCTCGAGTCGCTGCGCCAGGTTGTACCGTTCTTCCAATTTGACTTTCTGAGCGGAACCGTTTTTAGCGGTTTGCGCGTCCGCTTCGATCAACGCGTCCTGGAGCGCGTCCGCTTCCGCGATTTTGTCGCTAAACGCTTGGAGCAAACGCTCCGTTTCCGCGTTCGGCGCTTCGAGCGAGTAGAGAATCGGCTCGACAAATTCGAGAATCGCTTCGGTCCAGGCGGCGGTCGGCTCGTATTCGATAAACATTGAGGAGAACGGATCGAGCGCGTAGAAACATTCGTCGGCGACGTCGGAAGTCGTTATCGCGTCCAGTTTTTCTTCGTTCGCGACGTCCTCGTTGATTTCCGCGAGATACGCTTCGTCGTCGAACGATTCCTCAACGGCGCGGCCTTGCGGTTCCGAGAATTGCCGAATATCTTTCAGGTCGAGCATATCTCGCGCGGCGTCCTCGATCGCTTTGCTTTGAGAAGGCGCGTACGCCGCCGAGTTAAAGACGACGCGATCGTTGCGGGTTCCGCGCGCGCTCGTGAAATTCGACGCGTATTGTTCGGACGATTCCGCCTGACGAGGTTCAACGGCGCGAGCGGTTTCCGGCTCCAGCGTTCGCGACGTTCCGTACGTTCGTACCGGAGTAAAAGTTTGTACCGTTCCATACGACGCGTTGGGATTTCGCGCCGCGTATTCCACCGTTTCGTCGAGTCGTTCTTCCGCCGCCTGACGTTGACTGTGATCGAGCGCGGCGTCTAATACGTCGAAACGTTCCGCTTCGTCAGAATCTCCGACTTTCGGTATCGATCTTGTTTCAATGTCCGGCGCTCCGTTTTCGGTCGAATGAAAACGGATTTCATCCGCGCGTAACGACGCGAACGTTCCAAACGCCAGAGACGCTCCGACGCAGAGCGCTAAACGCAGCCCGAGTAAAGCGAGCCGTTCGTGCAAGTTAGAATGTTCCATTTCGACCGATTAGGATATAAACCTTTCTTTGGGTTCGGAAAACGTCCGAACGCGTCGGCGTAAAATACGCCCTTTCCTGTTTTTTATCGGACGATAAATCACACGAATTGATATTTTTTTAACGATTAAAGAGAATATGTATAAAACGCGAATCGTCGACTCTCGCGCCGCGCTCTTGTTTTTTTATCGTCCCTTAATTATAATGACGGACGCGAGGCGCGAACGACAAACGCGCCATGGGTTAAGCGGTCGAACTTTAGGTCGCGGCGACTTTACGAGGACTAGAATATGAAAGTTAATAAATTCGGTATTATCGGTTGCGGAATGATTTCCCGATTTCACGCTCGCGCGATTCGCTCCCTTGGAGCCGAGCTTGTCGCGTGCTACGACCAGTTCCCAGCCGCGTCGGAAAAACTCGCGGAAGAGTTCGGATGTAAAGCCTATCAGGATTTCAACGCGTTTCTAGCGGATCCTGAAATTCAGATCGTTACGGTTGGCACGCCGAGCGGCGCGCACCTGGAACCGGCCGTCGCCGCGGCGAAAGCGGGAAAACACGTCATTGTGGAGAAACCGCTTGAAGTGACGACCGAGCGTTGCGACGAGATCATCGACGCTTGCGAAAAGGCGGGCGTCACCCTTTCGACCGTATTCCCCAGTCGTTTTCACCAGTCGAGCCAACAGCTTAAAAAGGCGATCGAGTCCGGTCGGTTCGGGAAACTCACGCTTGGCGACGCGATTGTCAAATGGTACCGTACTCAGCAGTACTACGACAGCGGAGTTTGGCGCGGAACGTGGAAACTTGACGGGGGCGGGGCGCTCATGAATCAGGCGATTCACAGCGTCGACTTGCTCGTGTGGCTTATGGGCGACGTCGTCGAGGTTTCCGCGCTGACAGGTCTTGTCGCGCATGAGAATATCGAAGTGGAAGACGTCGCCGTCGCCTCTTTGCGGTTCAAAAACGGAGCTTTGGGACTCCTTGAAGCGACGACCGCGGCTTATCCGGGCTACCTCAAACGCATCGAGACGTCCGGCTCGAAAGGGACCGCCGTCATCGAGGAAGAAGACATTATTAAGTGGGATTTCGAGGAGTCTCGCGAAGAAGACGCCGCGATCCGCGAATCGATGGCGAACCGACTTTCCGGCGGCGGAGGAGCGTCCGATCCGAAAGCGATCAATTTCGAAGCGCACGCGCGGCAGTTTGCCGACGTGCTCGCCGCTATTGAGGAAGGACGCAAGCCCGCGATCGACGGTTACGAAGGGAGAAAGAGCGTCGAAGTTATTTGCGCCGTTTACGAGTCCGCGAGAAAAGGCGCCGTCGTCAAACTTGCGAAGTAGTTCGACGGAGATTTGAACCGCGTTGGAAAATAAAAAACGCCGAGACGTCTATTCGTTTCGGCGTTTTTGCGTTATCGTTCCGACCCTGTTTCTCACGCGGTTTCGGAAAGCGCGGAAGATTTGGGCGCGAGCGCGATAAATTCCGCGAGCCAACATTCGCCCGACTGATAATCGGTCAATTTGTACATATTGTAGGTATCGCTCCACTCGATATGGACTTTTTTCAAACAGTCCGGGTCGTTTCTTCCGCTGAACGTAGCGTCGTCGCTGTCGCTAATATAGATCGCCGTATAATACTCGGGCGAACTCGGATCGACCGACCGATCGTATTCGAATCCCCAGATCGTCACCGTATGCGCCAACATGACCGTCGAGCCGGGATTGTTCGAATAGAACGCGAGGGAAACGGTCGAACCCCAGCCGTTTTCCAATTTGGACGCGATATCCGGGAGTATCGTTTCGCCCGCGTCCGTGCCGTCGTACGACTTGTAACTCACGAGACTGTTATAGTTGGCGACGCTTGTGTAGAACCCTCCGGACCCTTCTTCAGGTTGAGCCCAGCCGACGACGCCCGTCGCCTGATAATTCCCCGTAATGAACCATTCGTAACCGTATAAGGTCGAACTGCCCACATTGTCGAAATTCGTCGAGACATACTCAAAGACGTCGTCTTCCGAATTGAAAGAGAAGGTCGAGCCCCCCTGATCCGTTAAAGCGTCCCCCGACGCCCAGCCGGTATAGTAGAGAACGTTCGACATACCCGCCGCCCAGCAGATTCGCGATTGGCTCGCGCTTCCTTTTTCCGCGTCGTAAAATTCGTCCGCGACAAACGAGGCCAGCGTGCTGTAAGCGGGTACGTCCGCGACCGCCAACTCGTAGATTTCCTCGCAAACATGACCGGACGCGTCGACCGCGATGGCCGAAACGTAATAGCGGGCGTCCTCGTCGCGTTCCGCGTAGTAGTGCGCAACCGTATACGTATCGCCAAGTTCGGCAAGGTCCGTCGTCGTGTCGTCGCCCCAGTCGATCGACCATTGCGAGAGCGCTTGACAGCCCGCGACCTCGATGCGTAAAACGAGCGCGGCGCCGTCGAGGAGTTGTTCCGATTCGACCGTGATCGACGGCTGATTCGAGGAAGAAAGGTTCGCGGGCGCTTCCTGCTCCATACTCGCAAGCGCTTCCGCCAAATCGATCGGGGTCGGCTCCACCGTGTAAGGTTGGGCGACAAGTTGCGTCGCGTCGTCGCAGACAATTGCAACCGGCGCGGCGTCGAGCGTCAAGCGATCTTCAAGCGGTTCCAATCTCGCGACGCGTCCGCTCGGCGTTCGTCCTCTATGTAAACGTTCAAACAACATTTCTTATCTGACAAGCTCCTCTATTTTGGCGCGCCGACAACACGCGATCACGAATTGACGCTCTTGAAAAGACTCTTGATCGAGTTGACGACCTTGCCGAAAAAGCCGGGTTTCCTGGGCGGTTCCGGTTCCTCGTCCTCGTAATATACCTCCGGGTCGGTCTGAGTTTGTGCTCCGGAAGCAGATTTCGGACTATGTTCCTCGCGCTTGGGAGCGTTTCCTGGTTGCGGTAAGACAATGTGACGCCGCAAGCCTTTGTTCTTTGTCGGCTGTTCCACGACAAGTTGCGGGCAGTCGTCCTCCTGGTTCTTATCCGCGATTCGTTTGAAATTAGCCTTACGCGGTTCCGGACGCGGTTGTTCCGCGTTTGGATCGAAGTCCGGGGGCGTAACAAGCTCGGGCGGCGTATAGCTCGGCTCTTCCTTTTCCGGTTGCGAACCCTTGGCGTTCGGTTTGTCGGGACGTTGCTGCGTCGTATGCGCGTTGACGCGACTGGACGCGTTCTGACGCGAAGGCGTCGGTTCCGGTTTCACCACTTTCTCCGATTCGTTGCCAAAAATCAGCGTTTTGCCGTTCTCGCCGACTCGAAATTCAAGTTGGCGACCGTCTTTAGTCGTCGCGCGAATCGCGCCCTGACTCTCGACGGATTCCTTGCGCGGCTCTTCCGGAGCCATGGGGCGAGGCCCGCGTCTCGGTTCAACTTTTGGCGCGACCCTCGGTTCGACTCTCGGCGTCGGGGTAGGTTGCGCTTTTGGTTCGACCCTTGGCGTCGGGATCGGTTGGGCTTTTGGTTCGACTCTCAGCGTTGGGGTAGGTTGGGCTTTTGGTTCGACTCTCGGCGTTGGGGTAGGTTGGGCTTTTGGTTCAACCTTTGGCGCGATCCTCGGTTCGACTCTCGGCGTCGGGGTGGGTTGCGCTTTCGGCTCTACCTTCGAGGTTTGCGCGGGCGCGGGGGAAGGCGTCCGTTCCGGTACGACAAGTTTCGGCGACATGATCGTGAACGAGTTAAAAGAGGGCACGATAAGTACGGGCTCGTCTTCTTTCGGCGCCTGATTGTTCGGAGCCTTGACCGATTCTTCCTGCTTGACGTTCTGATTTGGCGTTGGCGTCGGGCTCTCTTGACGCGGTTGCGGTTGACTTGCCGGGGCCTGTTCCTCCCGGTATTTAAACGGCGAACTGAACGAATAGATCGGGTGGCGTTCCGGTTGCGTTTGCGGTTCGACCTTTTGCGTCAATTCCGGGAGTTCGGTTACCGTCGTCTCTTGAACGCTCGGTTCCGCAACGACAGATTTTTCTACTTCCGGAGACTTTTCTTCCTTGTTAGACTCCTCTTTGACGGCTTCCGGCTCGAATTTTTTCTCATCAAGTTCGGGCTCCGTTTCAACTTCTTTTGGCTCGAGCGCATCCGCTTTAACGTCTTCGCCCTTGACTTCTTCGCGTTCCGCCGTTTCCGTTTTCTTTTCAGGTTCAACGATTTCGGGCGCGCTTACCCTGGTTTCGTCTTCTTTCGTTTCGTTTTCATCTTCAACGACTTCGGCTTCGACGTCTTCGGATTTGTCGTCTTCCGCGACGACCTCCGCTTCGTCTACTTCTTCAACGACTTCGGCTTCAACGTCTTCTGGCTCGTCGTCTTCCGCTTCGTCTTCTGTTTCGGTTGCTTCGGTTTCGTCTACTTCTTCAACGACTTCGGCTTCAACGTCTTCGGTTTCGTCCTTCTCTGTAACGTCTTCTGTTTCGTCTTCTTCGGTTTCGTTTTCTTCTTCAACGACTTCGGCTTCAACGTCTTCTGGCTCGTCCTCTTCTGTAACGTCTTCTGTTTCGTCTTCTTCGGTTTCGTTTTCTTCTTCAACGACTT
>CAYUUL010000012.1:45944-48576 GCA_964447865.1 uncultured Planctomycetaceae bacterium | reverse complement strand
CGGCTTCGACGTCTTCTGGCTCGTCCTCCTCCGCGACGACCTCCGCTTTGTTTCCTTTCGTTTCGCTTTCTTCTTCGACAACTTCGGCTTCGACGTCTTCTGGTTCGTCCTCCTCCGCAACGTCTTCTGTTTCGGTTGTTTCCGTTTCGTTTACTTCTTCGCCGACTTCGTCTTCGACGTCTTCTGGCTCGTCCTCCTCTGTAACGCCTTCCGTTTCGTCTTCTTCTTCGACGACCTCGTCTTCAACTTCTTCTGGCTCGTCCTCTTCCGCAACGTCTTCCGGAACGTTTTCAGGTTCGGCGGCTTCCTCTTTCGAGGTTTGCGGCGCTTGCCATTGCGATTCGTTAGACTCCGAAAGCGCGCTGATTTCCGCGACTTCCGATTGAATTTCGCCTTCTACCGCGTCTTCGTCTTCATTGTCTTCTTCAAGGGCGTCGTCCAGTTCGGACGCGAGCGGCGAATCCTCCCGTCGTTCCGAGTCGGTCGCTTTTTCTTCTTCTTCTTCTTCTTCTTCCTTGTCAACGTCGGCTAAATTTTCTTCAAATTCTTTTAGCGTATGAAGTTCTTCTTCAAGCGACTCGATTTGCTCGTCGACTGCCGACAATTTCGAAACGCGTTCCTGGGACGCGGACTCCGATTCTACGCTTTCCTCGCGTTCAAGTTCCTCCTCCGCTTCTTCCGCCTCTTTTTCAACCTCGTCGATTTCTTCTATTTCCGCTTCGACAGCCTCTTCCTCTTCTTCCTCTTCGTCGTTGTCGGATTCAGAGGAGAGCGTTTCGTTTTCGGTATTGGTCTCCGCGTCGGATTCTTCGCAATTGGCTTTATCGTCGGAAATAACTAACGGTTCCTCAATCGGGGATTCTTGTTCCTGTTCTTCGTCGCCTTTACGTTCCTCGTTCTCAACTTCTTGACTCGGCTCCGGTTCCTCGTCGTCTTCGGAGAGGGAAGATTCTACCACTTCTTCCGACGACGCGTTCCCCCCAAGCCCAAACTGTTCGCCACGGAATTCCGCGTCGCGCGTTTCACCCTGTTCAGCATCGCTCGTTCGGCTCGCTTCGCCGGAGACTGCGGCTTTCTCGGATTCAGAATCTGTTCCAGCATTGTCCTCCTGCGGCGTCTCGGTCTCAGTATTGCCGCCCAAGGATTCCTCGGTCGTCGTCTCGGCGTTACTCCGATCGCCGACAGCGCGCCCTGCATCATCGCGTTGATCAATTTCCCCAGAAAACTCGCCATCTTTTTCTTCTCCTGGCTTCAACTCTTGTTGATCGGACTTCTCGTCGCTTTCTTCAACGCCTTCCGCAACGTCTTCGTCTTCCTCCTTTTCTTCAACGTCGCTTTCTTCAACGCCTTCCGCGTCGTCTTCGTTTCCTTCCGTATCTTCAACGTCGCTTTCTTTAACGCTTTCCGCGTCGTCTTCGTTTTCTTCCGCTTCTTCTTCGTCGCTTTCTTTAACGCTTTCCGCGTCGTCTTCGTCTTCTTCCGCTTTTTCTTCGTCGCTTTCCGCGTCGTCTTCGTCTTCCTTCGTATCTTCAACGTCGCTTTCTTCAACGCTTTCCGCGTCGTCTTCGTTTCCCTCCGATTCTTCCTCGTCGGAACCAAACGACGTTTCAAGACGTTCGACTAATTCCGAATCGACTGACGATTCTTGCGGTTCTTCTTCGTAATCTTCCGATTCCGCGTCAGGGCCAAACGCCGAACCAAGTTGCGCTAAGATTTCCGGCGTTATCGGGTTGGCTTCGTCGCGTTCCGGGAGACTCCGAGCGCTTTTTTTTTCTTCTTCTTCTTCCTCTTCCTCTTCCTCGTAACCTTCCGATTCCGCGTCCGGCCCGAACGTCGTCTCTATTTCCCGCGTGATTTTCGCTTCTTCCGGCGACTCTTGTTTTTCGGGCAATCCCTCGTCGTCCGCTAATATTTCGTCAAGCGTCTTCAACGCGGGGTACGCGTTATCGAGTTCGCTTTGTCCGTAATCGGTTTCAACTTCCGAATTGGATTCGCTTTCCGGTTCTTTTCCGTCCGCGTTTTCCGGTTCGTCTTTTTCCTCTTCAACGACTTCTGCTTCGACGTCTTCGGGCTCGTCTTCTTCCTCGGCGTCTTCGACTTCCGTTTCTTCGTCTTCTTTTACTTCTGGTTCGCTTTCTTCCTCAACGACTTCTGCTTCGACGTCTTCGACTTCCGTTTCTTCGTTTTCGATTACTTCTGGTTCGCTTTCTTCCTCAACGACTTCCGCTTCTTCGTCTTCTTTTTCCTCTTCAACGACTTCTTCTTCAACGTCTTCGGGCTCGTTTTCTTCCTTGGCGTCTTCGACTTCCGTTTCTTCGTTTTCTTTTACTTCTGGTTCGCTTTCTTCCTCAACGACTTCTTCTTCGACTTCTTCGGGCTCGTTTTCTTCCTCGGCGTCTTCGACTTCCGTTTCTTCGTTTTCGTTTTCCTCTTCAACGACTTCTTCTTCAACGTCTTCGGGCTCGTTTTCTTCCTTGGCGTCTTCGACTTCCGTTTCTTCGTCTTCGTTTTCCTCTTCAACGACTTCTTCTTCAACGTCTTCGGACTCGTTCTCTTCCTCGACTTCTTCGACTTCCGCTTCTTCGTTTTCGTCTACTTCGTCTTCTTTTTCCTCTTCTGCGACTTCTGCTTC
>CAYUUL010000012.1:36337-45844 GCA_964447865.1 uncultured Planctomycetaceae bacterium | reverse complement strand
CTTCTTCGTTTTCGTCTACTTCGTCTTCTTTTTCCTCTTCTGCGACTTCTGCTTCGACGTCTTCGGGCTCGTTTTCTTCCTCGACGTTTTCAACTTCCGTTTCTTCGTCTTCGTTTTCCTCTTCAACGACTTCTTCTTCAACGTCTTCGGACTCGTTCTCTTCCTCGACTTCTTCGACTTCCGCTTCTTCGTTTTCGTCTACTTCGTCTTCTTTTTCCTCTTCTGCGACTTCTGCTTCAACGTCTTCGGGCTCGTTTTCTTCCTCGACGTTTTCGACTTCCGGTTCCTCTTCTTTCGTTTCGGTTGCTTCAACGTCGTTATCTTCGTCTTTTTCCTCGGGAGTCGTTTCCGCGTTTTCCGCGTCGCCGCCGACCTCTTCCGCTTGCGGTTCTTCTTCTGATTCAACCGCGATTGTCTCCAACGGAACGCTTACCGTCTCGTCAAGCGGACAATTCTCGTGTAAATCGTTCGCTTTCTTCGCCAGGTATTCAAATTGCCAACTGAAACGATACGCCTGTTTGGTTATACGAATCCACAAGTCGGAAAGATTGAATTGACTGCTGTAATTGTCGCGTCCGTCGGTTACGATTGCGAACACGACCGTTTCCGGACGTTCGGAGTCCTGCATACCCGCCAACTTGACGCCAAGTTCGTCGATCGTCTGACAAATCGCGTCGTTAACAGCGCTGGCGCCTTTGCGTTCAATAGTAAACAAACTCTGCAACTGGTCGTAACTTACGCGATTTAAATCGAGATCGTTTGCAATGACCTTGCGTTCTTCCGCAAAAGAGACGACGTCGAGCGTCTTCTTCCATTCAAACCTGCCGCGAATTCTGCCAAGAAACTCGTTGAGCGAGAATTGAACGGAGTCTTTGAGCGAATTCATCGATTCGGACGCGTCGTAAACGACGCAAACGTGTAGATAACCCTGTCTCATAGCGTCTCCTTTTTTCTATTAAACGTTTAACGCGCCAATTTATCAAATTATTATTCGCGTTAAAAGACGACTTTTTCCCAAATCCTGGCAAGTCGGATCGGCGATATCTTAATCGACGTTCCGAGCTTTTGCGCAAACAACGACACTCTATATTCTTCCAACGCCCAACGATACGTCTCAAGTTCCGGAACGAGGATCCCCGCGTTTTCCGCGCGTTCAAACGCTTCCTCGTATTGGTTCCAGTACTCCGCGAGCTCCTCGGTAAACGACGCGTCGGATTTCGCGCCCCCGTTCTGCCACTTTTCAAAGCGAACGACGATCCCTTTCAGGTAACGAGGATACTCTTTGAGCCATTCCCAAGGGGTCGTCAAGTAGAACCTGGGCTCTAAAAGACGCGATAATTGCGTTTGAACGTCGCGAACAACGGAATCCGCCGGGCCGCCGCGTCGATGCTCGATCGCGAGACGCGCCTCCTGATAACTTTCCATGAACCGCGCGATCCACCCGGTGACCTCCGTGACCGCGCCGCCAAGACGACTGGCTCCGCGTCGGTCCAACGCTTCGTAGGCGCTCGCGGTCGTCGGCAACGAAACTATGTCGAGTTCGAGCGCGCGAAGACCGATCAGTTCGGCAAGCGCCGAATCTATATCAAATTCTTTGATCGAACGAGAATAAACCCGCATTTTTTCTATTTGAGGAATCCAACGCGCTTGAGTTCGCAAATCGCGCATATGAGAAAGCGAAAATAAACGCGCTATTCCCCAATAGCTGTGCCGCAACGCCTTGTCTTTCGAGTCGAAAAGCCGCAACGCGACCGTCTTGCCCGAATCGTCGCCGGGCGAGAAGTCGGAGGTGAGAAAACGCGGATCGCAAATCGCGGGGTACGCCGAGACCGTCAGACCTCCGCGCGTTATCGTTATCGAATCCGGAAGGGTTCCGAAATCCCAATTGGTCAGTCCGTCGCGGCTCCATTTCGGATCGACGACCGAACCGATCGACCGATTCATCTCGACCCCAAGTTGTTCGCGTAGTTCCTCCGCGTCGCGTCCTTCGGCGAGCGTCGCGCCTTTTTCATCGATTACTTTGACGTTTAACTGCAACTCGATCGGCACGCGCCCTAAGTCGAAATCTTGCGGTTCCGTTCGTCGACCGGCGCGTCGACTGACTTCCCGCGCGATCTGTTCTTCGAGCGAACCGTCGCCAATTCGCAATTTACGAACAATTTCCCGCGCCGTGTCCGGAACTGGGACAAGTTCGCGGCGAATTTCTTTCGGCAACGTCTTGAGCAACGCGACGACCTTTTGTTCAAGCAAGCCCGGAACAAGCCAGCCCAGTTTGCGCGAATCCAGTTGCCGAAGTCCTTCCAGGGGCGCCACAACCGTCACGCCGTCGTCCTCGCCGCCGGGATTAAAGCGATATTCGAGCGGGAATTGCGTCGACGCGTCGAGCGCAAATTCGTCCGGGAACGCTTCCGCGGTCGTTTCGTCGACGTCTTCCGCGGAACAGAAATCCGGCAGGGTCGCGAACAACTTGCGGCGTTCGTCCGGAGTCGCCTTTTTGTTCCACTGTTTCAGCGTTGTCGCGTCGTATACGTTAGCAGGTATTCGCGCGTCGTAAAAGTCGTAAATCGCGTCCATCGATTTTACAAAATCATATTTCCGCAACTTATCGCGCAACTTTTCCGCCTCTTCAAAAACCTTGACGTTATGTTCGAAAAAGGGAAGGGAACAGTCGAACTCGCGATTGACCAACGCCTCGTAAATGAATATCTGACGCGACTTTTCCGGATCGATCGGACCATAGTTGACTCGACGGCGCGGCACGATCGTCAGCCCGTAAAGCGACGCGCGCTCGTAGGCGTGAACGTAGCCCGTCTCGCGATTCCAAAACGGGTCGCGCCTTGTCTTTACGATGAGACGCTCTCCAATTTCCTCAATCCAGACCGGATCGATTTTCGCGACCGTGCGAAGATAAGCTCGCGACGTCTCCAAACGTTCCGCGCCGACGATCCAGGCGGGCTTCTTTTTCAGACCGGAACCCGGCCAAATAATGAACTTACCCGAGTTGGTCGAGTGGTATTCCGCGCCAGATTCCGACTTCTGCGCCACTCCGTAAAGCAACCCCGTCAAAATTGAGCGGTGAATCGCGTTGTAATCGTCGCGTCGTTCTTTTAAATTGAACTTCAGCGTTCGAATCATTTGAAGCAACTGAACGTAAACGTCCGTCCATTCCTTCATGCGATTAAACGATAAAAAGTTTTCACGGCACGCTTTGCGGAGTTGGCTTTTCGATAATTTGAGTTTCAGGTCGCGCCAGAAATCCCACAACTTCAAATAGGAAAGGAAGTCGGAATTTTCATCCTGGAACGGCGCGTGTTTCAGGTCGGCGGCCTCCTGTTTTTCGCGCGGTCGTTCTCTCGGATCCAGGATTTCAAGAGCCGAGGCGATAACGAGTACTTCGCGCAGGGCGTTCTCTTTTTCCGCCGCCAAAAGCATGCGTCCAATACGCGGATCTAACGGCAATTTACTCAACGTCTTGCCGATCTCGGTGAGTTCGTTTTCCTCGTCGACCGCGCCAAGTTCAAAGAGCGTTTTGTAACCGTCCTCAATTGCGGCTCGCCGCGGCGGATCGATAAAGGGAAACTTTGCGACGTCGCCTAAGCGCAACGCTTTCGTCTGCAAAATGACCGACGCAAGGTTGGTGCGCTGAATTTCCGGAGTCGTATATCGCGGTCGCGCTAAATAGTCGCGTTCGCTAAACAGGCGAATACATACGCCCGGCCCGACGCGTCCGCAACGTCCGGCTCGTTGGTCCGCCGACGCCTGGGAAATCGGTTCGATCGGTAATCGTTGCGTCTTTGATCGCTCGGAATATCGGCTGATTCGCGCCGTCCCCGTGTCGATTACGTACCGGATTCCCGGGACCGTCAAGGACGATTCCGCGACGTTGGTCGCCACAACGATTTTACGCGTTCCCGTTTTCCCGAATATCTTTTGCTGTTCTTCCGAAGGCAAACGCGCGTAAAGGGGTAGAACTTGCGTCTTGCGCGACGCGTCGTCGCCCGGTATCGCGTGACCTTTGAGTAATTTCGCCGTTTCGAAAATGTCGCGTTCGGTCGGCATGAAAACGAGGATATCGCCGCGTCCTTTGCGCGCGAGTTCGTCAATCGCGTCTAAAAGGGCGGCGTCGGACGCGTCTTCGTCGTCCAGGTCTCGCGCTCTGGATTGGGGCGCGTTTTCCAGACCGAGTTCCAACGCCTGTTCGCGGCGTTGTTTGAGTTCGTCGATAGGGCGATAGAGAATCTCGATCGGATAATTTCGCCCTGAAACCTCGACGATTGGGGCGGGAACGCCGCCGCGCGCAAAATGTTCCGCGAACCGTTCCGCGTTGATTGTCGCCGAAGTCACGATTAGTTTTAAATCTCGACGTCGATGCAAAATGCGCTTGATCATGCCGAGCAGAAAATCGACGTTCAAGGAACGTTCGTGCGCTTCGTCGATGATGATTACTTCATAACGATTGAAAAAACGATCGGTTTGGGATTCCGCGAGTAAAATACCGTCCGTCATTAACTTAACGAGCGTGGCGTCGGACGTTTCGTCGGTGAATCGGATTTTGTAGCCGACCCCTTGTCCGAGCGGAGTATGGAGTTCGTCCGCGACGCGTTGCGCGATCGACCGCGCCGCTATTCGGCGAGGTTGCGTGTGTCCGATCATTCCACGCGCGCCTAACCCTAACTCCAAACATATTTTCGGAAGTTGCGTCGATTTACCGGAACCCGTCTCTCCGCAAACGATGACGACCTGGTTTTCCGCAATGAGTTTTTTCAATTCGTCTTTGCGTTCAACGACCGGAAGCGTCGCGTTATACTCGATTTTAGGGATCGACTTGCGACGTTTTTCGACTTTTTCGATAGAGAGGTCGCAGTCGAGCGAGAGCTCGTGCAGACGATTTTCCCAATCCTGGAACGCCGGATCGTTGGACGCGGACGCGATAATCGGACTTTTCGCCCGGCTATCTTCCCGACCTGGTTCCGTCTCTTGACGTTCCGTCGTCTCTTGCGCCTGTTTCGCTTTGGCGCGCGCTAATTTGTCAAATTCTATTTGTAGACGCTCTAAACGTTTGCGCAACGGTTCCCTATCGAATAACAGAACTTTGTCCAACTTGCGCTGGATTTGGCGGACAGAATCGTTTGAATGCGTTGTATGCGAACGGTTGCGCGAACGGCGACGATTTTCCAATGTCATAAAGGAAACGCTTTCTTACGCTTAGGCGTGTTCAAGTGGAGCGGAACCGACGTCGCGGTTCCGTTATGAGACGAGCGCGCCGAGATCAGTTCTTCGACGCGCTCATTTAAGCGGCGGCGTTATTCGCGAATAGCGCCGTCGCCGTAAACAACATATTTATAACTCGTCAGACCGTCGACTCCGCATGGCCCGCGCACATGGAATTTATCGGTGCTGATTCCGATTTCCGCGCCGAGTCCGAACTGGCCTCCGTCGTGAAGCCGCGTGCTGGAGTTTACCGTCACCGCGGCGCTGTCGATCGCGGCCGCGAACATTTGTATCGATTTAAAGTCTTTCGAAACGATCGCTTCCGTATGTCCGGAACTATGTTCGTTAATGTGCTCGATCGCCGCTTCGATTGTGTCTACGACTTTGACCGAAATAATCGCCGCCAAATATTCCGTCGAATAATCTTCTTCGGTGGCAAGGACGACCTCTACCTCGGGCGAAAGCGCGCGCGACGCTTCGTCTCCGCGAATCTCGACGCCTTTGGATTTCAGCGCTTTGAAGAGTCGTGGAATCGCTTCTCTCGCGATCGACGAGTGAATGACGAGAGATTCCGCGGTATTGCAGGTGCCCAAACGTTGGCACTTCGAATTGATCAACACTTTTTCGGCGACGTCTAAATCGGCGTATTGATCGATATAGACGTGACAGTTGCCTGCAAAGTGTTTAATGACCGGCATGCGAGCTTCGCGCGTCACGCGCGTCACCAACGCGGCTCCTCCTCGCGGAATCGCGACGTCGATATACTCGGGCATATGAAGAAATTCGTCGACGGCGTCTCGATCCGTCGTTTCAAGGAGTTGCGCGGAGTCTTCGGGGAGTCCGACTTCTCGCGCCGCTTCCGATATGATTTTCCCGAGCGCTACGTTCGAGTTAAACGCCTCTTTGCCGCCGCGCAAGATCACCGCATTGCCGCTTTTCACGCAAATAGCGGCCGCGTCGGTCGTTACGTTGGGACGCGATTCGTAAGTAAAGAATACGACCCCAAGGGGAGCCCGAACCTTTTGAACCGTTATTCCGTTTGGACGAACGCGGGATTCGATCGTCGAGCCGATTGGTTCCGGCCACGCCGCGATTTCTCGCAACGCTTTGGCCATTTCCGCAAGCGTCTTTTCCGTCAGGGTGAGACGGTCGATCATCGCCGGTTTCAAATTAGCGGCGCGCGCGGCTTCCAAATCGAGAGAATTGGCCGCGAGGATTTCCGCTTGTCGCTCTAAGAGCCGATCCGCGCAAAGGTTCAGCCAGGCGATTTTCGTCGCGCCCGACGTCGAAGCCAGAGCGCGCGACGCTTTTTTAGCGCGTTTCGCGACCTCCGCGCAGTATTCGTGTAAATTAAATTCTGTCATTATGTTATTTCAGACTAGCTAACGGCGCTAAGCGCAAACTCGGCGCCGAGCGTTGGGGTTAGCGTAACGGTAGACGATTGTCTTTCGCGAGATCCGAAAGGAAGGGGACGAGTATGCGCGTCGCTTTGGCGCGATGGCTTATTTGCGCCTTGACTTCCGGCGGCAACATGCCGAAAGTAAGTTCGTAACCGTTGGGCTGGAACATTGGGTCGTATCCGAACCCGCCGGTCCCCGTCTCCTCGAAAAGTATCTTGCCCGGACAGATTTCTTCCGCTTCGAACATGACTTCGCCAGTTGGATCTGACAAGACCATATGGCACGTGTAATGCGCGCCGCGCTTTTCAAGGGGAACCCCTTCCAACTTCTCTAACAGGAGCTGGTTGTTGCGCTTGTCGTCGCAATGGTTAAAATTCGCGAAACGCGCGGAATATACGCCCGGCGCTCCGTCGAGATAGTCGACGCAAATTCCGGAATCTTCCGCGAGAACCCACGCGTTCAGGTTGCGCGCTTGTTCGCAGGCTTTTTTACGCGCGTTTTGTCCGAACGTCCTGCCGTCCTCGACTATGTCGATCGCGTTGGGAAATTCCGACAACGTCGCAAGTTCGACTCCGGTCGGCGCCACTATTTGCGCCATCTCTTTGCCCTTGTTCTTGTTGCTCGTGCCAAAAATTACGTATGGATGTTGTGTCATGCTATGTGTGACTTCAAAATTAAGACGCAAAGACGCGGCCTGAACGACCGCGCCTCGCAGGAGTCTGATCATTTGCCAAGTTCGTCGGCAAGTTGAGGAAGTTGATAAATGCCGCGCACCGCGTCGCGGATCGCTTGCGAATGCACGAGCACCGCGCGGGATTGCACGTCTTCAAACGTGAAATTCAAGACGAACGAATAAACGTTTCCGTCGAAGATCAAGCCGACGACTTCGCCTTTTTCGTTGACGGCGGGACTACCCGAGTTGCCGCCGATAATGTCGTTGGTCGTGACGTAATTCAAAAGGGATTCTTTTGGCGCGCGTCCTTCGGCTTCCGCTTTCGTCCATGTTTCCGGCAAATCATACGGGTCGACGTAATTATGCGCGGCGGCGTGGTCGTAGGCGCCCTGGACGTTCGTCGCGTACGGAATCTCGTTGCCGTCGTCGTCTTTGTATCCGCAAGCTTTTCCATAGGTTAGACGGAGCGTGAACGTTGCGTCCGGGTAAACGTCGGTTCCGTAAATGGTGAAACGCGCTTTCGCGATTTTCGCGTATTCCTGACGTTTAATTTCTTCGACTTTCGATTGGCGAGCCGACAGTTCCGAGCAGAGCGGATTGACGACAAAGGCGATTTGAATCGCGGGGTCGTTCGACGCCTTGAGCGCGTCGAGACCGCCGGAAATCATTTTTTCAACGCTTTCTTTGTCAAAGACTTTCGATTCTTTCAGAATTTGCAAAGCGCGTCCTTTGGGGGAGCGACCGCCGAAAATCGCGTCAAATTGATCTTGCGGAATAACTTGCTTGCCAATCGCGCGCCCGCCTTCGGTCGGAACCGAAAGTTCGTAAAGCATGCTGAGAGAATCGGCAAGTTTGACCGCGTCGACGTCCGCGTAAGTTTCCGATTTGCCGGAGAACAGCGCGTTTTTGCGAGCGTTTAATTCGTCCCCTTGATAGCCCTTATCGCGAGCGCTTTCCTCTTTGGAGACTTGTTCGACATAGCGAATGATCTCTTTCGCTCGTCCGATTTCCTGACTGCCAAAGAACGCTTCGTTCGAGGCGATAAGGTCGTACGCTACAAAATAGCCCGAGAATTCGTTGACCGCGTCCGCGATCTTTTGCCACGGATCCCCCGCCGCGAAATCGATAACGCCTTGTTCCTTAGCCTTTTGACGAAGTTCGTTTTCCGCGTCGATCTTAGGCTGCATGAGAGTTTTCGTTTGCAAACCTTGCAAAATGCCGCCGCGATTCTTGCGCGAATTTTGGATCCCGAAGAGGTCGGTGCCAATTCGTCGCGCGTTTTCTTCGCTACCCGATTTGAAAATACTGTAAGCGGTTTCCCGGCGACGATATTTGTTCATCATATAGGGATAGTAAACGTCGCGTTGATATTCGAGATCCGCGATCGTATTGAAACGATTCGTTCGCGCGGGATGACCGGAAACGAGTACGAAATCTCCGTCCGCCGCGCCCGATTCGCTCCACTTCAAGAAATGTTTCGGATGGTACGGTTGGTCGTTTTCATAGGCGCGGAAAAAGGTAACGTCGAGATTGTAACGCGGATACTCGAAGTTGTCCGGATCGCCGCCGAAGAAGCCGACGCTTTCTTCCGGCGTGAAAACAAGTCGAACGTCGTTGAATTCTTTGTAGCAATAGAGGTGATAAAGTCCGCCTTGATAAAGCGTGACGACGTTGCAACGCAGTCCTGTTTCCGCGTTGGCGGCTTTTTCGATTTCCGCGATTTTAGCCGAACGCGCCGCCTGAATCTCGTCGTCGTTCGTTAAATTGGCGACCGCTTCTTCAAGTTGCGCCGTAACGTCGCGAATTTGATCAAGCATGACGAGTTGCAGGCCGGGGCACTTGAGTTCGTCCTCGTACTTCGTCGCCTTGAAGCCGTTGACGACCATGTTGTTTTCTTTCGTGCTCAACGCCGTGACCGTGCGGAGACCAACGTGGTGATTCGTCATGATCAGGCCGTTTGAAGACACGAAAGACGCGCTGCCGCAGTTCGCGAATCGCAAGCTCGATTTCTGAAGGTTCTCCAAGTATTCCGGAGTCAATTCGATTCCGTACTTCTCTTTGATTTGCTTCACGGGAGGATTGGAGTAGAGCCACATGCCTTCGTCGGCGCGTGACGCGGACGCCCCGAACAGAGCGCCGGCGAACGCAACAAACGCTAAAAACGCCGCGCGTGTTTGCTTGGTCTTCATATAAACGCCTTTCATAATAACGACATAATAACGA
>CAYUUL010000012.1:0-36237 GCA_964447865.1 uncultured Planctomycetaceae bacterium | reverse complement strand
CATAATAACGACATAATAACGAATAGCACAACGTGCTTCCCAGATAATCGGCTCAACTCTTTTCGAGAAGATCCGTTTTTTTGGTCGAGCCAAGCGTCTCCTCAACGCTCGACGAGTCGACGTTGCGGCAACATAGAATCAGTTTTTCCGCGAAGTCGTTCAAATCGGCGCGCCACTCGTACTTAGGCGCGTCGACCGGTTGTAACGGTATAAATTCTTCAAGGAGAAGGATTAGACGAAGAAGGTGTCTAAAAATAACCCCTTCTTGCTTTTGCAATCTCTTTGAAAGTATGTATTTGTTAAAATCGCCCTTGAATTCCTCGATAATTTCGCCCGCCGACCATACCGGATACATGCGGACAAAGACGCCGGGGTACTGATAGTTAAAGAGACGGAAGAGCTTTTCCGCAAACGGTATGACATAAACGGGTTTTTCCATCTCGCCGCCAAATCGTCTGCGTTCTTTCCAATATTGCGCTTCTTCTTCCTCGGTGCGCGGAACCAGTTCTTCAATAGAAGCCAACCCCAGTTGAAGCAATTCCTTGTCGAGACGTTCCGAGGCGAGTTTTCCGGCCGGCATTTCCTCGTAACGCGGCGGGCGAACGTGCCGAGCGACCGCCGTCGGCATTTCAAGCAACGACTCAAACGCCTGTATGCGTTCGCAACGATCCGCTTGCCCAAGTTGTTCGAGCAGGAACGTTCCGTAAATCGGATTCACGCCGCGCAAACTTGTGAGAACCTTAATCTTTTGCGTTGGATACGCTCGCAACGCCTTATAAGAGGCCGCGAGTTGTTCGCGAAGGTCGTCGCTCAGCGCGCCAATGTCAAGTTTCGGCTTGGCGTCCTTCTTTTCCTGAGTTTGAACTTGCGCGTTTGACCCTTTTACGGAAGACTCGTTCTCTTGCGGCGCGTCGGCTTTTTCATTTTCCTCGTCTTTTTTAGACGGTTTTTCGAGCGATTGGAAGTCGAAAAGGTCGTCTCCGCCATAGAAGTCAAACCCCTCGGGAACTTGAAATTCCGGCGGCAACAACGTTTGAGGAGCGGGCCCCGGCTCCGACAACTTCAATTTATTTTTTTCATAAGACGACGGATCGAACGTTTCGTCGCCCTGACTAGAGTAAAGACTCGAATCGTCGAATAAACCTTCCGCGAATTGCCGCGACTTGCGTTCCTTTTTACGAAGTTCGCGATCGCGTTCGAGCAACGCCGCCGTCGCCGCCGCCGTGCCTGGTATCCCGTAGGAACGCGGGTTGGGCGCAAGACGAACAAATCCGCCGCGCCAAAGCGTCAACAACATTTTCTCAAGCGATTTTTCCGCGACCGCGCGCTTTTTTTCGCTCATAAGACGTCGACTCACCAACGACCGCAACGGCGTGACGTCGGAATTCGACTCGATCATATGCGCAAGCAAACGCCACGGAACCGGGCCGTTGCTGGAAAGACGACCCGCTCTTGCGTGTTGAAGAGATTCAAATTGCTTTTCCGACCAATATTGTTCGTTGGGGCGTCGCGTTAAGAGCTTTTTCTTCAACTTCTTCTTCATCTCGCGCAAATGCGGATCTTTCGTATCGTCCGGTATTTGGTCGTACTTCTCGCGCGAACGCGCTATTTTAACGTCGTCCTCGTGCGCGAGCGCGAAAACGTACCCGCGAGCGTCGAATTGCGGTCGACCCGCGCGCCCGAATATCTGGTGCGCCGTACTTGGCTCGACAAGTTTCTTATCTCCGGCCGGACCTTTCAACAACGTCGGCAAAACGATCGAGCGGGCCGGAAGGTTTACGCCCGCCGCGAGCGTCTCCGTACATACGCAAAACGACAACAATTTCTTTTGGAATAGAGATTCGACAATACGCCGATACTTGGGAAGCACGCCGGCGTGGTGCACGCCTATGCCGCGCAAAAGAAGTTGGCGGAGCTTAGGTCCCGCGCCTTGTTTCATATCGTATTGTTCGAGCTCTTTCGCGATTAATTCCTGACGTTTCGGGTCGACGACGTTTCGTCCTTTCGCGACTTCGGCGACGTCCCAGCATTCGTCGCGGTTGAAACAAAAAACAAGCGCGGGCGTGAGTCGTTCCTCGTCGGTTCCTCGACACATTTCTTCAAGTTGTTCCGGAAGAAGTCTGTCTTCCACCCATTGGTAAACGAGCGGAACCTTGCGTTCGGTCGATTGAACGAGTTCAAGTTTGCGTCTTGCCGTCGTTCTGAGCCAGTTCACAAATTCCAGCGCGTTGCCCACCGTCGCGGAAATAAGCAACGTGCGAACGCGTTGCGGAAGTAGACCGAGCGTAAATTCCCAGACGACGCCTCGCTCGGGGTCCGTGAACTGGTGAAATTCGTCCATAACGACGACGGAAACGTCGTCAAAAGAGAAATACGCGTTGGTAATTTCGCCGTTCTCATCCGTTTCGTCTTCGAAATCGTTTGGATCGATCGGCACGTCCGGAAGAACCGGCTTCTTTTCTTCGACGTCTTCGACAAACGCGAGCGGCTTTTCCCTAACGTCGTCGAGCGTGAGCGTTAAAGACTTTTTCGCGTTGAGAGAGGCGGCCGTTATCTTTGGCGCGTCGGCGTCGTCTCGAGCCGCGGTCGCGACCGGAGCGTCCGCCTCGTTCTGGTCCGTTTTATTTTGAGCCGAAAATTCTTCGAAGGCGTCGGACGACAGAAGACGATTAAACAGAATTTCCGCAACGACCACCAGAATCGGCGCGTCGACGTTTTCTCGGCGATTGCCGGTGATAAGTCCGACGTCCGAACGGTCAAATCCCCAACGTTCAACCGTCGCCTGCAACTCGTAATATTTCTGTTCCGTAAGCGCGATAAGAGGGGTGGTGTAGTACGCGCGCTTTCCCGTCTTGAGCGCTTCAAATAACCCCGCCTCCGCGATAAGCGTTTTGCCCATGCCTGTGGGCGCGCAAACAAGAACCCCCTGCTCCGAGCCAAACCATGCGAGAATCGCTTCCTCTTGAAACGGATAAGGGGCGTACGGTAACGAATCAAGGTACTCGAGCGCTAGTTCTTCACGCGATAGAGCCGAATCTTGCGGCGTGTCGTTTTTGTCCATTTTACTTCCGTTAAGGTTGGCGGGCGAGTCGCGAGAAGGCTCGACAATACCAGGTTGACAGCCGTAAGCGCTCAAACGTCGTCGACGTCGCGAAAAATACGGCGATTATCATTCGAAAAAACTGATTTTATCTTAACTTTTGCCGACGTTGCGTCAAGGGGTCGCGACTTTCTCGCGATCTCGTCTATAAAGACGCTCGAACTGGCGTCGAATATGCTTTGCGTATGTAGGCGACGCGCGGCGCGAGAACGCGCCGGGGGCTTTTCTCTTTGCCGTTCGTCCTTATAATTGGGAGGTCGGCGGCGCGAGTACGCTCGAGTCCTCGTTGCGCCTGCGACGTAATGAAACGCGGCGTTTCCTTACTGATTTAGACGTCCAATTTCATGAAAGAACGATAAAAGATAAAATGGCGATTACATTTACGAAGCGCGCCGTCGAAGAAGTTAAAAACATTATTGCAGCGCAAAAACTCGACCCGAAAACCTTTGTGCGAACGATTATTATGGGC
The DNA here is from genome assembly GCA_964447865.1 of uncultured Planctomycetaceae bacterium. Classification (GTDB taxonomy): domain Bacteria; phylum Planctomycetota; class Planctomycetia; order Pirellulales; family Thermoguttaceae; genus RUG369. The sequence goes on along the minus strand of CAYUUL010000012.1, from coordinate 32,668 downwards.
GGCGGATGTAGCGGTATGCAATATACCCTCGGTTTCGATACGGAATTTAACCCGCTCGTCGACGCGCGATACGACAACGACGGCGTATATATTGTCGCCGAAAAAAAGTACGCGCTTTTCCTCGACGGTACAAAAATCGACTTTGTTGACACGCCTTCCGCAAAGGGGTTCTCGGTCGAAAATCCGAAATTCCCGGCGGGAGCGGGTTGCGCGGGTTGCGGCGGACATTGATTTCCGACGTTTTTTTATCCGAGAAAGTCGAGCTTGCGCGATACGCGTAGGAAAGGACGGCGTCCCCAAAGAAGCGGACGCCGACGTTATATACAACAATGGCTGAAGATTTTTATAAGGTTTTAGGCGTTTCAAAGACCGCGTCGCAAGACGAGATCCAAAAGGCTTATTTGAAATTGGCGCGGAAGTATCATCCGGATATGAATCCCGACGATCCGGAAGGCGCTAAGAAAAAGTTTCAAGAGTTGCAACACGCGTTTGACACGTTAAAAGATCCTGAAAAACGGAAACAATACGACCAGTTTGGCGAAGGATACGCGCAATTTGGCGGCGCTGGCGGCCAGGGCGGTTTTTCTGGTTTTAACGGGTTTGGAAACGGCGGGACGTTCCGCGCTTCGTTCAATGGTTCCAATATTAACCTTGACGACATTTTAAAGGGCTTTGCCGGAATGGGCGGAACCGGCGGCGCGAATCCGTTTGGGGGCGCGGGCGGTCCGTTCGGCGGCGCTCGAAAGACAAGGCGTCGACCCGGTCCGACAAAGGGCGCCAATACGACCTCGGCTCTTGAGATACCGTTCAAGACCGCGATACTTGGCGGTTCTTTGCCGCTCTCGTTGCGCGATTCCGCGACCGGGAATATCAAGTCGGTCGACGTTAAGATTCCCGCCGGTATCGAGTCCGGTAAGAAAATTAAATTGCGCGGACTTGGCGAGCCGGGTTCCGACGGCGGTTCGAGCGGCGATTTGCTCCTGACGATAACCGTCGCGCCTCACCCGTTCTATACGCGGGACGGCAACGATTTGCGAGCGCGCGTGCCGATCACCCTCAAAGAAGCGGTTCTTGGCGGGAAAGTCGACGTGCCGACTCCATATGGCGTCGTGGGCGTTAAAGTGCCGCCGTGCTCGTCCACCGGTACGAAATTGCGTCTCAAGGGCTTCGGCGTTCGACAGGGTAACGGCGTCGAAGACGGCAACCTTTATGTCGTTTTTGACGTTGCGTTGCCGAAGTCGTGGTCTAACGATGATTTGAAATTACTCGATAAGATGAAGCTCGACGACGCTAATCCGCGCGCTAACTTGAACTTCTAAACGTTTGCGCGATAACGTTCGCGGCGCCGACGCGTCGCGCGTCGCGAAAGGATTGTCGTTGTCCTCTTTATTTGACTCCGCTGAACGCGAAAATCGAATGCGCGCTTTGCCGCTCGCCGCTAGAATGAGACCGCGCCGACTCGCCGAGTTTGTCGGTCAGTCTCATTTTTTGGGCGAAGGGAAATTACTCTATCGGCTCTTGAAAGCCGATCGGCTCGGTTCCGCTATTTTTTACGGACCGCCCGGCGTTGGAAAAACGACTCTCGCGTATCTCCTGGCGAAAGAGAGCCGTTCCGTCTTTCGTCAGCTCAGCGCCGTTTCCGACGGCGTGAAAACTCTCCGCGAAACGCTTGAGCAGGCGCGAGACAGGCTTTCCGTTTCCGGGGTTCGAACGTTGCTTTTTATCGATGAAATTCACCGTTTCAATAAATCGCAACAGGATGTGTTGCTTCCTGAAGTCGAGCAGGGCGTCGTCGTCCTTGTGGGCGCCACTACGGAAAACCCATTTTTTACAATTAACAACGCGTTGTTGAGCCGAAGTCGCGTCTTTCAATTCGAGCCGCTGGCCGACGACGACGTTAAAACGTTGGTGCGTCGTGCCGCGTCCGACCGCGAAAGAGGTCTCGGCGTCTACGATATTACGCTTGAAGAGGACGCGCTCGATTACCTTGTTTCAATCTGCGACGGCGACGCTCGACGCGCGCTTTCCACTTTGGAAGTCGCCGTTCTTTCTTCTCTCGACGCTAAAATAGACGTCGCGAATAGGGGGGCCGCCGCGTCCGACGCGCAACGACCGCGCGTCGTTTTTACTAAAGAACTCGCCGCGGAGTCCGCGCAACGCCGCGCCGTTTCTTACGATCGCGACGGCGACGGTCACTACGACTCGATAAGCGCGCTTATCAAGAGTATTCGTGGAAGCGACCCCGACGCCTCGATCTACTGGCTCGCCAAAATGCTCGAAGGGGGAGAGGACGTCAGGTTCCTGGCGCGACGACTTGTTATTCTCGCCAGCGAAGACGTCGGAAACGCCGACCCAAACGCTTTGCAACTTGCCGTCGCCTGCGCGACCGCTTGCGAAATGGTGGGATTGCCCGAGTGTAAGTTGACCCTTGCTCAGACGGTGTGTTATCTCGCTTGCGCCCCAAAATCCAACGCCGCTACAGTCGCTATTTTTGAGGCGATTTCCGATATTAAACAGGGAAAAATCTTGCCCGTCCCGCGGATCCTTCGCGACGCGCATTATAAAGCCGCCGCCGAATTGGGACACGTCGGGTACCAGTACGCGCACAACGCGCCCGACGCGATCGCCGCGCAAGATTACCTGGGGGTTGAAAAGGAATACTACCGTCCGACAGATCGCGGAGCCGAACTTGAAATTGGGCGCAGACTCGAGAAAATTCGCGCCATTTTGAGAACAGCCAAGGGAAAGAACGACGATTTTCACGCCGAGTTTGTACAGGGTAAGAACGTTGAACGCGAATAACGCGCGCTCGATTGGCTCGCGATTCAAACTCGATAAATAGCCCAAAAAACACGACTGTTCGCAATATGACAAATGTAACAGTTGGTTGGAACCTGGAACCGCGAACTTCTTTGAAATTCTTTAATTTTATTGGAATTTTGTTGACGTCAGCGCCCCTTCTACATAGAATTGACAATAAGCGTAGTAGCGCGTCGACACGAGGAAATATTGTATTCCTTCGGCGCAAAAGAAAGCGCGTCTATACTTGTCGACGCGCGGCTGACAAACGCATTCGAGCGACTTGGTTGTGAGCCTGGTCGGCGCGTCGGCGGATTTGACGGACGGTAGTTAAGACGGCGTCCGATCGTAGAGGAGAACCTTACACATGCGTAATGAGCAGGGCGTCATTATCTCACTTATCGTGTTTATCGTCTTGACGTTAGTTTTCGGCGTCGCGACGTACTTCGGCGCGAAAGGGTATCAAGAGCAAAAAGCGGCCCTGGAAACCGCTCGAAGCGAATTAGCGAGCGCAACGGCAGAAAACGACTCGTTGCGCGCGGATCTCAATAACTTTAAAGAGAAGTTAGGTTACGGTTTGGGATCCGCTTCCGAGATTATCAAAGGAAGAGACGGCGCGGAAAAACGTCTTGACTCCGAAAATAAAGAAGTCGCCGTTCATTATAACGGAATGACCGACGACGTTGTCGCCGCTCTTGGAAGCGACGCGACTTTTAAAGACGCCGTCGCGAAACTGGTCGCCGAAATTGCTAACGTGAATAAAATGATCGCCGCTTCCGCTCAGGAACGCGACGAGAATATCAGAGACGCTCAAACGCAAATCCTCAACTCTTCTAAGGAGAAGGAAAGATTTGACGCGAACGCCGCTAAGATGACCGCCGACCACTTGGCCGCTATCGCGGATTCGCAAACTCAGTACGCCGAATTGACGAGTAAGTTTAACGAACAGACGAAGGAATTTGACGTTCAGAAACGCGACGCTCGAAGAGCTATTGAAATTGCGAAAGAGGAAACGAAATCTGTGCGCGAAGCCTCCGATCGTTTTGCCGAAACAAATCTTGAACTTAGTAAACGTATCGATTTGCTTACCAATAACGACTTTGAAAGAGCCGACGCGTTTGTCGTCTCGACCGATCAGGTTGGTAAAATTGTTCGCTTGAGCGTCGGTTCAAAAGACGGCGTTCGTCCGTTGACTAAATTCAACGTGTTTCCGAAAGAGGCTCTTGAAAAGGGCGGCGTGAAGGCAAAAGCCAGCGTTCAAGTCCTTCGTTCGCTTGAAGATCATTGTTGCGAAGCGAGAATCCTTACCGACGATTCGAACAATCCAATTGAACCGGGCGACCTGGTCTTTACGCCTCTCTGGCGTCCCGGCGAAGTCTACAAATACGCGCTCGATTATCATCTTGACGTCAATCACGACGGCGTAAGCGATCTTGGCGAAGTTTATAATATGATTCAATTGACCGGCGGCGAGGTTGTCGCTTATATCGACGACGACGGTTCTGTGTACGGAAAGATTACTCCCGACGTCTATCGTATTATCGTCGCCGACGAATCTATTATTGATCGCGTCAACGCCGACGAAGATATGAGCGCGGAAGATAAAAAGAAGCTCGAGGCCGACGTTACCGCTTTCGCCAATTCGGCGGAGGAAAATGGCGTTGTGAAAATGCACTTGCTCGACCTGATGGCTCAGATCGGATATAAGAAAACCGACGAGCTTGACCGTTACCACGAAGAAAAGGCTTTGGCGCAACGCCAGGCTAAGAATTCGCAAGTTTCAGTCGACGGCGAGTCCGTTATTCCGGTCTATACTTCGTCCGATAAGGGTATTCAACCCGGTAGCGTTCTTCCAGTTTTTCCCGACGGCGCCGACGAACAAGTCAAGGCTCCTTCCGTCACGTTCCGTAAACGCGTGCCGAAAAACTGAGTTTAACTCTTCCGAGACCGTGAAACGGTCTCGGATCGCGCGTTTTAATTCAAAAAGCTCGTCGTCGTCCTCGGTTCGAGAGACGAATTTATATTCACAGACGGTTTGCCAGTTGTCGACCGTCGTCAAGGAGAATTACCTATGCGAAATTCGGGCGTCGTCATAACCAATATCGTGTTTATGATCCTGGCGTTGATTTTGGGGGTAGTTAGCTACTTCCTCTTTAATAACGTTTCCGAAAAGAAACAGGAAATTGCCTATGCGCAAAAGGCTCTTCAAGACGCTAAGTCTGAGAACTCGAGCATGACTTCCGATTTCACCGAGTTGAAAAAGAAACTCGGTTACGAAGAAGTCGCCGACGCCAGGCAACTCGATGAAACGATGCGCGCCGACGTCGAAAAAGCGCTCGGAAAAAGCGAACTGAATACTTCTTATCGCGACGTTGTCGTCTTACTTGGCGATAATCTTCGTCAGAAGAAAGCCGAACTTGAATCCGGTTTTAAATTTCAACTTGAGGAAGCCGCTCGCGTCTCCCTTTCGGAAAAAAATAAGACGGATAATCAGGCGAACGAGTTCAAGACGCAAGAGGGAACTCTTAGCTCCGAACACAAAGAAGCTATGGCTCGCGCGACTAAGTCGAAGAACGAGCTTCAGGAAAGCTTTGACGAGCAAACGCAGGAACTCAATGCGTTGAAGGAAGAAACGAAGAAAGAAATCGCGGTTGCGAAACAGGAAACCGCCGATTTTAGGGAATCGAAAGAAAGACTCTCGGTTATCAATAACGATTTGCGCGATCAGGTTGAGAAACTTTCCAACGCTTCTTACGTAATGGCTGACGCCGAAGTTACGTACGCCGACCAGAATCTGCGTCTTGTTCGTTTGAACGTCGGTTCCCGCGACGGCGTTCGTCCCCTTACGACGTTCAGAGTGTTCAATCCCGGCACGCTCGACATGACCGACGCCACCGCGAAAGGTAGCGTGCAGGTTGTGCGCGCAATTGGCGACCATGTTTGCGAAGCTAAAATTCTCGAAGACGAAATGTCTAACCCAGTTCGTGAAGGCGACCTTGTTTACACGCCTCTTTGGAGACCGGGCGAAGTTATGCGTTTTGCTCTTGGATTCCGTCTCGACAAGAACAAGGATGGTCGTAGCGACCTTGATGAAATCACGACGATTATTCGTTCGGCCGGCGCGGAAGTCGCCGCTTATTTCGACGACGAAGGAAATATTCAAAACGGAGACAAGATTGGTTCTGATATTTACGCATATGTTTCCTCTGGAAAATCTACGGATGAGATCTTGGACAAAGATCACTCGATAGACGACGCAACCAAAGAGAAGATTCTTCGCGAAGAGACCGACTTGCTGAAAAAACTTAAAGATTTGGATATTCCGATCATCGAACTTGACGTCTTCCTTGACAAAATCGGTTACAAAGAAACTGCCGGTATTTCTCGTTATCGAGAAGAAGGCGGCGTTGAATTGCAAGAAAACGGCGTAGGTCGTCAGGTCGTCTCGCCTGGAGTCGTCGCTCCGAACTTCATTGAAGGCGCCGATAAAGCTCCTACTTCGCCGGGTATTGTCGCTCCGACTTACGATAAGGACGCCGACGCCGCTCCGCAATCGACCGGTACCGTCAGTCCTTACTATGAACGGAAACGAGCCGGAAAATCGAAGTAGTTGACTATCGGTTGGTTGAGCGTCCGACGTTTCGCTTGATCGGAGTTTTAACGCGGTGATCGCGCCGCGTTCTCGTGGATTTGAATGACGAGCCCGTTCCTTGTTCAGCAGAAACGGGCTTTTTTCCATCTAGTTTTAGGATTGGAATCGAATAAACCTCGCGTTTATCTCCGTACTCTTATTTCGAGGTAAACGCTTAAACGCCTGAAGGCCTAAACGCCGAGTAGACGAGGTTAATTTATGGATATCATCTTGATTTTTCACGTCATGTTGATGGCTATTGTTCAGGGAATCGCGGAGTTTCTCCCGATTAGTTCCTCTGGACATTTGATTGTTTTAGGGCATTTCTTCAATTTGGAAGACGTCTTTCTTCTGTCGATTCTGCTTCACGCCGGCACGCTCCTGTCCGTTCTCGTCTTCTTTTATCGAGAGTTGGTAGACGCCTGCGTTTATCGACCTCGTATTATTGGACTCGTTATTTGGGGTACGATTCCTACGGTCGTGCTCGCGTTTACCGTTCAAAAGTTCCTTCCGTGGATTGAGACGAGTCTCTGGGTTACCGGTTGCGGATTCTTGGCAACGGCGTTCTTACTCATGACGGTGATGCGTCGAAATAGTCGTACTTTTGACGAAGAATATTACGAGAAAATTGCTTATGAAGAAGAAGGCTTGGAGGCGCCCGTCGCGAAGACGGGTGAAACGACCTCCTGGTTGGACGCTTTTATCGTAGGACTTGTGCAAGGAATTGCCGTTATACCCGGTCTCTCTCGTTCCGGTTCGACGATTTCCGCGGGCGTTATGCGGCGTTTCAGTAACGAATGGGCCGCCGAATTTTCTTTCTTTCTGTCGATTCCGGTCATTGCCGGGGGCGCCGCGCTGGAAATTATAAAGGAAGTTAAGGAGGTCGGACTCGAAAACATTTCTACGCTTTTCAGCGTTACGTCCGCCTTTCCAATTTATCTTGGCGGGGCGTTCGTCAGTTTTATCGTAGGGTGGATCTCGCTTTACTACTTAATGCAAATGCTTAAGGCCGGTAAGCTTCATTACTTTGCCGTTTGGCTTATTTTTGCCGGACTCTTTACGCTCGGGCTTTGCGCTTATGAAAATTGGGATCAGCTCTTACAATTTATGACGCAATCGAGTTCGTCCGCGCAAGGGCCGGGCGGCGTTTGATACCTGACGCGTCGAGGAACGCCCCGGGGCGGTCGATTTTTCGCGGTTCCGCGTTTCTTCGTTTAAAAAGGGCGCGTCCCTTTTAGAATAGCGTTTTTTGTTTATAATGAAAATCGGAGCGCCTCCCTTTTGCCGACGGCTGTTCCTTCGATCTGATTGCGGCTCGCAGCCGAGTCGTTGTTGCGGGTTCTTTACTATGAGGCAGGTTTTTAAATGAATGTATTGGTTATCGGAAGCGGCGGTCGCGAACACGCTTTGGCTTGGAAAATTGGAAAAAGTCCCAGAGTTGAAAAGGTCTACGTCGCGCCGGGTAACGCCGGAACCGCTATCGACGCCGAAAATGTCCCAATCGCGGAGAATGATTTCCCGGAATTGATTAAGTTCTGTAAAAAAAATGGCGTCTCGTTGGTTGTCGTCGGTCCTGAAGCTCCGCTTTCTCTCGGCGCCGTCGACGCTTTTGAAGCCGCCGGTATTCCCGCGTTTGGTCCTAATAAAAAAGCGGCCAGAATCGAAGGCAGTAAAGTTTTTTGTAAGGAAGTTTTGAACAAAGCTCTTGTTCCTACCGCTCGCGCGTCCGTATTTGATAACGCGCAAGACGCCTATGACTTCATTGACGAAAGCGACGAAGGCGGGTTTGTTATTAAAGCGGACGGTCTTGCCGCCGGTAAAGGCGTTATTGTCGCCGGTTCCAAAGAAGAGGCGCGACAGGGCGTTAAAGTTATTGCGGAAGACCGCGCTTTTGGCGAAGCCGGCGCTAAATTCCTCATTGAAGAACGACTCGTTGGCCAGGAAGCGTCCGTTCTTGCGATTACCGACGGACACACTATTGTCCCATTGCAACCCGCGCAAGATCATAAAGCCGCTTACGACGGCGACAGAGGTCCAAATACCGGTGGAATGGGCGCTTACTGCCCCGCGTCGTTAGTCGACGACCAAAAAATGACCTGGATCGAAGAAAGAGTGCTCCTGCCAACCGTAGTGGCGCTCAATCATCTTGAAACGCCCTTTAAAGGGGTGCTCTACGCCGGTCTCATGATGGCCCCGCAAGGGCCTCGCGTCTTAGAGTATAACGCGCGTTTTGGCGACCCTGAATGTCAACCGTTGCTCTTCCGTTTGAAGACCGACCTTGTCGACGTTATTGAAGCGACCGTTAAACAAAAGCTTGTTCAAATCGATCCGCTTGAATGGGACGCTCGGCCCGCCGTATGCGTCGTTATGGCTAGCGAAGGGTATCCCGGTTCCTATGAAAAAGGGTTCCCGATCAAAGGTCTGGAAGAAGCCGCGAAACTGCCCGACGTTAAAGTTTTCCACGCCGGTACGAAATTGGTGAACGGAAACGTGTTTACGAACGGCGGTCGCGTGTTGGACGTCGTCGCTCTCGGCGACACGGTCGCGGACGCTAAACGTAAAGCTTACGAAGCCGTCGCGAAAATCAGCTGGAAGGGTTCCTGGTATCGTACCGACGTTGCCGATAAAGAGATTATGGCCGTTCAAAATAAATGATTGGCGCGTTGGCGTTGCGCGTGGGAGACTGCTCGCGACGCGCCTGACGAGGAGTATTTAAAGTGATCGAAGCGCTTGAAAAAAACGTTCCGCATTGGACTTATCCCGAGTATAAGGGTGAGGAAGTCGCTCTTTTCATCCCTTGTTTCATCGACCAATTCTTCCCGGAAGCGGGCGTTTCGGTTGTTAAGACTTTGGAGAAACTTAATATTCCATTTGTATACCCGGAAGAACAAACTTGTTGCGGACAGCCCGCCTTTAACTCCGGTTATTGGGACGACGCAAGAAAAGTTATGAAGAAGTTCGGGCAAGTCTTTGAACCGTACAAATGGATAGTCACGCCGTCCGGAGCCTGCGCTTCCATGTGCCGTATCTTTTTTGAGGAAGCCGACAAAAATTCTCCGTTTGTCGCCGTTGGAAAACGCGTTTACGAATTTTCCGAATTTCTTGTCAACGTTCTTCATAAATCAGATTTTGGCGCTTCGTTTCCGCACAAAGTCTCGCTTCATATCGGTTGTCACGGTCGCCGCGAACTTGGTATTGCGGAAGCGACTCAAACGCTGCTCGACAACGTCAGGGATCTCGAATACGTTCCGATCCCGAATGTTGAGGAGTGTTGCGGATTCGGCGGTACTTTTAGCGTAAAGATGCCCGGCACCTCTCTGAATATGGGTAAGAAAAAAGTTGAAAATATTCGGAAAGTCTATCGCCAGGGCGTCGAACATATTGTCACGACCGATATGTCGTGCGCTATGCACTTCGGCGGAATTATGCGTCGCGATCCCGAGCTCAAAAAAGTCAAGATTCACTATATTGGCGAACTGCTTGTCGACTGACGCGCGGCGTTCGCGTTCCCGTTAGTCTTTGCGGTTTAATTTTCTTATACGAAAGGTCTTGTTCTCGCGAGCAAGGCCTTTTTTCGCGTTGGGCGAACGTTGACGGGGAGAACGTTGCGCCGACGCTCCTATCTCGTCCACAAGGAGTTGTTATGAGCGCTTGGCGCGATCTTTCTCGTCCGATTGTCGACGGTATGTCCGTTTATCCCGGCGATCCGCTCTTTCAAGCGAGTTCTTTTGCCGATTTCGCGACCGACGGTTTTCATGGTACAAAATTTACTCTCGGTTCTCATCTTGGTTCTCATATCGACGTTCCATTTCATTACTTTGTCGACGGAGAAACGCTTGATTCTTTTCCTGTCGAATTTTTTTTCGGCGAGTCCGTAATTCTTGATTTTACTAATCTTGTTGGGGTAAATTCGGAACGCTTCGCCGCTCGCGAGACCGGACGTCCCGCCGCGATTCAGCCGGACGACCTTGCGCCGTTTCAGGACGTCGTTGAATCCGTTCCGTTTCTCTTCTTGAAAACCGGTTGGTCCGCTAAGTTTGGCGAACCCGATTACTATACGGATTTCCCGTCTCTGACGCCCGATACTTGCGACTGGCTCGACGATTTCGGAAATTTACGCATACTTGGATTAGAAACTCCGTCCGTCGCCGCTTTCCCCCAAATTGGAGAGACTAACAAAGCCGGGGAAGATAAACGCCGCAATCCATTTACGAAAGAGTTTTCGGATCTTTTGCCAAAGATTTCTCCCCAAAAAAGAACGCCTCCCATTACCCTGGCAAGCGCCGCCGAACGTCGCCCTTTAAATGAATTAGAGCTTAACGCGGACGCCGAGTGTCATCGCGTCTTGCTTGGACGGCGACCGCCTATTCTGATTTTGGAAGGTCTCGTTTCGCTTGATTCGCTCCCTTGTTACTCTGAAATCGACCTCGTCGACGGACGCGCGCTCGTCGACCCTTGTAAAGTTTTGGAAACTGTTTGTTTGCCGCTTCCGATCGCTGGCGTCGACGGCTGTCCTGTTCGCGCCGCCGCTCGCGTGAAAAGACCAGGACTAAAAGTCGTCGGATAATTATACTAAATTTTACCAGGTTTTATAAGGGTTTTGGGTATAAAACCACTTGTTTACGTAGTTGCTACTGTTACAATACATACATGAATGTTTTGTCAAACGTTTGGCGTTTGGCGTTTGTTGTGGCAAAAAGGAAGCGTCATGATAAATTTAGCTAACAATCGAGTAGCGGGTTTTGTCGCCTGGTTAGCGTTTGTCTTTGGCCTTCACGCCGTCGCGATTGATTATTTTTACGACAACGTCTTTGACGAGTTGCCGATTTCTCGCGCGGTTTATGGTTCTTTCGCGCAAGGACATGTTCTTGCCGCGCTTTGCGCGAATGTCGAGAACCCAGTACTTTTCAAAGGTAATCCTTTCGATTGCGATCCCGATTGTTGGGTCGATTTTGTGGCGCTCGTTAGGACGACTTGTTTTTTGTGTTTTGTCGCGCCCGTCTTCATTTGCGTTATAGAAAAGAACTTTTGTTCGCCGTCCTGTTGGATTGACCAATATGAAAGTTCCAAGCCGCTTTACTTGTGTTTGCGTTCCCTGTTGATTTGACGCGTCGTTTTAGAGCCGCGCTTCCGTTTGACCGGTTTCTTATAACGTATTTGAAAAAGACCTTGTTCAATTGAATAATTCGAGCGTTCCGTTTTTTTACTTCGGCGGTCTTGTCGCAGTTGTTGAAGAATAACGCGTTTGGGTTCAGATTGATCTTGAAGAATCGAGAAAAAGAAAATCTCGGTCGCTTAGATTTCTATAAAGATAGATTTCTATAAAAGGAACGTTAAATGCGTAAAATGGTTGAACGTTTGAGAACGCTTGTCACGTGGCTCTTTGGCGCCGTTGTTTTTGGCCTGGTTTTGTTTTCTAAGCCGCAAGCGGAGACGATTTCGCCGCTTCTCGACGGAGCTCTTATGATTGTCGCCTGTTGCGGCGCGGCGATCGGCGCGATAGGACGCGTTTGGGCTTCCTTGTATCTTGGAGGATACAAAAATACGAAGTTGATAACGGTCGGTCCTTATTCCATTTGCCGCAATCCGTTATATTTTTTTAGTTTTATCGGCGCCGTTGGGGTTGGTTGCGCCACCGAAACTTTTACGATTCCGCTCGTTATTATCGCGATGTTCCTCCTTTACTATCCGTTTGTTGTCAAAGCGGAGGAAAAACGACTTGCGAGTATTTTCGGACAAGAGTTTGAAGAATACAAAAAAACAACCCCCGCGATTATTCCCAATTGGTTCAGGAAGATTGTGACGCCCGAGAGCTGGAACGTCAATCCGCGACTGTTTGCGCGGCGTTCTTTTGACGCGCTCTGGTTTATCTTCTTCATTGGATTTTTGGAGTTTGTCGAAGAGTTGCGCGCTGTTGGCGCCATACCGACATTCTTCAAGTTGTATTGACGTCAAACGCGGACAATCATTATCGCGTTTGACTCGGACTTATCCGCGATTGCGCCATATAGCGCGCGAATAAGTCCAACGAAAGACGCTCAATGAAATTTGATATTGTTGATTGCCCGAGAGTTACGTTGGTCGTTACGACGTATAATCGACCGGATTACCTTGCGATTACGTTAAAAACGGTTCTCGAACAGCGTAGGGCGCCCTATGAAGTCGTCGTCGCGGACGACGGCTCGAACGAATCGACCGCCGACGTCGTTCGAAAATTTGCGGAAACGGCCTCTTTTCCGATTTTACACGCGTGGCAAGCTGATTCCGGTTATCGGCTCAACGCGTCCCGTAACAACGCGTTGGCGGTTGCGAGCGGCGATTATGTCGTTATGCTTGACGGCGACTGTTTTTTGAATCCTTTTTTTATTTGCGACCACCTGTTTTTTGCGCGACCAAACAGGTATGTCGGCGGTACGAGGGTAAACGTCAGATCCCCTCTTAAAGAGAGGATTCTTACAACTCGCGACACGCGCGTCGGTTTTTTTACGCCCGGCACGTCGAAGAAATTTAACGCGGTTCGTTGTCGCGCCCTGGCGCGGATCGCGTCCAGTTCGTTTGAAGGTCGTCGTCGCGGCGGCGGCGTTGCGGGCCAACCTTTTTGGAGGAACGGACTTGCCGGGGCTAACCTTGCCTTTTGGCGCGACGACGCGTTTAAGGTCAACGGTTTCAACGAAGTCATGAAATATTACGGCGGCAACGACCTTGAATTTGCTTCTCGTTTAGAGAGGGCTGGCGTCGGATACTTTCATATGGTACACTATGGAATGGCGTACCACTTTGCGCATGGCAAACCGTATTCTGGCTCCAGTGAAGATCGCTTGACTCCGGAGTCGAAAGAGTACCGCGAGTCTTTAACGTCCGACGGAATTCGATGTAAAGACGAAGCAGGATTGACGCGCGCCCTGGAAAAAGCGCGCGGTTTCGAACGTCCTGACCGCGGTTATTGCAAGATAGACCTGTCGTGAGAGGAGCCCCAAGCTCTTACGGCAGTCGGCGCTCTCTGCGCTACCCCCGCAGAGAGCGTCTGTCTCTTTTATTTTTAACCAGTCTTTGTCTAACTGGAAATTGTGAGCGCGTTCAGAAACCGCGCTCGTTTCTTTTTCGCTTGCTTTCGTGGAATCGACTCGCGAGCCGCGATTCTGTTATGAATACAAATCTGAAAACGGGAAACCGCGGCGTTTTGCGCTTTTTGTTTACTTGCGATCTTATTTGCCTTTTGAAAACGTTTGTAATTTATTTTCAAGGAAATCTCGCGTCGCGTCGAAGTACGCGTTTACGCTAAAATACTCCGCCGTCTTTGTCTTACAGTTTGCGCGCATAACGTCCAGGCTTGTCCGATCGAGCGCCAGCGCGCGTCGAAACGCGTCCGCGCAACTTTCCGGCGACTCGTCGCGGCATATTAGCCCTGTTTTTCCCTCGAGTACGCAACGGTTAAGATCGCTCGTCAGATTCGCGATGACGGGCGTTCCGCACGCCATGCTTTCGCCTACTTTGGTTGAAAAACCCGCGTTTGCGTTCCTTTTGTTTTCGCGAAGCAATATTGTAAAATCCGCGTTCGCGACTTGTTGCTTGACTTCCGCGTAAGGTATTCGACCGTGAAGTTTTAACGACGACTTTATTTTTTCAGGCAACTCTTGCGAGAGTCCGAGCGACTTTAATTCGCGTTCTTCCGCTCCGAAAATATGAAATTCAAGACGCGCTCGTTCCGCGTCCGAAAGAAGCGCAAGCGCCTTAAAAGCGTTCATAATACAGTCTTTCCGACGCGGAGAACCCGCGTAAACGACGCGCGTTTTGCCGTCCTCCTCTCGCGTTCTACGCGCGTTCGCGTATTCCGCCGGGTCGATTAAAGTCGGAAGCGTCAGGACGGAACAACCTTTCGCAAGATAGTAACGTTCCAAATAGCTGCTGATAACGATAAGATTGCGTCGTCGAGGATTCACAAATCGCATTGTGTATTCGTGAAGCAGATAGTTCTTGTATTTAGAGGTGCGGAAGTTGTCAAATTTGCCGTAACCGCTGAAATGGACAAAACTAAACCATTCGACGATACTTACGATCAGAGGAACGCCGACCCTGGCGGCATAATTGGCAAGATAATTCCCGATTCGCGCCGATTGCGTTTCCGATACCGCCGACACGATTAGGTCCGGCTGGATTTCCGCGAGAACTTTGTCGATATGCGCTTTCCAATTTGAAAAACGCTCTTTTCGCGCCTTACGACCGACGCCAAGATTCCAGTCTTCATAATGGAACCCTTTGAGAACGCCGTTCGCGTCGAACTTCTGGCTGACTCCGTAGAGCGACGGCTCGTAGCCCGAACCTTGTAACAAGGTCGCTATATTGACTAATCGCGGCGCGTTAGGATGCGCGAAATCTGACAGTACGTGACTGGTAAAAATCGCGGCCCTTTTTTTATTCATAACTTACTCATAATTCTTTTGCATTTTGGCGCCGACTTGTTTGAATTCTTTAGTAGCTTTAAGAGCTTCAAAAGCGATTGACATTAGAGCGCGGTAATTGCCAATCGAGAATTTTGTACGCGACGCCGTGTGAAACGCCGAGTCGAATTCGCGTTTGCGAACATAGTATTCAAATGAAACCGGATGATAACGGTTTTCTCGCGCGTTTGCGTCAAGCAATCTTTGCGCCCAGGCTCGAACGTCAGCCACGGAAGAGGCCTGTTTGCCCAAAGAGAACTGGACGTGCAACTTTTTTTCGGATTCGGTTGGTTCGATTCCAAGTTCCGTTAGACGCGCGAATAAGACTTTATCGCGATATTCGATTTGTTTGTCGCGCCTGGAAACGCTCACTTGAACGTCGCTTATTCGATACGTCGTTAAATATTCCGGAAGGACGTAGAGGTTATACTGGAGTCCGGCTCGCGACCAGAGCTCAAAATCTTGCGCGATTCTAAATCGTTCGTCGTATCGCAACCCGTCTTCCCTGAAAATCTTAGCGCGAAACATAACGCTCGGATGAAGTATTCCCTGACAACCAAAAAGAAGCCGTCCTTGTATTTGCCAGGGTTGGTTTGGATACCGACGCGGTTTAGTTTTCTTACCGTTTCGGAGTTCGTAATATTCCGTTCCGAGAATCGCGATTTCCCTATGCCGTTCGAGATACGCGACTTGACGTTCCAGACGTTCCGGAGCGCAAAGATCGTCCCCGTCCATCCTTGCGATATATTCTCCGCGAACTTGCGAAAGCGCTTTGTTAAGGCTTTTCGTTAGACCAAGATTTTCCTCGTTGACGAGTAATTTAACGCGAGGATCGCTCGACGCCAGTTCGCGTAAAACCGTGTTTGTCGTCGAGTTAGAACAGTCGTCGACAAGTAAAAGCTCTAAATTGACGTACGTTTGTTCCAATATTGAGGCGACAGATTCGCGCAAATACTCTTCGGGCGTATTGTAAACTCCCGTTATGACGGAAACTAATGGTGAAGCGGACGCGAAATTCATGGCGATTCTTTGGACGCTGTTAAATGTAATTATCGTAAATTAAAGTGTTTGCGGAATTCGCGGCGCCATTTGCGACGGAACAGAAAGAAACAAAGGAAATTATAACCGATTCGCTTGAGTCCTCGTTTAAGCTTGTAGCCGGTTCCCTGCATTGGCAATTTGCCATAAGGAGTTTGCGCCGCGTACCCGTACAACAGATCCAGGTGCGGACACCGATGCCGACTCCCCATATAGTGCAAGATTCCCGACGTTTTCGCGTCGTAGTTGCGAGGATGCGAGTTCCAACGCGCGTCCAACTCTTTGTAACCGTTTCGATACGCGTATACGTTGAGCACGTCCTGGTCCGGGAAGTCGATCGCCTGACGAATCTCCATCGCGATTTCAAATAGTTTTTCCAAAATCGCCTCGTCGCGCCACTTTTTCAAATTGACGAGAAGAACGCCGGAATTAAAGTACGGATAATCGTCCGGAAGTCCGAGGTCGCGTCGATGAGAAAGACGCATATTGCGGTCGGGTATAGCGCCAACGAACAGGTCGTCGAGCGGAACGTCCCAAAGTTCGCGCAGACTTTTAAGCGCTACGACGTCGACGTCCATATAGAGAACTTTGTCTAACGTTGAAGGGAGATATTTCGCGAGAAAGAGACGATAATTGACTACTACCGGGAACGTTTTGACGTCGTCTCGGAACGCCTTGCAATGACTTTGCAAGTCGGGACGGTAAAACTCGACTTCAAACTGCCGCGCTTGCGCGAGTTCTTTTATCTTGTCGAGATCGTCTTGCGTCATGCCGCCGTCGACAATGTGGAACCGAAGTTTGTCGTCCGGCGCTGCGTTACTCAAGATGGAAACGATCGTCGTCGCGAGAAATGCGCTGTAATTAGCGTCGGAAACAAGCAGAATCTCAATTGGCTCGCGTTTGTTTTGAGCGTCGTTGGACATTTTTATTTCCCCTTTCTGACGCAGCGTTTGGGTAAGAATAAACGTCGTCGGCGCCGACGGTTGGCTCGCGCGGCGCCGCATTGTCAACGATAGCGGAATTCGAACGTCGACGCAATACGTCTCAACGCTTATTCTTCCTTTTTACTATCCGTTTGAGATTCCTTTTGTTCCGGGTTCGGCGTTTTGTCGTCGCCGAAGTCCGGCTCTTCGTCAAAGTCGCTCATCGGATCAACTTTCGTCGTTTCGTTAAGCAGTTCCTGCAATTCCAGCGCGGCGGTTCGTTTAGGGAAATTGGCTTTTTGCGATATTGATAGTTCTAACAACGTCTTAGCAAGATCTACGTCCCCGCGAAAATTCGCGATTTCCGCAAGATAATACGCGACGGTCGCCGTCATCTTGCCCGAGGAAAGCATCGGTCCGAAAATCTCGTTTGACTCTTTTTGATTTCCCGAGAGGAAAAGGATCCACGCGTAGGTAACCGCCGCGTCCGTCGATTCCGGATTAGCGTAATAGTTCTTCGCCGCGATTGTCTTAGCGCGCGCCAACTTTTCCTTGTTGCTCTGATCCAGCAACGCGAGAGCAAGTCCGTTCGAGGCCTCGAAGTTCTCGGGCGCCACTATTGTCGCTCGTTGGAAATCTGCTTCCGCGGCCGCGTATTGATTCGCGTAAAGATTGAGCCAACCGGAGAGCAACCAGCGTTCGACGTTATTGTCGTCTCCAAGCAGAACGAGTTTTTCGACGATTTTTGTCGCTTCTTCAATTTTATTCCAGCGTAAATAAAGTCTCGCGACTTGCGCAAGTTGGCTTGCGGGCGCGTCTTTGAGCTGTTCCTGTCGTTTGTCCATAAGCGCGATTCCCTCTTGTACGAGATCCTCGCGGTCGAGCGAAGACGCGACTTGCAACCATCCCGGCCAAAGTTCCGGATCATGTTTGGCCGCTTCGTCGAACGCCGCTTCCGCTCCTTCGTAATCGCGTAACTTCATTGATAAATAACCCAGATTCCATTGCGCTTGAGCGTTGTCTGGATTCGTTTCGATAATTTTTTTGACGATCGACCGCGCTTCTTCGTATCGTTCCTGTCGTTCCGCCAGGTTTGCGCGAGCCGATAACGCTTCTTCTTTCAAATAAGCGAAACGCGTAGTCGTTTCAGGGTGCGTCTCCTTATAGTTGTCGATAAGTTTTTCCGCTCGTTCAATTAAAAGTTGCGATTCCAGAAAACGTCCTTCCTGCGCGTCTACGCCCGCAAGTTGGAGATAGGCTTCCGGGTCGCTCGGATAATCTTCCGCGGTTTGTTCTAACGCGCGTCGCATTTCGAGAAGTCGGCCCGCGTGAGAGTGGAGCAACGCGAGAAGAACCCCCGGTGGATCGGAGTCCGGATTGGCGTCGTAAACTTCTTTAAACGCGCGATAGGCGCCCGCGACGTCTCCGTCTAAATAGAGCTCGATCGCTTTTAACGCCTTAGGATCCGCTTTCGCTTCCAATTCCTTAAGTTCGTCGCTTTTAGCGTCGGGCGCGCTCGCTTGAACCGGCGTTGACGGTTCCGTAGACTTGTCTTGCGCAAAAATCGTCGCCGCGCCAAATAGCGCGAAAATAGCCGCGGCAATTGTCGCCGACCGAGAGGTTGCGTTCTTCATATGACTACCCTGTATTAAAAGTTTTCTTCGCGTATTGACGTAAGAACGTCGCGACAGTCGGTTACTTGTTAAAACGTCGTTGCGCGTCCGCTTGAATCGCTTGCGCAACTTCCGAACGTTGGAGACGTTCGTACGCGTTGGCGGCTTCCTTCGCGGAATATTCGGCTATTGAAAATTTTTCCGCCGCCAGCGTCGAGATCTTTAGAAAATCGCGCGCCGCGTTTTCGTCTTGTCCTAAACTCTTTTCAGCCTGGGCGATAAGCGTTGCCGGCCCTATTCGCAACGCGTCCGGTAAAAGTTCAAGCGTTTGTCGCCAGCGCGCGAGTTCGCTTTCCGTCGGCTTGCGTAAAATCGCGAGACGTTCCATTTGCGCCGAGGCCAGGAGCGCGATTGTTCTATACGCTTGCTTCATCTGTTCGTCGGCTCCGTCGGGCGCTTCAAGTACGACAAGCGATTGCATTGCCTCGCGCGCTTCCTGACTATGCCGCGACGAATTGAGAAGGATAGACGCGGCGAGAAGACGTCCCGTCGGATTTAACTTGCCCGACGGATTTTGCTTTGGCTTAAGCCATTCGACGGCGGTCGTTTCCACAAGTTGTTTCATATCGCCCGAGGAACCTCGCGCGAGCGTCGTCTGATTGATCCAGCGCAACGGAATTGATTCCAGATACGCGGTGAACGGATCAAGTCTGCAAAGTAGGAAAAATTCGCCGACAGCTTCGTCGTCTTGTCCGAGCGCCGCGTAGGCGTCGACGATTCGCGCCGTCGCCAGTTCCTTTTCTATTCTCCGAACCGCTTTTTTTCGCGCCGACTTGAACAACTCTAACGCGCGGCGGTACTCGGTTCCGTCCCCGCGTTTTTTGCCGGAAGCAAACGCCTCTTCGCCAAGTTGGTATTCTTCCGTAACGGCAAGCTCGACGCTCCCGACTTCCGAGGTCGCGAAAATCTTTTCTTTGCCCGATACCGTCGCGACTATTCCCGACCCGTTCGATAGCGACTTGATCTCGCAAACGACAGGTTCGGTCGAGTCTAATAAGAACAACGCGTCGCTTGCGCTCGAGACGGACTTCGTTCGCGTCGTCGGTTTGGAAATCGTTCCGACCTCCCTCTTTACGTCCCGCTCTTGCGCGGTTTGCGTTTGTCGAGAATCCGTTTTCTGTTTAGGAACGCGATTAGCGCGAACGGAAAAAGGATCGCGACCTGTTAAGTTGGGCGCAACCTTGAGACGACCGGATTCGTTCTCCTGCGCAAAGAATCGCGACGGCGCGACTAGCCCCGCAACCGCGAGCGCGACAAAAAGTAATTGACGTAACATCGGCGATTCCCGTCCTTCTTTCAGTTAATTCCCTTTTTCAAGATAATCGATAATCGCGTCGATAAATTCCTCGCCGTATTCTTCCAGTTTTCTTCGTCCAATTCCGGACACGTCAAGGAACTCCTCGTTTGTTCGCGGTTTAAGAATCGCCATGTCGACGAGCGATTTGTCGGAAAATATAGCGTAAGGCGGAACGCCCTCGGCCTTCGCGAGCGTGTAGCGCAATAAACGCAGTCTTTCAAAAAGAAGACGATCTTTCGTATTGAGAAAGTTCTTGTCTCTAGTCGCGGCTCCAACGGCTCTTGATCTCGCCTTTTTCTTAGCTCGATCCGGACGTTCGATAATCTTTACCTCGCGTTGACCGCGCATAACTTCCCAGCCGAGCGGAGAAACTTGAGGTATTGGAAACTCAAAGTCCGGTTTGATTGTCGCTAACCCTTGCGTGACAAGCGACTGGATTAAATAGTTCCAATAACGTTTGCTTTTTTCTCTGCCAATGCCAAACGTCGGAAGTTTATCGTGTCCGTACCGTTCGACCTTTTCCGTTGGATTTCCAATAAGAATATCCGTTAAATGATTAGCTCCAAACATATTTTTTGTGCGCGCCATTGCGGAAAGCGCCTTTTGCGCGTCGACAGTCGCGTCGACTCTTACGCACGCGCCTACGCAATAATCGCACGCTCCGCAATTACAGGACGATTGACCTTCGACAGGTTCTCCGTCCAACGTTTTCGGAGCGTAAGTCTCCCCAAAGTATTTGAGAAGATTGACGCGTCTACATCCGTCCGTCTCGACGAACCTGACCAACTCGTTAAGACGTTCTTCGGCCGCTTTGCGCGCCTTTTCGTCGTCGTATGAATCCAAAAAACTACGCTGTAACGCTATGTCGTTGTATCCAAACGCTAAAAGACATCTCGCCGGCGCCCCGTCTCGACCCGCGCGTCCGGTTTCCTGATAATAACTCTCGACGTCTTTGGGAAGATCGCCGTGGACGACAAAACGCACGTTCGATTTATCAATTCCCATACCAAACGCGATTGTCGCGACGATAATTGGGGTTTCGTCGTTTGAAAACCGTTCCTGTACCGCGATTCGATCTTTGTCGGACATGCCCGCGTGGTACGGCTCGGCCTTGTAGCCGTGTTTGACAAGCATTTCCGCCGTCGACTCAACGCTTTTGCGCGTCGAACGATAGACAATTCCGGATTCGTCCGGAACTTCTTTCAAAAAGTCGAGTAGCTGACGGTCAAAATTCTCTTTGTAAACAATTTGATAGAAAAGATTGGGACGATCAAAGGACGCTTGAACTCGCGTGGGATTGCGCAACCGCAACGACGATATGACGTCTTGCGCGACTTTTTCCGTGGCGGTCGCCGTAAACGCCGCTATCGGACAATCCGGAAAATAATCGACGATCTGCCCCAGTTGGAGATAGTCCGCTCGGAAATTATGCCCCCATTGCGAGATACAGTGTGCTTCGTCGATCGCGAAAAAACTAATGCCTGCGCGTTGAAGTTGTTCCTTAAAACGGTCGGATCCAAATTTTTCGGGCGAAACGTAAAGAAGATCCAGACGTTCCGCGTCGATTTGTTCGACAATTTCTCGCCATTCCGCCGACGTCGTCGTCGAATTGATTGTCGCCGCGTTGATTCCGTTGCGTTGAGCGGCGTCGACCTGGTCTTTCATAAGGGAGAGAAGGGGACTGACCACCACGCACATTCCTTGCGCGAGGGCCGCCGGCAACTGGTAACAAAGAGATTTCCCGCCTCCGGTCGGCATGACCGCGAAAACGTCCTCGCCGTTCAGAATCGCTCGCACAAGTTCTTCCTGATATGGACGAAACGTTCGATAACCAAACGTGTTCGCTAGCGTTTCATAAAGCCGCGGCGTTAATTCGTCGTCTGGAAAACATTTCGGTTCGGTTGGACTCATTGTGTTCTCTCTGTGTTTTGTGGACGCGACAACCGCGAGTTTTCGCGCTCGGACGGTTTGTAAAAACAAAGAAACGTCCGCGTCATTGTATCACATTTTTACGCAAATAGCGAGACCGCCGCTGAAAAAGCGAACCTTTTTAGACTTCTCTTGACTCTCGACTCCTTTTTCTATATTGTTCCAAAATAAACGACGCAAAAAATAGTCGTGTCGAGAACTTTTGACTTTTACTTTTGTCAAAGTGTATACAATATAAGAATATAGCGATGGAAACGACCGCGCGTTACGGTTCTCGTTGATTCCCGCGCTTGACGTAACCGGCGATTACGCGCCGATTAGAATAAAAGGTTGTCCTCATGAAGTGCCAAAAGTGCGATAAACCCGCTACTTTTCACATTACCGAAATGATCAACGGCGATCACAAAGAATTGCACCTTTGCGACGATCACGCCTATCAGTACCTGCATCAAAACGATATTCCGCAAGAGATCATCGACGAGGATAAGATCGAAGAAGAATACAGTCTGAAAGAATTGACTGAAAAGCTTGAATGCGCCGATTTCGACTGCTGTCCTTGTTGCGAACAGACTCTCCTTGACTTTCGTAAAACTGGAAGACTCGGTTGCGCAAACGATTATAGCGTCTTTCGCGAACGGTTGGAACCGTTGATGATGAGCGTCCACGGCGATACCAAACACCGCGGAAAACAGCCCGTAAGAATGACTTCCGTCGACGACGGCGTTCAATTGGTAAGACTGCGAAACGATTTGCACGACGCTATTCAAACGGAAGATTACGAACGCGCTTCCGTCTTGCGCGATAAGATCAACGCTTTGACCGGAAAAGTCGGCGCGTAATTTTATGCTTTAATTTACGACGAAAAGCCGCGGCGCTCGTTTGAAGCGTCTCGGCTTTTTTCTTGTCAACCGATCCCCGACTGAATCCGCGTCGCGAACACAAACGTCGTTAGAATACTCGATCGAAGGTAATGTTGTCGGTAATTCGCCATACGCCGTCTTGTTCTTTGCGTAGTTCGACCGACTTGAAATACGCCGCTCCGTTAAAAGGGTAACCGCCGCTATGCCCCGCGACTCCGTTCGCGAACCCTCGAAACGATACGATAGCGCGCGGCGGCGACGTCATCGCGTTAATCTCTTCTATTTTAAACTCCCTTATTTTAACGCCCGAAAATTTGACGTACTGCATATTTCTGAGGAGCGTTTGTCTGCACTTGTTCGCGTTGGCGGTAAGAAACGCCGAAGCTCCTTCCGCGTCGTTTGACTCTACTGATTCTTCCAGTTGCCTAAACGTACGTCGTATTGATTTGGCGTCCGTGTCGACTATGAAGACCAAGACGGCGCCAAGCGCCAACGCCAAAAGACCGCTCGCGGCGCCCGAAAATACGAACGCGCGCTTACCGGTCCCCTGCGTTAACGCGTAGCCGACAATCGGTATGCATGTCGCGACGATCAGCCAAAAGAGAAAACTCTCCAACATCGTATTTAACATGAAGTTTATCCTCTACGACCAGTTCGCTCAAACTTGCGGATGAACCCACGGCGCGCGATATTGACGCGCCAAAAGCGAGTTCGCTTCCTCGTCGTTCTTTACCTTGCCCGATTCTTCATCCCATTCGAGCGACCTGCCAAGTTGGAGGGAAATGTTCCCAAGAACGCAACAAATCGTTGAAATAGCGCCTTCTTCAATATCGCTGCGAGGTCGGCCTCGGTCTTCGACACGCGCAATAAAGTCCGTCATGTGGTCGCGAACCGCTTGGGCGCAGTGAAGTTCTATGTTTGGCTCCGTCTCGTCTTCCGGATACTTGTCCGTATTGTATTCGACGTCGACATGAACGTCTTCGTTTCCGCGGTAACGGTGGAAATCATAACCGAACACGCTCGCCTTCAATATGCCTTTTTCGCCGTAGAAGTATCCGCCCCAGGGATGCCGACGATCGGACAATTCCGACCATGTTCTGTGATTCCAGACGATTTCCATATCTCCATAATCAAACACTACGGTTTGCGTGTCCGGACAATTACTGACTCCTCCGACCTTTATGTATTGTCCGCCCGTTGAAAATACGCGTTTCGGATACCGTTTGCCCGTATACCAACGCGCCATGTCGAACATATGAACGCCCATGTCGCCAAGCGTCCCGTTGCCATATTCCATACGAAGCCGCCAGCTCCTTTTGCGCAGGCATGGATAGTAAGGCAATTTAGGCGCCGGTCCGCACCAGAAGTCAAAATCGAAACCGTCCGGAACTTCCGCGGGCTCCTGTTGGAACGCGCCGCCCGGTCCGCCGTAGTATGAGTAAATATCTACTTGCGCGATTTTACCGAGTTCGCCGGTATCGATAAACCGTTCTTTAGCTTCCATCAGGTGCGGCGTGCTACGGCGTTGAAGGCCGACTTGTACGACCGCTCCGCGTTTGCGCGCCGCCGAAAGCATCGCTTGACATTCGACGACGTCGACTCCGATGGGTTTCTGAACGTAAACGTCGATTCCCGCCTCAATCGCCGCGATAGTCGGCAAGGCGTGCCAGTGGTCGGGCGTGGCGATCAATACGAGGTCAAGATCCTTTTGCGCCAACATCTCGCGGTAATCGTGGTATTTGCGCGGAACGTTGCGCGATTTCTGACGCGCCGCGATGAGTTCTCCCGCTTCGTTAAGCGCGTCGCGGTCTACGTCGCATATGGATACTACTTCTACCGGCGCTACCTGGATAAGACGGAAAAGATCCATCTTGCCATACCAGCCCGCGCCAATAAGACCTACCCGATACGTCTTGCCGCCTTCATTTTTCGCGGCTTGTGATTGCGAGAGAATACCGGTTTCGGGAAGCGTCGCCGCCGCGGCTCCGCTATACTTGAGAAATTCGCGTCGTTGCATAGTGTGTCCTTCCGTCTAGACGGGTTGAAAGTGTCGCAATCCATTGTAAACGAAACATACTCTCGTGGCAAGTTTTTAATCGCGAACCTGTCTATTCGCGTTTTTTCAGCGCGTCAATAAAAAAACGCCGCTGGAAAAGCAACGGCGTTTACTCGATATGGCGCGGATATTACGATTGTCAATTATACCAGAACGTCTCGACGCAAGGCTGGTTTTCATAAAGCCAATGCTTGATAAATTGTCGATCCGGCAAGAAATTTTCGTTGACCTCTCCAACCGTAGGAACGTCTTGTCCAACGACAAGGACGCAGTCGTCGGGGGAGGCGTGAGAAAGCGCCCAAACGATCGCTTCCGCTCGATTTTCAATTCTTTTGACTTCTTCGGATTTTTCGAATCCTCTCAGCACGTCTTCAAACGCCTCTTGCTTTTGCGACGTCGCGTTGTTGCCGCTCGTCAAAATGGTGAAATTCGCGTTCGTTTCCGCGGAACGCCCAATTAAAGGACGCTTACTGCGATCGCCGTCTTCAGGAGACGCCAGAACGCAATACAACGATCCGGAGGTTATAGAACGAAGCGTCGTAAGCGCCGCGGTCAACGATTCCGGTGAGTTTGCTCGGTCGAGATAAACCCCAAAAGGCTGACCGCAATCAATTCGCTCCATTCGACCCGGAATATAGACGACTCGTTCGATACCGCGCGCCGCTACGTTTAAGTCAATATTCCACGCCACGGCAAGCGCCGCCGCTTCCAGACAGTTGTAAATGTGTTCCTTACCGACAATATTTGTGCGAATTGGACAAGCGTCGGAACCCGCGACAATGTAAAACGTTTGCCCGTTCCCGTTGCGCTCGACCGGCGTCGCGCTGATATTGCAGACCGTCGGCTGGATCCCAACGGTGAGCGTCGGCTGGGTAATAAGGTGAAGCGCCGCGTCCGTTACGCGGTCGTCAACGTTGCAGATCGCCACGCCCGTCTTCTTCAAATAATTGAAGATTTGCATTTTCGTACGACGGTATTGGTCGACCGTCTTGTGAACGTCAAGGTGATCTCGACGGAGATTCGTCAGACAAACGGCGTCAAATTCCAACCCGGCGACGCGTTTCTCCGCAAGCGCGACCGAGGAGGTCTCCAATATTGTGCAGACGCAACCGGCCTCCGCCATTTGCTCGAGAAGCTGCGCGAGTTCTTCCGGTTTCGGAGTCGTTTCAAGCGTCGGTGAAAATTTCTCGCCGTCGTAAACGCCAAGAGAACCGATCAGACCGATCTTTTGACCCGCTTGCGCGAGAACCCCGCCAAGTATGTAGCTCAACGACGTCTTGCCGGCCGTTCCGGTAATCGCAATCAACTTCATTTTACGACCCGGGAAATCGTAGAACGCCTGGCAAGCGCGCGCGTAAACCGACCGGGGATCGTCGACAAAAATCGTCTGAAACCCCGCTTTCTCCGCGTTGTTTTCCGCGTCAAGTTGCGGTGCGAGCGTTGCTTCAAATTCGCTCGACACTACGCCTGCCAACGCTCCCGAACGCTTTACCGCCTTAAGACCTTCAAGCGCGTCGTCCGCGGTTTTCGCGTTACAAACGTACAAGCCTCCGACAAGCGATTCGTTGTGGTCGGAACCGCAAACGGAAATCAGATCGTCGCGATAAGGCGCGACGTTTTCTCCCTCGAGTAAAATCGAAAGCGCCACTGGAAGTCCGTTTTTCGGTTGAATTGACATGTATGAACACCCCTCGTTTTGCGTCGGCAATCGCCGGCAAATTTACGTTGACAAAAAAAGCGCGTCTCCTCTCGAACGACGTCCCGCTGTTCCTTTCGAAGTATGGGAAATTAGCGTTTCGACGTCAATATCATTAACCGCCGTTTTATCTTTGTATGCGTTTTTTTTCATTCCGTTCCGTTTTTTCAAATTGACGCGTTTTCGCCGCCAATCGAGTTCGTTTCTTTCGCTCGCCCGGCGTTTCGCGATACGCTTCAACTTTTGGCTCCGTCTTGAAATATCTTGGGACGTCGTATAATGTAAGACGTGAGCTTGCCGCGCGTATGCGGTCTGAGCGTTCGGTGTTCTTTTGTTCTCAGGACGGATAAAAAATGAGTTTTAACGTTGTTCTTCAAACGTCGATTCCAGGTATGACTCCTAAACGCGGCAAGGTGCGCGACGTCTATGATTTTGGCGACAAGGTTCTGCTCGTAAGCACAGATCGTATTAGCGCCTTCGACTGGATTCTCCCCACCGCGATTCCAGATAAGGGAAAGGTCCTGAATCAGACCGCCGAATTTTGGTTCGAAACGCTTGGCGTTCGCAACCACGTTATTACGACCGACGTCGAAAAAATGCCTTTCCCGGAAGGCGTCGACCTCGATATGTTTAGAGGACGTTCCACCCTTTGCGAAAAAGTTAAGATCGTCCCGATCGAATGTGTTGTTCGCGGATATCTTACCGGGTCCGGTTGGAAAGAATACCAGAAGTCTCAAACCGTTTGCGGTCTGAAATTACCCGAAGGAATCGTCGAAAGCGCTAAATTGGACGAACCTGTCTTCACGCCATCCACCAAAGAGGAATCCGGCCACGACCAAAATATCTCTTTCGAGGAATGCGCCGAGCGCGTCGGACTGGACGTCGCTGAAAAACTGCGAAGTTTCTCCATCGATATCTTCAAACGCGGTAGCGATTTCGCTCGTTGCCGAGGTATCGTTGTCGCCGACACAAAATTCGAATTTGGCGTCACGGCCGACGGCGAACTCATTCTTGCCGACGAAGTCCTTACTCCCGACTCCTCAAGATTCTGGCCTGCCGACCTTTATGAACCCGGTAAGAGCCAGCCGTCCTTCGATAAACAGTTCGTTCGCGATTGGCTTCTGCAGTCGGGTTGGGATCGCAATTCTACTCCGCCTGCTTTGCCCGACGACGTCGTCCTTAAGACGCGCGCGAAGTATATCGAGGCCTTTGAACGTATTTCAGGTCGAAAACTGAAGTTCCAGTCTGAGGTTTGAAAATATTCAACGTTTGACGAAGGGTGGGACGGAAAATGCGCGCATGGTTTCTAAGCGGCGAAATTGAGCAAACAAGTCTCTGGTCGTCGTTCGCGGTTACTTTGGTCGTCGCTTTTATCGCGTTTGCGATTTTCGCGCTTATTCTTGCAGTTCCGCTCTTCCGTAAACGAAAGATCAAACGACGTTGCGCTTGCGCCGCTTCAAAAGAAGTTCTGCGCGTGCTCGAAGAACGGGAACGCGCAACTAAACTTGCGAGAGAGTATCGACCCGAAAACGTCGACGTCAACGATCTTCCGCAAGCGTCTCCCGAGCTCGCCGAGTTCGCCAGGGGGGTAAAACGCTTTCATTTTGACGATAAGGAGCGCCAATGAGCCAGGACGATCGCGAAAACCTCGTAAAGGAAACTGACGAACTCTTAAATTCCGTTCAACGTTCGATCGAAAAAATTAAACAAATCGAAACGGGAAGAATCCTTATCGAGCCCGTCCCGGTAAATACGTCTGAGAACGCCGGAGACGTTCGTTCAAACGTTCGCGTCGAAATCCGCGAAAATGCGGACGAGCCGAGAACTCCTAAAAAAATCGGGTCGATTCGCCGCGCGTTTGCTCGCGTTTCCTCTCGCGTCTCTTCTCGCGTTCGTTGCGCGATCCTCTATGTTCTGACATGGATCTCCACTACTTTCGTTGGAACGATCTGGTACGGAGGCGGTTCCGTCTTCTCCGGGCTACTCTTTTCCGCGCCCCTTATGCTCCTGTTGACGTTCCATGAACTGGGCCATTATTTGCAAAGTCGACGGTACGGCGTCACGACGTCGCCCCCGTACTTCATTCCTATTCCGGCGCCTCCGCTCGGCACTTTTGGCGCGCTTATTTTTATGCGCGGTCGCATACCTGATTGCCGCGCTTTATTTGACATTGGCGCGTCGGGCCCTCTTGCCGGATTAGCCGCGACCTTTTTGTTCCTTGTCTTGGGAATTTCGCAGTCGCGCGTTGTGCCAACTACCCCCGAGTTGCTCGCGCAAGGCGGGTTTGTCTTTAGTGAACCGTTGATTTTTAAGTGGACCGCGCAAGTCCTCCTGGGCTACGATCCCGCGACTCAATCGCTACTCATGCACCCGACGGCGCTCGCCGCGTGGGTCGGAATCCTCGTGACAACCCTCAACCTTATGCCGATTGGGCAACTTGACGGCGGTCACATTTTTTACGCGCTAACGAAAAAACGCGCCAAAGCCTGTTCTTACGCGCTCTTTGCCGTAGCCGCGTTAGGAGTCGTGTTTTTCCACCTCTGGAACTGGACGTTATTGCTCGTGTTGCTTTTCTTTTTCGGTTTGCGGCATCCGAGCACGCTCGACGATTCCGTTCCGCTGGGATTAGGACGAACCATTTTGGGCTGGGCTACGTTGGCCTTCATTATTCTAGGTTTTTCCGCTCGTCCGCTCGATTATCGCGAGCCGGAACCCGCTCAAAACGCGGAAGTCGTTCAACGCGTCGACGCGATTGACTGCTTCGGTTCGTCGAACGCGCCAATACAGTCGCAGAAGTAAAACAATCTTTACGCGTATTCTTTGCCGTGGATCTTTTTCCCGCTCGCTCACTAAACGCGTCTAATAGACAATAAACTCGCAACTAACTCGCGTCGGAGACTCCGCGAGCTTACTTTGTTGCGCGACTCCAACTTCAAAAGAAGCGATGCGCCTGTTCCTTTCTCGCGGACGCTCTAACTGAACGGATAGGGCGATAAACCGTCTTAATCATTTTGGGACCGTCGTTTGTCCAAACGTCGACTTCGCCGTTCTCGTTGAGCGCGTAAATAAATTTAGAGTCGGGCGAAACCGCTACGTCTAAAACAAACGTCTCGACCATTCGCTCGTGCTTGTCGTAGGGCAACTGTCCAATAGCCGACCCGTTGAAATTGAAAAGACGGATTGGCGTCTCGGTATTATTGGCGTTTTGTTTCGAGGGAAGCTCGCAGTCGGCGGCGACAATCCATCTATTTGTGGAAATCGCGATCGCTTGCGGATTGGCGTTGCCGTTAAACGCTTTAGGCTCGTTCGAAGCTTGCCCCCACAAAGCGCCCTCGCGAAATGTTCCCGAATTTTCATTGAACGCGTCGACGCGCATTCGACCCGAGTTGGCGACAAAAAGTTCTGAGTCCGGCGAAAAATAAGCCAGGCTGAAATTTCGTTTTAAGACCGGCGCCAGACCAGGATAAGAGAAGGACGGTTCTGGATTGCCAAGTTCGCAGTCCGGCGTCAATTCTTTTTTATCGGCGTCTTTGAGCTCTTCTATTTTTTGCCATGAATACCGTTTGACGCGTTCGGAGACGACGTCCGCGACAAAAAGCCGCTCGGACGAACAAGCTAATCCGCGAATATCCGCGCCGGGAATCGTTAGAACGGTTGACAACGCGCCCAGAGCCCCGTTCTTAGCCGAAAATACGACGGAATTACCCTCGCCGGGCGTCACGCGTTCAAGGGAAAAGCGCAATGCCTTGATCCGGTCGCCGTACGCGACGAGAAGAAGACCGTTTGTCGACGCGCCTGGTTCCGAAACAAACGTCGCCGCGGTTGGCGTCTTGCTTTCTCCTTCGTTGACGTCGTTTGTCCAATAGTCCAGTTTCGTTCCGTTTGCGTCGTAAAGCGCGACTCCGTTCGCGTCCGCTAGAAAAAGTTCGTTGTTCCAACCCGGCGCCATCGCTTCGAACGACGCGTCGGAGGATTCCGAACGAAAAGTTTTAGAATATGAATAGGAAACGGTATTGTCGGCGACTTGATAGAACTGCGCGTCGTCGACAGGTGACGGCGCGGTAAAGACTCCTATTCCGCCAAGTATGATCGCAACCGCCGTTACTATTGAAAGAACAAGCCACGTCGATTTGGGATCTTGCGGCGTCTTACGGTCAAAGACGACGCGGTGAGCGTGTCCGGCTGTGTCGGTCCAGACGTGCTTGTGGCCAAAAGAAATCTGCGTTGCGTCCTTTTTTTTCATATCGACTGACCCTTTATGGAAAGATTGACGCGCCACTTTATTAAAACGCGCGTTCCCATTATACGGCTCAGCCAAAAAGAAAACAAGCGTTGAGACTGATTTTTACGAGTTTTTGGACGCCAAACAACAGGATAGAATCGCGGAAAGGCGGTTTGCTCAAAAGAAAAAAGCCGAATTTATCCGCGCTTAAATATTTTTCACCTGGATTGCGCGGCGCGACTCAAACGAGCGTCTAACTTTCCAACCTGGTTTGGGGTGGGGAAAACGCGTCGTTGTAAAAAAAGACCCTCGAACGATTTCACTCGAACGAGGATCTTAGTCTCAAATTACAACCGCAAAGAACTTACATCATTGAACCGGCCGCTCCCGCGCTGAATCCCATTTGACTTTGGGATCCGTCGTAACGACTAAGTTCGCGCGCGTCCTCTTTTACTTCGCGAACGCGCATGAGACCGTTGGGTTCAAGAATAAGAATTTTGCCTGGCGAATTGAATTCGCTTTCGGACGAAATCTTATCGCCTCCAAGCGCGTCGACGATACACACGTTAGACACGTGATTGACGCTCTTCTTCGTACTCTTCCTGGAATTCGTTCCCGCTCCGTACGTCGAGTAGTCCATCATCATGCCGCCCGCTACGTTTACCGGATTGTGCGATTGACCATAGAAGTTGGCGACTTGTCCTCGCTTCATCGACTGACCTTGCACAATAGACTCTGACGCGTCTTCGGAATCAAAATAGACGGAGGAAACGGTAATGCGCGGTTCCATGCCGACTTTAGTCGCTTGAACGTTTTCCGCGTAGACGCGAGATACTTCGCCAAGGGAAACCGGATTGGACGGCGCGCTGAATTCGGTTTCAATAGTCGCTTTCTTCAGCGTTTCCGGATCTTCAACAAAGCGTTCTTCGACCCCATAGTTCGGATTACCGAGAATCAATTTGACGCGATAAACGTACGTCTTATCGGGCTCGACTTCAAAGTCGAAATACCGGAACAGATAATAATCGACGGACGCGGTCTGCTGAATACGCAACCGGGAAGCGGTAATCGCGTTCTGGTTGATCATCCAGGAGTTGTCGGAGTTCGCGTTATTCATACCGCCGCCTCCGGATCCTCCGCGACCGCCCGACATACCCATGCCGCCGGCCATGTCCATACCGCCCATGCCGCCCATATTCATACCGGTCGACATGCCCGCGCCGCCGCCCATTTGCGCGTCTGCAAACGGGTCGCGTTGCAACAAGTCGTCTTCGTCAAACTTGTTCATTTCGTCTTGAAGTTCGTTCCACTCCTTTACGACGTCAGATTGAACTTTGATTTGTTCAGTCGAATTGAGAGGAATATTCGGCAAGTTTGCGACTTCTTCGCCAAACGGCTTGTTGGCCATTGGTGGACAATTCATCGCCATTGGAGGAAAGTTGGGTACGGACGGCGCAATATAGCTGTAACCAACCTGGTCGGAACCAACGCCCGCCCATAGAGCGTTTTCCTTTTGGATCGCGGTGATAACGTCTACTTTTTTCCAGTCGACTTTTCCGTTAGGCTGGACTTCGCCTCGTTCAAGTCGATAAAAAATGTATCGAGGTTGGTCGCGGACGTCGTCGAGATATTGCGCGTTGCCAAACGCTTCGTTATAGGCGATCTGTTGTTTGCGAATTGGAATTGAGCCGGTCAACGTGATCCACTTGCGACCTTTCAGTTCGCCGGTCGTTCCCATGCCCATTCCGCCGCCGCCCATATTGCCGCCGCCCATGTTGCCCATGTTGCCGCCGCCGGTCGTATTGTTGCCGGAAGCTGATCTCTCGTTATAGGAGATCGCACCGATACTCGCCGTCGCTTTCAGATTTTCAAGCGGGAGAGGAACGATATCAGGTCGTTTGTTCTTGTCCGGGAACAACGATTGTTCCCAACGATTCGGAGTCTCGTACGCGTTGACTTTCACGCCGCTCTTAATAAGTTCCGCGTATTTATCGTAGTCGAAAACAACGACGGAGGAATCAAATTCGGCGGGCGTAATTTTACTATCGTCAATGTTTTTTTGAGCGCTTGTCGACGTTTGATTGATTTGCTCGGCAGTTAGCGTGA
>CAYUUL010000011.1:11181-60220 GCA_964447865.1 uncultured Planctomycetaceae bacterium | reverse complement strand
TTTTTTGATTCGTTGTGTTTGTAAGTGTATGTAAAATAGTATAATACGGAGATCGTGCTCTTTGAAACGTCGCATATCCTCAAAAATAATTGCTTGAGGTAAAAGTCTCTTTTTTCCGTTTTTCGTATTTCTTGACGATCTCCGCAAAAAGGATATACTCGCAAAAGTCGACTTTCTGGGTAGAGTCGCTTTTTCTCGACTAAGTTGCGGTTCTTTCCGCGTGAGACGCATGAGGTTGTTCTAAGGAGACGGCATGCTAAATCGTTGTGAATTTGCTTTGAAAATGGCGCGTGAAATGGGCGCCGTGACTTTGCGCTTTTTTGATCGTCCTGATCTGGACGTTGAACGTAAAAGCGACGGTACGCCCGTTACAAAAGCTGATCGTAACGCCGAAGAGTTGGCGCGTAAACTTATTGCTGAAAACTTTACAAACGACGCGATTTTAGGGGAAGAACTACCGTGTAGAGAAGGGAATAGCGGATGGAAATGGATTCTTGATCCGATTGACGGAACAAAATCATTTATCCACGGAATACCTTTCTACTCGAACCTGATTGGCATACTGAAAGACGACGAACCTGTCGCGGGCGTCGTGTGGGTTCCCGCTCTCAATCGAGGCGTTTGGGCCGCAAAAGGAAAAGGCGCCTGGGAAGTCGTTGGCGAGGAGACGCGTCCCGCTCATGTTTCAAAAATCAATAAAATGGAAGACGCGTTGTTTCTCACAACTGACGCTTACGACTTTGATAAAGTCGGGCGAGAAATGGCTTACGACGTGCTTGAAGCAAAATGTAAACTGACCCGTACTTGGGGAGACGCGTATGGATATTATCTAGTCGCTACGGGACGCGCCGAAATCATGATTGACCCGTACTTCGAAATTTGGGACGCCGCGCCGTTAAAAACGATTCTGGAAGAAGCCGGCGGCTTTTTTGGTAGTTGGAGCGGCGTTCCCACAATCGAGGGAAGGGAAGGGTGCGCGACGAATGCGGAAATAAAGGACGACGTCGTTGAAATACTGCGGAAATATCCGAAAACAAAAGAGCCGTGATGAAGGAACAAACGGCGAAATATTTTTAAAAAATAAAGTTGACTGTCTTGAAATATCTTTTTGACCTCGCTACAATCTAGTCAGGTTGCGGCGCATTGTTGGGTAATGTGCCTTGAGACTGTAAGACAAATTTTAAGGAGCGAGTTCCAACGCTACGGAGAACAACGAACGATGAGCGCTAATCATGCAAGACGCGTCTTTTTGAACAAAAAAACTATTGCCGGCACCGTTTTTAGCGGGTTAGCGCTTGCGCCTGTGCACGCCGGCGAACGTAATGAAATCAAAGTTGGTCTTATTGGTTGCGGTGGTCGTGGTCGTGGCGCCGCGCAAAATACGCTTAACGCCGACCAAAATTCCAAAATCTACGCTGTTGCCGACGCTTTCATGCCGAACGCCCAGGCCGCGGCTGAAGGATTGAAGGCCGGGTTCGAAGATCGCGTCGATATCGGCGATCGTATCTTCGCCGGTTTAGACGCGTATAAAAACGTCGTCGATTGTTGCGATCTCGTGCTCCTCTGCGAAGTGCCGCGATTCCGATATCGTTCGCTCGCTTACGCCGTTGAAAAAGGTAAGCATATCTTCTGTGAAAAACCTGTCGCTACCGACGCGCCCTCAGTACGTTCCGTCATGGAATCTTCAAAATTGGCAAAAGAGAAAGGTTTGACCCTTGTCTCCGGCCTTTGCTGGAGATACGACCTCAACGTCAAAGATATTATGCAACGTATCCAGAACGGGGAAATCGGAGATATCACTTCCGCTAGACTTACGTATCTCGGCGGAAAAGCGGGGACAAGACCGCGCCTTGAAGGCGATACCGAGATGATGGCGCAAATTCGTAACTGGTATAACTACTCGTGGCTCTCCGGCGATTTCAACGTCGAGCAACATGTGCATACGATGGATAAAGGCCTTTGGGCGATGGGAAATGTGCCGCCCGCTACCTGTTATGGCTTGGGAACCCGTATGGCGCGTGTCGAACAACCTGAGTACGGCGATATTTACGACTCTATGGCCGCCGTCTTTGAATATCCTAATGGGACGACGCTCTATTCTTATTGCCGACAACAAAATGGTTGTTGGAGTGAAAACCAGGCCTATTTTGCCGGTACGAAAGGGTTCGCTAACGTCGGACTTTGGGGCCGAGGATACATTACCGACCTCGATGGAAAAGTCACTTATGAACGAAAGAACGTAAGCTCCGATATGTACACGCTTGAACATATCGAACTTTACAAGTCGATTCGTGGGGAAATTGATACCATTAACAATGGCGATTACATGGCGAAGGCGACCCTTATGGGAATCATGGCGCGTGAAGCGTGTTATTCCGGTAAAAAACTTACCTGGGACGACGTCTTGAATTCTGATAAGTCTTACGCTCCTTCAGAATACACGGAAAACGGTATGCCATGGAACGTCCCCGATGAAAATGGACGTATCAAAATTCAAGTTCCTGGACTTGGTCAAGTCTACCATTCTGTCGCGCGGTAAGATCTGCTCGCGCGTTATTGACGACGCGTTGCTATGCGAACGCGTCGGGTTCATGCCTTAATTATTTTGTCCTCAATACTAGGAGTTCCTGATGTCTACTCTTTCACGTCGTAACTTTCTGAAAACCAGCGCTCTTACCGGAGCCGCTATGACCCTTGCTATGCCGCGCGTGCACGCCGCTGAAAACAACGAGATTAAAGTCGGGCTTATTGGTTGTGGCGGGCGTGGTCGTGGCGCCGCCGCCAATACGCTTAACGCTGATCCTAATTCTAAAATTTACGCTGTTGCCGACGCCTTCAAACCTAATGCCGCGGGCGCTGCCGAAGGGTTGAAAGCCGCTTTCGAAGACCGCGTCGATATTGCCGATCGTATTTTCGACGGACTCGACGCTTATAAAAGCGTTGTAGACTGCTGCGACCTCGTGCTCCTTTGCGAAGCGCCAGGTTTCCGTTATCGTTCGCTCGCTTACGCCGTTGAAAAGGGAAAACACGTCTTTTGCGAAAAACCTGTCGCTACCGATATGCTCGGTATTCGTTCCGTTATGGAATCCGCTAAGATCGCGAAGGAAAAGGGATTGACCCTCGTTTCCGGGTTGTGCTGGCGTTATGACCTTAACGTTAAGGATATCATGGAACGTGTTTGCGGCGGTGAAATCGGCGATATCACCTCGGCTCGCTTGACTTATTTGACCGGTAAACTTTGGACCCGTCCCCGCCAGGAAGGCGATACCGAAATGATGGCCCAGGTTCGCAACTGGTACAATTACTCCTGGCTTTCCGGCGACTTCAATATTGAACAACACGTTCACACTCTCGACAAAGGGCTCTGGGCGATGGGCGACGTCTTGCCCGCGACTTGCTACGGACTCGGCGGACGTATGCAACGCGTTGAACAACCTCAATACGGCGATATCTATGACTCGATGGCTTCCGTCTATGAATATCCAAACGGAACGACCCTTTACTCCTATTGCCGTCAGCAAGACGGATGCTGGGGTGAAAACCAGGCTTACTTCGCCGGTACGAAGGGTTTCGCGTCTATTCTTGGGCGCGGACGTATCACCGATCTCGACGGAAAAGTTATTTACGAGCAAGAACCTGTCGGCTCCGATATGTACACGCTCGAACACGTCGAACTCTACAAGTCGATTCGCGGTAAGATCGATACGATCAACAACGGAGACTACATGGCGAAAGCTACCATGATGGGAATTATGGGACGTGAAGCCTGTTACACCGGTAAGAAACTCCGGTTCGAAGACGAACTGAAATCTGAAAAATCCTATCGTCCTGATTCCTACGACTGGAACGGGAAGCCTTGGAATATGCCCGATGAAAATGGCCGCTTCAAGATTCAGGTGCCTGGACTCGGACAAGTTTATCATACCGTTACGCGTTGAGTTTGATTTGCAATGTTGCGGCGCGTTAACCTCTTGATAACGCGCTTGGGAAAATAACGCCGATTCTGTTGATCTTCCTCGTTTGTCGGTATGAAGGTCGATAGAATCGGTTTCGTTTTAATACTGAAACGACGTTGTGTCTCGATTGCAACGTCGTCTTATGCGATAAGGTGCGTCCTTGGAAATTTATCAAAATAGCGGTGATGAACCTGCTAAAAGCAGTTCAGGCGCTTTCGCGCTAAAATCGGAATTTCGACTCGATACTACCTCTGGACTTTGGGCTCTCATTGTTGAAGGAAGAGGAAATAGACCCTCAAATACCGAACCGGTTCATTTGGATACATGTAAAAATAACGCGTTCGGCGTGTGCGACAAGTCTTGTAACTTCTGTCCTGGAAACGAAGGAAAAACTCCTGAGATTGTCGCGCTTGCAGCTTTGAAAAAAAACGCGGAAGCAAAAAATGAGCTTGAGGTCGACGACGTTGAGTTACTGACTCCAAAAAATAATTGCGAAGTTGAGGGAAGAAAATGGTTCGCGCGCGTCGTCGAAAATAAATATCCCGCCTTTCAGTTAGGAAATAATCATGTTGATTTGCCTACTTTCGACGATATGCAAAACGCTTTTTATCAAAATGAAAATTTATCTTTTGAACGCTTTTTCAATACGATACCTGGGGAAGGACGACATGAGGTTATTGTTGACTCGCCTCGACACGTAAGGAGTTGGAGCGATTTAAACGAATTAGAAATCAGACTGGCGTTTCGTATTTTCCGTATGCGATTAAAAGCTTTGATGGACTCCAAACGGCTGGCTTATTCCTTCATCTTTAAAAATGTTGGCGCGAATGCGGGCGCTTCGCAACAACATTCGCATTGTCAGTTGACTGGAAATGTTGAATTGCCCCCGAATATTCAAGTTGAACTCGAAAGACTTGCAAAATATGAGCAGGGAAGAAAAGCGAGAGGGGAAAAAAAATCATACTGGGGCGCCCTACTCGACGCCGAGATTAGCGCAAAAGAAAGAATTGTTTTTCTCTCGGATCGATTTGTCGTCTATTGCCCATACGCTAGCCGTTTCCCTATGCAACTTGAAGTTTGTCCGAGATTTGACGACCGGTTTGAATTCTACGACGACGACGCGCTCGACGAATTGGCTCTCCTGTTGAGAAATTCTGTCGCGGCCTTGGAAAAAGCAAAGAGCGTAACGCGTCCAAATGACCCTACGTTGCTGGATTACAATGTTATTATGAAAAACGCGCCTGCAAACGCGCCGAGTAATCTGCTCGAATTTATTCCCTACGCCAGGGCGAGATGGACTATTTTACCAAGTCTCGTTAAAAAAGCGGGATACGAAATTGGATCGGGAGTCGATATCAATCCTGTCGCGCCTGAATCTGCTGCCAGGTTGATTGCGCAATCCTTTTGAGTATAATACATTTTATCAATTATTCTCCTTATTTTTTTGAGAAGGAAACTTAGACGTGAGTAGCGCAAAAAATTCAAGCGCGCCGAAAGCCTCTGCGCCAGTTATGCTTTCCTCCGCGTACCGTTGGGAACTTCTTATACTCCTCTTTTTCGCCTATTTCTTTCATCAAGCGGACAGGGCGATCTTTGGCGTTGTGGCAGGGTCTATTAAAGATACCTTCGAAATGAGCGACGAAATGCTCGGCCAAACGAGAACTATTATGTTCACTCTTATGGCCTTGATTGTGCCTGTTGCCGGGTTTGTGGGGGATAGGTGTAATAAACGTTGGCTCTTAATTGCATGTTTGTTCTGCTGGAGTATCGCGACGGTTTGTACCGGGTGTGTCAACAGTACTCTGGGACTTATCGTCTTTAATAGCGTGGGACTTGTCGTTGCCGAAGCCTTTTATGGACCAGCCTCGACTAGTTTGATTGCTTCTTACCATAAAGAAACGAGATCCCTCGCCCTTTCTGTACACCAGACCGCCGTTTATTTGAGCGTTATTTTCTGTGGGCTTATTGCAGGATGGATTAGCGAACACTATGATTGGCGTATGGCGTTCTGGTCTTTCGGGGGAGTCGGATTACTTATTGGACTTGTTCTAATCTTTCGATTAAAAGATCCGGAAAAAGTCAAATTTACCGGAGGAGCGCGAGTCGACTTGCCTACGAGGCGTGAAAAAACGTCCGTGCGTGAGTTCTTGATTACTTACTTTACCACTCCTTCCGCTATTCTTTTGACTGTCGGGTTCACCGCGATTGTCTTTGTAAACAACGCCTATTTGAACGTTGTTTCGCTCTTCCTGCAACGTAAATTCGATTTGTCCCCGACTCTTGCCGGATGGAATGGGATGTTTTGGCATCATATTGCCGCCTTTGGATGTATTTATCTCGGCGGAATTCTGTCCGATCGCGTTTCTAAAAATAGCCCGAGTTTTCGACCAAAATTGCAATTTGTCGCGATGCTTATTGGCGCCCCTGTCGTTTGCGCTATCGGAATGGCAAAATCACTTTCCGCCGTGTATGCGCTCTTTTTCTTAATGGGCGTCTGTCGTGGTTTCTATGAATGTAATACACACGCCTCTGTTTTCGAGACGATTCCCGCTAAGTATCGTTCCTCCACCGTCGGCGTTATGATCCTCTTTGCTTTCTTAATTGGCGCCTGGTCCGCGCAACTTGTCGGAAAAATGTACGATACTTACGGCGTTGAAGAAGGGTATCGGTACGCCTTTTGGATGCTGGGCGCTGCCTGGATTGT
This sequence comes from uncultured Planctomycetaceae bacterium, assembly GCA_964447865.1. Classification (GTDB taxonomy): domain Bacteria; phylum Planctomycetota; class Planctomycetia; order Pirellulales; family Thermoguttaceae; genus RUG369. The sequence continues at coordinate 53,560 of CAYUUL010000011.1, read as the reverse complement.
CGGCGCTATTTGCGTCGGCGTCGCCGCTTTTGGGACTTTTACGCGCGATAGAAATCGACGTATCAGCGCGGAATATGTTCCTGAGAACGACGCCTGACTTTACGCCTGAAGTTCGGTTTAATTCGTAAACTTTTATGCGATTGGCGCGCCCTAAAGGTTAGGTTTCGCGCCTTTTTTATAAATGGTTTTACAAAAAGGGAAACGAAAAATGAATAAAATTCGGCTATGTAATTTGGCGTGTTGCTTGACGGCATGTCTGACGTTAGCTCTAAGTTCCTGGGCTGTCGCAAGAGAGAACCCAAAAGATTTTCTCTTGTCCGATGAATTCTTTAGTGATTTTTACGGCGCGGAATCCGTCGAACTAATGAAATTCGACGGAAAAAATAAAACGCTCAATTTGCCCTTCGCGTCCTCTACTACTGTGTCTCGCGCCTCTTTGGATGAAAAATTAATCGTTGATTGTTCGATGTTTTCCGCTTTTGAATTGATCTGCGATGTTGATGATCCGTCCGCGATTGGATACGTTAGTCTCTATTTTCATAGTAAAGGAGGTTGGTACCATTCCGCGTCGCCGTCAAAGCGTAAGGTGGGGAATAAGTTAGTGTATGTCTTCTCGACAAAGAGTTTTGGGAAGGAAGACAAACCGCTTGGGTTTGACAAAATTGACGCCGTGCGGATTTCTTTCTGGCGTGGAGCTGACGTCGACGCAAAAGTGATTTTTCACTCCTTTAAAGCGTCGCGTTGCGCATACGCGTTGATTGACGTTGACGACAATGGAAAAGAAAACGAGGGGTTTGCAAATATTTTCGATAATTTGCTCGAACGCGCGGGAATGAAAGCGGAACGTGTTGACGGCGCTAACGTTACCGCTGACGATTTGAAAAGATACGCCGCCGTCTTTCTACCGATTGCCGGGAATATTAAGCCGGAAACTACCGACGCCATTTGCGACTATATCGATCAGGGAGGTTTTGTCTTTGCCTTTTATAACGCGCCGGATAAACTGTTGAAAAAATTGGGCGTTGCTGTAAAAGGGTTCGTCAATTGCGCGAATAAGGGAATTGAACTAAGCGGGATGACCTTTGAAGGAAATGAGATTGAAAACGCCGCTATACGAGGGTTCTATTTGCCAAAAAAAATCGAACAAAATTCGTGGAATTTCTACGTCGTTGAACCGGATCCGGATTTTAAAGCCGCGAAATCTTTGCCGCTTTGTGGTTCTAATGACGTCCGTACTTTGGCGGTATGGACCCTTGCCGATGGAAACAATACCGACTATCCCGCTATAATTGCTTCTCCTAATGGCGTATACTGTTCGCACATTTTTACTCAGAGCGATATCGCGGCGAAAAAACAGTGTCTAAACGCTTTTGCCGTCGCCGCTAACCCCAAAATCGCCAGGGCGTTTGCGAGAACTGAGTGGCTTGATATTTTCAATGTTGGACTGGAACCAGATCAGGACGTCGTTAAAAAAAATAACGCTACGATAAATTATCTACGAACGAAACTTATGGAAAAAGGATGGTTCCTGGAAGACGCCGCTAGATTGATGGACTTCGAGAACAGTAGTCTTGATTATTCGGAAATCGCAAAATTTACCGCCGCCGTCGCCGATATTAAACGCGAACGTGTGGACGAGTATTGCCGAACGAGAACCTCAAGAACTGTTGAAGGAAGATTCTGGTGGGAACATTCCGGATGCGGCATATACCCCGGAGATTGGGATCGGACGATGAAAGAACTGGCTGACGCTGGGTTTAACGCCGTTATCCCGAATATGCTTTGGGGCGGAAACGCGTATTATAAAAGCGACGTGTTGCCTGTTGATCCGAAAGTCGAAAAGTATGGCGATCAAATTGAAATGGCTGTCGCGGCTGGAAAAAAATACGGCGTTGAAGTGCACGTATGGATGGTCTGTTTCAACGCTTCAAATTCGCCAAAATGGTTCGTCGATAAAATGCGCGAAGAAGGGAGATTGCAGAGAACTCTCGATGGTGAGGAAAAACCATGGCTTTGTCCTTCAAATCCTGAAAATAGAGCTTTGCAACTAGCCGCGTTAGAAGAAGTGGCGACAAAGTACGACGTCGACGGAATCCACTACGATTACATTCGTTTCCCTGACGATCGTACGTGTTATTGCGATGGGTGTAAAGAGAGATTTATAAACGCGTATCGCGAGGCGACCGGAGAGACGCTAACTGATTTCCCAAACTGCGTCGTTAAAGACGGCGAGGCTAAACAAGCCTTTAAACAGTGGCGTTGCGATCAGATCTCCGCCCTTGTGAAAGACGTTCATGATTCCTTGAAGGAAAAACGACCCGATATTAAAATCTCCGCGGCGCTCTTCCCGGGGTATCCGGGAACGAAGGCTTCGATCGGACAAGATTGGGGACTGTGGATCGACAATGGATGGCTCGATTTTGCTTGTCCGATGGACTATTCCGCTGATCCAGGCGTCTTTGAAAACTGGGTCAAACGACAATTGCCGTATACCGAAGGTAAAGTTCCTCTCTATCCGGGAATTGGAATGACCGCTACGGGAATTTCAATGAAGGCCGAAGAAGTCGTTTTACAGGCGGAAATCGCGAAAAAATTGGGCGCGCAAGGGTTTACTATCTTTAATTTGGCTAAGAACACCGCAAAGGAAGCCTTGCCTGCCTTAAAAAAAGGCGTTACCGCAAAACCTGCAAGGATCCCGCATTCCAAATAATTTACTGATTTTTTAAACCTCAAAAAGTAAACGCGCCGCGGCCTCTTGTCGCGACGCGCTTTTTTTATATTTTTTTACGTTATTTCCCTTTCTCAGGCATTTGACTGTACTAAATGTAATAATTTAACTTCCTTTTAAGCTCTATCGTATAACCGTTTAGTTGGTTTTATTGGATCTTTGCGTAAAAACGATATTTTTTTTCGTTATTTTTTGTTGACGGTCAAGTTGGCGACAATTATATTTTAAAATGGAAATTGTTGTGGTTTCTGAGTGTGGCGCAAACGTCGAAATAGTGATGGACGCGCCCCTGGTTTTATCTTCGTACAAAGGACGTAAGGCGATGAGCGACAACGGAAAAAAATTTGCTATTGGCGTCGATTATGGAACGAACAGCGCGAGAGCCCTGGTTGTCGACCTGGCGGACGGGCGTGAAGTTGCGACCGCCGTCTCCGATTATCCTACCGGGGACTTGGGTATTATTCTGGATCGTAACCAGCCAACTTTAGCGCGTCAATCTCCGCGAGATTATGTCGATTGCTTTATGAACGCGGTAAAACAAGTCGTCGAACTCGCGAAAAAAGCCGAACCGGGCGCTTCCGGACCGTTTGAACCAAAAGACGTGGCGGGTATTGGAATCGACACTACTGGGTCTACTCCAATACCTGTCGACGAGGAAGGCGTCCCGCTCGCGTTTCAAGAAAAGTTTAAAGACGTTCCCGCCGCTAACGCCTGGCTTTGGAAAGATCATACTGCGCTCGAAGAAGCGGACGCTATTACAAAACGCGTGCGTGAATTGAAAAATGGCTATCTGGATAAATGCGGCGGCGTTTACAGTTCTGAATGGTATTGGGCTAAGATTTGGCATTGCCTGCGGGAAAATCCCGAGGTTTTTGACGCCGCCTATTCTTGGGTTGAGTTGGCCGACTTTATTCCCGCTTACATTACCGGCAACACAAAACCGGAAAATTTACAGAGAGGAATTTGCGCTTCTGGACATAAAGCTATGTGGGATAAGGAGCACGGGGGATTGCCGTCCGCCGATTTCCTTGCGTCGCTTGAACCGAAACTTGTTAGAGTGAGAGATACGTTCGTTGATTCCTTAAAAACCGCCGACCAAATTGCCGGTTATCTGACTGCGGAAGTCGCGAACGCTACTGGACTCAAAGAGGGGACGCCCGTTGCCGTCGGGGCTTTCGATTGTCACATGGGCGCTGTTGGCGCCGGCGTCGCGACTGGTACGCTCGTGAGAATTGTCGGTACCAGCGCCTGCGATATTACGACTCTGCCAAACGACGTCGAACTGCAAACGATTCCCGGCGTCTGCGGCGTTGTTCCCGGTTCTGTCTTGCCAAACGCTTACGGAATTGAAGCCGGACAATCCGCCGTCGGCGATATCTTCCGATGGTTCGAACGGTCTCTTGCTCCTGAAAAATACACCGCAAACGGAAATACTCTCGCCGAACTGGAAAAAGACGCCGCGAAATTATTGCCCGGCGAGTCGGGGCTTGTTGCCTTAGACTGGAATAACGGTAACCGATGCGTCCTTGTCGATCAAGCCCTTACCGGACTTATCGTTGGAAACACTTTGAGCACAACTGCTGCTGAAACGTATCGCGCCCTTATTGAAGCGACTGCTTTTGGCGCCCGCGTCATTATTGAGAGATTGGAAGAATTTGGCGTCAAAATTAACGACGTTGTCCTGTGTGGGGGAATCGCTGAAAAAAGTCCGACAATTATGCAGATTTTTGCCGACGTTTGGAATAGACCGTTAAAATTCGCTAAAAGCTCTCAAACTTGCGCTTTTGGCGCCGCGCTCTTTGGCGCTGTCGCCGGAAAGGCCTTCAATTCGATTGACGAAGCGCAAAAAAGAACGGTCGCTTATAAAGATAGCGTCTATAAGCCTAATCCGAACGCCGTGGCGGTCTATGAAAAAATTTATCGTGTCTATAAGACTTTACATGACGCGTTTGGAGTTAAAGGAACCTCGGTAGACTTGTTCTCTGTCATGAAAGAATTGATTGCGATTCGTGATTCTGTTCGAAATTCGCGTCGCTGAGTATTTTCTTCACGCCGCGCATGCCAAGTGGTGATGCGCGGCTGATTTTGCGGCCGACTGCGCGCCGTGAGGTCGTTCGTTATTTTAAGATTTAGCCTAAAGGTAGTAGATATGACGTCGGTTTATAACGCGCTTGTCTTTGCGCAAAGTTCTGGCGCGGCGCTGGATAAATGGGACTGGGGAACTCTCGGTCTGTATTTTGCGTTGTTGCTCGGACTGGCTTGGTGGGTCGTTTCGCAGAAAAACGATTCTTCAAAAGATTACTTCCTCGCCGGAAAAAAAGCGGGATGGATCGTCATTGGCGCTTCGCTCTTCGCGTCAAATATTGGTTCCGAACACCTTGTCGGTCTTGCCGGTACCGGCGCTACCGACGGAATGGCGATGGCGCACTACGAATTGCAAGCGTGGTGCTTGCTCATTCTAGGGTGGGTTATGATTCCTTTCTATGAAAGAAGTGGGATTTTTACAACTCCGGAATTTCTCGAACGAAGATATTCGCCGTCCGCTCGATGGATCCTCTCCCTTATTAGTCTTATCGCCTACGTCTTTACGAAGATTTCCGTTACGCTTTTTGCCGGCGGTATTGTTTTTAAGGCTTTGTTCCCTGTGGAAATTATTTCCGGCGTAAGCAACTTCTGGGTCGGCGCGGTCGGTATGGTTTTGATTACCGGACTCTATACGATTCTGGGAGGACTTCGCGCGGTTCTTTATACTGAACTCTTGCAAACTTTTGTCTTGTTAATCGGATCGCTCTGCGTTTTGCTTTGCGGGTTGCATCAGATTGGCGGATGGAGCGCTTTGAAGGATATTGCGCAAGGCGTCGATCACCTTGACGGATACAAAATCGTTTTAAACGAAGACGAAATCAATTCGCAAAAACCAACGGTCTTGCAGGAAACTTTAGAGAATGGCTTAACGCAAGACCTCGTCGTTACGCGCCCAATGTTTGATATGCTCTCGGAAGAGAAGTCCCCGGAAAGAGACGCCGCGAAAGAACGCGCCAAGCGTAGCGGTAATTATCTGTTGCCTTCTGAGCTAACGAAAGAGGAATTCGAACAAATTAAAGATAAAATCGATTCAGAAACCTATGAAAAATACTTCGCAAACGCGGATTCCTTACCAAAAATGGAGGAAGCCGTGCCATGTGAAGTTCGGGAAAAAATTGATCACTTCAATTTGTGGAAGCCAAATTCGCACCCGAAATATCCATGGTTTGGACTCCTGTTTGGCGCGCCTGTCGTCGGACTTTGGTACTGGTGTACCGACCAATACATCGTACAGCGTACTCTGGCTGCGAAAGACCAAACCGAGGCGCGTAGAGGAACTATCTTTGGCGCTTACCTGAAATTAACGCCCGTGTTCATTTTCATTGTGCCTGGAATGATCGCTTACGGTCTCGCTGCGCAAGGAAAAATGAGTCCTGAGGTGTTGTTCGACGAAAACCAGGCGTTCCCGCTCTTAGTCAAAGAAATTTTGCCTGTCGGCTTGCGTGGTATCGTTATTGGCGGGTTGTTAGCCGCGCTCATGAGTTCCCTGGCTTCTGTCTTTAATTCATGTTCAACTCTATTCACCATGGACGTCTATAAAAAGATGGTTCCAAACGCCTCTGAAAAGAAAATGGTCTGGGTCGGACGCGTCGCCACTGCCGTTATGGTTGTCCTCGGCCTCGTTTGGATTCCTACGATCACTTTGATGAAAGGGTCGTTGTACAACTACTTACAAAGCGTGCAATCCTATATGGCTCCTCCTATCTTCGCGGTCTTCTTCGTCGGCGTTTTTTCAAAACGCGTCAACGGACCCGGATGCTTAGCCGCCTTGATCGTTGGATTCATTCTCGGGATGGGAAGATTGGCGTGCGAAATTACCGACGGTATCAGACCTTTTGCCGACGGCACCTTCTTGAAATGGTTCGCCACTACAAGTTATACCTTTATGTGTATTTACTTGACAGTCGTCTGTGTCGTCCTCATGTTTATTGTCAGTCTGATGACGAAAAAACCGACTCCGGAACAACTTGTTGGGCTAACATATTCGACTGCGACTGCGGAACAAAAAGCCATTACAAGACAAAGCTGGAACTGGATCGACGTCGCGGCTTCTGTTGGTTTGGTCGCCATTATTCTAGTCGTCTATATGTACTTCGTTGGATGAGTTGATTTTATAGGAGCCCGGCATGATCCGGACCCCAGTTTTTACCCTGGTTGCTTACGGTTCCGTCATATTTAGGGCGGAACCCATCATAATAACATGGATCTGAAAAGTTTAAAACAAGACGTTTTTGAGGCGAATTTAGAACTCGTCGCTCGTTCGTTAGTTATCTATACCTGGGGAAACGTTAGCGGTATTGATCGCGAACGCGGACTTGTGGTCATTAAACCGTCGGGCGTCGACTACGATAAAATGAAGCCCGAGGATATGGTTGTGCTCGATTTGAACTCCGGGGAAAAAGTTGAGGGCGAATTGCGTCCGTCTACCGACGCCGATACGCACCTCGTCTTCTATCGTGAATTCCCAAATATCGGAGGAGTCGTGCATACGCATTCCTCGCACGCCGTCGCCTGGGCGCAAGCTCAACGCGATATTCCTATTGTCGGTACGACTTGCGCCGATTACTTCTATCGCTCGATTCCATGCGCTCGCGCGCTTACCAATGAGGAAATCGATAAAGAATACGAACTCGCGACTGGAAAGGCGATTGTCGAAATCTTTCGCCAGAGAAATATGGATCCCGACGCGACTCCAGGAGCTCTTGCTAGAAATCACGGCCCGTTTACTTGGGGAAAGTCGCCCGCGGACGCCGTTTATAACGCCGTTGTCCTGGAGGAAACTGCGAAAACTGCCCTCTACACCGCGATCTTGAATCCCGCTCTACCGGTCGATCAAGCGCTTGTGGAAAAACATTATTCAAGAAAACATGGTCCGAACGCCTACTACGGTCAGAAGTGAGCGTGTGCGTTCTACTTTTTATAGAAAAAAACTTTCCTTATCATGCAAAAAAATCAATATGAAATTTGGTTTCTAACCGGCGCGCAGACTCTTTATGGGGACGAGGCCCTGAGACAAGTCGACGCGCATTCGCAAGTGGTTGTCGACGGGTTTAACGCCTCGGGTAAATTGCCTTGTAAGGTCGTTTATCTTGGAACCGTAAAGTCCTCCGATGAAATTGTCGATCGTTTCCGACAAGCAAACGCGTCCGAAAAGTGTGTCGGCGTCGTGCTCTGGATGCACACTTTTTCTCCCGCTAAAATGTGGATCCATGGTCTGCAACTCTTGCAGAAACCTGTTTTACACCTGCATACGCAATTTTGTAAAGAAATTCCATGGAGCGAAATCGACATGGATTTCATGAATCTGAACCAGAGCGCGCACGGCGATCGCGAGTTCGGACATATCATGACCCGCTTGAATAAGCCGAGAAAGGTCGTCGTCGGACATTGGGAAGATTCGGACGTACAAGATCGCGTCGCCGCTTGGGCGAGAGTTTGCGCCGCGTGGTTCGATTTGAATCATTTGAAAATTGTTCGCTTTGGCGATCAAATGAACAATGTCGCGGTTACCGACGGAGATCGTGTCGCTGCTGAAATGACTTTCGGGTTCCATGTCGATTATTGTCCGGTTGGAGAACTCGCAAACGCCGTCGCCAATGTAAAAAATGACGACGTTGACGACTTGGTCGAAGTCTACAAAAATCTCTATGATTTTGCCGAAGAGTGTCTCGATGGTGATAATTATCGACAAATCAAAGAAGCCGCAAGAATTGAGATCGGGTTGAGAAACGTCTTGGAAAAGTGGAACGCGCGCGCTTTCACTACAAACTTCGACGACCTGTTTGGTTTAAATCAGTTGCCCGGACTAGCCGCTCAAAGACTTATGAATGAAGGATATGGGTTTGGCGCCGAAGGGGACTGGAAAACTGCCGCCCTCGTACGCGCTATGAAAGTGGCCGCCGACGGGTTGCCGGGTGGAACCTCTTTCCTCGAAGATTATGTCTATCATTTCAAAGGAAAGGGCGCGATTTTGCAAGCGCATATGCTTGAAGTTTGCCCCTCGATCGCCGAGGCGAAACCGCGTATGGAAGTGCACCCGTTGGGGATTGGTGGAAAAGCCGACCCCGCGAGACTTGTTTTCACCGCAAGAAAGTGTCGCGGCGTCGCCGCTACCGTTGTCGACCTCGGATCCCGTTTCAGAATGATTGTCAACGAAGTGGAATGTGTCGAACCGGAAGCTGACCTGCCGAAATTGCCTGTCGCAAGAGCTTTTTGGACTCCGCAACCCGATCTGAAGACTGCCGCCTGCGCTTGGATCCTCGCCGGAGGTACTCACCATACATCCTTCTCGTCCGCCTTGACGCGTGAACACTTGGAAGATTTCGCTGAAATCGCTCAGATTGAAATTCTCTTTATCGACGAAAATACGAATATTTCCAATTTCAGACGCGACTTGCGATGGAACGAAGCGTTTTATCGTAAATAACTTTGTAGGAGCGCATTACGATGAGTTCCGGTCCGCCAAAAGTGGCTCTGTTGATCGAGACTTCGAGAAGTTACGGACGCGGCGTCCTAAGGGGCGTCGCCCGATTTGCGCGCCTGCATGGCCCTTGGAGATTTCTATTGACGCCGGGGGATTTCGAGCAAGTGCTGCCGAAAATGCGCGATTGGAAAGGGGACGGCGTCATTGCAAGAACGTTGAGTCAAAAATCTGCCGACGCGATTCTTGAAATGGGCCTGCCCGCCGTCTTACTCGACTATTCTGTCGATTTATTACAAGGAGATAAGCATAAAATTAAATTTTGCGCCGACCTGACAAGCGACTCAATTGGTGCGGCAAGAATGGCGGCGCGTCTGCTCCTCGATAAAAAACTTATGCGATTTGCGTATGCCGGATATCCGTTCCAGTCGTGGTCCGTCAAGCGTGAACGCGCGTTTGTTGAAGCTATTGAGGAAGTTGGATATAAAACGTTTGTCTATCGACCTCCGCTCCATGCCGGACGCGCTGTCCGCTGGGAAAAAGAGGAAGCTGTCTTAGTGCAATGGTTGAAAGATTTGCCTAAACCTATTGGACTTATGGCGTGTAACGATCAGCGGGGACGCGAGATCTTAGACGCTTGCGAGTCTATTGGAATTAACGTCCCTGAACAAGTGGCGGTCGTTGGCGTCGACGCCGACGAGGTTCTGTGTGAATTGAGTTCGCCGCCGTTAACGAGCGTGGCCCTCAATGCGGAGAAAGGCGGGTTTGTTGCCGCAAGCGTGTTAGACGCTATGATGAAAGGGGAAGAACCGCCGATCAAACATATTCTTGTTGAGCCGACTGGAATTGTTGAACGTCGTTCCTCTAATATCGTTCTAGTGGATGATGAAGACGTTGCGAGAGCCTTGCAAATGATTCATTCAGAACGTCTTGAGTCTATCTCTGTTGAACGGGTTGCACGTGAAGTCGCCGTTTCGAGAAGATCCTTGGAAATTAAATTTAGAAAATTTTTGGGGAAAACTATCTTGGAAGAAATAAAAAACGTGAGAATTGAACGCGCGAAACAAATGCTTCGCGAAACGGACGCCTCGATTGAACGCGTTGCCGAAACGGTTGGGTTTAGCGCGACAAGTTACTTTATTCAAACTTTTAGAAGGGAAGTAAACGTCACGCCCGCAAAGTATCGACGTGAAGTTCGCGGGGAGTGACGATGACGTTTTTATAAATAGTGCGTTAATGGAACATGAGCTCTTTGTCCCGTAAAGTCTCTTTGTTTTTTGTGAGCGGAACCTCTTGCGGTTCCGCGTTTTTAAGCGTAACGAGAACTGCCGCCGCGAAGACCTTTTACGATTCGAAGCGTGATTGGAGACAAGTTTTCGCGCTTGATTTTCGTACTCAACGCGCAAGCGCTTCATTAAAAACGAGCGCCGCTTTCAACGTGTAAATTCGCTTGATAACGAATAAATAAAAAAGCTCGAACCTTTTATCAGGAACGAGCTTTAAGGGGGAAACTAACGGCGTAAGACGGTTTAAAAAGGAGCTTCGCTTGTGTCGATAGCGGGCGCGTCTTTTAACGTCAATTTCCTCGTAACGCGTTTAGGCGTTTTCTTGACGGGGGCGTCTGCGTCTGCTTGCGAAGACGCTCTTTTAACTGTCTTTTTGACGCTCGTTTTTTTTGTCGATGCTTTCTTGGTCGACGATTTCTTGGTCGTCTTCTTTGTCGTTTTCTTAGCCGACGTCTTTTTACTCGCCTTCTTCTTACGCGTTGTCGGACCTTTGGCCGCCCGATTGGCGAGAAGTTCAAGCGCCTGTTCAAACGTCAATGCGTCTTGGGTTACGTCTTTAGGAAGCGACGCGTTGGTTTCCCCGTCTGTTACATAAGGACCAAAGCGTCCCGAGAGTAACTTGACTTCAACGCCAGTAACGGGAGACTCTGGAAAAACGCGGAGCGGTTCGGTTTTTTTAGCCGGGGAACGTCCGCCATACTTCGGCTTGGCGAACAATTCAAGAGCTTGTTCCAACGTTACGTCAAGCGGCGAAATGTCCGACGGTAACGAGCGTGTGTCGGTTCCGCGCTTCACATAGGGACCAAAACGTCCGTTACTTGCAATGATCGATTCGCCAGTCGCCGGATCGGTTCCTAATGTTCGAGGTAAACTAAGTAAGGCGATTGCGACTTCCAAATTTACGTCGCCGTTTTCCATTCCGCGAAGTAACGACGCGTTTTGTTTATCTTCGTCCTCGTTTTCGCCGCGCTGAACATACCAGCCGTATCGACCGTGTTTCAAATAGATTGATTTGCCCGACTCGTCTTGGCCAAGCGGGGCTTCCGGTTGTTTCGATTCCGAAAGTAACTTACTCGCAACGTCAAGCGTTAGCTCGTCCGGCGGAGTCTCGGCGCTGACTGACGCTTGCGTTTCACCCTGCTCAAGGAAAGGACCGTAACGCCCTACGCGTAGATAAATCGGCTCGCCGTCTGTGCTGTCCTCGTTTTTCGGAACGCCTATTAGAAACTTACTTACCTCGCGTGGATCTATCTCCCCAATTTTGTTTTGGATTAACATTTTGAGACCGGGCGCAAAAGACTGGGGAAATGGGAAAGACGAATTTGCGTCGTGCTGAGGATCTTCGCCAAAATAAAAAGCGTGAAGATAATCAATTCGATTGCGTTCTCCCCGGCTAATCTCGTCAAGTTCGTTTTCCATATCGGCGGTAAAACTATAATCGACAAGAACCGGGAAATGTGTCTCGAGAAGTTTGCAAACCGCAAACGCCGTCCACGTCGGTACGAGAGCGCCGCCCTTCTTAAAAACGTAATGCCGATTCAAAATGACGTCGATAATCGACGCGTAAGTACTGGGGCGACCAATGCCCTTGTCTTCCAAAGTCTTTGTCAACGACGCTTCGGAATAACGAGACGGAGGCGTCGTCGTATGTTCGAGAGGTTTTAACGATTCGCAAATAAGAGAATCGCCCTGCTTTACGTCTGGGAGAATCGTCTCTTGATCCGCGAGTTCCATGTTTGGATCGTCTTTCCCCTCGACGTAGGCGCGAAGATAACCAGGAAAATCTATCGTCTTTCCGCCAACTTGGAAGCGCGCGTCGTCGATAGAAACCACGATTGTCTTTCGTTTGCCAAACGCGTCTTTCATCTGACTGGCGATCGTTCGTTTCCAGATCAAGTCGTAGAGCCGATATTCGTCGTTGGACAAACGTCCGCGAAGTTCCTCGGGAAGGGGAAAAGAACTACCGGCGGGCCGAATCGCCTCGTGCGCTTCTTGCGCGTTCTTGACCTTGGTTTGGTAATATCGAGGAGCGTCGGGAAGGTAGGAAACGCCGTAATGAGAAGCGACGAGTTCGCGAGCGGCGTTGATTGCCTCTTGGGAAAGGTTGGTCGAGTCCGTACGCATATAGGTGATATAACCGTTTTCGTACAAACTTTGCGCCACGCTCATTGTACGCTTGGCCGTAAAATTCAACTTGCGGTTCGCTTCCTGTTGCAAAGCGCTTGTGGTGAACGGCGCGTAAGGACGCGTTGTGTACGGCTTTTCTTCAACTGATTCTACCGTCCCTTGTCCAACGTTCAGAAGACGTTCGCAAAGTTCATGCGCCCCTGCTGAGTCCAAAAGTACGAACTTCTCAGGCTTTAACAACTTACCCGTATTAGGATCAAAATCTTTGCCGTTCGGAATTTGTTTCCCGCCGACGCTCGTTAGCGACGCTTGAAATTTACGCGAATCTTGCGTCGAAAAACCTCCCATAAGATCCCAATAGACAGCGTTTTTAAACGCTATACGCTCGCGCTCGCGTTCTACGATCAATCGCACCGCGACGCTTTGAACGCGTCCGGCCGAGAGGTTGTTGTGGATCTTGTACCACAGAAGCGGGGACGCCTCGTAACCGTAGAGACGATCCAATATGCGTCGCGTCTCTTGAGCCCCTACCAGATCCTCGTTGACGTCGCGAGGATGCTCGAGCGCCTCGAGTATCGCGGATTTGGTTATTTCGTGAAATACAAGACGGTGAACAGGAACATGCGGATGCAACGTCTCCAAAAGATGCCAACTGATCGCTTCTCCTTCGCGGTCCTCATCCGTTGCGAGATACAACGCCGACGCGTCTTTCAAAAGAGACTTAAGCTTTTTGATTTGTTTGGCTTTTTCGTCGGGAATAACGTAAATCGGTTCAAAATTAGAATCAACGTTGACGCCAAGGCGCGCCCAAGGTTCCTTCTTATATTTCTCTGGAACCTCTTTAGCCCCTTTGGGTAAGTCGCGAACATGACCCACGCTTGCCTCGACTACGTAATCGGGACCAAGGTACTTACCTATTGTTTTAGCCTTAGCCGGAGACTCGACTATGACAAGAGCCGGTCCTTGCGCGCAGTTTTTCTTCTGAGCCATTAATTATTCCGTCGTTCTATTCTTTACGAGCTTAACTAGGGGAATGCTTGTGCTGGCGATTTTTTCGAGACAATACTCGAAAAAACTCATTCGTCGAGAGTTTTCTTAAAAGAACGACTCGCAACGTCAGCTTATTTTGATAACCCCGCGTATTATTTTTGTCAAGTGTAATATTTTGTTTTTTGTGAATTTTATATCGCTATTTTCGATTTTACCGATTGCGACAAACGTGGCGGTACGATCGATTGTCTACGGAATGTCTTTGCTTTTTATGTAAGAAATGAACGTAAGTATTGACAATACAATAAGGAAACGTAAACATCCGATGATTTAACTCGAGTTTACGTCTCTTGAGAATATCGGTGGTATATTATTTGTCGTCCGGCGCCTTTGACTTGTAAGGCGTTTTGAATATAATCTGGTCGTGACTTTGTCGATTGTTCGTCGAGTCGAGCGATCGAGATAAGGGGTGTGAATGTTTCTGGATGTGGTGGATGAAAAAATGAACGGAAAAAGTTGGACGAGCGAAATTGCGGAACGTGATCGCGTTACCGTGGTTCCGTCCCTTTTGGCCGCCGATTTCTCGAATCTTGAAAAAGAAATTCGAAGATTGGAAGACGCTGGCGCCGAAGTTTTGCACTTTGACGTCATGGACGGCATGTATGTTCCAAATTTCAGCTTTGGAATTCCTATTCTGAAAACCGTAAGAAAACTTACAAACCTTAAAATCGACGTTCATCTGATGATTGTTGAGCCGGAAAGATTTCTAGAAACTTTTAGAGACGCCGGCGCCGATTCCCTGACCGTGCATGTGGAAACTGTTGCCGAACCCGCGAGTGTCGTTCGTAAGATAAGAGAACTGGGCGTCGCTCCTGGATTGGCCCTAAATTACGGAACGCCTGTCGAAAAAATTCTACCTTATGCCCAGGAACCGGATATAGTCTTGGTTATGGGCGTGCCCGCCGGGTTTGGGGGGCAGAAATTTCGACCGGATTCGCTCGATTCCGTACGAGCTCTGCAAAAAGTAGTGCGGAAAAATACCCTCGTTCAAATGGATGGGGGAATGGCGCTCGAAACAATTGGGAACGCCGTGGCCGCCGGGGTAAATTTCCCTGTGGCTGGGTCCGGTTTAATGCGCGCCGAGGATTATTCCGCCCAGATGAAATTACTACGGCAAACTGCTTATACCGCTTTGAGATGGGCGTATCGCGGCTGGTAGATTTCCGCCCGAAAGGGCGCGCGTACTTTTTTTATTTGTGGGATTCTGTATTTATTATGAGTTGGCAAGATTTTTCGGAAACGAAACGTAAGCGAGGAGTGCCTGAAGGACTCTGGGTGCGATGTCCGGGGTGTCAGGCGACGATTTTCCGGAAAGAGGCTCAGCGGCGTCTAGGGACTTGTCCCGAATGCAATTATCATTGGACTATCACCGCGCAGGAACGGATTGCTCAAATGCTCGACGAGGGTACGTTCGAAGAGTGGGACGCCGATTTGATTGCCGGAGACCCCTTGAATTTTTGCGACCGGAAAACGTATAAGGAAAGACTCGCCGACGATCGAAAAGCGACGGGGTTGAAAGACGCCGCTGTTACCGGATGCGGAAGAATTCGTGCTCGTAAAGTCGCTTTTGGCGTTACTGATTCAAGATTTATTATGGGAAGTATGGGGTCTGTCGTCGGGGAAAAACTTACTCGCGCGATTGAACGAGCGCAACAACAAAACCTGCCCCTTATCATTGTTTCCGGATCCGGCGGGGGCGCCCGTATGCACGAAGGAATTTTGTCCCTCATGCAAATGGCAAAAACTTCCGCCGCCTTAGCGCGGTTTCGAGAAAGTGGCGGACTCTTTATTTCCGTCTTGACGAATCCTACCATGGGTGGCGTTGCCGCTAGTTTCGCTTCACTGGGCGACGTCGTCTTTGCTGAGCCAAAAGCTCTTATTGGTTTTGCTGGACCGCGTACTGTAAAAGCGACAATCAATGCTGAATTGCCGCCAAATTTTCAATCTAGCGAATTCTTACTCGAGCATGGTTTCATTGACCGAATTGTCAAACGACAAGATCTTAAAAGTGAAATTGCGCGCGCAATTGACTATTGTAAAAAATAATTTCACTTGAAATGGACCGCCGAACCTGAGGAGCGTTGTGGGAGTCAAAAAAAATAAAAACGGTTCGAAAAAGTATCGTGTTTCTTTTAAGAGCAATCGTAACGAACGAACTAGAGAAGTTGACTGGACGCGGCGATATAATGAAAGTCGCGCTAGAAAAATTGAAGAAGACGATATGGATCGTGAGCGGGAACTAGCCGCTCTGGAAGGTTATCAGTCTGATCCTGACGAAAATAAAAATAGTTTCGAGGGAAAACTTTCTTCGTCTACGACTCGAGAGCCCTACGGTGAACTGCCAAAGGATAACTCTAAAAAAATTGGAAATGACGCCGCGCGCAGACGTTTCGAGTTGCGCGCCCAGAAAAGTCGCGCCGTTCTTGACGTTGAGGACGCCTCTCTCGGCGAGCGTATCGTTGCAAAGGGCGACGTCGCGCGCAAAAGAACTGTCGTTGGCGATTATGTCGGAAATGAAAATCTTTCCGGAGAATGCGGCGATTTTGTCGTGCTTCCAAACGTCGATTTGGATGTCTGTAAAAAAGGTCGCGTGTTGAGTGTGCACGGACAAAATTGCTACGTTGAAGACGAACAGGGACGCGTATATACTTGTCTTACTCGGCGCGTCCTGAAAACCCTCGCGACTAATCAGCGCCAGGTCGTCGTCGCTGGAGACCGCGTTTATTTTCGTGACGCTAACCTGCCAAACGGCCGCCTCGAAGGGATTGTCGAGCGCGTCGAGTTGAGAAGGGGGGCGATGAGTCGTACGAGTTGGAAGCGAAAGCATATCGTCGTCGCTAATGTTGAACAAGCCCTCATCGTCGCCAGCGCCGCCGAGCCAAGATTGAAACCAAATTTGATCGATCGACTTCTAGTTACTTGCGAACGTTCTGGAATTAAACCCGTTATTTGTATTAATAAAATCGATTTGGTTGACCCTGCCTCTTTACAACCCTTTGTAGGCGTCTATGCTAAAATGGGGTATAGGACTGTGCTCTTTAGCGCTAAGACTGGTTTTAATCTTGATCGATTGAGACGACTTTTGGTTGGACGTGAAAGCGTGGTGGTTGGACAGTCGGGCGTTGGAAAATCTTCCGCGCTAAACGCTGTCGATCCTGCCTTGAACTTGCGCGTTGGCGAAGTGAGTAAGGAAAATCATAAAGGTAAACATACAACCACCGCCGCGAGACTCTTGAAACTCTCTTTTGGCGGTTATGTCGTTGATACCCCGGGCGTTCGACAGTTTATGTTATGGGACGTCGTGCCCGAGGAAGTGGTTGGGTTTTATCGCGACTTGAGACCGTACGAAAATTTATGTAAATTCCCCGACTGCGCGCATATTAGCGAATCTGTGTGCGCTGTGAAAGACGCTGTCGCGGACGGTCGCCTGGACGCGAGACGGTATGAAAGTTATCTCGCGTTGCGCGCGGGTGAAATGGAAAAAATCGATAAACTTGAATGACGTTTACGCGTTTATTTCGAGCTTGAGCTCGTGGATTTGGAGAAAATACCGATGTCGTCTCGACGATCTTTTATCACCGCGCTCGCGTGCGGACTCTGGGGAAGCCCTCTCTTGGAAAAGTTACAGGCGGCGGATAAGTCTGTTGAGGACGAAGCCGGAAAAAATACCCTATTGTCTTCCAAAGACGCCGAAAAGGTTAAATTCGCTTTGAACTTTGGAACGATACTCGGCTACAACTTAAACCTGATGCAGGAACTTGAGATCGCGCGTGAAGCCGGTTATCGTTCCGTCGAGATATGGTTGAATCGACTCGCCGACTATACAAAAGACGGCGATCGAACGTTTGCCCCGAACAAACTTGTCGAGTTGAAGAAATGGCTCGACGGTGAAGGAATTCAAGTGGAAAACGGTATCGGGTTCGCTACCTGGATCGAAAATGATCCGGATAAACGCGCCGCCGGGTTGGACGAATTAAAGCGACAAGCCGAGGCTCTGGCTGCGCTTGGATGCCCTTGTGTCGCGACTCCCGCGGCCCGGGCTACAAAAGAAAAAATTGAAAATCTGAACGATATTGCCGATCGTTACGCCGCGGCTTTGGACGCCTGCGCTACTGTTGGCGTGCGCGCTATCTTGGAACTCTGGGGCGCGTCTCCAACTTTGCACGATTTAGGAGACTGCCTGGCTATTTGCGCGAAGACGAAGCGTCCTGACGCCGCGTTGTTGCTCGACGCTTATCACCTGTATCGCGGAGGAAATTCGTTCGATTCTCTCAAACTTGTTTCTGGAAACGCGTTGCCGGTCTTTCATATGAACGACTATCCAGGTTCCCCAGAACGGGAAAAACTCACCGACGCCGATCGCGTCTATCCTGGAGATGGCGTCTGTCCGCTGAAGAAGATTTTACGTATCTTGCTGGACAACGGGTTTGCCGGAGTCTTGTCCTTGGAATTATTCAATAAAACCTATCGCGAACAGACTTCCGCGCTGGAACAGGCGAAGATTGGACTCGCGAAAATGCGCTCGCTCTTCGCCTGATTCCTACTATTGGCATGATGTCGGACGCGTAGGGAAGCCGTTGACGCGCTGGTCTACAAACAGAGAACCGCGGAACTCAATTTCCGCGGTTTGTTCGTTATTGCGCGACTAATTCAATTACTTTATTTCCTCAACCCTGATTGTTTGATAGATTAGACCCCCGTATGTTTCATACAGCGCTCCGATTGTATTAGCGTCAAGGCGCGTTAAAGAGGAGTAGCCGAAACCTGCCGGTTTATACAATGTTAGAGAACGAGACCAGGTCTTCCCCTCGTCTTCGCTCAGTTGTATTCGCATATCGGTGCGCCCGCTTGTTGAACATGGATTCATGAATGCGAGAAGGTTGTCCTTGTCTCCGTTGGCGCGTGAACGAACCGTAATGAGAGACGCTTGACAAATCGGACAGGGAAGCGCTTTACACGACGTTTCATGTTCAATCCATGTCTTACCCATATCCTTGGTTATCGCTACTGAACGCGATAACGGGGCCCCTTTGCCGTAGTTTCTCATATTGAGCATGAGCGAACCGTCGTTTAACTCTACTACTTGTGATTCACAGGTCGACTTCCTGGCACCTTCGCCGGAATGCCAAGTCTTACCGTGATCGTCGCTCCATACGATTGTTGAGAAAAACGAACCGTCTTCGTCGAGGTACTGGGCTGGGAAAACAAACTTGCCGTCGCGCGTCGTTATACCGCAACCGGGGCCTTGAAACAATATGCGCCATTTGCGTCCGATTCCAAGTTCCTCTGTGATATTGCGAGGCTGGCTCCACGTCGCTCCCTCGTCGTCGCTATACGATACGACAAATTGACCTGATTCGCCAAGCAAAAGGCCAGGCTTAGACGCCGCAAGAGATTTCCCGTTATGCGCCCAAAGCGCCGCAAGCCATATTCGACCGTTGGAAGGATCGACAAGAATTGCCGGATCGCCAACTCCTTCCAATTTCTCATCTTCTCCATGAATGTTCATTGCTATGCGCATTGGTTCCCAAGTTCGACCATTGTCAAAACTACGGCTGCAACCAATGTCTATATTGGCGGGTAAGTCGACGTAACTTTCGTGTCGCGCGTCGTATACGGCAATTAACGCGCCTTTGACGCTTCGTACTACCCCAGGAATCCGGTACCCTTTTACTGAGTCCCAACCTGAATCGCGGACTAAAACCCCAAATCGGTAATGAAGCGGCGGCGCGTCAAAGGTTATCTTCTCGTCTCCGCTTGTCAGACTTAGGACTCCTATATCAAGTGTTTTGTCCGGAGCGGCCTCGCTCGACGGTATTATCCAAATTGATAACTCTTGCGATTTCTTAAGCGCCGATTCCGACTCTTTGGCGTCGATTGCCAGTTCTAGCGCGTTTGTTTGATTGGCAAGCGACGAAGGACTTAAACGACCTACTTCGACCTCGCCAATCTTCGCCAGAAGAATGGCAACGTATTTAGGGACGGAAAGGTATAGCGCGACTGAATCTACGGGGCGCGACAAACTTGAGACAACAATCGCTTGGACTTTGGTTGAACGCGGCGTGCCGTTGGATGAAGATAATATTGGTTCGCTCGCTTCTTTTATCTGGAGAGAAGGAACTGTTTGTCCGTTTGTCGAGGAATTTCCAAATACGATACATGTCGCAAGAACTGCGCTAAAAAGGAAAATGCCTGATTGCTTCATGAGATCCTCGATTCAATAACAATCTATAAATTAAAGACTCTACTACATTTTCCGCCATTGTAGATGAAAATTTTTTGATTTCAACAATTAGATTGTTGTGGTGATATCAACATAAAAACGTCCCGTTGAACAAAACGTACAACGGAACGTCGCGAACTCCTAACAAATGACGCGTTTGCGGTTCATTTGAAATAACGTTTCAGCAGACCGACAAAACCCGCGCCGTGACGCGCTTCGTCTTTTGCCATCTCGTGGACCGTATCGTGGATTGCGTCGTAACCAAGTTCTTTGGCGCGTTTAGCAAGTTCGAATTTTCCCGCGCAAGCGCCGGATTCCGCTTCCGCGCGCATCTCGAGATTCTTCCTAGTGTCCGCTACAAGAACCTCGCCAAGGAGTTCTGCAAATTTGGCGGCGTGTTCTGCTTCTTCGAAGGCGTACCGCTTATAAGCTTCCGCGATCTCGGGATAACCTTCGCGTTCCGCCTGACGACTCATCGCCAGATACATGCCGACTTCCGTACATTCGCCGGTGAAGTTTGAACGGAGGCCTTCCATGACTTCTGCGTCGTCTACTTTACCGTCGCCGACCGAATGAACCGTCGCGAAACTGGCGAGATCGGCGTCGGTCTTTTCTTCAAAGCGAGATCCCGGCGCGTTGCATTGAGGACAACGTTCGGGCGCCGTTTCGCCAACGTGGACGTAACCGCAGACTTTACAAACAAACGTCTTAACTTTAGACATGGAACTTACCTTTCTTGCGTGACGTTGCTACGCTTTGGGAACGAATTAAATTTTCGTTCGCTATTCTTTACTCTCATTTAACTGGAAGCTTTCGGTTGTGGCTTGTCGCAAGAGAAACGCGTGTGGTTGGCGCGTTTAATCTTTCGAGGTCTCCGCAAGGTGTGAACCTAAGGCTTCTTCTTTGGAGAGACAGTCTTGACAAATGCCCAATACACGCGCTTCAACTCGATTTATTTGACCGATTGGCGTCGCTGTCTTACGGACGATGGGGTCGATTTCTTCTGCGTTGAAGTCGAATATACGTCCGCATCGTTCGCAGAAAAAATGATCGTGTCGTAATGGATTCGAATCGTAACGCGCTACTACGTCCGCCCGGTCAAGTTGGTATATCAACCCCTTTTCCGCGAAGGACGTCAGTATCCGATAGACGCTCTCCCGAGAAATATTAGGAAGATCCTTTTGGGTCGCTTCCCAAATCTCGTCGACTATCGGGTGTGTTTGGTTGCCGCGAATATGACGATACACGACCAGGCGCGGCGACGTTACGCGCAAACCAAGTTTATGACATATCTCGCTAAATTCTACGAATACTGGATCCTGACTCTTGGACATTTATTTTCCTTTTGTCTCTCAGTTTTAAAAGAATGTAACATACAATAATAATAACGCAAGCGCCTTTTCAAAATTTTTAGCGTTTACTGGAAAACGCCAGGTTACTCCAATACTTTTATAGCGTTTGATTTTTAAATTGATACGGGTAGAATGACGCCTATACAAGTTTGTTTTCGTAGAATTTGTATATTTCAAAACATACTTGGGAATGTCGGCGGGCGCTTACGTTCTCGAATGGAATGGAAGGTATTCTCATGGCTTTTTTTACCGATAATTTTTCACGCCGTGACGTTATTAAAGCTTTTTTCGGGGCCGCTTCATGCGTCGCTCTTGGAAAAAATGCGTGGGCTGATCAGGGGAAAAATGTAGTCGAACATAATCCGATATTACCGGGAATTAATGCAGATCCCGAAGTTATGTTTTCCCATAAGACTGGACGCGTCTATTTGTATCCAACTTCTGGAAATTCAGGGTTTGTCGCGTATTCTAGCGCCGACCTTGTCGATTGGCGTTTTGAAGGCGTCGTGCTTAACTCCAAAGATATTCGTTGGGAAAACAAAAATTTTTGGGCTCCCTCGATTATTGAAAAACAAACGGAAAACGGTGAATATAAATACTACTTCTACTACTGCGCAAATGAGAAAATTGGAGTCGCGGTCGCCGAAGATCCAACAGGGCCCTTCGTGGATCATGGGGAAATTGTCGGACATGATTTGCGTCCAAAGGGGCGTTGGGGCATCGAGATTGACCCCTTTGTTTTCTACGATCCTAACTCCGGTAAAAATTACCTCTATTGGGGAAATTCGTACCTGTGTGTTTGCGAACTCAATGACGATATGACCTCCCTGAAGTTGGAATCTAAACGCGATATCACTCCTAAAAACTTTTTCGAAGGTACTTACGTCTTCTGGAGAAACGGTAAATACTATTTGACATGGTCGAAGAACGATACTCGCGATCCGAATTATCAAGTATGGGTAGCGACTGCGGAGTCGCCGCTTGGTCCTTTTGTCAGTCCGGAAAAAGACGCCATTATTCTCTCAAAACGTCCTGAAAAAGGAATCTTGGGACCGGGGCACCATTCCTTTTTATTTTTGCCAAACGGTGAGAATTATGTCTTTTATCACCGAATTATTCAACAGCAAGCGCCGGGAAATTGGGGCCGCGAAGTTTGTCTCGATCGATTTGAATTTAACGACGACGGGTCGATTGCCATTATTGAACCAACTCGAGAAGGCGTTGCTAAACCTGTCGACGTCGCCGCTCTGTTTAATAAGAACGTTTAGTTTAAAAGTTGTGCGAGTTGTGCGAATGGTGATATGATGAAGCGTTATTCTGATTTGATTTGGCTTGTTACGGCTGTCGGAGCGATATGTTCTTTCGCTAATGCGTTCGGACAAGAACAAAAATCGCCTCGAGAAATTTTTCGCGACGCGGTTGTTTTTTGCGATTTTAGTTCCGCTGATAATCCTGATCTGATTCCAAAAAACGGCGTTGATTTGGGCGTCGCGCTTGAAGGAAAAGAACGGCAAGATTCATTGACGCGAGGCGGTGACGGACTAGTCGCTAAAATCAACAAGGGAGGATATCTCGCTTTTTCAAATAAGATAAACGAATCTTTGAAATTACGCGGCCAGGAGTTGACTTTTGGCGTTCGAGTTAAATGTTCGCCAGACGTCTGGAAAAACTCGCCTCTTATGTCAAAACATGGCGGTCACGATAAACTGGCTTTTAACTTGTTTTACCTTGACGATCAAATCGGCGCGGAAATTGGTTCGACTGGAAATAACGCGCTCTTGTCTTGTCGCGCTCCAGCTTGCGATATGCGGGATCCGGAAAACGTAAAGTCAAAATGGCTCGACGTTTATTGCCGAGTAAACTCCGCAAAAATGGAATTGTTTGTCGATGGTCGTTGTTATGACGAGGATTTTGTCGTCGGCGAACTTAAAACGAACGACGTACAATTTGCCATTGGCGCTCAATTTCTCTCCGAGGGGGAAAACGCTCCTTACTCTGCGTTATTTGACGGGGAAATTGATTGCTTCGCCGTCTGGAAGCGCGCTTTGACCGACGAGGAAATCATAACTCTGGCCGGAGGTGAAGAAAATGCCGATACCCGTCAACGGACTGAAAGAATTTATCCTGAATCGATGAATTATTGGACTCCGCCCAACAATTATGGGGTTGGCGACTGTATGCCGTTTTGTGTCGACGGCGTCTTTCATTTCATGTATCTCCTTGACAAAAATCGACATGGCGCGAAAAACGGACTAGGCGCGCATCAGTGGATTCAAGCTGTTTCCACCGACTTAAAACATTGGAAGCATCTGCCGTTTGTCATTCAGATTGACAATCAAAATGAAGGATCTATTTGTACCGGATCCGTCTTCTATTACGAGGGAACGTATTACGCCTTCTATGCCAGTCGCGCGGTGAAATATACGCTGCCAAACGGCGACGTTAAAAACGTTTACGGACTCCTTAGTTTGGCGACGAGTTCCGACGGCGTACATTTTGAAAAAAAAGAACCGCAACCGCTTTTCTTACTTCCAGAGGGATATGGCCCCGGGACGCGAGATCCGGTCGTTTTTAAGTCGCCAAGCGATGGAAGATTCCATATGTATATTACCACAAATTACTATGGAAAAGGATGTTGGGCTCACGCCGTCTCCGACGACTTAAAAAAATGGGATCTACTGGATCCCGTTTTTACTCATAAAAATGGTGAACCGGAATGCCCCGATTGGTTTAAGTGGGGCGATTACTACTACGTTATTGCAAATCATCTTAACGGTTATTATAAACGCTCGAAGTCGCCGCTGGGGCCTTGGGAAGAACCAAACGCGCCGAATATCCTTCTTAATGGAGCCGTCAATGTCCCTAAAACTGCTCCTTGGGGCGAAAATCGACGTATTATTTGCGGTTGGACGCGTGAACGCGGGTTTGGGGGAAGCGCTGTCTTCCACGAACTTGTTTTACATAAAGACGGAACGCTTGGGGAAAAATTTGTTCCTGAGATGATTCCTGAAACAGACGTCTCTGTCGTCGTGGAAAAAAATCTTGACGCGGCGGAAACGAAAATTTTTGAAACGCCGGACAGGTTCCGACTGAAAATGGAAATTTCTTTCAAGCCCGACGAAATTGATTTGTTGCGCGATCTCATTTTAAAATATGAAGGAGAAAGACAGCTGAGAATTGTTTTTTCCGCAAGAGCCGTAACTTTGAATGATTTTACGATGGAAAAAGTTGACTTCTCCTCTGGTCGCTTAGAGTTAGATATGATTGTTACAAAGAATATTGTCGACGTCTGCGTCGACAATTCTCGGACTATTACCGACGCTGTGAACGAACCGCAAAAACGTTCTGTTAGAATTACAAATGAAGCGAGCGGGAAGGTGCGTATTGATTCACTTACGATTTCTCCGTTGAAATGATTGTTGGCGATGTTGGAGATATGGTTCCAATGAAAAAATTTTTCTCTTTACTAATTCTGGTTTTGGCGGTTGTCGCTGATAATTGCCTGGTTGACGCGCAACTGCCGCCTACTCTCAATCGAATCGGGTTAGTCGATTCTGCCGTTGATCCGCCGGATTTCTTTGCTAATGATTTCGTGGTCGATTCATTCAAGCCGGAGTTTGGAACGGCGATTGCCCCAAAGAACAGGTCGTTTGTCTTGCCAGGCGACGAACTGCTCAACTCGCGACCGTTTACCGTCGAGTTTTGGGCGCGTGTTAATTCCCGCGACTCCTTCCAGATTTTTCTGGCGAATGAAGAAAAGTCGTCGCCAAGACACTGGGAAATATATACTTTCCAAGGTTCTGGAAAATTAGCGCTCTACGTCCCTGGAAATCAGTCTGAACAGACTATCCTTTCAAATTGCGACCTTGTGGACGGAAAGTTCCACTACATTGGATTGGTTATGGGAAATGACGAGGCTGAACTCTTTGTCGACGGGACGTCGGTCGCAAAAGGAAAACTTGACGCGCCATATTCCGCAACCCCTGAAAACGCGATGTTTGCTATTGGTTCACTCGTTGATCGTTCGCTCTTTTGCGACGGCGTTATCGACGAGTTGAAAATTTCGAAGGGAAAGCGTGAATTCTCGCCTGAACGCGTTCCAAATGCGCCTTTAACGCCTGACGAAAACACTATTTTGTTTTCTCATTTCGATACTGAAAAAATGGCCGGAAATGATGCTGGACGCGTTGAATTTGAAAAAGCCCTCGATAAAACCGTTCTCAATCGTGAACCCGAAAAAGTTGAACGTTTTGCCAACGTGCCAAAATACCTGCAAGCTTCCCGCGACCCGGACGCCGAAGGACAGATCCTGTCATTTAACGAACTTGGACTTGATCGTTGGGAATATGAATCGAGATTTGATGTTCAAGGGGCTCTGGCCGAGAAACTTGACGGCGCGCTGGTTGTGAAGTCTGATCTTGCGTTGGATCGACTTTTCCCAACTGGAGGTGTGGAAATCGACGTTAAAAACGGAGAAAAACCCGCTAAAAATATTCCTATTCAGAAAATTGATAAAAATAAGTTTGACGCTCGCTTAAACGCTCTTGGAATAAACGCCTTTAACTCAGATTCGTTCCGCGACGGAGTCTACGCCAATTGGGGGGAACGATATCTCGAATTACAAAAAGAACTTGCCGGAGAAAGACGCCCGCCGCGTGGCGCCGCCGAACAAGTTTATGATGAAAATGCTCTCGTTTATCCTGAAAAGGAAAAGTTGCCTGTGCAAGTGGTGTTGCGACGCGTGCGCGCTATGCTCGATTCCGGTAATTTTGAAGAAAACGATCAAAACTTCAAAATGCTGTGCGACGAATTCGGCGCTTTTGAAGTGAAGGTCGAGGATTGCTGTAAAAACCAACCCTATTTTCAAGATGACGACGCTGTGGACGACTACTTTATCGCATGCGCGTTTCGGCGTTTGATTATGTTCAAACAGGCTGAACTTGACAATCTTGAGAAAATCATGTTTCTTGCGCGAGGATGTTACGCAGGATCAAGGTTGACGAATATGTTCAATACCGATCGTATTGGCGGACATATGTCGACACAAGTTTACGGCTTTAATACAATTCATGGCGGGGGAATCTTTGCACTTGCCGATTGGAAAGAGAAAAACCCAAAAATTCTCGACTTAATTGCCAATAAAAAGGTTGTCGCTACTCCTTTGCACAAACGTCTCGCTGGACGCGAACTTAATGCCGGGGCGTTCTACAAACCGGAATTAAGTTATGATGGGAAAACGATCTATTTCTCATGGTGTGATTCGCGCGAACATCGTTGGATATGGACTCCTGATACGACTTGGAGCATCTTCAAAACGCGACTCGACAGTAATGAAATCGAACAATTGACTGACGGCGCTTATAATGATTTTGACGTCTGTGAATTGCCGTCCGGAAGATTAGTTTTTTGTTCGGAGCGAAGAGGAGGGTTCATTCGTTGTTTTGGTGAAGACGCCGCCTTGCGCGTTACGACTTCCGTTATGCACTCCATGAAAAACGACGGTTCGGATATCTACCCCATAAGCTTTTTTGAAACAAGCGAATGGCGTCCGACTGTCGACAACAACGGCGCTTTGGTTTATACCCGATGGGATTATACCGATCGTGAAAATTGTCTCGGGTCGACTTTCTGGACATGCGCCCCGGACGGACGTAATCCGCGTTCGCCACAGGGAAATTATCCTTATCCCTGGGATACTTTTGAAGATCGACAACATGGCGATCATCGTTTTGGACAATGTGAAGACGCCCCGTCGGGTCTGCCTATGACGCAAATGCAATTCCGCCCGATTCCTGGTTCGCATAAATATGTCTTTACCGCGGCGCCTCACCATGGCGAATCGTTCGGATCGATTTGTATTCTCGATTTGCGCGTTCCAAATGATAACCATATGAGTCAGATTAAGCGCGTCACTCCATACGAAGCGTTTCCTGAGTCGGAAACTAATGGGAGAAGTCAGTATCGCTATGGCTCTCCATGGGCGTTAAGCGAAGACCTCTTTTTATGTAATAGTTGGGAAGACCTCGTCCTCCTGGATCGCTTCGGAAATGAAGAATTGCTTTGTGAACGTGAAATCTTACCGATCGGATACGATCCAAGACTACGTTTGACGGAACCGATTCCTCTTCAGCCAAGAAGTGTGCCGCCTATTGTCGCTCAACAAACTGCGCAAGGAGAGGATTATGTCAATGCTGATAAAACTGCGACAATTGGCGTCGTTAATGTAAATATTCACGACCGTCCATTCCCTGAAAACAGACCTGTCAAACGTTTACGCGTTTTACAAGTCATTCCAAAATCTAATCCGTGGATGGATACTCCGTTTATTGGATACGCCACGGAAAATACTCCGAGAATTCCATTAGGTACCGTTCCCGTTGAGGAGGATGGAAGCGTGTTTTTTGAAGCGCCTTACGGAAAACAACTTATCTTTCAAGCGCTCGATGAAAACTATATGGCCGTCCAGACTATGCGCGCTGTCGCCTTCGTTCATCCCGGTGAAAATTTAGTTTGTGTCGGTTGCCATGAAGAAACGACGGAAAGCGTTTCAAATAACGCGGAGATTGCGCAACCGCTTGCGTTCCAACGTAAACCCTCTAAACTTGAACCTGAATGCGGCCCCGTTGAACCTGTCAACTTTTACCGTTTGATAAAACCTGTTGTTGAACAACGGTGCGTGAAATGTCACATTGATAAAAACGTTGAACCAAAATCAATGGATCACGAAGACTTGCGTCCTTACGTATACTTCTATAGCGGATCCATGCTCGGGGGAACTATGCTCACCGGTTCAAGCGGAGGGTCGCGCTCCAGACCGGGAAGAGTTGGCGCTTCTGAAGCAAAACTCGGAAAGATTCTCTTTGATGAAAATCATAAAGACTCCGTCTCCGATGAAGATAGACATAAGTTTATTTTGTGGTTAGACGCGAACGCCTTGAGACTCGGCGCGTTCCAAGACGAGGAAGCGCAAAAACGTGGGGAACTTGTATGGCCGTTGCTGGACGTTGAACCGTGCGAACAATATGCGCCGTAAGTTTTTCTGCCCTTGATGATAACGAACAAAAGCCGACGTCTGCAATACGTCGGCTTTTTTGCTGATTTACTTGATACATTGGAACAATTGGCCAACGTATAATGAACGCGTCTGTGCTAAATATATCTTGTAATACGTTAAAAACTAAGCGATGGACGCCGTCGCGGTGAAAATACCCTAACTCGTAATCAAGAAGAAAGGGTAATTTCAATCGCTTTCTCGCTTATGGTTTATCCTGTTCTTTCGGCTGTAATTCAAAACTTTTCCAGTAAGCGCGATCGGTTGCGTAAACGTCGTACGCTTGATTGAGATCAAAGTCTTTAGGAAGAATCCCATATTTAATCATTGCCTTAGTATACGCTGGGTTAGGACGAATGACTCCAAGCGAGAAATGCTGACTTTCGTGGAGAAGATAATCTTGTCCGCGTTGCGCCGCTTTGAGGATCGTCTGGTAATCCGCGTCTTCCTTATTCTGAAATATCGGAGTCGAAACGCCGTCGTCTGACTTCCGAACGCATAACCCTAACCCGCCTTCAGATTTCGCCAATGGCGCGCGAAGAAGCCGGGATTTTTCCGGATGCGTGAAATTAAAGAATATCGGATAATGAAGGCTTTCTGAAAGTACTCGTGGAAAATGCGCTTGGTCGTGAGGGTGACATTCCTCGCAACGGCGGATCATTGTTTCTGACAACGCCTTGTTTTCCGGCCAATCGAGGTCGTTGCGGTACGGTTCGTTCTTATAATACCAACCGAGTAAACCCGTGCAATTGGCTGCGTACGTTCCAGCGTAGGGCGCTCCTACTTCAAGCCAATAACGAAGCGTTGTAAGATCTGTTTCGCTAAATTTTACTCCTTGATGTCCTGCCAATATCATTTGGTACAACTTGCTCGCCTGACTGCCGATTGCGTAAGGTGGAAAATCGCTTTGGGGACGATTACGATTGTCGCCGAGCATGTTGCGCTGAGAAAGTTCCCAATAACTGAGGGTATGAGCCGGACTCAAAGTATGAGAAAGATCGAGTCTCGCCTCGCGACGATCCGGATTATGACATTCGACGCAATAGCGATCCAGAAGCGGTTGAATATCTCGTATAAAATCATATACGTCGGGGACGCCTGCAATCGGAGTCGGCTTAACAGGATTGCCCGCTATCGCGAAGACCTGTTTGTCAAATTCTATGCCCGGAGCGTCAGTTCGCTTTTCATGACAACCTATGCAAGACGTCGTCTCGCCGGGCATTACCGACGTAAAACTGTGCATGCGTTTGACGGAACGCCCTTCCTGGTCGAGCGCGATAAAAAAGATTGAACGATTAGCGGGAAGTTCCATGGCGCAAGAACCGTCGGGCGTTACTGGAACAGAACCCAATATTCGTTCAAGAGTGAACGTTCCGCCGTTAGAGATCATATCCATGCCGCCGGAATAGTGAATTGGTTCCGGAAGGGTTTCTACTACAAGCAATTCCTTAATCGTACCTTTCGGAACGTCTTGCATATGGCGCCCGAGGTAAATATTGGATAATATGAGCGAACCGGTCGTCGCGTCGGTCGGATCAAGCTCCGCGGACATACGTTCTTTCGGGCGCGGCGTTATGGGACGCGGCTCGAATATGCGATAACCCGCCTCTTGTTCGTCGGAAGGTAAAGAATATATCGTTTGCGAAAAACCGTCGCGGTTCATAAAAACTATCGACGATGAACACGAAGCCATAAATAGTTCGGAGGAAAGAGCCCATGGATCGGTGTAATCGTTGAGACGCGCGATGTACGTCAATCCCGACTTATCGTCCGGACCGACTTTGGGATCGAGAATTGCTACTCGACCGCGATGATCCGTGATTCCATGACCAGGAGACACTATCGTTATTACTTCATCGCTGTCGGGGATGGATTTCGCGTCTATATATACGTCGCCCGGGTCTTTATTTCCGAAGAAAACCTGTTGGCGCGTGCCGTCCGTATTCATCGTCCATAAGTGATGATAGTGAACCTGGGAACGGTCGACATATTCCCAACGCGTATAGAGGAGTTGACCGTTCGACAATACAAAAGGCGTGTTGTCTTGTTCAATATTGCACGAGAGAAGGTGAATGTTGTCGCCATTAGGACCGCAACGGTGAATCGTTGCTACTGAAGTCAGCCAACATTGTACGAAACGATTACATCGGGTTGAACAAAAAACTATATCGCCGTTGGGAAGGTAGGTTGGCTCAATGTCGTCGTAGTCGCCAAACGTTAGTTGACGAAGATTGCCGCCGTCTACGTCGATTTCATAGAGATTGTAGTGTTCCGTTCCCTCTTTCAAATAGGAAAATAGGACTTTCTTACCGTCGTAACTAACCATCGGGTCGCGGAAAGATCCCTTGGCGTCTTCGATAAGCGTCGTTGTTGTCATTGTCGTAAGATCTAGTATTCGGAGCGAACCTCCGTCGTGAGGTTTGAACGGACGATCCGAGGGATCAAACGTCGGATAATATCCAAAATTCGCGTACCAGTGAGGATCCAGTCCGCTTTTACGAACCGCAAATACAAGTTTGTCTACATTGGATAATTCGTCTTTATTAGACTCTAGAAGGGAAGATACTGGTACAAGAGGCTCTGGTTTTTCACGTAACGCAAGATAATCGTAGAATAACCAGGATCCGTCCTCCAAGGTCAACGAAAAAACGTTTTTACCCTTTTGAAGCGCGTCTTTCGGAATGGGAATAACCGTGTGTTCGCGAACCCCTAAGTCTCTAACTGGGTCGAATTTGTAAGGGTTAGCGCGGTCGTCCGTCGCCGAAGGAAGACGAAGCGGGGCGGAAGGAATACCGTTGGTTTGTAAACAGAATAGGGAAGGGCTGCTCTTATGTGTCCAAGCGATTCCTACGACTAGATAGAGTTCTTTACCTGCGGGATCGCCGTCGTATTCAAATTCGATTTCGTAAGTATATTTGAGACCAAGTCCCTCATATTCTAACGTGCTCATATGTATAGGGCACCAATCGAACGCTTTATTTTTACCTACGACGTAACGGAATATGACCCCGTTTTGAGCTTTATGAACCTCGCGCCAATCTTTGGGCGGGTAATATTGAAATTCGGAACTGCGAGAATCCGGAAAACCTATTTGAAATACAACGTCGCTTTCGACTTCTTCATTTGAGGAAGACCGAAGCTCTTGACTCGGTATTTGAGAAAGCGCTCCAAAAAAGAATAATACAGCCAAAAATAGAGCGTTTGTGCTTCGGGTCGTCATAAGAGGCTCCTTTTCCAGGAATAGGGCATTTAAGTGTCGTTCAAATAATTATGTTCGAGAAGGGCGTTGCGTTTATCGACGGCTCTCAACGCTTACAACGTCAAAGACCGTCGCGTTATATATAATTTAAAGCTACTTGTTAAAACCAATTCGGTAGATTGTCGCTTTACCGTCGCGTTTGGGGAAAAAGATTTCGACGCGTTTCA
Source organism: uncultured Planctomycetaceae bacterium (assembly GCA_964447865.1). Lineage (GTDB taxonomy): Bacteria > Planctomycetota > Planctomycetia > Pirellulales > Thermoguttaceae > RUG369. Next base: position 21,812 of record CAYUUL010000011.1, on the reverse strand, counting down.
TCGCGCCTTTATAGTTTTCATACGCGGAAAGGTCTATTTTAAGTTCGCGGCGAACGCCGTCGTATTTCACAGGAATATTTACATAAATTGATTCCAAACGCGGATAGGTCTTGGATTTTTCCAAGCGATCTTGGTCTTTATTCTTCGTCCCTTCTGACCATTGAAGATAATCGATCGCGTCGGCCGGTGAGACCGGCGTTATACAGACGGTCGCGGTCTCTTCCACGCCTGACGCGTTTGGCTCCGACTCAAAAGACGCGTCGATTGTCAATGTCCTGGCGTCTTGCGCTTTCCAGAAGGTGACGGGCGACTGCGCGATAGCTTGTTTCGACGACTGTAAGTTCAACTTCAAACAATTGACGATTGGATAACCTTCATCCGTCGCGTTTAAGTAACACCAATTTTGACGATCGGTTTGGAAAACCCAGTCTGGCGTCGCGACAATATCCGTCTTGGCGAGTTTATAAACTGTCGATCGGATTTCGTCAATGGATCCGACTATAAACGTCGTTCTGTAGGTGCGTTTAATATTCCAGTCAAGAATCGTTGTTTCACGAGGCGCAATATAACCTGTCGCTGTTGAGTCCGGTCCAAGAGATTGACCTTTGGCCGCGTCGCCGCCGTGGAATCCTGCGGAGACTTCTGTTGAGCAGGGTTGATAGACCCCGAGTCCATAACCCTTGTCGTTGACTAAGGCGTGCCAACGTTCGGGGGCGTAATAGATCACCCAAGGCCAACCTTTCCCGTCGGACTTATCGACAAGCGTTGTCAATGGTTCGTTTTCAAACGGTTTGTCGCCAAGATAGCTCACGAGTTTATACCAGGGTGCGTTCGTATATACCGCCGGCGTCTCTTGGTTGCGACCCTGGTACTGAGTCTTATCCGTCCGGTTGTTGACGATTGTCGCTTCAAGAACAAAACCGTTTTCCGTAAGCTTATATTTGCATTCGAAAACGCATTCCGCCGGAACTCCGTGATTCGGCCAAAGCATGGGACGAGCGCGAACAAAAAGTTCGGAATCGCTTATGCGTTCAAAAGAGAGTACTTGGGAACGAAAACCGCCGCAGTCGCCCGATTGGATCGGATTCCACCCAAGACCTGCCCATTCTGGCGCGGGCTTTTCTCCATTCGGACCTACATACGGATTAGGCCCTGAATAATAGGAAAGTTGTATTTGACGTCCCCAGTCGTAGCAGTTGATCATATTGCCCGATTGAGTTTGCTTGTCTTCAAGGTAAGTTATCGCGCCGCCAAGCAATAGGTTGAGACCAAGTTTAACTCGGTCGTTTTCGATGTATCGCATTGGTTCGTCCCCAATATCGTAGACTGCCTCGCCCGGAACGTTTATTACTTTATCACGCTGAGGTTCGAGACTAAAAACGACGCTTGTTGGCGTTGCGTAAAAAGCGATCGTTGCTGTGACCGCAAGAATCGACCATATTATCTGTTGCATAAAAATACCTTTAAAGAAGGGAATGCCGTGGGAAAAGTCAAACGAGCCATGAGGGGCGCGGCTGCCAGGATTGGCTGGCTCCCGTTAATAAGCGGCCCTGAACGAGGTGCGTTCTCTACTTCTTGGGAGTCGTGCAATGATCCACCAGGTAGACTATTGACATATAGGGAACCCCGCTATTAGTACTAAGACCTACTTCGCACGTTCGACTGTTCGAGTAACCTGCAACTACGCCTTGACTCTTGATTTGAGGTTCGAGTTTACGCAAGGCGAACGCGTTGACTTCCGGACGTAGGAAGCCCTTGTCGCCCGCAAATCCGCAACATCCGACTTCCTCGGGGACAAGAACATTTGTCGAACAACGTTTAGCGAGCGCTACGAGGGTCTGACCAAGTTGCATCTTTCGCATCGTACATGTGATATGGATGGAGATTGGGGAGTCGATCGGGTGGAATTCAAGACGATCGACAAGGTATTTCTCTATAAATTCTGCCGGCTCGAATAATTCAAGCTTCTTGATCTTCTCGCGCATTCTATGCAAACAAGGACTTTGATCGCATAAAATCGGATATTTCCCTTCGCAAGAAGCCGCCCAAAGCGATTCTTCAAGTTCTTTCGTCTTACGATCCGCGATTTGAGGAAGCCCTTTACTTTCCCAGATTGTTCCGCAACACAAATTTTCATATTGAGGTGGGAAGATTACCGTAAAACCTGCCTTTTCAAGCAAGTGAACCGTCGTTTCCACGAGCGGCTTTTCATTGAACGAACCGCCCATTGTCTGGTTAATACAACTAGGGAAATATACGACCTTGTCGACCTGCGCTTCTGACTGCGGCGAGGATTCGCCTGGCAGAACAAATTCCGCGTGGGGTACGCGAGATCTCTTGATTTTGAACGGCTTAGGAAGAGACGGCGTCCAAAGAGGAAAACCGAATTTATGAAGTAATCGACCGACAAAGGTCGTGCCGCGCGCCCCAAGAACGTTACGCCCTAGACGCGCAAGACCCAATATCGGACGCAGACACGATTTGAACAACGACAACTGGTTTGCCGATATTTCGCCAAGCTTATAGGGAAAACTACCGGCTGGCAATTTTTCGGCGCGAAGAACATGGGTTAATTCGCCGACGTTGATTCCCATTGGACATGAGGTTGAACATAAACCGTCGCCCGCGCACGTTGATTCGCCGGGTATTTCGTAAGACTTCAGGAGTTCTGAAAGGCGTGAAGGATCGGAACCGTCGCGCTGTAAACGTGAGATTTCTCGACGAACGATCACGCGTTGACGAGAAGAAAGCGTAAAACCGCACGTCAAGCAATTAGGTTCGCAAAATCCGCATTCAATACATTTGTCGATAATTGAATTAGTTGGAGGGAGCGGCTTAAAATCTTTGATATAACATTCCGGATCGTCGTTGAAAATAACGCCGGGATTCAATGTGTTCTTGGGATCGAACAGGTTTTTAAGCGCCTTCATTGTATTAAAAGCTTTGGAACCCCATTCGCGTTCGACAAACGGCGCCATATTGCGACCAGTTCCATGTTCCGCTTTTAAGGATCCGTGATATTTATCGACGACCAACGATACAACGTCGAGCATCATACCTTTATAACGGTCAATTTCCGCTTGGGTATCAAAACGTTGGTTCAATACAAAGTGGAAATTTCCTTCAAGCGCGTGCCCGTAGATTACTCCGTCTTTATAACCGTACCGATCTATTATCTTCTGCAGTTCAACGGTGGCTTCCGGAAGAACGTCGAGAGGAAACGCTATGTCTTCGATAAGGCAGGTTGTGCCAACGTCGCGCATGCCGCCAACTTTAGGAAACGCGCCCGATCGCATCGCCCACCAGGCGTTATAAATATTGGGGTCTTCTGTAAACTCGACCGGAAAAAGGAGAGGAAAGGACGATAACGCGCTTTTTATTTCTGATATTTGACGCGCAAGGGCGTCGGACGTCTCCGCTTTAGTCTCCAACAAAACCGACGCGGCGTCCGATCCCAATTCCTTAATGAACGACGGAACGCTTGGCGTATCTTGGACGGAACGCAACGCTTTGCGGTCAAGTATCTCAGCGCTAACGACCGGCGCGTTCTTTAGAATTTGAACCGCTTGACACGCCTCGCGGAGACTATTCGCGTAAATCATCGCGCTCGCGCAACGCGCTGGAATCTTTTCCGTATGCATTGTCGCTTCCGAGAGAAATGCAAGCGTTCCCTCCGAGCCGACGATAAGACGTGAAATAATTACAAACGGGTCGTCGTAGGCGATAAGAGGGCGAAGATTTAAACCTGTAACGTTTTTGATTTGATACTTCTTCTCGATAAGCGCGGAAAGCTCGGAATCGGCTCGAACTGAATCGCGGATCTCGAGTAATCGCTTAATAAATTCCGGTTTCTGCTTAGCAAATTCTTCGCGTGAACGAGGATCGCCGACGTCGAGTAGCGTGCCGTCGGCAAAGATAAGACGCGCCGATTCCATAACGCGTTCGCTGTTAGCGTGAACTCCGCAGTTCATGCCCGACGCGTTGTTCGCTACGATTCCCCCTATGCGAGCCGCGTTAATAGACGCCGGGTCGGGAGGAAATTTACGCCCATACTTTGATAAAATTTGATTTACGCGACCGCCAAGAAGTCCTGGCTCCAAGGCTATCAGCTCGCCGTCGTTGATTATTCTGTATTTTTCCCAATATTGACCCGCGACCATGAGAACGGATTTCGTCGACGCCTGACCGGAAAGACTGGTGCCGCTCGCGCGAAATGTGACGGATACGTTTAGTTCGTTTGCCGTTCGTAAAATTCGGGACGCTTCTTCCTCGTTTCTAGGGAACACGACCATTTGAGGAAGTTGACGATAGAACCCCGCGTCCGTACCCCACGCCAATGTGCGTAAAGCGTCGGTAAAAAGTCGGTCTGAGGGAATAAACGACGATAACTTCTCGTAAAATACGGCTATCGCTGGATCTTTAAATTTCATTGCGCTATCTGAAAATAAATGTGAGTTCGGTTTAACCGATTCTTAAGAATTTGCGGAAAAGACGATTCCATAAAAAAGCGACGCGTCGTACGCGTCGCTCTGGTTGCCATAAAAATCGCGGCGTTACTTCTTACACGAAACGATTCCTTCTATCTCCACCAAAAGATCGTCGCGGCAAACGTCTGCGAATGTATAGACCACTGGGATTCCCGCAAGGCGTTTTTCGCACGCCGCGCGGATCAATTCATAATGCTCGCGTCTCTTAACATAAACGCGAGCGACCGCAAGATCGGAAAGCTCGGCGTTGAAGCCTTCGACTCCATGTTTCTGAAGATTGGCGCCCGATATCAAGGCCGCGATATTGTCGAGCGTCTGGTTGGTCTGTTCAACGGGAGAACCGATAAACACTGTTTCCTGATCCACGATACTCGCCGTTCCCGACACGTAAACTGAACAACGTTCGTTAAACTTAACCGCGCAAGCGCGAGAGAATTTTGGACTCTTAGGACTATAATATTCCGCGTAATCGAACGCCGGCGTCTGGTTAGGATTCTCAAGCGGAACGACAAGACAATCTTCTCGATCCGTCTTGATTGCTTGACAACTCATTGCAATATCGACGTCGTCGGCGCCAATCCCTGTGCTTGCGGGGTAAATCGCCCCAAGATTTACATTCTTAGGGAGATAACGTTCGATGAAACGCGTTCCGTAAAAGAAATCTGAACGCGCTCGATTGAGTTCCTTATAACGTTGGGTGTCGCCTTCTTCGAGAACAATGTGCCCCTGATAAAGCCAAGTCCGGAATACTTGGGGAAAAAGAAATTCGTTTGCCTCTACTTCGGCGCGCATTTTAGAAAATGCGTCGAAAGAACGCGCGTACGCGCCCACTGGGTCTTCGCCAGGAACAAAACCGCCAAAGAAACCCAACGTCACGTCGCCATATTCGACGATTGTCGAGTGTTCGCCCTCGTTATACACGCTGACTGGAAGAGAATTAGACTCGTTCGGCGATGAATTTACCGCAGTCGCTTCGATTATGATCGACTTGGAAGAATCGCAAGGTTTTTGCGCTATAAAGGTTGTGGCGGGAATAAAAAAATCGCCAAATTGCTCGTTTATTATCTCGCGAACAAGTTGTTTTGTCCCAATCTCTCGAAGAAAAATGTTCAACTTTACAAGCGAACAAACGTCGACTTCTTTTAACGCCGCTTCAAGATTATTAAACGCGGAAAAGATTTGTTCGCGCGTATCCGCGCCTTCGGTCGACGTTGCCACGCCATAAAAATAATCAACGCCGTTTTTATCGACCATTGAATATGAACAACCATCGATTTGTCCGCGACAAAGCGTTTGATTCCCTTTGCGGTCTTGAAGCATTGTAGATGAACTCCCTTTAAGAATGCAAGTCTGAGTAAGGATCATGAGGGAAATATCCCAATAAATCCCATGCTGGAATTGTCTCTCCAATTCTCATTCTATCTCAAGTCTACGGTTTTTTCAAACCTACATTTTTGTGGAACGTGCTTTTATGTACATTTTTTACGAAATAATCGCGACTTTGGCGTTGAGATCGTTGGAAAAATATAAAGAGATTTATACAAGACAGAACAGTTGGCTTATTGACTTGCCGTATGAACGTTGCTTGTGCTCAATGTAATAAAAAAGGCCTCCTGAAAAGGAGACCCTTTTATATTCAAAAAAGCCAAGACAAATACGTCTCAGACCGACGTCGCAAATAAAAAACCAAAATCAACGTTTCGAGAATTGGGTCGCGCGACGAGCTTTGCGGAGACCGTACTTTTTACGTTCGACTTCACGGGAGTCGCGCGTAAGAAGGCTTTTTTCACGAAGAACCGCTTCGCATTCGGGATCGTATTCTTTCAACGCGCGAGCGATACCAAGCTTGCACGCGTCCGCTTGACCCGTGGTGCCGCCGCCGCAAACCGTGATGACCACGTCGACCGTTTCGCGCTTTTCAGTTGCAACCAAAGGCGCCAAAACGGAGTTGCGGAGTTGGAGAGAACGGAAGAATTCTTCAAATTCACGATTGTTAATACTGATGCGACCTTGCCCAGCGCGAACTCGCACGCGAGCGACGGCGGTCTTACGACGACCGGTTCCCAATTTATCGTTTTTGCCGTTACCTTCAATAACGTAGTTACCGCGTTTAATCATTTTTTTATCCTTATATCCTTTGACAAGAATGGTTCGTTAGATCACTTAACGCCCAGTTCGATCACTTCCGGTTGTTGCGCTTGATGAGGATGTTGTTGATCGGAGGTGAACGTCTTGAGCTTGCTCAACATTTTCACGCCAAGCTTGTTTTTCGGAAGCATACGGCGAACCGCTTCACGAAGGATCATTTCGGGATGTTTGGCCATACGTTCCGCGGCGGATTCGCTACGAAGACGCGTATAACCGGTGGTCCATGTATAACGCTTGTTTTCCCATTTGCGACCGGTGAATACCACCTTGTCGACATTAGTTACAATGACGAAATCGCCCGTGTCGACATGAGGGGTGTAAGTCGGCTTATTTTTGCCCATCAGAATCATGGCAATATCGCTGGCAAGACGACCAACGACCTTGTCCGTCGCGTCGACGATGTACCATTTTTGTTCGAAGTTGTTGGCTGAGGACTCGCCCGTCTTGTTTTTCCCAGGATTGGCGGGCTTAGCCATAAAAGTTTTGTGCGTCAAAGACATGGATTTTTCCATCTCGCGGCAACCTTTTTAACTAATCTTGTTCTTCTTTATTTACCGACACGTCGACGCGCGTTGAACGTCGACCACAATTACGCTCGCTCCACATAAACGTCGGACTAACCCCAACGCACAGTATAAAATAGAGTAAACGCTCACGACAAAAACGCAGAGAAAAGCCTCTATTTACACAAAACAAACGAATAGACGCAATAGTTCTGGAGTAATAGAACGGTCAAACCGTTATAGCGAATTGTCGTCTTGAATAGCCGTCTTGTAACGACCTCGCATCGCGTTGCGAAACGATCAAAGGAAAATCGAACCAGTAGTCGAATATCCTTGCTCAAGGTTTGGGGAATAATTCTATAACAAATAAAAGAAAAACAAAGGGGGGAAAAAGAATTTCACCTTATTTTATTAATTTTTACGCTTCTTTAAGAAAAACGCGTCAATCGCTTACTCGTTACGAAATTGATTGTGCGCTTCCTCGCGAAGGCGCGTCGCGGATTCGTTGATTTCGTCCATCGGTATTTGACGCTTTGACGTCAATTCTATATGACAATGTTGTTCGTCGCGAATTTCTCCGGGAACAAAATTTTCCGAAAAGAAATCTATTCCAGGATAGAGATACCAGGGCGTTCCCGCTTTGTAGTATGTTTCTTCCGTTTCATACCCTTCTTTGAAACAGCGGATTTTATATACGCCCGAATAGACAAAATTCTGCGAGATTGGCGTCCTGCCGATCTCTTTATCATTGAGGTAAACAAGCGCTCCGGAAGGCTCGGACGTAATGGTTAAACGCCGTTTGACTGAATTGCAACCGACCGAGTAAACGAGAATCATGGCGACAAGCGTCGTCATGAGGACGAAGCGACGACGCGCTCTAACGAAATATGGTCTAACGTCGAGTCCGGTACTCACGAAATCTTTCCGCTGATTCTTGCCCTTGTGGGCTTGCTTTATTATTGAAATAGTGAACGGTTGCGGAGACCACTCCGACCGCGTTTTCGAATCATACATTTTTTATTTCGCGAACGCAAGCGCTTTTTATTCGATACAGGAAACGTTGGAAAAGCCGCGTCTGCATTTTCTAAAAAAACTTTAGCGCTATTTTTTATTTTTTTCAAGTTTTTGGCAAGAAACAGGTAGATTCTGCGTACTATACTAGCGTGGACAGGAGGCAAACGTTCTTCGTACGAGCGTGATCTTGTTCGACTTACCCCTGCTTGGGAACGTGTTTCGTTTTTCAAAGCGCCGCCCCCCCTTGGCGCGTTGACGAACGACAAATGCGCGTTTGGATTTTGGCCTTTCCGAACGCGGCGGCTGGCTGATAAGAAAATTTTGCGTTTTTGTGTTAATTCTCAAAAAATTGCCCTTTTTTTAAAAGCCATTTCCTTTGTATACTCTACCTTGGCGGTTTGGCGACGACTGGAAACGTTAGGTTCGAACGGCTTTGTTCGTTAGAACGCGCGTTGAGGTTGCGTTGGACTTCCGGAACCCTCGCAGGTTATGATGAACGCTGTTTTCGATAATTACATTTCCGACTCCGTTTTGGCTGAATTTTCCGACGAAGAACTCGCGCGTATTTGCAGAGAACGCAGGGATTATCGTGCTTTCGAGGTCTTGAACCGACGGTATCGATCTATCTTGGCGAGATTCCTGAAAGCCAGGTATGCTCTTCAGTTTGATCAACTTGAGGACGCTGTGCAAATGACTTTCACGAGAGTCTGGAAAAAAATCGACTTGTTCGACCAAAGTAGAGCCTTTCGACCTTGGCTGTTTCAAATCGCGACGACTCAGACGATCGATATGTTGCGCGCTTCAAAACGCGAACCGAACTGCGTTTCTTTGGACGCTTCGACTCGTGACGACGATCGTGCAAATTGGGCGGAAGAAATTCCCGGTAGAGACGACGACCCGAGTTGGACCTATGAACGTTTCGATATGATTTTGGAATTGAGGCGCGCTATGGCTCAGCTACCGCAAAAGTTTCGCCAGGTGTTGGAAATGGTCTTTTTTCAAGGACTCACCCGGCAATCCGTCGCCGACTCTTTGAATTTGGACGTCTCGACCGTGTCGCGTCGTGTTGCGCGCGCTTTGGAACAACTGGGCGCGTTGCTGGGCGTTCGCGGCGGCGTTTCGGGTCGTGAAGGAAAAAACGTCGATTGGAATCGACTGGTCGCGAACGTTTAGTTTCTTCGCTTAAAACAACGCCGTCCGCCAATATTGGAGCTCCGTCGCGGTTGGGTTTTGCCGCGGTTGAAGCGTCAACCTATCATGTTTGAATCAATTCATATTTAATATTAGGGGCGGCGCCGAGTGATTGGCGTTGATTGAAACGTGAAATTTTCGAAAAGCGACGTTGCCAACTACCTGCTCGGAAGGATGACTCCCGCCGATGCAAAAGAGTTCGAACGCCAAACGCGCGTTGACTCCGAGCTGGCTCGTATGGTCGAGGAGGCTCGCGGCGAGTTGGAACGCGTGCGGTCGCAGAGCGCCCTTTTCGGTTTACGTTTGCCCCGATTTTCTCATAAAACTAATTCTAATTTTGTAACTTCCGTTTTGCCCGCGAATGACTTGCTTGATTCAAAGTACGATTCGAAGAAAGAAGGAGAAGAAAGACTTCGCGAGAAAGAAAATGACGCGAAGGAGAATAATGGAAAAGTTCTGGAAAATAATGGGCAAAGACCTGCGAGCGGTAAACGCGGATACAAGAAATTTTCCCTTATCCCTAAGTATGTAACCGCGCCTCCAAAGGCTTCGACCGCCTCGGGGTTCGTTCTAAAACGCGCCGCTGTCGCGTCCTCGGAGGAAATACGCGCTCGACAAGAAAAAGCAAGACGCGCTTCTCAACTTCGGAGAAAGACTGCCGAAAATGTTTTACGTCCTACGCGTTGGAACTACTCGTTGGTTCCGACTGTTCCTGGGGACGAAATGTGTCGTAGTATTTGCGCAAGGGTTCCTGTGTTTGCGACGCCTGTCGACGTCCGATTGTCCGAGGACGATATGCGCGAGCCGGGCGTGTCTTCTGAGTGGAAGAAACAGATAGCCCCGGCTTTGAGTGTTGTTCGTAAAAAAGAAACGTTGAATCCCCATCGTTTTCATTCGGTTAATGTTGATCGAAATAAGAGAACTTTTTGGCGATTTGACGATTGGGCTAACGATTCTCCCAGAGTTGAACTTGTTCGAAATGTGGACGGTTGGACGTCGCTTTTGGTCTCAATCCCTTCAAGTTTTGAAGTGGTTGGATGTTCTAACGCGCCTGTTCTTAACGCGCAATATTGGTTCCTCCCGGTTGAACTTTGTGATGGGGAATTGTCTTATCGCCGTCCCGAGCCCGCTCCGACACCCGTCGCGGAACCTGTCCCAACACCCGTCGCGGAACCTGTCCCAACACCCGTCGCGGAACCTGTCCCAACGCCCGTCGTGGAACCAGTCCCGACTCCCGTCGTGGAACCAGTCCCGACTCCCGTCGTGGAACCAGTCCCGACTCCCGTCG
>CAYUUL010000011.1:10892-11081 GCA_964447865.1 uncultured Planctomycetaceae bacterium | reverse complement strand
TGGAACCCGTTCCAACTCCTGTTGCGGCGCCTATTCCGACTCCCGTTGTGGAACCCGTTCCAACTCCTGTTGCGGAACCCATTCCAACGCCTGTCGTGGCGCCTATCCCAACTCCCGTTGCGGAACCTATCCCGACTCCCGTTGCGGAACCTATCCCGACTCCCGTTGCGGAACCTATCCCGACTCCCG
>CAYUUL010000011.1:0-10792 GCA_964447865.1 uncultured Planctomycetaceae bacterium | reverse complement strand
TTGCGGAACCCATCTCGACTCCCGTCGTGGAACCCATTCCAACTCCCGTTGCGGAACCCATTCCAACGCCTGTCGTGGCGCCTATCCCAACCCCAATTGCGGAACCTGTTCCTATTCCGAACTTAGAACCCGGGCTTGCCGCGAGGTCCTGTTTGGAAACGTCGTTTATCCCTGCTGAAAAAACGGCTATCCTGCCCATGCCGTCTCCGGCAAGTTATTCTGTTAAGCCTGACGACGAAGATAGGGAAGTCAATCCTACTATTTCCGCCGAAGACGCCTTCTTGGCCGAACTGTTGGGGAGGGAGCCGACTCCGATTGAATTGGATGAGTACTACTGGGAAGACTTGGTCGAAGAGAATAAAAAAACGGTCACTTTGCCAAAAATCGCAAATGCCGCTCTCATGATCATTACAGAACCGCCGGTACTTGTCGGACGATTTACCATCGGTCTGTTTCGCGCTCTTCTGCCGAAGGGATACTCCCGCGGCGAGGATTTCGAACAACCGACTCGCGCTAGAAGGAAACAGTCGAAAACGCGTCTCTCCGACATGATGATCTCGATGGTTGCGGGCGTTATGATTGCCGTTTGTTTCGTCTTTCCCGCTCTGAGATATGTTGTAAATGAGATTTTTGTAACTGTCGCGGAGAGTAAGGTGCGTAAATTGGGGGAGAATGTCTCTTTGACCCACGAGGAAACTGAAGAAACGTTCTTACCGCTTGTTACGGAACATTTCCTCTTTCCAAGATACGACGGTACAAACTCAACCGGTGATTCGCTGGAATCGGGCGACGCCTATCGAGAGGAATCGCCCCAATAAATCGTTTGCGTCAAACTTACGTAGATTCAACGCGTCGGTTTGGGAGACTCGTTGGATGCATCGGAGGAATTCTTGGTCGGGGTAGGGGACAAAACGGCGTCGATTTCCCGAAAGAGACTTTTGAGATTTTCTTGTTGTGTTAAAAGTAACTTTTTTTCCGGAGCTGGAACTGAAGCGTTGCTAAAAGAATCGCGCCCTCGTAACGCGACAATTACGCCGCCGTTTGATAACTCGACTCTTTCCGCGTTGTTCTTATGCGCGTTCGACCCCGACGATTGTTGCGGAATTTGCGTTTTGAGTGAGATTCCGTTTTGTTTGAGATAAGATAATGTCTTAGACAAACCTGTCTCTTGATTTACAAACGCGTCTTCGTCCGGATCTAATACTATTAGCGTCTTGCCGCGTTCTAATTGTTTACAACAGAATGCTATGCCTTGGTCAGACGCGTCGATTCCACAACCGATAATAAGACCTGCGTCCGACGTCAAACCGATTGCGGAATCGTCGTTTGCTATGCAGAAAGGATTATAATAGCGACAAAGGTTTGCGTACAAATTATAGTAACCAGTTGCGTCAGGATTCCCAAACCGCTTGGCGGTGGGATGAAGTTCTTCCCAACATATGAACAGAGACTCGTTGCGTATAGTTTCAACATAAGCTTGAGGATCCGCTAATTCCGGTTTAGAAAGAAGCCAGGCAAACGCGTTATTCCAAAGACGATAATTATCTAAATATTGGAAAAAGAATGTCGAGAAAAGGTTTTGATCGCCGACCACAATGATTCGCCCTTTCCCAAAACTTTTCGCAAGAACTCCTCCGCTACTTCCAACATATTCCCCGGCGTCTTGATGGAAATTGCCAAAATACGATAAGTCCGCTTCGCCGTAGACAGGAATCCCCGCTTTGTCCTGCCAGGATTTCTCGCTTGACCACACGACGGCAAAACGAGGATCAACGCCGCCGCCTGTCTGAAATGCGATTTGACGAAGGTTTTGCGTTATTGGACTCTCGCTAAACTTATTCATATAGATCCAACCGTATCCGTCGCCTAATTTTTGAGTCATATCGCAGATCCCATAAAATTGCGGCTCTATGTCTAACTCATGAAAAAGAGGTTGAAGACGCGATTGGTGGAAATAACAATTAGTGTGATCAACGATAAAGAACGCCGAACCGCCGTCTTGGATAAAATCTCTGATTGCGATAAGTTCCGAAAGCAAAAAAGGTTCTTTGTCGCCGGAAGGAAGATTGAGAAAGAGCGTTTGACATTTTGACAGAACGTCTGCGTCGATCGGCGTTTCCGACTCGTATTTTTCAACGTGAACGCCGCGTGTTTTAAGATATGAAAACGCTCGATGAAACGAGTAGATTCGATGGTAAAAATGATCGTCTACCGTCAAGGGATAATCGGAAAAATCATATGCGTGACGCATATCGATGAGAACGTCTATTTCTTTTTCCGAACTCTTTTCCGCTTCTTGCGCGGGGCCGTCCGTTTGATCCGCCGTACTTACAACAAGATTTTTACGCGCTTGAGTAGAAATACGCGGGTTATTGGAATCGTAGATTGATATGAAACCTTCTCGAGCGTCTGTGGCGCTGGAAACTGCGGACTCTTCCTGCGCGAAGGAACGTGTTGAAATGCAATTGGCGACGGTAAGCGACGACGCGCTGAAAAAAAAGAAAAAAAGAAATCTTGCGAAGCGTAATTTTGAATGCGGCGAACGCGCGCTTAATAGTTTTTCAATATAATTCATATCGTGCTATCCTTCCCTTAGGCTAGCTGTTGTTCAAATAATGGAACGAACGCGTAATAATTCTGCCGACTTTAGTACGCGCCGACTCTGTCTATTGTTACGCATGTTGCGTAACGCTTTACCCGTTAGTGTTTAGTCGACTGCGGGACAAAAAAAGAACGGAAGAAAAAAAGATTTAACGTTTGTGACGGAAAACTATGATTGAATGGATGAGTCTTGTTGATTGTGACGATTACGTCGGTGGGAAAAAAGCCATTAGTTCACTCTGACTTGACGTTTAACTCCATTAATGTATATTGGTGGTTTACGGTTTTGGCGTCGGTGCGCTTTGATACGGCGTTTGTGAAAGAATGGACTTGCGACTCAATGGCTAAAATATTGATTACGTCGGGACCCACGCGACAATATCTTGATCCTATCCGATATTTAACAAACGCGTCGAGCGGACGTATGGGCGCGGCGTTAGCGCAAGCGGCGCTGGAGGCGGGGTACGAAGTTGTCGTTATTAGCGGCCCTGTCGACGTGGAGTATCCCAGGGAAGCAGAAGTTATTTCGGTCGTGTCCACTGAGGAAATGCATGCCGCTGCTATTCAAAAATTCGCGGAATGCGAAGGGGCGATCGGAGCGGCCGCGCCGTGTGATTATCGTCCGCAAGCTGTCTTAGCTGACAAAATGTCGAAAGAAGATTTCATTCGAACGCCAGATTTGAACGGAGAGTTGTGGCTGAGACTTTTCGAAACGCCCGACGTTATGGCCGCCCTGGGCGCTATGAAACGCGAGCCTGAAGGGAATCGTCCAAGACAGTGGCTTGTCGCTTTCGCGCTGGAAACGTCGGATCATCATGTTAAGGCGTTGCAAAAATTACAGAGAAAACGATGCGACTTAATCGTCGTCAACGATCCTACCGCTATCAATGGAAAAACGACGAACGTTGAAATACTGGATCCGCTAGGCGAGTCGGTTGCAAAGGTCGCCGGGGAAAAAATCGACGTAGCTCGAAGATTATTGGCGGAAATTCAAACTTTCGTCGGAAAGAAAAATGTTGCGCGGTAACCGCGTTATTGCGAAAAATGACTGTTTGTTACGAACGGTTGACTCTATACGTTGAGGATTGGAAGAATGGCTTGTTCTCATAATTGCGGCGGCGGATCCGATTGCGATCATGATTGCGATGGGTGCAAACACAGCGATACCTGCGAGCAAAACGGAGGGTGCGACCACGATTGCGGTTCGTGCGGGAAAGATTGCGGCGCCAAACAGGATCCAAAATCGTTTCTTGAAACGCCTCATGAAATGAGTCGTATTGAGAATGTTATTGGCGTCGTTAGCGGTAAGGGCGGCGTTGGAAAATCGCTTGTTTCCGCCTTGTTGGCTTGCGCGTCAAGAAGACGCGGTTATCAAACTGCCGTTATGGACGCCGATATTACCGGCCCGTCGATTCCAAAAGCGTTTGGTTTGACGGATCGAATCATTGGAAATGAGTTTGGCATTATTCCTGCAAGATCGAAAACTGACATATCGATTACTTCTATCAATCTTCTCATGGAAGATCCGGCCGCGCCTGTCATTTGGAGGGGACCGGTTATCGCCGGCGCCGTTAAACAATTCTGGAAGGACGTCATTTGGAGCGACGTCGATTTCATGTATGTCGACATGCCGCCGGGAACTGGCGACGTCCCGCTAACCGTTTTCCAATCGATTCCTATTAAGGGTGTTGTCGTTGTCGCTACTCCCCAGGATCTCGTTTCACTTATTGTCGAAAAAGCGATTAAAATGGCGGAAATGATGAATATTCCCGTCTTGGCGATCGTCGAAAATATGGCTTATTTCCAGTGCCCGGACTGCGGTAAAAGACATTCGATCTTTGGGGAAAGCAAAATCGAAGAAATCGCAAAGAGATATGGCGTCGAGAAGGTCGTAAAACTTCCGATTAATCCGGAAATTGCCGCCGCTTGCGATAAAGGAACTGTTGAGTCGGTCGAGTTGCCGGAAATTGCCGACGCGTTCGAGTATATTAGAACTCGTTGTGAAGCGATGAACGAGAAAGAAAAAGAAAAGAACTGATTTTCACTTTGTGGATTGCGTATTTTATAGCGAGACGCGTTTGACATATGTTTGGACGCGCGTCTCGCTCTTCTTTTTACCCCGGGGGATTACTTGTTAGAAGGAGCGCTCTGTTGCCGGGTTGCGACGTAATCTTCAAGGAGATCCGTTACTTTTGCGACTATTTCTCCGCAAGGACGATTGCGATAATACTCTTGGGTTCTCGCTTCGGGGGTCGGGGCTGACGACTTTTCTGACAAATGAAGAAGCTCGCGACATATCAGCGAGCCGTTAGCCGCGCGAAATTTACTCGCCAGGTCTTGGATATCCTTATACAACGCTCCTTTACCTTCCGCGTCGAGCGGATCGCTTACGCCGAAAAGATTGCCAATAACGAGCAAGGAACCGCTGAATGCGCCGCACACTTCGCGTAACGTCCCATGCCGGCTCCAAATGGTGAAGCAAGTTTAGACGCCGTTTCCGCGTCCATACCCATTTCTTCGGTAAAAGCCAGAACAACCGACTGAGCGCAGTTGTACCCTGATTCAAAAAAACTCTTGGCTTTAAGTCCTCGCGCAGAATGGTTCTCGTTAGTCTTGATCATGTTGTTCGCTTTCTACTGTGGATATTTGGGAGTCTTTAATTCTTTCCTGAGAGGGAGTAAGCGGCGCGGTTGCTTGCCCAACTGGATTTTGTTCGGCGTTGGCGACGTTCTTCTTGTCTGAAAATATGAAAAATACCGCCGCGGCTATACAAAGCGCCGCGAAAAAATAATTCCAACCGATTCGTTGTTTAGCGAATAAAATCGCGAACGGGACGAATACCGAAAGTGTGATCGCTTCTTGAAGAATCTTTAACTGCGGCAACGTCATAACCTCTGAACCGACGCGATTCGCCGGCACCATGATCATGTACTCGAAAAATGCGATTCCCCAGCTACATACCGCCGCGACGAACCAGCATTTGCCTTTCATAGTCGAAAGATGACCATACCACGCAAAGGTCATAAAGGCGTTGGAACAAATTAACATCAATACGGTTATTATTATTTTAAGCATTTTATTGCGTCTATTATGGACGTTTTAAACAGAATTCGGTTAGAGGGCACGTCGAACACTGAGGACGACGCGCTATACAATGTTCTCGACCAAGGAAAATTAAACGATGACTGGCGTCGATCCATTCGTCTTGCGGAAAAAGTTGGTTAAGATCCGCTTCTACTTTTTCCGGGGTGGAACCGTCGGAAAGTCCTATTTTGCGACTCAAACGCATCACGTGCGCGTCGACGACAAAACCGGACGCTATTCTAAACGCGTTGCCTAAAACGCAATTCGCCGTTTTACGTCCTACGCCTGGAAGTTCAACGAGACTTTCGAAGGATTTAGGAACATGACCTCCGTAACGTTCTACCAACAATTGGGACGCCTTGGAAATTTTCTGAGCCTTAGAACGGTAAAGACCGCAAGTCTTTATTGCTTCGCCAATCTCTTCAACTGTCGCGTCGGCAAAGGCTTGCGCATTGGGAAAACGACGAAAAAGCTCCGGGGTGACCTGGTTTACTCGCTTATCAGTACATTGCGCCGAAAGTATTGTCGCTACAAGAAGTTCGAACGGATCGCTATGGATAAGCGCGCAAACAGGCGAGGGGTATGCCTGATGAAGCGCCGCGTTGGTTAGTTCGGCTAATTTTCGTCGCGTCGAGAACGTCGATTTTCCCGCGCTGGATTCTCGCGTTGACGCAGAGATACGGGGCGCCGACTTGGATGTTCGTTTTAACATCGGATGAAGTCCTGAAATGAAAACGCCGATTACGCTTGGCGGCGCGTTTGGAGGATTGCGCGCCGTTCTTCAACATAAAGCTCCGACAATTCGCGTCTTTACTTTTCTTTCTTTACTTTACCGCTCTTTTGGGGGGACGGCGTCGCGTCGATTCCGCCGTTCTTATCGGAATCCTCAGCGCTTGTTTTGGTTGCTTTCTTTTCAAGTGTCGCTTGAAGACCGGAACTCGACTTCGGGATCAATTTGAAAGACTCCACTATCGCGGTTCCAGAATCGTCGTAACGATCAAGGAAATCGGCGCGGATTTCGAACATTATTGTCGCTTGATTACCCTCTTTATCTGTTATTAGATAATACACCCAGCGGAAGGGTAACGATTCGTAAACGCCGTCGGCTACGACATAGTAGATAGAAACGCCGTCTTCCGTCTCGTTGGCTGTCGCCTGTTTGAATTCCGCGAATCGATCGCCAAGACCCTTTTTGATTTCATCTTGATACGATTCAAGCGTCGGCTGGGTGGAAAGATCTATCTTGCCGTTCGAAAGAATGTTGCATTGCGCTACCGCTTCGCCGCGATCGACATAACAAAGCGCCGTTGATTTAGGTCCGTCTTCTATCATCTTCCAACGGCGAGAATTTTGGAACTTCCAAGGTCCTTTTTGACCAGAATAATAAAGCATAAGTTGCTCTGGTTTAGGACCCTTATTAAGCTTGGCGACAACGTTGTCCGTAAGTTTTTCAGGCTTTTCCATTGGCGCCACGTTAATCTTTAAAGTCGCGTCGCATTCTAGACCGGGCGTCGCGACGCTCTCCGAACGACGTTCTGAAATTCGAAGACCAAACCATGTTATACGCTTAGCGGTAAGGTCAAACTGAAATTTACCATTTAAATCTAACGCGACGCTCGCCCCTTCGGACGCGCATTCAAGCGTGCTGGGTAGTTCGTTGCCTTGCGCGTCTTTGACGCTTTGTTGATACAACTCGATTTCCGCAAAATTGTCTACAATCGACGTCAATGTAAGGTAGACCGTGTTGATCTGGATCGCCTCTACTCCAAGAAGCGCGGAAAGAATGTCCGACGAGACTTGCCAGGAGTCGCCAAGTTTGACTTCGCGATTGGGGAGAAGACGATCGAGAAGGGTCGTATTGAACGGAACTTCGCTCAAAAGCGCATATTGTTCCGCCTTCATTGGACCCGTTGGACAGTAAACCGTCGCCTTTTTACCGTCGAACGTCGACACGATATTTTTACGTGAACTGTCGAGCAAAGGACGCGTTAGAGAAGAACCAAACTTGCGCTTCATGCCCGCTTGTTCATATTCGCGTACGGAACGTAACGCGCCTGTGGGGGAATATTCGACAAAACGTTCTTCATACTTGAACCCCGCGACGAACTCGATTCCGGCGCGTTCATATTGACCGGATTGATTGGTTTGCAAGACGTCGCCGGAGCCTTCGAGCGTTACTTCTACTACGTCGGCGGATCCATTCTGACGTCCGGACTGAAGAACGCAAGATTGTTGCGTATTAACAGTCGCGGGAGAAGAGCCGGTTTGGGGTTGAACGCCAATGGGGCGTTGCGTCGCCGCTGGGGTGGAAGACTTAGAAGTTCCGCGACTATTTCCATTGCGCGACAAAAGAGAAGGGCGCTCGGCATTTGCGTTTTCCCCGCGATTGTTTTTACCGAGATTCTTCAAAGTCGAACCGATGCGCGAATTGATCGCGGAACGATCGCTGGAACCCTGGGCGTTTTTCTGACTAAATGCAACGGAAGGTAAAAAAGACGTAAAAATGATCGCTCCCACTCCAAGCATATAGGAAAAAAAGGGCGTTTGACGGCGCGAACTAATTGCTGTTTGCTGTTTTGTCGAACGGTTTTTCATTGAGCTTCCCTCGGCTAGAATCACTCGACCGATCGCCGTTAAACATGCGCCGGTCTGCGGAACGTGTTTTATAGTTAAACGCGATAACGATATTGTTTAAACGACGATTAATCAAGACTGATTCTTAAAGGAAGACCCAAAACGCAAAACAAATCTCCACAAAAGAGGCGCGGAGACTTGTTTTTTCTTAAAACGGTCGGGAAATTTCGTCATTCGTGAGAAAAGACTGTCGGTTCTTTACATAGCTCTGGAAGTTTGAACAATTCGCGGGCGTTAGTTGTCGTCTGGTTGACTATTTCGACTATTCCGACGTCGCGGAGTTCGGCCAAACGACGCGCGGCGAACGCGGTCATAAGAGGTTCGTTTCGTTCCAATTTGCCGCGAAGAGGATGCGGCGTAAGAAAAGGACAATCGGTTTCGAGAAGGAGACGATTACTCGGCGCCCGGCGAGCGACTTCCCAAAGTTCCGAGTATTTCTTGTTGGTGTAAGTTACAAACCCCCCAAAACCAAGGTAGAAACCTAACTCAAGAAGCGTGTCGGCTTGCTCAAGCGTGCCGCTAAAAGAATGAACTACGCCAGGGGAAAAGGCGATGCGTTGATTCGTGTAGAAATCGCGAAGAAGCGAGACAAGCTCCTCGTTAGCTTCGCGAGAATGAATTATTACCGGCAGACCCGTCTCGACTCCCAACTCCAGCGTTCGGACAAAAATTTCGCGTTGAAGTTCAAAGGGCGCGTCGTCCCAGTAGCTGTCTAAGCCTGTCTCGCCTAGCGCGACGATTCGACTCTCAGACGCGCGGTTAAGGACGAGACGTTTGTACTGTTCCCAATCGTTTGGTCCCATTAGATGCGTGTGATTCGGATGAAAGCCTACTCCCGCAAAAATGAAATCATAGCGTTGGGAAAGTTCTATTGACAAAAGCGACGTCGCAAAGTCGACGCTCGGACAAATAAGTCCGGCAATAAAAGGACGGAACAACGGATCCTCGATTTGACGACCTTTGACGACGGGAAAACGACCGGACGTAGACCGACTTAGAAGGTCGTTGAGATCCGACGCGAATTCTTCAAGATTCACATGCGCATGAGTGTCGACTAGGGGAAGATTTTGTACTGGGGACATGGTGAAAAACATTACTCGATTACGACTACAAACACGTTCTTGGGCGCGACTAATACGCGAAGAGAACGTTACCGACTATTTTAACAAATTGGTATTGTTGCAAAGTACGTATTTTCTATTGTCGGAACCTTTTCGCTGGAAACTCTAACTTACGCTTTCTTCTATGACTGTTATCTTGCATAATCGTTATAATGCGGATTAATTTTGCTTTTTTGAGAGGGAAGAACTGCGTTTGTTTATTGAATTGAATATTTTCACGTTTAAAATTACCAAAGACGGCATGGTGGTCGAGAGAGAGCGCGCTCGATAATGAAAAAGGTTGCGTTCGCGTTTTTTCTTCTGTCTATCTACGTAAAGGATATACGGGTAACGACGCCGAGGTTGATGCGCCGAAGCGGCGTTGAGAGGAGGGAGCTTATGTTAGCGCTTTCAAGACGTAAGGGAGAGAGCGTTGTCATTGACGGCAAAATTAGGGTCGTTGTTGTCGACATTTGCGGCGGAAAAGTAAGGTTGGGCGTGGAAGCTCCCGACGACGTCAAGATCTTTAGAGGGGAAATCCTGGATAAGGTCGATGCTTCGAACGTCTCAAATAATGGAGAAGAGTCTCTTGGATGTAAAGTACGCGATCAGGGTTCTAATCGTGGAAAGAAAAAGACTGAAAAATCGACCTGTCTTTCGATGGAGATGTCTCCGCGAGGCGTGAGATATAATGACGTAAGCGAGAGCCGCGAGCGTTCTCCGCGAGGAAATTCCCACGGAAAGAAAACCGATAATTTGCATGACGTAAAACGTTGAGTTTTGTCGCATGGGCGTATGTAAGGGCGTCGCGCTGTTTTGCTCGACGCCCTTGTTTTTTTTCGTCGCCTTCTCTTAGACGGCTGTTCTGCGTTGCGACGGTTTTTTAGGGACTTCTGCTTGCGATGCGAGCGTGCTGTTTATTTGAACGATTATATGAGAAACTTTGTTACGCGTCGGCGCGTATGGTTATGCGAGATTGGATATGAAACGGATTTTTGACGGTTTCGCGGTAAACGCCAGGGTTCTGTGGGCGTTTGCGGCGTTCTTGCTTTTTTCGCCTATCGCATTTTCTTGGGCCCAAAGTAATGTCGCCGCGAAAAACGCCGCTGGAAACTCCGCAAAAAAAGTCGTTAGCGCCGCGAAGAAAACTACAAATAATTTAAACGCTCAAAAAAAGGACGCGCCCCTCAACGATCCTGCTTTGAGCGAGGGAAGGTTGATTGACGAAGAAGAGCAAGCGCGCGCCGAAGAGGAGGCGAAAGCCGCCGCGGGGGAATCGCTCTTGACTGCCGAGGCGGTTAAAATGGCGATCGAGGGCGCCGTCGATTTCTTAAAAAGTAAACAACGTTCGCAGGGGGATTGGGCCGAATATC
>CAYUUL010000010.1:0-60529 GCA_964447865.1 uncultured Planctomycetaceae bacterium | reverse complement strand
TGATGGGCGCGCATATTGAAAATTGGGGGAAAAAAGGGTTTCGCGCGACGGGAATGGCGCGTTCGGAGGATGGTAAAGCCGTTTTTTACGAAGGGTTTGGAAATGATCCGCAAGACTCCGCCAATAGGTTGATGAACGCTGTTCAGAAAGGGTTAAAACGAACTGGCGGAGAATGACCATAATATGAAAAAAGAACGAATAAGCGTTGAGGAACTCGCGAGAGTTGAAGCTGTGCTTTTCGTTGCGAAAGAACCGCTTCCAAGTCGAAAATTGGCCCAACTTGCCGATTTGACCGACGGAGTCAGGGCGCGCGCGATCGTTCGACGGCTGAACGAACGGTATCGCGACGCTGGAAGCGCGTTTTGCGCCGTGGAAATTGCCGGCGGATTTCAATTGAGAACGTTGCCGGATTTCGCGCCGTGGCTTATGAGAACGCTGGAATCGCCCGGAGAAACGCGGCTTACAAGTTCCGCTATGGAAACGCTCGCTATTGTGGCTTATGAACAGCCGGTCCTGCGCGTAAACGTCGAACGTATTCGCGGGGTTCATTGCGGGGACGTCTTGAGACAACTCCTCGAACAGGGGCTGATAAAAATTGTTGGTCGATCCGAAGAACTGGGAAAGCCATTTCTTTACGGTACGACTAAAAAATTCTTGCTGATGTTCGGATTAGTTCGGATTGAAGATTTGCCGCAACGGGAAGAGAAGGCGTGGGTTACTTGTAAAGATGTTGAAGACGCGGCGAATATTCTCGTTGAAGACGATAAGAACGCGTCGGCGCTCTTACGCGGGGAAAAAACTGAGTCATCTTGACGCGTTAAGAATACGCGACTCTGCGAAAGTTGATTTCACGCCACCGCGGTTCTTAGGCCTAGGAAATACGACGTTCAGCCGTCGATTTCTTTTTGAAATGTTTCGACGATCTTTTCAATGACTTCGTTTAAGACTGGATCGCCGCCGCGACCTTGAGCGTTGGCCTCGTCTATTGCTACCTGAATGGCCGTCTCTAGATCGGTTATCATCTCTTGCAATGTTGATATTCGTTCGACTGGAAGTCCGTAATCGATTGTCACTTCGCGGGTTTGGTAGAGAATTTCTTCGTATTCTTCCTGGTAAGTGCGAATGCGCGTCGATTCTTTTTCTTCGTAGGGAACGCTGCGCGTCTTAGTTTCCTTAAATGGAACAAGCGGCGTCGCGAACGCCGGACGCCCGTCAATCTCCGCGTTGGGGATCTGTTTGCGATTTTCCGTTGGAAGTTTCTCTACAAGATGACGAAGGGTCGACGACGCCTCTTGAAGCGCTCGTAGTTGAGGAACAGTCAGCTCGGCCCTTATTCCATTAAACTCGAAGACCCCTTTGTTGACTCCATTCGCTTGTTGGCGCGCGCCATGTTGACGAACTATTTCCGCGACGAGCGCGAGAACTTTACCCGCGATCTCTTGAGGCGTGGAGACAAGATACGATTCGCGCTCTTCTGTCTGAAGCGTTCCGTCTGCGCTAAAGCGTTGATTGCGTTTTTCCTGCGCGCGTAACTGATCGACAAGCGCGTTGGCCTTGGCTAGTTCGCGTTTTTGTTTCGTGAATGTAGTCTGAACCGCGGATTGCTTGGATGCGCGAGGCTTACTCGCGTTGGATTTTGTCATAGAAATCTCTGTTCGATAAGATGGTGGAGATACATAAATATCGAGGAAACGTCTTACCGTCCTTGACGCGTCGGACAGAAAAAAGGATTGCTCCTTTTAGCGAAAGGCTTAATTTCTAGAAACGATCCGTGTGTTCCGCTACTAGAAAAGGAACTTGCTCCCACAAACTACAGCGATCTTGCCCAACGCCGAAACGTGAGGAAAGAAAAACGTCTATCTGTAGCCGCTTGGAGATAGGAGCGCTCGGCTACTAAAAGTTCTCTTAACATCGAGAGAATCGACGTAAGAAAAATCGCCCCGGAGACCGACTCGAACTCGCGTCCGAGGAGGGAGTTCCGCACTCGCGGCTATTGGGACTGCCGCTAAGTCAAACGTCCAAAACATAAAACGGAATTGAACGCTGAACGCGTTCGCAAAACGCCGCCGCGTCAAGAGATTCGAATGATTCAAAAAAATCGGCGACAAGTCGCGTCGGCCGAGAATATCTCGCTCTCGACAACTGTCCGCGCGATTGTTTCGCTCTTACGTCCGCCGACTTCCCAACCCGTTTGAAAAGTCAAAACGCCGAACAGACTTTCTCTGCTTTCTTAACTCTTAACTTAAATCCCGGCGGAGATCTTTCCGTCTAAAAAAATTTGTCTTTCATATGCCGACTTTCACAGAGAAAGCGAACCGTTGAAAAACTGCGTCTTTTACGCTAACTCATTTGAGTCTTAGTCCTTGAACGAACTTTTTCTTCGTCTCCTGTTTCGTAAACGCCTTTCGGACTAAAAGACTGAGAAACGGAAACTTTTCGTAAAGACGCTTCCCCGATCTATTTTTTTTATTTTTTAGAACCTTACGCGGAGTTTGACGCAACGCGCGAACGTTTAGTTCCAATAAAAACGTTGATTCATTTCTGCTTCCTGGTCTCGCGACAACGGTTGCTACGTCAATCGTCGTCAAGAGAAAGAAGTTCCGACGTCCCGACGCAACCTCGCTCAAGATAAGTCGATAAGATAATCTGCGCGGCGACTGCGTCGAGTCGCGCTTTGCGTTGTTTTGCCTTCAATTTGCCTTGACGGAGATAGTACTCCGCTTCGCAACTCGTAAAACGCTCGTCCATATAGTCGATCGATAAACCCGTCGCTTCCGCCAACTTATTGCCAAACTCCATCGCTTCGCGCGCTTTGTCGCTCAAGTCGCCGTTATTATGCAACGGCAAACCAAGGACAAAATGAACTACGCGTTCGTTTTGTGCAAATTCCACGAAATATTGCAAATCGAGTTTTTCGTTTCGACGACGATAAATCCCATACGGAAAAGCTACAAGCCGCTCGGGATCGCATATAGCTACGCCGATTCGAACCGTTCCGAAATCTATTCCCGCTATCTTGCCTTTTTCGGGTGGTCGAGCCGGTTTTGCCATATGATATCCCTTTCTTTACGCGCCGAAGACGCTTCAACTGAAAGCGTTTTATTCGTCTTCCTTGCCGTCTATCTTGTCTGCGCCGGAACCAACGTCGGTTGACTCTGACTCAGACTTATCGTCGGTAGACTTAGCGGCGACGTCGTCTTGCTTTGCCGACTCTTCGGCTCCCTCTGACTTGGATTTATCCAGGGATAAACTTGACTCGGACTTCGCGTCATTCTTGCTTTCTTCCGACTTTTTATCGTTGGGAGAAGGTCCGAGAATCTCGCGGATTCGCGCTTCGTCAAGTTCTTCTTCGTCAACGAGCGCTTGGGTAAGTTTTTCAAAGAGATCGCGCTTCTCTATGAGTAAATTACGCGCGGACTCGTCGGCTTCCTCTATCGTTTTACGAACCTCTATGTCGATAAGACGCGCCGCGTCTTCACTGTAAGAACGCGTCCCCGTCGACATTTCGCGTCCGAGGAAAGGATGCGTCTCCGTATCTGGGAAGGCCACCGGTCCAAGTTCCTTACTCATACCCCAACGCGTCACCATATTGCGCGCAAGCTCTGTAGCGCGTTGCAGGTCGTTTTCCACTCCGGAGGAATTCTCGTTATAGATCAATTTCTCCGCCGCGCGACCCGCAAGAAGATGCGTCAAGGTCGCTCGCGCTTCGGATTCGTTGTAGTTCAACTGGTCGTCGTCCGGCAAACTCCACGTTACGCCCAAAGCGCGCCCGCGTGGAATGATCGTTATCTTATGCACGCGAGAACCATTCGGAATAAACCAACCGACAAGCGCGTGACCGGCTTCATGATACGCTGTTTTAAGCTTATTCTCCGGCGAAACAATCTCGTCGCGTTTCAGACCAAGCGAGATCTTTTCGAAGGCAAAGTCGAAATCGCTCGCTTCCACTTGATCCTTGTTGTTGCGCGTCGCCCAAAGCGTCGCCTCATTGACGAAGTTGCGAATGTCGGCCCCGGTAAAGCCCGCCGTTGTCTTCGCGAGTTTGTCGACGTCAACGTCTGGCCCGTAAGGGATCTTTTTCAAGTACACTTTAAAAATGTCGACGCGTCCGCGCATCGAAGGACGACCTACCGTTATGTGGCGGTCAAAACGTCCGGGACGCATAAGCGCCGGGTCGAGTACGTCGGGACGGTTCGTCGACGCCATGACCATAACGGAATCGTTTTGTGTAAAACCGTCCATCTCGCTCAATATCTGATTGAGCGTTTGTTCGCGTTCGTCCTGACCGCCCCCTACGCCCGCGCCGCGCTGTCGACCAACCGCGTCGATTTCATCGATGAACAAAATCGATGGAGCGTTTTCTTTAGCCGTCGCAAAGAGATCGCGAACTCGACTCGCGCCAACGCCGACGAACATTTGGATAAATTCTGAACCGTTGATCGAGAAAAAGGGAACGTTCGCTTCGCCCGCCACCGCGCGCGCAAGAAGCGTTTTACCCGTTCCCGGAGGGCCGAACAACAACGTCCCTTTGGGAACCCTTGCGCCCATGCGCTCATACTTGGCGGGGTTCTTAAGGTAGTCGACTATTTCGACAAGTTCCGCTTTGACGGTGTCCATACCTGCGACGTCGTTAAAGGTGTACGTCTTGCCTTGACTGGGCTCGTAACGTTTCGCCAGACTACGGGCTACTCCGCCAAGACCGCCGCCCATCATTTGCTCGCTTGTATTGCGAATCATTCTGAATAACAACACAACAAACAATATGGATACTATAATCGACGCTATCATTACCCACGACGAACTATCGGAAGGTTTGGTCGAAGAATAAGAATCTAAACGTTCGCGGAGACGCGAATCAATCGTTTGGTCGGAATACGCGAACGCCGGAGTTTCGCACTCATATTTCAAATAGAATACTTTGCGCGCCGCCTTACCGCTTTCTGTTTCCACCATCGATACGGAACCGTTGCGCTCGCGAGAAGCCGAAGGTGCCAATCGCCAACGTTGTTGCAACTTCAGACCGAGTTTATAGCTTTCAATAAGCGATTCGCCGGTCGCCTTCTTTTCCGCTTCCGTCGCGTTGATCGGTAAATCGACGCTCTTAAACAAAGAACCGTCGCCGCGTTTCAACTCGAGCGTCGAGACTTGACGCCCCTGCTCGTTGGTGGTGTTTTTACGCGTCAACGTAAGTTTGTCGGTCCCAAGCCGTTCTTCGAGTTCTTTATCGAACTTTGCCGCGACTTCCGGATGGGATTTATCGAATTGCTCAAGTAACGCTTCAAAGGTCGCTTTCCCATTTGGAATGACGTCGGGCCAGTACTCAATTGAGGGAACTTCGCGAAGACGACCAGAAATTAACGAACCTTTGATTTCCGCTGTTTCTATTTGATTTGCGTCAAGTAAACGATTGAACGCTGTCCAAGTGATTTCCGTTGACTTTGACGAAAAGAATGTTTGATACGAAAACGAAAGAAAAACGATCAACGCAATGACGAAAATTACTCCAGAAATGCGAGAACGCTTCGGCGCTTGCTGATTCCTATGGGAAGACGGCGTATTAGAACCCGAGTTGCGTCCGCGATTTTGATCCTGATCTGGACGACTCTGGCGTTCTGTTTGTGCGGAATTGGCGTCTTTGCGTTTGTCCGCGTCTTGTCCTGATTTGTCGGCTTCGGGATGTTTGAATTGTTCGGGAATCCGACGATAGACGTCGTCGCTGATCGGGGGGGTCTCGTCGCTGTCCTTGCGCTCCGAAAAAAGTAGGGTAGAGCGTAGACCGTTAAGCCAACGATCAAAACGCGGTCGATTAGTCATATACTTCCTCAATATCATGCGGCGGAGAGCGTCTCTGCTTGCGGACAAGCATCTTCTCTCGTTGGTTTCACTTGTGAATAGCGCGGAGTGCGCGCACAATCTTGTGCAATTATAACGCCAAAAGAAATGATTTCTACTGGGAACGGAACGATATTTTAAAAAATGAGTAGAATAGGAAAAATAAACGAAACGAACGACTCGTGACGACCGCAAAAAATCGGATGCGCGTAAAACGCTTAGGTTGCGACTCGATAATTTATTACTCTCATAAAAACGTTTCGCGGACGTTTGATTGTGTCAACCGCGACTCGCGCCACCGCTCCGCTTGTATATCCGCGCGCAGTTGTTATAATATGTTTGTGTGCGGCGCGGATTTTTGTTGACGGTTACCCCTCCGCGCCGGACTCCGTCGCGCTATATGCGCGGTTGGTTTCCTGCGTCGGTTAAACTCGCGTGAGTTATCGTATGAGAAAGAGATAAATATGCCTTCTTCCGCTGAACCTCGTTCGAATGATTGCGTGTCGATACGCGGCGCGCGGACGCATAATCTTAAATCCGTCGATCTTGACGTCCCTTATTACTGTCTGCTCTCTCTTTGCGGTCCCAGTGGAAGCGGTAAGAGTTCCCTGGCGTTTGACGTACTCTACGCGGAAGGACAACGCCGTTATGTCGAATCCCTTTCGCCGTACGCGCGCCAATATCTCGAACAATTGGAACGTCCAATCTTCGATTCTATTGAAGGTCTTCTGCCCGCTATTGCCGTGACTGCGCAAGCGACGAACGCAAATTCGAGAGCCTCCGTCGGTATGGCGACTGAGATAAACGATTACCTCGCTTTTGTTTTTGCAAAGTTAGGAGCCCCCTATTGTCAAAGTTGTGGTAAAAGGATTCGAAGCCATTCGCCAACGACTGTACTCAAGACGCTGCGGCAGTTGCCCGACGGCGTGAAAGCGATGATTGCCTTCGCGCCGCCTTTGAGAACGATGAGCCCTGATCCAGGCGAGTTTAAAAAAACGTGGAGTGAGGAAGGTATCGCAAGAGGTATTATCCTTGGCGAGTCGTTCGATTTGAGCGAACAAAATTCGGCCTTCGATAGAAACTACGCCTTAGCGAGGATGTTTTATCTTTCGATGGAAGATGAAAACGGCGCGAATGAGATGGAAAATCTCGGCTTGCGGACTTCCTCTGCTAAAAAGGAAAAACATGTTGAAGGTGCAATCGACGAGGAAAATGAAGTTTTTGATGAAGAAGACGAAACCCCTGAATTAAATCAAAAATTTCGCGTTCGTATGCTTGACGCCAGGGGCGACGACAGTTCCCTTATGCGCTATTTGCGGAAATTTAACGCGATTGATACAAAACCGGGAGCCCCGTCCGTCTTCTTTATTGTCGACCGCGTCAAAATCGGTTCGACTCCTGAGCCGCGTTTGAACGACTCGTTGGAGACCGCCTTCCATTTGGGCGAGGGACATTGCTGGATCTTTGTTGAAGGCGAGTGTGCGCTCAGAGATTGTGACGAATGCGCGTCAGACGGCGAACTGGGCGTCGACGCCGGGGAAGAACAGTCTATTGACGGAAAAAAATGGACCCTGTTTGGGTTTAGTAAGTCTCTGCGGTGTGAAGCGTGCGGGTTCGAAATTCCGAAAATTCAGCCAAATCTATTCAACCCGGAAAGCCCGAACGGCGCCTGCCCCGTCTGTTCTGGATTTGGATGGTGGTCGGCGTTTGATATGGAACGCGTCTTTCCGAATCCGTTGCTTTCGATCGAAGACGGCGCTATCGCGCCTTGGAATGTTTCGGCTTATCGTGGAAAATTACGCGAATTTAAAGGATGCGCCGAGGAGCTGGGCGTGCCAATCGACAAACCGTTTTCTTCGCTCAATCCCGAACAGGTTAACGCGATCTTGAACGGTTCGCCAAAATTGAATTATAAAGGCTTGAACGGGTTCTTTTCGAATTTGCTCGCGCAAAGGTATAAAATGCACATTCGCTCGTATCTGAGCCGTTGGCAAAAACGTTGCGAATGTCCGATTTGTCATGGCGCAAGATTAAATCAAAAAGCGCTCGCCGTGAAATTAGACGGCGATAATATCTTCCAGTGGTTGTCGCTGTCTGTCGTCGAACTCATTAAAAAATTGGAAGCGTGGGAACTTGACGACGCGCAAATAAAAATTGCGGAATACCCTCTGAGGCAAGTTTGTTCAAGATTATATTATCTGGAAAAAGTTGGTTTAGGATACGTTACGCTGGAACGCGATGTTAAAACTCTTAGTTCCGGGGAGAATAGACGCATTAAATTGACGACCGCCTTAGGGTCTGATCTTGCCGATATGCTGTATGTGCTCGACGAACCGTCTATCGGGCTGCATCCGGAAGACTCTCTTAAGTTGCAAGGGGCTGTTAAATCGTTGCGAGATCGTGGAAATACCGTCGTCGTGGTCGATCATAATCCGATTTTGCTTGAAGCGTCCGATCAAATTGTCGAACTGGGTCCCGGCGCGGGCGAAGACGGGGGAAAAATTGTCTTCAAAGGAACGTTCGAAGAAATGAAGAACGATCCAAACTCTCTTACCGGTAGCTATTTGACTGGACGTCGTATTGGCGCCGGGGTTTCGAGACGCGCTAAATCTGAAAAGTTCATCGAGCTCTGGGGCGCTCATGCGCGTAACCTGAATATTGAAAAAGTGGCGTTCCCACTAAACGCCCTGTGCGTTGTTACCGGCGTAAGCGGCGCCGGAAAGAGTTCCCTGGTTCAAGATACTCTTTATCCCGCCTTGTGCGCCAAATTGGGCGGCGATCAAAGCGTTGTCGACGCCGGACTGCCTTACGAAAAAATCAGCGGCGTAGACGCGGTCGATGAAGTCGTCTTTATCGACCAGACTCCAATCGGACGGTCGCCGCGTTCCAATCCTGTCACTTACCTGAAAATTTTTGACGATATTCGAAATCTATTTGCCGAACAACCCTATGCCAGGAGCAGAGGTTACGCCGCTGGGTATTTTAGTTTTAACGTCGCGGGGGGACGTTGCGATTATTGCAAAGGGGAAGGGTTCGTACTGTCAAAAATGCAGTATTCCTCCGACTTCTATTTTGTATGTCCATACTGTAATGGAAAGAGATATCAACGTTCCGTTCTCGAAGTTATGTACCGAGGCTTGAACATTGCCGAAACCTTGGAAATGACCGCAAAAGAGGCCGTTGCGCATTTTCGGGGACAGACGAAGATTCAACAGAAACTTAAGCGCCTGGTAGACGTCGGACTGGATTATCTTCAACTGGGACAACCGGCTAATACTCTCTCCGGCGGGGAGTCGCAACGGCTTAAATTGGCCGCGAGCCTGCTTACTACCCAAAAAGGACCGTGTTTGTATCTTATGGACGAGCCGACTTCCGGGTTACACTTTGCCGACGTCGTTAAGTTGCTCGACTGCTTTGAAGAACTTATCCAGGCCGGAAATTCCCTGATTGTTGTCGAACACAATCCACTCGTCTTGAGAGTCGCCGACCATATTGTCGATCTTGGACCAGGCGCTGGAAAAGAAGGGGGAAGAATTGTCGCGGAAGGAACGCCGGAAGAAGTCGCCGCGAATCCAAATTCAAGAACGGGACGTTTTATCGCTCAGGCTTTACAACTCGGCTCCGGCGCGTAGATTGTGAGTCGCTTTTTTGACGACATTCATGTGCGCGGCGCTTGTCATACGCCCCTGAAGCGCTAGAATACAACGAATTATCGAGCGTGTTTGGCGCTAGTGTGATACGACTGGACACGGCTTTGACCGTTTGGGAAAAAAGATGAGAAATGTAATTTCAGTATGGGTGCAAAATGTCCCCGGCGTGTTGTCGCATGTCGCGGGTATGTTGGCGTCTCGTGGATATAACGTCGATAGCTTGACCGTCGGCGCTACCAACGATCCGCGTTTTTCCAGAATGACTATTGTGCTTGACGCCGACGGCGACGTTATGAAACAAGTCGAGTTGCAACTGCAAAAGTTGGTTACTGTTGTAAAAACGACAAACTTGGCGAACGTGCCGCACGTCGAACGCGAATTAGCCCTCGTTTGCGTACAAGCTGACGCTGGAAACCGATCGGGAGTCTTGGAAGTGGTGGAAATCTTCCGCGCTTCCGTCGTTGACGTCGCCGAAAATTCTTTGCTCGTTGAAATCTCGGGACGTGTGGAGAAGGTTGACGCTTTCCTTAAGGCGCTAAGACCTTATAAAATCTTGTCCGTTACGCGGTCGGGGTGTATCGCCGCTCCTCGTGGCGTCTTCCTCGATGAATAATAATTTATTTAGAAATTTAAAGCGTCCGCTTCAGTGGCGGATTATATAAATTAACCTTAATACCAATAAGGGGGTGGCGTAATGGCTGCTACTGTTTATTATGACAACGACGCGGATCTTTCTGTTTTGAAAGACAAAACTATTGCGATTCTTGGCTATGGATCCCAAGGGCACGCTCACGCGCAAAACTTGCGCGACAGCGGTTGCAAAGTCGTCGTTGGTCAACGCGAAGGTTCCGATAATTATCGCCTTGCTATTGAACATGGTTTCAAGCCGGTTTCTCTTGAAGAAGCCGTTAAACAGGCTGATGTTGTCGTTCTGACTCTGCCTGACGAACTTCAAGGCAAGATTTTCGCAAATCAGATTCGCCCGAACCTCAAAGAAAACGCTATTATCCTGACCACGCACGGCTTCAACGTCCACTATGGTCAGTTCGATCTTCCGGCCGGTAACCGCGCCATCATGATCGCCCCGAAAGGTCCTGGTCACCTCGTTCGCGCTGAATTTGTTAAAGGCGGCGGCGTTCCATGCTTGATCGCGTTGGACGATAAATGCGGCGACTATGAAAAGTCTGTCGGGCTCGCTTACGCCAAGGGAATCGGCGGAACGCGCGGCGGCGTTATTCAAACGACCTTCAAAGAAGAAACTGAAACCGACCTCTTTGGGGAACAGGCCGTTCTTTGCGGCGGCGTCAGCCACCTTATTCAAGCTGGGTTCGAAACCCTCGTCGAAGCCGGATATCAACCGGAAATGGCGTACTTCGAATGCATGCACGAAATGAAACTCATCGTCGACCTCTTCTATCAAGGCGGCTTGAGCTACATGCGTTACAGCGTTTCCAATAACGCTGAATATGGTGATTACACCCGCGGACCGCGCGTCATCACCGAAGAAACCAAGAAGGCAATGAAACAAATCCTCAAGGAAATCCAAAACGGTCAATACGCCAGAGAATTTCTCCTTGAATACCAGGTCAACGCGCCTGCCTTCAAACGCGAACGCGCTATCCATCATGAACACTTGCTTGAAAAAGTCGGCAAGCGCCTCCGTAAGATGATGAAATGGATTGACGCTAAAGAATTCTGATTGAATACTTAAAAGGTTAATTCTTTGAATAGGGGACGAAACGTCGAGAGACGTTGCGTTCCTTATTTGTTTTCTGTACCGTAATTTTTGCCGCTTGTTGTTTTTTACTTATCGCTCGATTATAATCGCGAATATGCCCTCGTCTGTTACATAGACGCTTTTTATACTTGTTTTAGGCTTATCGATTTAAAGAGAGGTATTCGTATGAAACGACGCGGATTTACCTTAGTTGAACTGTTGGTCGTCATCGCTATCATTGGAATTTTGATCGGACTTCTTTTACCAGCGGTTCAGGCCGCGCGCGAGGCTGCGCGGCGTATGCAATGTACTAACAACCTTAAGCAACTTTGTTTGGCGATTCATAACTACGTGGATCGAAACAATAGCATGCTTCCCGGACACGGTATGGGAAACCAGGGAAACTGTACCGCGCTCTTGGGCCTTCTGCCTGAGATCGAACAAGGACAACGTTTTGCCGATATCTTCTCGCATGTAGACGACGGAAAAGATAGTCCGTACAACGACGTCGCCTGCTGGAAAGGGAAGATCAACGGGTTCCTTTGTCCTTCGGACGGCTCGACTTCCGCCTGCGGGGATTCCGACCTCGTTCCGACAAACTACTGCTTCTGTGAAGCCGACTACATCAATCGTGGATATGGAAGTTGGGGAAACACACGATCCCCCTTTGGTATGATTGCTCGCGGCGACCGTTGGGCGAATACCGACTGGGGCGGCGGGAGCCAATCTCTTGCCGCTATTGTCGACGGTACGAGCAATACGATCGCTATGAGCGAACGCGTCGCCTCGCCGAAAGAAGCCGGAGTTGAACATAAACGTATTCTGGGCGGCTTTGCTTATAATCTCAGTTGCTGGTCGTATAAACCGAACGTCTGCTTGTCGAAACGCGGCGCGAATGGACAATTTGTCGACGGTACAAGCACGTGCGGCGGTATCGGCGCCAACGCCTTCTATTATTCTTATCACAACGCGCGTTTCCAAACGATTCTTCCCCCGAACTCTCCATCTTGCGGAGCTGACGCGGGCGGTTACAACGAACCTTACATTACTGCGCAGAGTAATCACTCCGGAGGCGTCAATTGCGGGATGATGGATGGAAGCGTTCGCTTTGTTAGCGACACGGTCAATTGCGAAACGTCCGGAACCAGCGGACTTTCAGGTTGGTACAAATACTGGGGATCTCAATCTGGCGTCTCGCCTTTCGGCGTCTGGGGCGCTATGGGAACGATGAATGCCGGCGAGACAGTTTCGCTTTAAAATAGGGAGTTTTACAATATGAAACAATATTTGAATATTTTCTGTGTTCTTATTGTCGCAAGCTCGGTCATGACCGTCGGATGCGGTAAGCATAACAACGGGCTTGTACCTGCCGAAGGAGTCGTGACGTTCAATGGCGAACCCGTCGCGGGCGCGACTATCTTGCTTTCGCCAATAGATCTTAACGGGATCGGCGCTTCCGCTCAGGCTGTGACCGACGATAACGGAAAATTTAAGATGACGACCAGGAAGTCCGGCGACGGAGTCCGCCCTGCCGATTATCGCGCCTGTATCATAAAGGACGTCGTTTCGGGCGGTCTCTCTCTCGAAGAAACGAAAGCGAGAATGGAAAATCCCGACAAATATCGCAATGAAAAGACGCCCGAACAGACTGTTGTGCATGAACTTCCCGTTGTCTATAGTGATATCAATACTTCCGGATTAGATATCACGATCCCGAAAAAAGGGAAAAAAGATATCGTCTTTGCCCTTGAAGGAGAAGTCGATCTTACGCCGGAAAACTTGTCGGCGGGACATGACGGCGGAAGATAAGCGTTAAAAAACGCTTCAACTTTTACCAATTTATGAACGCGTTCGCTTTTCAGGAATCGGACGCGTTTTTTAAGCCCATTTTTTTATTTAGGCGCCAAATTTGCTTTCTTCTGAAATTAGAGAGTTTTTGAATACGCTTTGCACAATTTTTGTTTTTTTCAAAAAATGTGAACTTGTGCTGGTGAAAAAAGCTTACTATATTATTGGAAACGCAATCGAGTCGCGCCAGGCGCGGTTCAGTTGCTTTAATCATTCGGAACGGATACGCGGCGCCCTGGTCTTTTCATTTACGTCGCGTCGAGCGTTAAAAGGGAAAACTCTTAGACGTTAACGGCGTTCCGTTACTTGCCAGACCCTGAAAAGGGATAAGGAGACGAATATGAATATTCAAGTTCAAGCGCGACACGGTGAATTGGCGGAAGCTGACAAACAGAAAATCGCTGAGAAGGTCGTGAAACTTGGCCGTTTTATCGAACGCGTCTCGAATATTGACGTCCTCGTCGACCTCGATAAAGCGAATATGCCGCATGTGGAAGTCGTCGTTGGCACCGAGCTCAAAAAAGATTTCCGCGCGGACTATACTTCCGCCGACCTCTTGGGCGCTTTGGATCAGGTGATTGATAAACTCGAACAACAAATGCGTAAATTCAAGGAAAAAATGACCGATCATCGGTAATCGCGCCGCGATTTACGCTTGATAAATATTCCTCGTTAAGGGAGTCTCGCGCTTTTCGAAGCGTTGCGCGTTTGCGCTGGAAAGGTAATTTTACTTCGGACGTCGGCGACTTTTCGTCGCCAATATAAATTTAACCTTTATTGAGAGCGTTTTCAACGCGTTAGTAGAAAACGCTCTCGCGTCTGTCTTATAATCTCGTCTCTCGCTTTTCTGCGTCCTATTTAGACGCCTTCAGTAATGGGCTTACGATAATTTTCCTACGTTTCTTTTTTCGTAGGGGTTCTTCTACTGTACAAATATTTAATTTTGGTTAGAATGAAGTCAAGGACCGCAAGTTTTTGGCCGTGTTATACGTTTTTTACAAGGCGGTATTTGTTTAATACGTACGGCAAGCTTCTGTTTCGTCCATGCGCGGTGACGACGACGCGAATGCGTTCGACTTTGCGTCGCGTTTGGGGTGTGAGAACTTGAGGGCGTTGTTTTCCTACATTTTGGAGTTTTACGAATGAAATTTTCTGATTTTATTCTGGTTGATTCGATCACGACTAAATTGGCGGAGACGACCAAAGAAGGCGTTATCCGCGAGATGGTTCAGGCTTTGTCTGACGCCGGCGGTATCCCCAAAGATGATGTTGAAAATATTATTACCGCGATTATGCGTCGCGAAGAACTGGGTACGACCGGGATCGGACATGGAATCGCCGTCCCGCATACCAAGCACATCAGCGTTGATCGCTTGGTTGGCACCGTGGCCGTTAGCCCCGAAGGCGTCGATTTCTCTAGCCTCGATTGTGAAAAAGTCAACCTCTTCTTCCTGCTCGTCTCCCCGCCGGATCGCCCCGGAGAACATCTCCGCGCTCTCGAACATATCACTCGCCATCTGAAAAACGAAGAGTTCTGCCGCTACCTCAAACAGTCTTATACAAAAGACGATATCTTGAAATTGCTTGACGAAGCCGACGAAAACGTTTACGGAAACTGATGTGGTCGTCGCCGTGAACCCTTGGTTGCCTTTTCCTTGTATGTTGAAATGGTGAGCTTGTGTCGAATATGAGACTTAGTTGATGGCTTTTTTCAGCGCGAGGCGTTTTTTTAAGGGACTTCTTAACGAAATTTTCATACATTACTGTTGGCGGAACGCTCTTTCATGACGCCTTGGGTCCCGACAGCGCATTGTTGTTCGAACTAATTGTCGTGAGTTAATTCGTAAGTTGATTATTTCGAAGCGCGACGCTTCTTCCTGGAAAAGGGGGTGGCGTCGCCTTTTGGTTATAGTGACTGGTATTCGTTCGGCTAGTCGTATAACTGATTCGTCTTCGCGCGAAAGTTAATTTTCGCCCGAGTTTTTTGAACGCGTGAAACTCCGCCTCAACACGGTTTTTCATAAAACTGCTTTTTGCGCGCTCGTAAACGCGCCGAACGTAAAAAGATAAAAGACCGTCCGTTGTGATTGCAAAGGAAAGGTGTGAATAGTGATTACAAAAGAGTTGACAGTTCTAAACGCCGCGGGCTTCCACGTGCGCGATGCGTCTCTTGTTTGCAAGACCGCAATGAAGTTTGCCGCAAAATCCGTCCTTTCAAAAGGCGGGTATGAGGCCGACTGTAAAAGTTGTCTCGACCTCCTTTCGCTCATGGCGCCACAGGGATCCGTCTTGACTTTGCAGGTCGACGGTGAAGACGCTCAAGAAGCGTGCGACTCCATCGAAAGCTTGTTTAAACATAAGTTTTATGAGGATGAGTTCGCGGATCAAGCGCCTGCCGATCTCTAGTTTCGACGTCGCCATTTTGTCGCGCGAAAAGTTGGACTGGTTTTTGCGCATATTTGTTAACAAGGTTCGTCGAGCTCTGTGCGACGGACCTTTTCGCGTCTTTTTAGACCTTTTCTTACGGCTTATTTTTGATGAAAACATTTCAGGGCGTTGCTGTATATCCGGGTGTGGCGATCGGTAAATTGTCGATTGTCGCGAGTGATCGCGTGGGAACTCAAAAGCGTATCTCTATCGCGAAAGAGCAGGTTAAAAGCGAATTAAAACGCTTGGACGCCGCGTTTCGTGGAGCCAACGAAAAATTATGTAAGAATCGCGAAGAGGCCGCAAAACAACTTGGCGAAGAGTTCGGACGACTCTATGACGCCTACCTCTTAATCTTGAACGACGCCGGACTGCGGACTCGACTTGAAAAGTTTGTTGAAAACGAACTGGTTAACGTCGAATATGCCGTCGACTATACCCTCAATCAATACGCGGAACGTCTCCGCGGGCTCGAAGAACGGTACGCCGAACGCGCAAACGACGTGCTCGACCTTCGCGATCGGTTGTTGCACCAATTGCTTTCGATTCGCGTCTACGATTATACAAATTCGACCGAGCCCACCATTGTCGCCGCCTCTTTCTTAAAACCGAGCGCCGCGTCAAGACTTGACTCCAGTAAAACTGCCGCTATCGTTACGGAAAACGGAAGTCTCGGAAGTCATACTTCTATTGTTGCCGCCGCCTTGCGCGTTCCTACCGTCCTGGGGGTCGGCCCTTTCCTCGCTCAAACGACCGATCAGACTGTCGTTATTGTCGACGGCGAGTTGGGAAGACTTATTTTGGATCCTACGCCCGAAGCCTTGGCTCTATATGAACGTAAGGCTAAAAACTTGCGTGAGATTCAAATCTTGCTTGAATCGAAGAAAAGATCGGTCGAAACGCGGACGAAAGACGGTGCGACGATCGAAATCAAGGGAAATATCGAGTTCCCTATGGAAGCCAAAACTTGTCGAGAATTCGGCGCCGCCGGAATTGGACTCTATCGAACCGAGTTCCTGTATTTGACGGGTAACCTCGGCGCTATGCCCGATGAGGAAACTCACTTTGAAGCCTATAGAAACGTTGCCGAAACAATGAAAGAT
The DNA here is from genome assembly GCA_964447865.1 of uncultured Planctomycetaceae bacterium. GTDB lineage: Bacteria > Planctomycetota > Planctomycetia > Pirellulales > Thermoguttaceae > RUG369. The sequence goes on along the minus strand of CAYUUL010000010.1, from coordinate 43,952 downwards.
AGGCCCGTAACGATTCGTACTTTCGACTTGGGCGCCGATAAACTGCCAAGCGGGTTGCGCTTCACTTCCGAGGATGAATCAAATCCGTTTATGGGGTTGCGAAGCGTTCGACTCTCGTTGCGCAACGGCGATATGTTTCGTACCCAACTGCGCGCTATTTTGCGGGCGAGCGTCTATGGAAAATTTCAAATTATGTTTCCGCTCGTCTCTACGGTCATGGAATTTCGAAAGGCAAGAATGATTTTCAACGACGTTCGAGACGAACTTGTTGAGAAAAAAATACCTTTCGATCCCGATATTCCGCTGGGTATCATGGTCGAAACGCCCGCCGCCGTCGTTACGCTCGAACATTTTGCGCGAGACGTCGACTTTTTCAGTCTTGGAACAAACGACCTACTACAATATACTATGGCCGTCGATCGAACCAACTCGAACGTGAGCGAGTTATACGAACAAGAATCGCCCGCCCTTATTCGCATGATTAAAAGAACTGTCGACGTCGCTAAAATGTACGATCGACCGCTTTCGCTTTGCGGTCAAATGGGAAGTTCCCCTGAAATGATCCCCTTGCTGCTCGGTTTAGGGTTGCGTACGATTAGCGTCGCGCCGGGTATGATTCTACAACTTAAGGACGTTTGCGAGTCCTACTCGATGGACGAGTGCCTTGAACTTGCAAAACGCGCAATGCTTAGCGAATCCGCTGGCGAAGTGCGTATGATCCTGAAAAACGATTGGAACGAGAGACGACGTCTTGGTTATTAAGAGAACTCCGCGACTTGTTTTGTCCCCCCTTGTTGAAAAAGGTAAGATGGATAAAATACGATAAATGTTTTTTGCGTGAAAACGAATAATAAATAACGAATAACAACGGAACCGCTTCCGCGTGGTTCTTTACAATATCGAATACTGTGTGGCTTCCTGGCTTGCGTTGACTTCATCCTGGCGCGTTTTGCGCGTTAGGAAAACAGATTGAACCGTTGCGGTTCGGTTGAAACGGGGCGCGCGCGACTTGGAATGTTTTGGAATTTAATCAAAGACGTTTCGGCAAAGACGTGTCGAAACGTGTGAACTCTAAGAATCGTCGTGGAACAGATTGCGATTCGTTATGCGTCGCGTCGACGTTTTATTGAACGTCGATTGCGTTGTGTTCCGCGTCGCTCGAGAAGTCGTAAGGACTTCAATGACCCCCTGGGTTGGTTGACGCTCAATTATGCCTTGTGGAAATCTGCGACGACGAAGTGATGAAACTGATCTCAAAAGAAGAGAGAACTACCAGACGACCGATCCGAAAGATCCGAAACGTCTTACTGTTTGTTTCGTCTCGGCTCTGATGTTCTTGAATAGCGAGGTTGGGCGCGTTGACGGACTAAGCGACCGATTGCCGAGCGGCGTTCGCTTCTCCTTCGCTTCCGTAGCGTTGTGAGAAACGACTGTCGTCGCGTTATGCGGTTCCGCCGCTTAACCACGACGCTTGCCATATTTGCGAGAGTTCGCCTTTATCGTCTTGAAAGAACATATCTCATGGCTCAAAAAATGTTGATCAACGCCCGCCAAGCGGAAGAATGCCGCATCGCGGTTGTTGAGGACGGCGTACTGGAGGAATTGTACGTCGAACGTACGACAAACGATAACTACTGTGGAAATATCTACAAAGGCGTAGTCGTCAATATTGAGCAAAGTATTCAAGCCGCGTTTGTCGATTTCGGCGTCGGTCGCAACGGTTTTCTACACATTAGCGACGTCGAACCCCATTATTTCAAACAGGCCCCGAATTTCGCGCCGCCAAAAGACGATGCCCGACGACATTTTCACGGGCGAGGTCGACATGACGAAGATTGCTGCGATTATGGCCGACCGCGAGTCAAGCCGCCGATTCAGGAAGTCTTTCAGAAGGGCGACGAAGTCGTTGTGCAAGTCATTAAAGAGGGTATTGGTACGAAGGGACCGACCCTTTCCACGTATATCAGTATTCCCGGACGCTATCTCGTTTTAATGCCTTCTCTTGGACGCGTTGGCGTCTCGAAAAAAATCGAAGACGAGTCTACTCGACGAAAGCTTCGCGTCCTTATGGAAGAACTCAATCCTCCAAAGGGTTTAGGTTTCATCGTTCGTACCGCCGGCGCCGACCGTACCCGTAAAGAACTTGCTCTCGACCTCGCCTATCTTATGCGGCTCTGGAAATCGATTGTTCGTCGCATTAAGAACTTGCCCGGTCCCGTTGGAATCTACGAAGAATCCGATATGATCATTCGTACGATCCGCGACGTATTTACAAGTTCCGTCGACGAGATTGTCGTTGATGAAGAAAGCGCTTTCCAACGTGCAAGCGAATTTCTACAAGTCATGATGCCGCGCTACGCCGACCGTATTGAATATTACGACGCTAAAGAGCCTGTTTTCACAAAATACAACGTTGACGAAGAAATCGCGAAAATTCACAGCCGAAAAGTCGCGCTTCGCGACGGCGGTTCGATTGTTATCGATCAAGCGGAAGCGCTCGTCGCTATCGACGTAAATAGCGGAAGTTTCCGAACCAACGATTCGCCTGAGGAAACCGCTTTCCAACTCAATTTGCGCGCCGCGAAAGAAATCGCTCGCCAAATAAGACTGCGGGATTTGGGCGGCGTTATTGTCAACGACTTTATTGATATGACGAACGAAGCGCATCGCCGCGCTGTTGAACGCACCCTCAGAGACGCCTTGAAACGCGACCGGTCAAAAACGAAAATCTTGCGCACAAGCCCGTTTGGCCTTATCGAAATGACGCGTCAACGCGTTCGACCGGGACTCAAGAGAAGTATCTATAGAGAATGCCCGTGTTGTAAGGGCGGCGGAGCGATTAAGTCGCTCGAAAGTATGGCGCTCGAGATCGGTCGTATTTTGACGCTCGCCAGTCAAGAACCAAATGTTAGTCATATCCTTGTCGGCGCTTGCGAAGAAGTCGCCGAATATATGAACAACAAGAAAAGACTGCAGCTTACCCAGATTGAAACGGACGCCGGTGTTTCTGTCGTCGTGAAAAGCGTGCCAAACGTTTGGCCGGAACATATTGAAGTCGATATCTTCGACCCGCAAGGGAAAAAAACAAACTTTTACCGTCCTGAGGGACTTCCCGACTGAGTCGTATAGGGTATAATTACTTCTGTTTTTGTGTCGTTCCCTCGTGCCGCTCGCGTTCATGTCGAGTTGGTCCTTGGGTTCCCTTAAGTGACGTCCGGCTGACTGCCCCTCTTTTGGAGTGGAACCTAACGCCTGCGGCGTCCTCCGACGTTCGTTCCCAACAACGTTTGCGTCGGTTGATTTCGCGCTGTAAAACCGGGAAGAAAACGATTAGCGCAACGATCCTGTTGATCGATAAGTTAGGGTTTGAGCTGCGAAAACGTCGCGAACCGTTGGAGCCGCTTAAGTATTTACGAAGGATTTATTATGTACGCTATTGTTAAAGACGGCGGTCATCAATACAAGTGCGAAGTCGGTCGGAAAATGTATCTCGAACTCCGCGACGTCGAAGACGGAGCTACCGTCGAACTTAACGACGTTCTTCTTATTTCCAAAGAAGACGGTATTGTCGTTGGTCAACCTACCGTCGCTTCCGCTAAGGTTGTTTGCGAAGTCGAAACGAAGGTCAAGGGACCCAAAGTCGTCATTCGCTGGTTCAAGCGCCGTAAGGATAGCCGTAAAAAGAACGGTCACCGTCAAAAGTACATTAAGGTCGAAGTCAAAGAGATTGTTTGCTGATCTTCTCCTTTAAGTCTTTAGTTTTACTAAATGAATTGGACGTCGTTGTTTAATGACGTCCAATTTTTTTCTTTACATATGCTGTTGGTTTCTTTGCCGCCTGTTATTGTTTTTTACTTGTCAATACGATTTTTTTATTTTTAGAAAATTTTTAGTCCGAACTGTTGATGCCTGTAATCTGATTGTGGTATAGTACCCGCGTCGACGCTTTGCGCAGTTGCGCTAAGGCGCCGTTTGAGGAAACTTGGACGATTTACGATAAGCCGTTCAAGGAATGTTTTTTGACGCGGTTTTTTCAAAAAGGACTTTGTCATGGGAAAATTGTTTGACAAACTGACGTTCGGACGCGACTATCTGTTTGCCGCCGCCGTCTATTTTGGGTTGGGCTTGATCATGTTTGCCATTACGCCTTCTCAATCTCAATTGCGCGCTGGCGTCGACGAATGCGGCGGCGCTTGCGAAGAACCGATGGTGTGCGTTGGAAATGAGGAAACTGGTTACCACTGTGCGTGCGTTCCCGAAGAATGATTAAGCGATAAATTTTCGCGGCTCTATTTTGAATTTTTTAGTTTCTTTATTGACGTTGCGTTTACTTATTAAACGTCGCGTCATTTTTGGATTTATGGAGGACTATAATGTTAGGAAAGAAAAAAATTATGAAATTCATTTGGTTGTTGGCTTTATTTGTTATTGGCTTTATGTTGCCAAAGTTTGACGTGCGCGGTGATGATGAAGGTGATACCGCTCCGCAAGAAACGTTTTCATGTAGTATTTGTTCTCTTCTATACGAGCTTTTAGCGGAAGAGGGGTGAATCGTGTGAAGAATACGGCGTTATTGACGGGAAATGGCAAACTTCTGTTTACGGACGTTACTGTCATGACGTCCCTATTATATTCGATTGGATTACCTGTACTGGAATTGAAACTAGAGGACTCTGTAAAAGAGATAACGGTCTCTTTTTTACCGAACCAATTTTGGGCTATTCTTGTAGTAACGAAAAAGAATAAAAAGTCTTCTTGGGGACACGTCCCATATAACGACGGAACATTTAAAGAATCGTTTGATTTAAAGGAGTTTAAATGTTTAATTCTTTTCTTACTGCAAGTTGTCGTTTGACGCTGGCGTTTTCGATTCTATTTGTGTCTGACTTTGTAACGCTAACTCTTGCCGAAGGAGGAGAAGGGGGGGACGGAGTCTTAGAACTTGCGGAGAAAAACGAACTTTTTTGGAATAATATTAATGCGATTGAAATAGAACATACGTTCGATCAGGAAACGCCCTCTAAAAAAAAGCCTGGAAATCGTAGGCAAACCCTTTCGGGAGTGTGGCGGTTTGAGCGACTTTCAAATAGAGAACGCGCGATATTTGAAAAAGTTTTTAACGATGACTCGAATACCAAGTCTGATTACTATTTTGATGGACAATCGTCTTATACGCTTAGTGGAAACGACTTGGAATCTGTTTATACTTCGCTTACCGAGTATTATAAAGCCAAGGTTTCCAGGAAAGGTCTTCGACGAGCGGCCTCTATTTTAGTAAACAAAAATGTATTTCGAATGTCTTATCCGACGTTTTATCGCTCATGGTTTCCGCGCGCGCCTTTTAATCCATTAGTTATGGATTCGTCCGATAAAGAACTTTCTTTTAAGGAAATCGTCGCTAAATATCCTTCGACGACCCCTGTTCGAGAGTTGTCGGAATCTGGCGACGTTTTATGGAAATTTACCCTCTTTCCCGACCAACAAGCGTTTGACGCTTATCCTGAAGAAATCCCAAAAAGACTGGCTTTACGGAATTTCGTGATCAATGAAACGAAGGGCTTTCATGTGCAGTTCATTCAGGAAGTCTGTTACGCTATGGGGAATCCAAAAGAAAAAAAACGCGTTCTTGAAGAGTATGAAGTTTGCGATTATCTCAACGTTGATGGCGTATTTTTTCCAAAACAAATTGAAAATCGAATGATTATGGATGGCGAAGTTCATTATAATCGCGAGGACGTTTCAAAAGTACGCTTTAACGTCCAAGATTTAGATTTGGATTCGTTTACTATTCCAGAGTATACTGACGTCACATATACCGCCGACGGAGCTGAGCCGGTAACCGCGCTCAAGTTAAAGCATGGCGAACCGTTGAAGTTTTTTAAAACGGAAGACGAATATCTCAATTTTCTCAAAATAGTTGATAACGACTTAAAGGAGGAACGTGAAAAAGAAAATATGTCGAAAAAGGTTGAAAGCGTAACATTGCGTTTTACGCTTTTCGCGCTTGGCGCCGGTATTATTATTCTGGCGCTTTGGAAACGTCGTAAGAGACTTGCCGACCTCTCCAACGTCTAATCGCTTGATAAAATGACGTTTGTGGTATTGGTAAAAGAAACGTTTTATAGTTGTTTAAATGTGTTGCGCAACAGATTTTTATAACCTGTAACCCTTTATATAGAGAATGTTGCGAAGATCTTTTGTCAAAATAGCGTTTTGACTCCTAAAAAATAAACGGAACGCGCTTAAATATAGCTCGCTCCGTTTGTTAAGCTGCCGTTATTGATTGTGATCAACGCGCTATTTCAAATTTGTCGAGAACGTATTTGCTCATTTCTTCAAGGTTGGGTTCCGCGCCCAGACCCGGTTCGTCCCACAACTCGACATATCGGAAACTTCTCGCCGGACGTCCCTTGGCTTCGTCTCCGGGCTCTTCCACCAACGTCGTGGCGAGGGAAGGAACTGGATCATATTCGAATACCTCGTCGAAACGGAGGTAATCGGTTGGAAGCGTGAAATTGGACGTCGACGCAAGAGCCGCGAGCGCCCGGTAGCCAAGCGACGTCTGAAGATCGAAACCCGCGTAACAGCCGATCTTATTCGTTTCCGCAAATTCCGCGATCCTGCGCGCTTCCGCGAGACCGCCGACGCGGCCCGGCTTTAAGCAGACGTATCCGCACGTCTCTAAATCGAACGCGATATGCGCGTCCGACAACGAGCAAATCGATTCGTCAAGGCACAACGGGGTGCGAATCGCCCCTTTGAGCATCGCGTGCGCTACGAAATCGCGAGGATTGAGCGGCTGCTCTAAACAGTTCAAAAAGAAATCGTCCATCCGATAAAGCGTGTCCGCGTGTTTGTCGAAATCGAGCGCCCCTTCGACGTCCACTTGGAGTTGCAACCAGGACGGATAGTCGACGCGCGCGAAACTCACGACTTGAACGTCCCAGCCCGGACGGATCTTAAGCGTTACGCGTCCGAACTGCTCGTCGACCGCGCGTTGCATTCCCGTAAAAAAGTCCTCTTTCTTAACGAGACGGTCAAACGTCAAACCGACCTTCAAAGGTTTCTTCGTACCGCCGAGAACTTGCCACAACGGCTTGTTTTGCGTGCGAGCGTTCAAGTCTTGCCACGCTATTTCCGCCGCCGCTTTAGCCTGGTTATTCCCGCGAAGCGTCGAGTAACTCGATTCAAGAAGCTCGACGTTGGGTACGCCCCCCTTCTCAAAAACGCGTGGCGCTACCTGATCGCGCAACGTCAGATAGGTCGCGCCCGTCCATTCCGACGTTACAAGAGGCGAATTGCCCGGCGCTACTTCAGACCAGCCGGAAACGCCTTGACTCTCCATGCGAAAAACGACCGTTTCGCAATAGTCGACGTTCGTGTCGGATATTCGGAAAGATTCCTTTAATGGAAGACGAAGCAAATAACCTTCTAGACGATCAATTCGCATATTAAAAAGCTCCGGAAAACGAGTTTTATTTAGTTTTATTTGGGGGCGTGAAGAGCGCCTCATCGCCTCTCTTAATTGTATCAAAGCCAATTCCGCTTGCAAGTAATTTCGGATTTTCTCGCAATTTCTGCGGCAAACTAAGAAAATAAATTTAGTTAAAACGACAAAAAATATTTTTTTTAGGCATGAAAGCGACTGTTTGTGCCGATTATAGCGAATAAGAATGCTCTGCGGACGTCTATCGGCTGGATATAACTCTGCGGCGCGTTTGAACTTTTACTTTGGCGTTCGTTTACGGACAAAACGGGAACGCTTGCAAATAGGAGACAGACGATGAATTGGATGAAATTTTCCGTCTCGGGGGTTATGGCGGTCTTATTGATGTTTGCGGAGACTGTCGACGCGCAACAGGCAAAGCCGAAATATGGCGTGACGCGACCTGCGACCGCGAATCTGGCGCCGAGATTTGCTGATCCCGCGTATCTCCTTAATTCGAATGACGTTCCTGAAAATGAAGTTCCTGCTAAACAAACATCCGGACCTGTCTTTAACGAACCCGCGCCGCAAGCGAATAGCGATTTAAAAGACGTTGTTCAACAGGACGTCGCGAGTCCCGCGCTTGAAGAACCAGCGCTCGATTTGATCCCGCAAGAACAAACGCCTGTGGTTGTCGAGCCTGTTTTACAGGATGAAAGTCCTGTTGACGCCCTCAATCCGCCCTTGGAAACGCCGTCCCAGACTCCCGTCGCCGGTCCGCGGAACATCTCGCTTACGCAAGACGCGAACTTAGCCGGCACGACGCCGGAATCCATAGCGGAAAATTTGACTAAACCCGCGCCAACCGTGAAAAAGCCTGCTCGTACGATCAACTCGCCTATGACGATTCCAAAAAATAACCCGGATTCTGCGACCCGAGACGGCGGTATGATTGAAACGCCTCCGAGCGGATATCTACAAGGTATGGCGACCGCCAATATGCAAATGCCGGACGTCGCGAGATACCGTTCCCCTTGCGCTAATTCGCTCATAAATCAATTGCGGTACGGGGTTAGCGACGTCCCGCCAGCTTCTTGCGATCCAGGCGCCTCTTGCGGACTCTGCGAGCCGCCGTCTTCGCAAACGTTCGCGCAACAGCGTTGTGAAAACGGACCCGTCGTTCCGACTGTGCGTCCGTTTACTTCCGCTATGGAAAACGTTCTCGCAAATCAGGAATACGCGCCTGAATGCGCCGCTGAGACGAACGCTCCAAGTTATTCCGCGACAACGTTGGGTCCGCCGATGGCCGCGCGTCGTAACGCCGCCGCGTGGGCTATGCAATCGCCGGACGGAACCGTCGTTTATGCTGTGGAAGATTCCGTCGTGATCGATCCGGAACAATCGCGTTGTTCCCGAGTCATGTCCGGACTTATCGCCGACGCGGAGTTTCTGGGATGGCAGACGGAACGAGGGGAAAACGTTTACGCGAGTTATATGTCTAATACCGGGGACGTCTACGACGAACGCGCCTTGTCGCCAAGCGGCGCCGGAATGCGCGTTAAACTGGGATACCGCGCTCTTTCCGGATGGGATTTCATCGGAACGTACGCATACTTTGACGCAGATAAGTCGGGCGCGCTTGTTGCGGATCAACGCGATGATTTGACTCTGACGAGTCCGCGCTCTGTTGACTCCGTATTCCCGCTCGATCGCGTCGATGCGACTGCGAAAACTGCCTTGAACGTCTATGATTTTGAATTTGGACGTTGGAGTTGGAACGCGACGAGAGGTTGGCGCCCATTCGTAGGGTTCAGATGGACTAATTTACGCGAGACGAACGTTGAAAATATGTTCGCCGGGTCAAGCGTTGAAACAAGCCTGGCAAAGTCGACTTTGAACGCCTACGGGTTGCGTCTGGGACTCGAATGGAAACGCGATTTATTTGCCGGACTGCAAGCGTACGCGAAGGGCGCGGGCGTCGTCGCGGTCGGAGATTTGGAATCAACTTTATACAGAGACGGAACTTGCGCGCGTAAAATGAAGCGTACTGAAGCGACTCCTTCGGTCGAGGCTGGACTCGGCGTCGCTTGGAGAAGAGGGGAATTTGAGGTTCGAGCGGGATATGAGTTCAACGACTGGTTCAACGCCTCTAATCTGAACGGAACGACAAACGATTTCATTGCGCACGGTTGGACTGTCGGACTCGCGTGGAATCGGTGACGCGAGACTTGAATCATATTGTGTAAAACGAAACGCGACGGGAACTAACAGAACTTTAGACCCGCCGCGTTTCGTCTTTAAATACGTTTGAAATTTTCCCTGGGGGAGGGGTCGGCTCCTTGGATACTTAAAAATATATCCCCAATAGAGGGATGTGGGCGTAAAAACGATTGTTCTATTAAAAAAGCGTGGTTTTAGTCGCGATTTTAGTCTACTTTGCGTTGTAGGACGACTCCGTCTCTACTTCTTCAATTTTTAGTTCGCGACACAGGATTGTTTTACGTTTGATTCCGTCTTCGTCCGGATAATAGAAATCGCTGTAGAAAAATAACGCGCGGTTTTCGTCGAGCGCCAATAGTTCCGGATTATTGCACGCGCCGTCCCAATCGTGGAATTTGGGCGGGTTGACTACTTTATTGGCGAGCTTACTGCGGTCGCCCGGCGTCATAAGTACGAGAGGTTCGCTCCATTCGATTCCGGAATCGTCTAAACAGACTTTAACGAACATGCCCGGACGCGCGTAACAAACCAGCATGAACTTATTTTTAAGCGAACAGAGCCGGGGAAGCGTTCCAAGCGGTGAAAATTTAAGCGGTTTGCTCCACGTCTTGCCGCGATCCGTCGAACGCGAGTAATACATAGGCGACCATTCTTCGCCGGTTGAGCCGTACCAGTTGGAGCGGAAGAACCATAACATAGATCCGTCGGGCGTAAATTCGTAATCGCTGTCGCTAAAACCGCCGCTCGCGTAAGGATAATAATGTCCGTCCGCCGGGTACTCCATATGCGCGACGCGTTGAAACGATTTCCCTTCGTCGGTTGAGCGAAAGAGTTCCGCGGAATAATAGGGGGAATACTGCTTTGTTTCCGGATCAATATGTCCTTCGCCGGAAAACGCGCTGACCCAAAGGGCTCCGTCTGGCCCGCGCTTAAGGTTGCCGCGTGGGAAAATCGATTTAATGACTTTTTTAGAGCCCGACGCGTGAACAACGCGCGTTAAGTAGGGCCAATCAACCTCGACGTCGACGTCGACGGCTTCCGTTGCGCCCGAGCGGAGTAATTTTCCATGCCAGACTTTCTTGTCGAATCCGTCGGGACAACGGTCGGCGTTGAACGCGTAGATTGTCAAACCGCCCATCCAGCTGGTGACGCCGTCGGGGATGGGGAACGTATTCGGAGACGCTTTGACTATATAATTGGTAGTTGGAAGACGTTGCTCGTAGGATTCGATTTTATAATTAGAAACGTCGATCGCGCTTTCCGGAGGAAATGTCAACTTATCCCCGTTCGCGAGCGTCACTCCGCATTGGCCGCCGACGCCGGGATCGACTTCGCTCCACGTTTGACCCTCGTCCCGCGTCTCGAACCACCGATTTTGAGCTCCGTAAGAGGAAATATTATCGTCGGCGATATGAACTGAAACGACGATTCGATCGCCAAGATTGTAAGGTCGAGGAAATTGATAAGGGCCCCAAAGTTGCTCTTCCGGACGGATTCCGCGGACTATGACGCGTTCTTTGCCCGCCGCGAGACGGTATGTTTTGCCGTTCTTTTTAAACGTAATGGAAGGTCTTTCGGCTGTTGGCGTCGCAAGACGTTCCGGGGAAAGTTCGTCGTTTGCCATGAGCGCGGGGGGTGACGAGATAATTATTAATGCTAAAATCCAAGATAGAATTTTCATATGACTCCTTTAGAATACGATCTTGAAAAATAATCTGGCGCGATCTCGACCGAAAAAGAACGCGCTGTGTTTTCGATAACGTCTATTGTATTCGACTGCGGTTCAATGTGCAATTTTTTTGCGGGATAATTTTTTCTCCGCTTTCAAACGACTCGACGCGATTTTTAATTTTTTTGCAACATGTTTGACGACGTAATGTTACGATGTAAATGTTGCTCCAGATTGGACACTCAATGTCTGAACTGTTTTTTTTTTTTTTTGGAAGCTCTTGACTTGCGGCTCGTTTGGAATAAAATTTAAAATGGCGGCGCGTGGTTAAATGTCGGTTGTTCGCGGCGTAACGCGTTTGTAAAGCGGTTGGCAAATGAATGTGCGGTTTTTATGGACAACCTTACTCCGGAAGCGGCGAGACGACTTGAACGAGCGGCGTACGCGGTAGTCGCGGCGCTCGCGTTCCTCTTCCTGTTCGCGTTGGTTTTACGATGCGGGTCGCAAAAAAAAGTCGTGAATTTTGACCAAACCCCTTTTGCCGAAGAAATCGCTCAAAGCGCGAAGAATTCCGAAAAAGCCCCCGTTCAAAAGTTCGATCCCGACAATATCGACTTACCGGAACCGAACGAGGAAGAAAGCGAAGAAGAGTCCATTGAGCAAACTGACGTTGCCGACGACGAGGTCGTCGAGGATGATGAGGGCGAGGACGACGATCCCTACCATTTTGAGGACGTCGATTTTGATCCCGACGAGATTGAAATTCCCGACGATGAAGATTGGGAACAAGACGCGGAAGACTCCGAATACGACGATTCGGATTACGCCTCGGAAGAAGATGAAGATGACGGCGAGGATGAAGTCGCAGACGTCGAAAAAAAAGGTTGGCCAAACGTTGTGGTTATTCCGGACGACGTTGAGACGCTTGCCGAAGCTCTTGACTTTGTCGCCTACGACGGCGTCGTGATTTTAAAACCGCGAAAAACTCCCTACGAACTCGGAACTAGTCGTTCTTTTGACGACGCTAGGTTCCTTGGCGCCTATGTGACCGGTTCGGTGACGGTTCGCGGCGAGAACCCCGGCGAAGTTGGCGTGCGAATACCAGGCGACCGGAGAATTTGGATCGACCCGCAAGATCCCGATAAGCCTGTCCTGTTTGAGAACATTACCTTTTATTCTGAAAAGAAAAAAGGAGTCGGCCCTGAGCCGCGCCCGAGCGTTTCGATAATTGACGGAACCGCTGAATTTCGCAATTGCGTTTTTTGCTGTGAAAGAAACGCGAATTTATGCGCCGTTTTGGTCGAGCCGTTTTGCGCCAACGTTAAATGCGAAGAATGTAAGTTCTACAACTATGGAGACGCCGCTCTTCGCGTTGGGGACGAGTCCGTCGCCGCCGTGACGCGGTGCCTTTTTGCGCGCCGAAACGCTTGCGGAGTGTTCGTCGGTAGAAACGCGAAATTTGTCGTTTCCTTTTCGGAATTTTTGCAAAATGAAGTCGCCGTTTGCGTCGCGTCGGGCGCCGTCGGTTCTATTGATAATTGTAAATTTAACAAAAATCGTCAGAATTTGGAGCTCGAGGACGATTGGAAAAATTATAATGTTTCATGCGTTGGAAACGACGGTTTGTAGCGCTTGATTCATTACCGTACTGGGATATGCGATGCAAAAGATCCAAATTGTCGTCGGACAGGAAAAACGCGACGTGACGGTCAAAGTCCTGCGCGAACTTGTTGAACGGAAGTTTGTGCTTCCGACGGCTACGCTGTGGATTGACGAACGTCCCGTTGTCGTTCGCGACGTTATGGATCAACTTGAAAAAAACGTCGACTTCCTGGTTGTTCCGGAATTTCTGCCTCCGGAGAGATGTTGGGATCCGACGGCGATTGAACCTTCGCAAGAACCTGAGGAGTTTTTATCCTCGGCGACAAGCGCCCCCTCGTATGAATACGTCGGTAGAAGAAGCGATAGAAAAAGAAAAGAGGCAAATTTACAAGTCGTTTTGACGATCGTCTTATCGTTCTTAGTGATTGTTTTGGCGGTTATTTTGGGCGTCGTTCTTACAATTCCGAAAGAAAGGAAATCCGTTCAACAGTCCGATCAAATTGCAGAAGAGGTTAAGCCCGTTGACGAACAGAACGTCCTGGCGAAGAAGGAGAAACGATCCTCGACCGCGAATAGCGTAGACGAAGCGGTTAGCGAGCCTGTTAATGAAAACGCGGGTTCGGAAAAGAACGTTGAGAAGGCTGAAACTCTAAACGTTGCGATTGCTAAAAGAACGCCCAACGTCGAAAAAAGCGAGCTCAGAGACCTCTCGGGCCTAGACTGGCGCTCGATCGTGGCGAAAAGCGAGGAAAAAACGTATTCTTGGGAAGGCGCGAACGTTGCGTTTGTCGTGCCGGACGACGGCGATTTGAGAGCCGCCCTGGATAAAGCGAAGGCCGGCGACGTTATTCGAATTAAATCAAGCGAACAGCCGCTGACGTGGTCCAATTGGCAATCGGAACCGCTTCGGTTTACCGATGACGATGACGTCTCGATTGTCGGCGAGTCGGACGACCCGAACGACGTCGTGCTTTTAATTGCTCCAAACGCCGGACTCGTTATAGAGAGGGCGGAAGTCGCTTTCAAAAACGTAACTTTTCAAAGCGTAGCGGAAAACGAAAGACTGCCGCGCGAGCCTCTTATTAAAGTGGACGAAGGGGCCGTTACTTTTAAGAATTGCGTCTTCTTAGGTGAAAACGACGAAAATTCGGTCGGGTTGGCGGTTGGCAACGCCGAAGCCGTTCTTTGGAAATGTTGTCTTGACGGGTTCGGCGGCGTTGCCGCGAGCGTTAGCGAATTTGGAAAACTGGATATGGAAAATTGCCGCCTAAGTTGTAATGAAACTGCGGCGGTCTCCATGAACGATGGTAAAGCCAATCTATGCGGATGTCTATTTTTTAAAAATAAATGCGGATTTGTCGCGGATGGCGGCGATATTTCTCTCGAGGGCGCTTTCTATGAGAAAAACGACGCGCCTTGGAAAATTACGCCCGGAAGCGAAGGCAGAGTTGAGAATACCAGATTTACGCCTCGTAATATTAAATGACGCAACGAGCGAGTGGGCGTAACGACGATTGCTTCAATTGAAAAAAGAAAAATTTTTTGCCTTTTGTGGAAAAATTTACGCGTCAAGTGATAATAAAAACAGTATATAAATGTTTACGGCTATTTTTGGACGGTTGGGGCGAAACGCTCGGTCGTCGAGAATACCTTCTTGCTTAAGCTCGATTATTGTCGCTGGTTTCGCGTGAACTGTAATTGATTTGTGTATTTGCTTGTCATTGGTTTATTAACGCCGTCCTTAAAATAGTTGTAGGGAGTCGTGTTAATATGGAAAAAAGAAAAAGATACGATGATTCGGTTAGTTCCCGAACGAAGTCGCAGTTGAACGACGATTTTGACGCCTGGGCCGCCGACGACGATAAAGACCGCGGCGCCCTGCCCGTCTCGAACTCTTTGCGTATCCTTGTGATTGTTTTGGCGGCGTTCGCTTGCCTCTTAGCGGTTTCTATTATTATTTATGCGGCTGTGCATTTAATGAGGAATGGAGACTCTAATGCGGATGGCGACGCGCCCGTTGCCGCGGAGTCTAACGACGGTCGGGGAAATACTCCCGACGACGGTGAGAAGGAAGAAAACGAAGAAAAAGAATCGTCTGCGGATTCCTCCGCCGACGACGAAAAAGACGGCGAGAAAACCGACGTTGACGAACCCGCTTCACCCGACGCGGCAAGCGAGGAGAACGCGACCGACCAAAAGTCTGGCGAAGAAAACGACGAAGAAATTGTCGTTGAGGAAGCGGCTGAAGTTGAAGAAGCGATCATAGAAGACGTCGCGGAAGAACCGCTTGCGACTGACGAAACGTCTGCGGATGCGCCCGAGAACTCCGACGCAAGCGACTCGGAAGAGAAACAAGCCGACTTGAGACCCGCAGAAGACGCCGAAACCGCGAAAGATTCCGAATCTGTGAAAAAAGACGTCGTTCCGTCTGATTCGAAGAAAAAGAACGCGTTTAGCGCGATTCCGTTTGATTCGGTTGAGGGAAATGTTTTGCCCGAATATTGGGGATGCGACGCCGTCGCGCTCTCAAAAGTCTATGCGAAGACGTTAAATCTTAAACTACCTAAAGAAGTTAAAGCGGAAGCTGAAGAAAAAGAATCCGAAGGCGTCGACGAAGGTAAAAACTTCGATTTTTATAACGAGGACGAAGATTTAGATTTAGACGAAGAAGACGAAAACGGCATGGCGCGACAAGCCGCGCCGCAAAAGCGCGTTGCGATCTCGCAACCTCTGCTTGGCGAGATTTCGCTCGGCTCCTATGTCGCTTTCTGTCTGACTCCGAAAAGCCTGCCCGCCTCGGTAAAAGTCGGCGCCGTTCCGCCTGACAATGAACGCGTTGCCGCGTCGTACGATGCGAACGCTCGAACTTTGACGATTAAAGGAAATATGTCGCTGGAAAGCGAAAGCTCCATCGTCAAACGGTTTAGAATCGACAATAACCTGTATTCGGGCCTGTTTGCGAAAGACCCGGACGCTTACAAAGACGCCTCCTATTGCCTTATCTTTAGATCGACGACCGCCGTGCGCGCGAAAAAAGCCAAGTCGGTTGTCGATACGCAAGAAACATGGACCTTGAAAGGCGTCGGCGCGAACTATTACAAAAAGTTCGGGAACCGCTTGGCGGTCGCTTGTATCGGTCGCCTGGCGGTTCCGCCGCAAGACCTCTTGCAAAATTTCCAGAAAGTTCTCAAAGACGAAGACGATATGATCGAGGACTGGTGGTCGGGCGATAGTCTGGCGATGAAAAGATTTATGAGACCTTTTTACGCGCTGTACCTGACGGACGTCGAATACTGGGTCTACGATTATCCGACCGGACGCGTCTTTGCGAAATTCACCGCGAACGACGCGAGAAACAGCGTCGCCCGACGCTGGGGCGACCTTTCCGCAGGCTCAAAGATTTTCGCGAAAGACCAACTGCCGGATGATTGGCCGACTACCCTCGCTAAAAGTCAGGATCGCGTCGAAAAATGGGAAGTCGCTCCCTCGGATATCTTTGTCCCAGACGACGCGCCGACGCTGGTCGACGCCATTAATCAAGCCAAAGACGGACAAGTCATTGTGGTCGCTAAATCGGGAAATCCCGTCCCGTTTGGCGTGATCGAACGTAAAAAAGGGTTCGATCCTTCCGGCTTGATCCTGGAAAAATCAATTACGATTCGCGGTGAAACGGGTAAACCGGACGATTGCGCCATTCAATTTTCCAAAGATCAATATCTGGAAATCGACGTGAACGCCAAAGTTAATATCAAGGGAATTTCCTTTGTGCGCGCATGGGACGCCGCGCCAAACGCCATTCCGCTATTTAAAGTTCGCGGCGAAAAGGTCGTGTTCAAAAACTGCGCCTTCTACGGTTCCATCGTCAACGATTCCGTTGGCGTCGACGTGACCGAAGGGACGACGCTGTTCTGGAAGTGCGCGTTCTGCCAGTTCAGAGATTCCGCTTTGCGCGCTCAGAGCGGCGGAAAAGCGTCCCTCGCCTATTGCGAAATCGGCGAAGAAAATGAAAACGGGGTTTGCGCGCTTAACAAAGGAACTATAAACGTAAGTCGGTCTCTCTTCTTTAAAAATACTCACGCGTATGTCGCGAAAGAAGGCGGCGGCGGTAAAGTGGAACGGTGCTTCTTCCAGGAAAATACTCATCCTTGGGGAATCAGTTTGGGAAGCGCGAGAGTGGTGAAAAAACTCGATAATGTGGAAGAATAACAACGTGTTGAGGGAAAGGGTTCGACTTTAAATGCAAAGAATTTTCGTTTTTTTTGGCGACTCAAAGCAATCTATCCCTGTCGACGGATTGCGGCAAATGATAAGCAAAGGGTATGTTAACGCCAAAACGCAACTCGAGATCGACGGCGTAAGGTGTCTCCTGGGAGACGTCGAAGAACAACTTGCCGTCGGGCGTCAGACTCTGGTCCCGCCGTCCGAATCTGAGGATCTGTTCGACGAGCTGGATTCTGAGGACCCGTTTGACGAGTCGAGGCTTCCGCGAATTACGCCGCGAGACGCCAGACCGAAACCAAAGTTGTGGCTTTTGCATATTCTGTGCTGTATTTGGTGTTGCATTACGACTCTTACCGCCGCCGCGATCGTCTTACCCCCTTCCTTTTGGGAAGGATGTGGGACGGATGATCAGGAGGTTGCGTTTAATCCCGTTGAGGATAACGACTATTCTACACAATATGAAACCGCGGACGACGATTCGGACGCGGAAACGATTGCGGACGATCCCGTTGTGGACGACGAGTACGACGAACCGGTCGTCGCCGAGACTGCGGGTCGAAAAGCGCCGGCTGGTAATTTCAACCATGTCTTTAACGACGAATCCGCTCCAATTGCCGACTTGCCTGACGAAGAGCCGGGCGTTGTTGCCGCGGACGCCAATCTGGAGATCGTCGTGAACGATCCTCTCGACGATGAAGAAACGATTGTCGCTGAAGATGCGGCAGACGTTGAAGAAGAACCCGCGCTTGACGAGAAAAAGGCGAGCGAGAGTCGCAATTCGAAACTTGCCGATAAGCCCGAAAGCGCGGATGATTTCGCCGACGCCTTCTTTAGTGAAGACGTGGAAAGCGTTGACGGAACCGGCGAGCGCGTCAATCTGACTATCTCAAAAACCGGCGAATTTCAAGACGCCTTGAAACGCGTCGCGAACGCCGGAGGAACGATTGTTTTGAAGAAAAACCGTCGACCTTATGAACTCCGGGAAGCCGTCCACATTAAAAAAGCCGTGACGATTAAGAGCGAATCGAACAATCCGAACGACGTCACGATCGGTTTGGCGATCAGCGAAATCGGCTCGACGGAAGGCGCGATCCACGTCTCAAAAGACTCGTTAAAAATTAGCGGCGCGCGGCTGGCGTTCTACTACAAAAAAGAACCCTTTGGCGAACATTCGCTCCTGACCGTCTTTTCGGGCGGGAAGGTCCGCGCTGAAAATTGTATCTTTGACGGCGCAAATATGAAAAACTGTCGGGGTGTTACCATTAAGGATCCAAATTCGACCCTTTCCCTCGTCGGTTCGACCGTTGAGAACTGCGAAACCGGAGTCTTCGCCATTAGAAACGCGAACGTCGACGCGAGTTCTAAAACGACTTTCTCCAAAAATGGAACTGCCGTCAATATTAGCGAGGGCGCTGGAATCGATCTTGAAAACGCCGACTTCAATGAAAATAAAACCGTCGCGCAACTTGAAACCGACTCGCGCGGAACGATAAAAAATTGCCGCCTGGTCAAGAATGAGAACGCGTTCCAGGGACCCGGCTCCAGAGGAAAAAATGTGAAGATCGAAAAGAACGAGATTACGGAGAAGTAAAATTCCCGTACCTCTAAAAAAATAACAATCGTTGTGACCTCTTGTAGCGAAACAACTGACAATATAGGAATTATTTTACAATGGCGACATATAATCCTTCTAACGAACGCAACTTATTAAAAGAAGTTGTCTGTCCGCACTGCTGGCATGTGTTCAAACCGGAAGACACGCTTGCTATCGCGGAGTCCTCCGATTTGTACGGAGACCGAAAACTCGGCGAGATGGAAAGAACAAGATTCCTGCCGACTGAATTTGACGAAAGAGGGTTTCCCGTCGACGCCGGCGGACTTTCGTGCAAAGATTACGCTTGCCCAAATTGCCATTTAAGACTCCCGCTAGGAGCCTTGGAAGCGCCAGCACTCTTCATTTCGATTGTCGGCGCCCCCGCGACCGGAAAATCATATTACCTTTCCTCCTCAACGCACACGCTCCGAAACGTCTTGCCGAGTAAATTCTGCATCAATTTTACCGACGCCGATTCGGAAATGAACCGACGTGTCCGCGAATACGAAGACCTCCAATTCTTTTCCGGAGACCAGTTGGTACAACTGGAAAAAACGGAAGAGTCCGGCGATCTCTACGATACCGTCAAAATCTGCGGCCAGAATATGACCTTCCCGCAGCCTTTTGTATTTACGGCTCACCCTACGGCGGATCACCCGAACTATACGAGAGCGGAAACGGTCGCCAGAACCTTGTGTCTCTACGACAACGCCGGGGAAAGTTATTTGCCGACAAAAGACGCCGATTCCTCCGCGACTCCCGTCACTCGCCATTTAGCTCACAGCAACAGTATCTTCTTCATTTTCGACCCGACCCAGGACGCGCGTTTTCGATCCGTCTGCCGGGAATTTTCAAAAGACCCGCAGCTGCTCGACCTCGGAAAGAGTTCCAACGTCCGACGCTCGCCGCAACGGCAGGAAGCGGTCCTCAACGAGATGAGTAAACGCGTAAGATTGTACAAACGTATGAAAAACACCGAACGATATCAAAATCCCTTTGTCGTTATCGTCGGAAAATACGACGTTTGGAGCAAACTTATCTCCTACGAACATGAAAAAATGATTATCAAAGGGATGTATAAAGGACGCCTGTATACCTTCCTCAATATGACCCGAGTCGCGAATTTGAGTAAAATCGTGCGCGATCTGCTCATGAAAATGACCCCTGAGTTTGTCGCCTCCGTCGAATCGTTCGCCTCAAACGTCGTCTATATCCCCGTAAGTTCCACCGGACGATCCCCGGAACTTGTCGAAACGACCGAGAAAAACACTAAAACGTGTTTCCGCGCAAACCAGATGAAGCCGAAATGGAGCGACGTGCCGATGCTCTACGCGCTCGCAAAGTGCGCCGAAGGGCTGGTCCCCGTTTTGACTCCGAATGAAAGCGCGGACAAAAAACAGGGAGAAAATGACGCTGATGAAGACGCGAAGAGCGCTTCGAATATTTCGTTGACGAAAAAGTAAAACGCGTTCGCGCGCCTCAGGAAGGGAAAGGGTTTTGCGATGGCTTATGAACTTATGATTACGTCGGTTCCAAAGGGGCTCAAACCGGGCTCGTATGGATTCTGTCCCGTCGTTTGTACCAAAGGTATGACCGAACCGGTCCTTAAAACGTTGGAGTCTCTTTCCGGGTATCTCCGTATTGAGGGGCCCTGTAAGCCCGTCGCGTATTCCTGTTGCGTCTGCGATATCGCGGGCAAAAAAGTGCGCGTTCTTTCCCGTGTCGCGGACGCCGAACAGGATTATTCCGGTCGAACGAATAAAATCGCCTCGCACGTCGTCTTGAGCGATCGGGAAACGGGAAGTTTGAACGTTGGCCCCGCCGCCCTTTGCGAGGAAAATGGGTTTTTCTACGTCGCGTGGGATGACGCCGATACCCCGAGATACCTTGAACCGCGAACGATTGCCAACGCCAGAGTGAACGTTCCCGCCGCTTCCGTCCCTAACGGAGAATGGATGCGGCTAACCGGCGATCCCGGCTGGGCGGGCCTCCTGGCCGCTACCGTTTTTTCGCCGCAACAGAGCGTCGTCTTGATTGTTAAGCCGGATACAAACGTGCTTCGACTCTTTCAGGAAGCCCTCGCGCTACTTGAACCGGATCAGCGGTGGAACGCAACTTTCTCTACTTTCTTTACCAAAGCGACGCCGGGCGTCCGTTGCCAGTGGAAAGCCATGGTTGACGGCGCTTACGACGCAAAATACTTGAGAAACGCTCTCGTTATTGATCTGAGCGCGTCCGGAAAACTGCAAAAGTTGGACGAGGCGAAGTTGAATTCCCAGACGAAAGCCCTTGTGGAACTCGCCAGAGGAAAAAGGGTTTATCGAAAAGACTCCATGCCTTCCGGTATCCGGCCCGTTGGAACTTCTGGATCCGCTTATACAAAGCGCGACGCGCGCGATCTTTTAAAGGTCGGCGACGACTACGAAGGATTTTACGGTATTGTCGACGAACCTGAAACCTCCGAAACACCTAAAACCGCGGTTAGGAGAGGAGGGTATGTCGCCCCGCAAAGAAGTAGTCGCAATTGGATTTGGTGGACTGTCGGCGTGCTCGTGGGGTTGGGAATGGGAGCCATGTTGTGTTGGGGCGTTATGGCGTGGTGTGGTTCTGATTCGAAGGAAGACAACTCTGCCAATCCCGCCGCCGAAGCTGCGCAAGAGCCCGACGAACCACAGCCCGCTGAAGAAGTGGGAAATAAAAAGGACAAAAAAGAAGAACAAGAGCCTGCGCAAGCGCCCAAGTCCGACGATAAGACCCCCACTGACTCCAAAAAGGAAGATGAGAAGTCGGATGAAAAGAAAGCAGACTCCCAAAAAAATCCTGATTCTGAAAAAGAGCCTGTAACTGGTGGCACGTCTTCGCCTGAAAAAAATGTGAGTGAAAATGAAGAAGACACTGAAGAAAATGATAAGATAGAAACCTTAAAAGCCATTATCGCGAAAATTAAAGAAAATAAAGACGCTAAATTGGAAGAAAAGGTACAGAAGATTTTAGATTCCATTTATTCAGAGGTTGGTAATCTCAACGGCGCCGTTAAATGTATTGTGGATAACAATGACAGTTATAAGAAAAATATACTTTGCATGAATAATAGCTTTGGAGATGACAAGCGCGCCAGGGAGCTCAAAACCTTATGGAAAAATTTGCCTGATATAGAAAAACAGTCCAGGTATTTGGAAGAGAAAATTGGCGGAGCAGACGTCGTCAAGGAATTTTGTATTAAGTTGGGGGAATCGCTTACGGAATGGAACGCCTCCTTAAGCGAACAGTATACCAAAGTGGAAGAAGACAAAGCTGAGGATAAACCAAAGGAAGAAGACTCCGAAAAACTGGCTAAAGAGAAGGAAGAGAAAGTTAAGCTAATTGAAGAAAAGAAAAAAATTGCGAATAGCTTGGATGGTTTGAAAAAAAACAATGAAGATTTGTTAAAGTACGTTGACAAGTTAAAGTCCTCAATTAAAGAGTGGAAAAGCCAAAAACAATTTGACGAAAAAAAGGAAATTTTGGAGAAAGAAATTTTCGGCTTGTTCGGCGATGCGATAAAATTTGGCGTCTGGACAAAAAATTGTAAATTTGGGGATGAAAAATTAAATCTTGAATACAAAAGTAAACCGTACGACCTGAATTATTGTAAAATATCTCTGATCAATGAGGGAATTTCGGCATTTACTGAAGTTTGGTTTGACCCACTTTCAAACTGTTGTGATAAGGTGTATCTCAAACTGGATTTGGGACACGATTCATCATTTGAAATCATACCTGGTGAGACTCCAAAAAAATTAGGCTCTTTAAACTCCAAGGACAATGAAAATAAGGACGTCATCTTTAAAGTTCGTAAAGTCAATAAAGGGGATAAAGATAATAAAGATGATGAAGTCAATAAAGGGGATGAAATATTTGTTGGAATTCGTCTCAAAAAAGCCAACACGAAAGCCAACACGTTTTGTATCGGTTGCTTTTGTAATTTTAATGGTGAAACCCTCAGTGACGAAGAACGCAAAATAAAAAACGAAGAAGTTTTTACACAGCTGTTACGTTCCGCCCATTTGAAATGGTATGCTGGTGAAAAGGAAGAGGATTTTGCTTTTACCAGTCAGATCTTAAAAACACAACGGATTGAAATTCCCGATGACCCGAAAGATAAACAACCAAAAGGCAAACCAAAGGGTGAAATCAAATTTGATACTTTCCAAAAAATGATTGAAACCTCTGATGCGCCTTATTTTATCGGTGAAAATGTATTGAGACAAGAGATTGTTAAAGAGGAAGTTAAAAGTTGTGACAAAAACGATTTCGTTTGTTTAGTTACTAGGGTAACCAAAGATGGAAAACCTGACTTAGATTGGGGGAAATATTTTGTTGATTGTAAGTATGATGTTCCTGGTTATGTTGAATTTTATTTAGATTACAAATACTTTGAATCTCCTGATGTTGGTTACAGCTCTTCATTTCAACTTCCAGTTCGATATGAATTTAGTTCACTAGAAATAAAGTTAGATAATAATCAGACGCTAAAATGGACTGAAAAAAATACTCTAGATGACGATGTATATAATGAGCTTATAAAAAAAAGAAATATGCTTGAAAATGGTGAGTTAAGATTCTATCTTGTTAATTTATACGACTTTAAGGAATACCTTAAGGATGAAAAAAATAAAGATACGAGTGAAGCCGACAATATAAAGAAGTATTTATCCGAAGTTAAGAATAATGAACGCGGAATTCTTTACGCGGTTTGTGATTATGCGTATAAATTCCCTGATTCTTATGAAGTCCCGGATGGAAATGGGGAAGCGAACGCTGATACCGCGAATACCGACGAATCGTCTGCTGGTGAATCGCAAGAAGTAATTCCCGAAAATGAAAATACCGGCGAATAATATTCCATTCGAATCGCCTGTTGGATTAACAAAATAACAAAAGAATAAACCCGATAAAGATAATCGAGGTCGCGTAATATGTTGCAAAGTGTAAAATTAGTAGAAGAAATCAAACGGATACTGGTCGACCCGGAAGGCGTTAGTTCCGAGCGAATAAAGGAGCTTGCGCGTCAATACGGCGAAGCGTGCGATAACTTGAACAGAAATCTCTCGTTGATAGCGTCGTACCTGTCGATGGGGTTTTACTGCGAAGCCGCTCGAATCACTAAAGAGGAGAACGTCGTCGACGAGTATCAAACGCTCCTGTTCGAGCAGGATGGGGATTGGCGCGCGACCTGTCGCGAACTTAACTGCGAGATCAAAGCGGTGATATCGCAAGACAATGGCTACGTGGTGCAGAATTTTATACTCTTTTACGAGGATAATTGCGAACTTTTCGCTTTAAATCGACGACTCGCGTTTGCGGACGCGCCCGCCGCAAAACGTTTGGACGTCCTCTATAAACTTTCTAAAGCTTTCTCGACCAACTCTCGAATTTGGGAGCGCCAGATTGTGCGCCTGGAGAACCGACGAAATGCCGAAATTGACGAGTATCTTCAAGGCGTCAAGCCCTCAAACGCCGACGAACGAACGGCGAGGGAAATCTTGAGCGAATTGGAGGCGCCCGGTCGAAAAAGTAAGGCGTCTCCAAAAACGCTCGATCGGCTTAACCGTATTATCGAATACACGACCAACGAACGTCTTAAGCGCGAACTTAAGACGATGATTGAAGAATGGAGCGCCGCCGTCGCGAATAACGATTCCGACGAAGCGCTCGAGTTCCTGGAAAATTATCGAGATTTCTCCGAATGTTACCCAAACAAAGTAGACGACTTCTTTAAAGAGTTGTCGACTCAGGAAAAGGACGCTCTGCAACAGGCTCTTGATTATTCGGAAAATCTCAAAGCAAAATTTGATTCGGACGAAGAGTTGCGGCGGTGCGCTCACGAACTGACTCGGCTTGTCGAAAGGGAAGCGGACGAGTCGCAAATCCTTTCGGCTCTAAGCGCGTTGGAAAACGCCGCGGGCGCCGCCGGTCTCACAAACTTGCCGCCAGCCGCGGATGATGCGCGCCTCTATTTGGACGAGCTGAATATGAAGAAAAGACGCTCCACGATGATGAAAGTCGTCGCCGCCGCCGTGTTGATTGGGTTCTTTGCGGAGGGAGTCGTCGTCGTTACCTATCGTTCGGCGCTCCAGAAGAAAGCCGTCGCCGCCGCCGAGGAAATTTGCGCGCAACTTGACGAGTACGAAAAAGGAGATATCGAAGCGGTTGCGCGCGCGGAGAAACGCGTCCAAAAGGTGCGCGCGAAAAACGCGAAATTACTGAACGATCCCGCCGTTGAAGCGGCTGTTGAACGTTTTGAAGCGACAAAGGAAAAGGAAAGCCAACGCCTTACTACCTTTAAAGATCTCGTTGAACAGTTGAAGATTCTGCATATACAGGATAAGGACGGAACCGCCTTGCTCGTCTCGTTAAAGAAAGTCGCGAAAACCGACGAGGAAAAAAGCGAGTATAACAAACTGGCCAGCGAAGATAATAAACTGCGCGCGCAAGCGAACGAAAAAGCGAGCGCCAGTTTTTCGGCGACGCTCGACAAGCTCAGGACCGATTTCGAAAAACTAAAGAACCGCGACGCCGAACTTGAACCGGAAGAGGCGCTGCAGGAAACCGCGCTTATTTCTCGAGGTCTGCAAAATTTAGCGAATATTTCAAAGTCGGGACGCGTCACTCCCGCTCTGGAAACGGCGAGACAATCGCTCGAAACGGCCCTGAACGCGTACGAACGTGAAAAAACGCAGGTTAGTTCCTCCAATACTCTGAGCCGCTTTGTCGGCGACCAAAATTCCTATAAGACCGCGCTGACTCGCGTCGCTCGGAACTTTCAACTTGACGCTACGCAGGCGACCGATTTGTACAAAACGGTCGATTACGTTCCCGCGATAAACTCCTGGAACGACTTTGTCGCCAATTATGGCGGCTCCGTTTCGGAATGGGGCGCCAACGTCGATATTTGCGAAGTGACGTCCGCGCTCGAAGAATGCGACGCGCAAGTCGTTCCCGAGTTCATTAACGCCCAAAATTACTGCGCGCCGTTAAAAGAAAAGTCCGTAAGTATCGCCGACTTGCTTGCCGAACTCGTCAAGGAATTTGATCCTTACAAAGAGCCGACTTGGACCCTGTACCACGAGGGGAACGGTCGTTACTACTATTTAGACGCCGAAATTACTCTCGGAAAGGATGAAGACGTTCACTATAAACCTTCGCTTTCGGGCGACCCGCGCAACTTCAGTTCCGCGTTTATGGAAGATGACGATACCGTTTCGCAAGCGATTCAATATCGCATCTATGAGGCGTTGTCGGCTTTGAGTGAGAACGAGGGATCAATTCCCACTCGAGACGCCTGGTTTGAAACGATTCAAAACATAACCGAACTTGTCGTAAACGCCAGAGAAGAGGAACTTGACCCCGTTCTAAAGGCGATCCTGTGCTATAAAATACTCGACGTCGCCTGCCGGGACTCCGCTTTCGCGAGCTTTAAAGAATGGTTCGACGCCTTCGATCAGAAACAAGATTTGTATCTCGACGCCGATTTTTACAAACAGGATTCCGACTTCGCTGAGATAAGAACCGAAGTTAAAAAATTGCTTGCGCAAATCACTTCCAGAAAACTTGAGGAAAAAATTGACGCCGTAAAAATGGCCTCGACCCTCGAGTTAGCTTCCTACGAATGGATCGGGTTTGTCGACGAAGTCGACGGCTCCTGGGCGATTGTCGGTAATCCCGAAAAGAAACCTTCCGTTGACGACGCCTCTTTGTTCCTGACGAGAATCGTCGACGGTAAGCCCGCTATGGTCAATTGCGGCGAGCTGATCAAAGGCAAGGTAAAGGCGAGTCGTTCGATCCTGTCGATTGATCGTTGGACTCCCGTCTACGCTAAAATCCCCTATGCTGAATAACGCTCTTTAACAGATTGTGAAAACGGAGTATAAAAATGGCGAGATACTATATTGAACGCGGCGGACGCGCGTTCGGTCCTTTTGAGTTGGAAAAAATTCGCGAATATCTCAATAGCGGAACGCTCGACGCGTCTTCCCGCGTTTCGAGAGATAGAATCCAGTGGAAGCCTGTGGCAGAATGGCCCGACATTATGGATAAACCTGCGACGCCGCCGCCTACGGTTGTCGCGACGCCTGTGTACCCATCTCAGCCGTCTGTCGTTGAGCCGGAGCGTACAATCGTCCCGCGAACAAGAACCAAAAAAAGAACGGGAGAAAGACGCAGAGTCGTTTATACAGGCATGAGAAATCCCCTTGTGCGTAAACTCGACCAACGCTTTTTACTGAGCTGGTTGTTCTTTGGAATCTCGTGTATTGTCATGCTGATTTGGACGATCGTTTTCGCGACGACTCCTCGAGAAGCATTTCATGACGTCGTAAAAGAAGGCAGAGCCCTTTTTGTCTTTACTATCGTCGATTGGGTGATTTTCTTCTTGCTTTGTTTAGGGTCGTTCATCGCTACCATAGCGTTTTTACACGCCTTTTGGCAGGCGATCCCTAAAAAATTTGCGCGGACTTCTTCGGACGTGGCGATTGGCTCCCTCTTTTTGCCTTTTTGGTGTTATTATTGGCTTTTTGTCGTGCTGGAAAACGGCGCTTCCGGGATAAACGAGGCTTTGGTAAAGAATAAATTAATGCAGGTCAACGGTATCCGCGTTTCACGCGGATTGGCGATGGTGACCGGCGCGGCGTTAGTTGCCGCGATGGTTGTTGGAACCTTCCTGGGGTTCGTTTTGGTAGCCAATGTGGGGTTGCTTGTTCTCGACCGGATTGGAGCCAAACCAATCATAATAGTCGCCGCTTCCTTTGCCATCTTGCTATTCGTCGGATCAATTCTCCTGATCGTCCTCATGGCGCAGATGAAGAACGCCGCCGAAACCTTGATCAACGCTACTGACAACGATAATGATAACGATACTGAAAACTGATTCTCGCGGTCGAGCGCGCTTAAACGACGCGCTCGCGCGTAAAATATACCTATGAAAAAAATAAAAAAATTTAACCAATCGCAAAAACTGTCCTGGCGTCGCGACGACTTTGAGCGTCGGATCGGGTTTGAAGGGGATCGTTTCGTTAAAGTCAGCGCGCTGCCTTCCGGACTGCTCGCCGCGTTGACGACCGTCGCCTTTTACGTCGTTTTGGTTTACGTGCCGGACAACGCCTTCAAACTCATGTTTACCGAACGGGGATGGACCCCGTACGCGGTCGTCGCGCTCGGTTCGTGGACTTTCTTCCTCTTATGGATCAAAACGCGTAAGATTAAATTGCAGCGTAAGCCGCTAAAAATGAACATCTTGCCGGACGACCCAGACTTCGTCCTCACTGTCGGAACCGTCGATAAAGTACTTGACCAAATTACAAAAAACGCCGACTCCCCGAAAGATTTCATCCTGTACCGACGCATTATTCAAACGTTGTCTAATTTGCGTAATATCGGTCGCGTGTCCGACGTCGACGCGCTTTTTCGCTCGCAGGCCGAACAGGACGACAACGTCAGCGAAACGAGCTACTCCCTTGTCAGCGGTTTCCTCTGGGCCATTCCAATCCTCGGATTTATTGGCACGGTTATCGGGCTCTCGCAAGCGATCGGCGAATTTACCGGAGTCTTGACCGCGTCCAGCGATATGTCTGAACTTACCCCCGCGCTAAAAGAGGTTACCGCAGGACTTTCTACCGCTTTCGAAACGACCCTGGTCGCTTTGTCCGTCGCCCTTACGCTGCAACTCTTCGCTACTTTTGTGCGGAAATCGGAAGAAGAGTTGCTCGACGAAATCTCTGATTACTGCACGTCGAACATCGTGACGAAGATACGCGTCGAAGACGAAAACGTTGCGCCTGTTAAAGAAACGAACGATAACCCGAGGACCGAAAATGCGTAAAAAGGATAAAGGCGCTCCTTTTTCCCTTTTTGCTTTTCAAGACGCGATTACCTCCGTCTGCGGCGTCGTCGTGCTCGTTACGCTCATTTTGTCGCTCATGTTGACGAGAATGCTCGAAAACGACGCCAGGGAAATTGACAATGCGGAGACCGCGAAAAAACTCGAAGCTCAGATCAAAGAAACCCGTGAAAAAATCGAGCTGGCGAAAGTACCTACGCCCGCCTCAAA
The DNA here is from genome assembly GCA_964447865.1 of uncultured Planctomycetaceae bacterium. Classification (GTDB taxonomy): domain Bacteria; phylum Planctomycetota; class Planctomycetia; order Pirellulales; family Thermoguttaceae; genus RUG369. Next base: position 15,133 of record CAYUUL010000010.1, on the reverse strand, counting down.
GTTCTGCGAGGAAGCCGTCGGACTGACCATGGCGGAGGTCGAGTCGCGTCTCGAAGAAGCAAAAGATAATTTGGCGGACGCAAAAGAGGAAAAATTACGCGCCAATCAAAGAAAAGAGAAAGCGGAAAACAGAGAAAAAAAAGCTGAAAAAACGAAAGTTGAGAACGAAAAAATAAAAAAAGAAATCGAAAAGACGGAAAAGGCTGAAAAGGCTATTCGCGACGCGATTGGAAAAGACGAAAAAAACGTGACATATCAGTTCCCAAATTCCGGCGAACAGGCGCCTTGGTACGTCGATATCTCCGCGGAATCGATCTCGGCGACTTCGAGAGGAGAACGACGAGTCTTCAAAGATTCCGACGAGTTTGTCGCCTGGGCTCTGACCCGCCCTTCCAGCTCGGAATATTTCGTGCTTATCGCGCGTCCGTCCGGAGTCGACGCCTATTCGGATATTTACTCCCGACTTTCGGAGCTCGATATCGACGTCGGACTTGATTTTGTCGGCGAATCGCGCGTTCTGGATTTTCTTCCCGCGGACGAGGAGGAGAACAATGAGTCGAAATAGAAACAGCCAGGACAGTTTGGAACTCTTTTTAGACACGATCTGCAATATGTTTGGAGGGTTCCTCTTTCTCATGTTGTTTGTCGTCGTCTCGATTCGTATGGCGACCGACTCCAAACGCGAAGAAATGCGCGAGACCGGGATCAAACCCGTCTCCGACGTCGAAGTCGAAACGTTAAACATTGACCTCGAAAAGTTGCGTAAGGAATTGGAAAACCTTGAACAGGGAAAAGAGAAGTCGCGTGAATTTGTTGAAAGCCTGATTGAGCCCGAACTCTTGGAAAAATACCGCGAAACCGTCGAAACCCTTGACTCGGTACAAGATACGATCGACGAAACGGAGGAAACCGAGAAACTGGTCGCCGATACGAATAAACGCGTCGAGGATCTTAAATCGAAAAACGAGGAGTTGCGCGATAAACTTAATCTCGCTAAAAAGAATCTGGACGACGCCGAAAAACTTAAGGAACAGGAACGTAAGGAGAACGTAAGAACGACGACCGCCCCAAAAATGCAGTCTATTTACCTTGCGGAAATTCCCGTTTTTATTAAATTCGGACGCGTCTACTTCTGGCGTAAATACGACATAAATGGAGAAGTTCTTAGCGCGCTGAACGACGACGATTTTTTGATCGTCGAAGAGGTAAAGTCGGCGTTCGTTACGGTGGGATACAAAACCGAACCCAAACCGTGGCGCGGCGTCGATTTGAACGCCGAGAACTTCGAAGTTGAGTTGACCGAAGCCTTCAAACGATTTAAAAATGACCGCGATTATTTCGCCATTGTTGTTGCACATGACTCGTTCAGCGAATACAATATCCTGAGTAAGTTTTTAAAGAGTAAAGGTTTTTTCATACGTCCCATGACTCTTCCCGAAGGGGAATGTATTGTCGACCGGGGCGGATACAATGGTAAAGCGCAGTGACGTCGCTCCGGGGAAAAGACGCGTCCTGACGCTCGTCTGGCAAACAATATGATAAAATTATAAATACGGTGCGTTGATGAATAGTTCTAAGCGAAACGCCGCGTTGACTATCCTTGTTATCCTTGCCGTCCTTGGCGCGATTCTCGCGATCGGGGGAAGAGATAAGATGCTGGCGTGTCGAGCGCAAGACCTTATAAGTTCCGCAAATGGCGTGAATAAAAACGCTCCGCCAGAGTCGGGAAAAAAATCAGGCGACAGACCGTCGAAGTCGAGCGGGAAAAGTTCCGGTTCCGCGTCGAATAGCTACAAATCTGACTATTCGTCGTCCGGGGCGAGTTGGGAAAGTTTTGGTTCTACGGCAAATGCCTACAGTCCCGCGGCTTCAACTCCGAGCGATTGGGAAAGTTCCGATCCGGACGAGATCGTTTATGAGTTTGACGATCTACCCGAAAACGAGGACGTCGTTTTTGAGAACGCCGCGAACGATTCTGGAAATGAAGACGGAAAAAAGAACGAAGCTCCGGTAGGAAAAAAGAAGACTCCCAAAAAACAAAAAACGGACAAAAAGAACGGAACTGAGAAAGAGGATCGCGGATTCTTTCACGGGTTATTTCATGGCGACGACGATTCCCCCAAAAAAAACTCTGACAAAGAAAAACCGGAAAAAAAGGCGAATTCGCCCAAAGGGTTTTGGAAATTCGGCTCTGGAAAAAACGATAAAATGACTCTTCAAGAGGCGGAAAGTCAACTTGATTCGGCGGCTCGCGACGCTAAAAAAGGGAATTACACAAAAGCGTTTCAAAAGGCGATTGAAGTCGCCGAAAAAATTCGGGAAAGCGAACGCGAAAGATTTGGCACCGATAAAAAGAACGCCGAATCAAAAAAGTACAAAACGTTGGTCAATCGCGCGTTGGAAGACGCTAAACTTTACGGTTCCTTGATCGACAATTGTCATTACGATGAGGAAAAACCGTTGATTTTTGAATTTTAACGGAAAATGAAATGAGTCGTAAAAGAGACGGCGCGCCATTTTCGCTATTTGCGTTTCAGGACGCGATAACGTCCGTGTGCGGAGTCGTCGTCTTAATTACCCTCATTTTAGCCCTCAATTTAACTCGACGCGTCGCCCTTGAAGACCCGCCAGAAACTGCCGAGATTGTCCAGAAGACCGAGGAATTGCGGCTCAAAATTGAGAACGTGAAAAAAGAACTCGACGACCTGAAAGACTCCTTTCGCGACGTTTCGGACGACTTCGAAATCGATATTTCCGCGACCGATGCGAAACGCGAGTTGGAAAGCTCGAAAGAACGACTCGACGCCGCGCGCGCGGAACGGGAACGACTGCGGGAAAAAAGGGAAAAAGAACGCGCCGCCCTTGAAAAAATTTCAAACGCCGAACGTGAAAACGAACGCTTGAAGGAAGAACTCAAACAAGCGGAAGAAAAAGCGAAAGCCGCGAAAGAATCCGCCAACGTCCCGCTTGATCCGAACTGCGTCTACTTTGCTTTTCCAGACGACGTCAGTGAAAAACCGTGGTTTGTCGATCTTTCCGGAAATAAAATTGTCGCCTCCCCCTCTACTCAGAACGAGGAAAAACGCGAATTCGCGAATACGTCAGAGTTTATGACCTGGGCGAAAACGCGTTCGAAGAAGGACGAGTATTTCGTGCTGATCGCGCGACCGAGCGGGGTGGGCGCGTTCGACGTACTCTCTCTCGAATTGGAACGCGACGGATATAAAATCGGAATCGACCTCGTTGGAGAAATTTTTAAACTGGAATTTGTTCCGCCAAAGAAAAAGGGAACTGAAGAATGAGACGTAAAAAACGCCCCCAAGATAGCCTGGAACTCTTTTTAGACGCGATCTGCAATATGTTTGGCGGTTTTCTCTTTCTCATGTTGTTCGTCGTCGTTTCTACGCGTATGACCCGCGATTCGTCCGTGGAACGCGAACTGCAAGAGAGAAACGCGCTCGCGGAAGCCGATTTCCTCGACGCGCAAGAGGAATGGGACGACCTCGTTGCGCGACGCGAATTGATTGTTCGGCGCGCGGAACAGACAAAGGACCTGATTGACCGTTTAAACGATCCGGAAGTGGCGAAAATGCGACAGGAAACGTTCGATAATCTTGAATCGGTGCGTAAAATTTCGTCCGAAAACGAACAAACGGAACGCGAATTACAGGAAATCGAACGCCGGGAAAAGGAACTCGATCGGGAACAAAGAACTCTAAAAGAAAAGATTGTCGCGTCTGAAAACGACGCTCGACAGACGCTGGACTCAGCCGACGACGCTCTGCGGGAAAAAGCGAGAAAAACCGCCGCCCCGCAAATGCGTCTCTCCTATAAAAACGAGATCCCCGTTATCGTTAAGTACGGAAGAAGTTATTTTTGGCGTCGACGCGAGGGAAGGAAATGGACCGAACAACTCAATACGGACGATTTCGTTATCGTCGAGGAAAAAGCCGACGAGTTGCGAACGGAACCCAAGCCGTGGCGAGGCGTTGACCTGAACGCCGTCAACCTCGAGAAAAAACTGGAAGAAGCCTTTGACGGTTGCGACCCAAAACGAGATAAAATCTCCATTGTCGTGGCGAGCGATTCGTACGTTGAATACGGATTCTTACGCGATTTCTTAAAGAAAAGGAATTTTGACGTGCGTCCAATCGTCGGAAAAGAAGGGACGTTTGTCGCCGATCGCGGCGGAACGAATCAAAAAGCGCAGTGAACGCGAACGCCGGTAATTTTTACCTTTTTGCTCTTTTCACTTCCACGGCGACTTGTTTTTTGCGCTCGTTTCAGGAATAATTTCTTATAGACGCCCGACAGGAGGAAATTAAGATGAATACGCAAAAAACTCGATGGAAAATCTTGTGCGCTATTGTCGCGGCGCTGGGGTTCGCCATGCTCTGGGACGCTCGAGACGACTCCCTTTTGTTGGCAAAGGCGCCTAATCGATCCGGTTCTCTCCGAAAGTCGACTGAGGAACCCCTGAAAAAGGAATCGGAAAAAAATAAAACGCCCCAAGCCGCCCCAAAACATACCACGAAAAAACAGAATCCGACAAAACAATCGGCTCCAGCCGCTCAGCCTGCTCCCGACGCCCCGGTCGTCCCGCCCCCTAAGCCGAAAACTCAACTTGAACGTATGAGTGAAGACGTGCAAAACGCGAAAAACGCCGTCGCGCAAAACAAACCGCTCGACGCCTTTAAACGCGCCTGCAATACGTTAAACAAAGTTAAAAAGAAGGAGCTCGACCGATTGGGCGACGATGGCGCCGGAAAAAATGCCGAAGAATACCGCCAACTTACCAATGAAGCGTTAAAAATCGCCGAAGAAAGCGCAAATGAACTCGACGATCGACCGGCGGATCCGCAAAAAACTTTGACTTTCTTCTTTTGACGCGGCGGCGCGGCCATTTCATTATTATTCATTATCTTACTGTTGGAGGAGCGTTAGTTATGTCGCAAGTTCAAAGTTCCGGTAAACGGCGATTGATTCCATCGGTTGTTTGCCCTCACTGCTGGATCTCTTGGGCTCCGGAAGACGTCTTGTGGATCGCGGAATCCCCGAACCTTGTCGGCGACCAAAAACTTGGCGATGAGGCGCGTGAACGCTTTTTACCTACGGAATACGATATCAACGGGTTCGCGATTGATCCCGAGGGTATGACGTGTCGTGATTTCGCGTGCCCGAAGTGCCACCTTAAAATTCCCGCTTCGTTTCTGGAAACGAAATCGATCTTTCTGTCGATTGTCGGAGCCCCGTCCTCCGGAAAGTCTTACTACCTGGCTTCCTCGACTTGGTATTTGCGAAAAATCCTGCCGCGGTTCTTTAAGGTCAATTTCTCGGACTCCGATCCTGAAATGAATCGACGCTTGCAGGAGTACGAATCCGAACAGTTCCTCGACGAGGACGATAAACTCGTTAAACTTGAAAAAACGGAAGTACAAGGCGATCTCTATGACGCCGTACGGTACGACGATCAAGAAGTCGTCTATCCGCAACCGTTTATCTTCCTGGTTTCCCCTTCGAACGATCATCCGAATCGCGATAAGGCCGCGGCTCTGTCGAGGTCTATCTGTCTCTACGACAACGCCGGGGAAAGTTACTTGCCGACTCGAGACGCGGATTCCGCTTCCTCGCCCGTCACAAGACACCTGGGAAGGAGCGAATGCGTCTTATTTCTCTTTGATCCTACGCAGGACGGAAGGTTTCGCGCCGCGTGCCGTGAAGTTTCAAACGACCCGCAACTGGAAAACGCAAGTTCGGACGAGTTTCGGAAATCGCCTTTGCGGCAGGAAGTCGTCTTTGCCGAGATGATGAAAAGAATTCGCGCTTCCCGGGGGATGTTTACAAACGACCGCTTCAAGCAGCCGCTCGTTGTTGTCGTGACAAAATTAGACGTCTGGCGCGACCTCATGCCCTCCAACGAATTCAAAAGAGATCCTGTATACTCCGCGTGTTATAACGGACTGGAGTATTCTTATTTAAGAACGGATCGTATTCAAACGGTCAGTCAGCGCGTCAGAGCCTTGCTGCTCGAACGTACCCCCGAGTTTGTGTCCGCCGCGGAATCGTTCGCCGAAGAAGTCGTTTACATTCCGGTGAGCGCGACCGGAGGAGCCCCTGAGGTCGATCCGCAAACGAAGCGTTGGGGATTTCGTGCGAAGAACATCAAACCGATTTGGATTGTCGTTCCTATGTTGTACGCCATGGCAAGATTGACGGAAGGCGTGATCCCCGCGCATAGCGCAAGCGTGGGAACAAAAGTTAAAAGCGAAAAATAAGTCGCGCGAGAGTTTAGGGATTGGACTTGGCGGTTAAAAACGACTGTCAATTACGGAGAACGATAATATGGCGATGGAACTTGTATACACTTCGGCTACGAAAGGAATTAAACCGGGTTCTTTCGGTTTTTGTACCGTCGCGTGTTCGAGGGAAATGAACGAACGGACGATTCTGACTTTGGAAAAAATTTCCGGGTATCGTCGCGTGAATTCGAGTTCCGCGCAAAGTCCGACCGTTTACGCTCATCTGTTCGTCGAAGGAGGAGGGGAAACGAAACGCGTCTTGTCGAGAATTGGAGACGCCGGTCTTGATTACTCTAAACGAGACAACAAAATTGCCTGCCATTTCCTGCTCGACGCAAACGACCTGATTGAAGCGGGACCCGCCGCTCTCTTTTCTGTCCCGAACCTTTTTGTTGAAAAGTGGAATGAAAAACCGAAATATTTTGAGCGTCCGATTGTATTTCCGCGTATCCCCGTTCTAAAAACAACGCTCGATGGATGGAAAAAACTTGCAGTCGACCCCGGCTGGGCCGGCGTCTTGGCCTCTACCGCCTTCAACGCACGCTCTACGATTCTTATCGTTGACCCTGAGCTCGACGTCTTGCGCCTGTTTCAGGAAGCAATCGCGCTCTTGCCGGAAAACGCGCGGTGGAACGTCACTTTTTCGACTTACTTTACAAAAGCGGCGCCCGGCGTGCGGTGTCAATGGAAAGCGATTATCAAAGGAGCCCCGGAAGAAGCCGTCTATCGCGTTTTACCCGACGCCTTATTGCTGGATCTGACTTGCCCGCAACTTTTAAAAGACCCAAAAAGCCGTCTCGTAAATAATATGACGGCAAACTATGTCGATAAGGCTCGCGCAGCCGCGTCCTCGACGTCGTGGAACGACCCGTTTGTTTCTCCGACTCCGCGGTACGTTGAACATGAAACGACGCGTCGCGACGAGCAATCTCCCGGCTTGGAAACGCCCGTTGTCGAGCCCGCTTTGTCCCCGGAAGAGTTTGAAAGGAATTACAAAAACTCCCTCGAGACTTCTATCCCGAATATCAGGGACGAAAACCCGCGACGCGTAAGTAAACGCGCTTCTACGCGGCGGAGGAACGTCTCCTTCAGCGTGAACGTTGACGCTCGATCGCAAAAAAAAGACTCCGCTAAAAATTCTTTGTTGGTCGGTTGGGGCTTGTGGGCGGGGCTGGGCTTCATAATTACCGCGGCGCTTGTCCTGATCGTCTTACAGTTTACTAATACGGATTTAAACGGCGATGACGATAAGGAACTGGCGAGAAACGTCAAGGAAGATTTGCCTGTCGAAAACGCGATTACTTTTCCGGGTAAAATAGAAGCGGAACGAGATCCGTTTGCTTTGTCGACTCCCAAAGACGAGGAACCCGACGACAAAACGGCGCGAAAACAAAAAAACAACAGGGAAAGTCGGGTAAACAAAAAAACGTTTGACACTGAAGAACGTTTCGGGGAAATTCCGGAAGGCGGTTTGGGCGCAAAAAAAAGTTCTGATTCGGCGAAGCGACGCGTCAATCAGGACGAAGACGACGATTTTTTTGAAAACGACAACGGATATGCCGGTAAATCAAACGGTTACGCAAAGTCCTCGAAACGGGAAAGTTACAATCGCGAAACGAATAATGAAGATTCGTATGATGAAGATTCGGTAACCCAGACAAATTCAACGTGTTCGCCAGATAGAATTTCGGACGTCGACTTGTCGGAAAACGTCGCGAACAGTCGGCAAACTTCGACGAATACGAGCGTTCTCGACAAACGCGATTCCCAAACTGTCCGCGACTTTATTGAGCGCGTCGATTCCGGAGAACTGGCCGTTGATTTTGACGTCTTTAAAGAGCCTTACGAAACCGGAAACCTGTTGCGACAGGACGTCCGCGGAAACGTCCTGGCACAATTTCAGGAAGTATGTAAACTTTGTAAACGTCTCGACGCGACGATTGAGATCACATGCGACATTGAAGAAGACGTTGAAGGGAAACGTTGGTTCTTAAATGGAAGAAACCGACGAATTACAAAAAAAATCGACTTCAACGACGATTCGATCTCCGCGATGATTTTCAGCGTCGAGACAAAGGATCATAATTCCCCGGGGTATTTGCGTTTGGAATTTGCCAATTCAAACTCGGAGGATCCGCTCTTGGCGTTCGCGGCCTCCGACGTGGAAACGCGCGACTATTTCTTAGCCGCCGCAAAGTTTAAGTGGGAGATCAAGTTTTCCGACGAAAAGTTTGCGGAATACGAGGGGTTCGCTTCGAAGTTCAATCAGTTGTTAAAGCCAACTTATTTTAAACCTGATACAAACGTCAATATATCCGCGTTTAACGAGATGGCGAAAACGCTGGACGAATCGCGGTTGGCTCTCGCTACTGAAAATTTGGACGCCGATTCGAAAAAAAATTACCTCTATGTCGTGCAATGTCGCTCAAAAGAATTGCCCGACAACGTCGACGTGACGGCAAAACGCGTTAAAAATTCGATCGATTTTATCTTCAGTTATAAACTTGGCGCCTATGATAAATGCGAATTTATGACTTTGAATATCAATAAAAAAAATAATGGAAAACTGTTGCACTGCGATAAATTTTACGATCCGATTGAAGTCGAAAACGAATTGACCGACTATTTCACGAGAAAAATCGAAAGAGAAGCGCTAAACTCGCGTTCTAACTCGCGCCCTGTGTATGGCGATCTGGAGGTTCGGGTGGAAAATTACGTTAGGGACGCGAGGAAAGAAATTGAAAGCGCCGTCGCGGCGAGATATCAATTCGAAGTCCGGATTGTGCCGACGCGGCTCAACGACGGGTCCCGCTCAAACGAATGTTCGACTCTCCTGGGAATTATGTCCGTTGGCAGGGGAACTGAACCAGACGGCGAACGAAGAAAAAGAAACTGACCTCGACCTTTTCTATTTACAATTTAATTTGATATAAACTGATTTTTAGATATGACTAGCGTAGAAGTTGTTGAAAAGATTAAGCGTCTCCTGGCCGACCCCGAAGGAATAACGCAGGAGAGGCTGGCGGAGCTGGCCGACGATTATGCGGCGCGGTGTCGTCTGCTTAACGCAAAATTAGAACGCGCGGTCGCTTGTATCAATTCCGGCCAACTCTGTGAAGCGGATCGATGCGAGCGGGACGGGGGAATTATTAACGAGTTCCAAACGCTTATGTTCGAAAATGTTGAGGAATGGCAGACGGTATGCCGTTCCCTGGACTGTAAAATCGGAGCCTTGCCGTCCCGCGATAACGGAATGAACCTGCAAATCTTCGTTTTTGCATACGACGAAGTGAGAGAGGATTTCGCGAAGTTTCGTCGATTGGAAATGGAAGTCGCGCCCGTGAAAGAGAGATGCGACGTCCTCTATAAATTAGTCGATAAGTTTCCAAAGTGCGAACCGCTGAAGAGAGAACTTGTCGCCCTTGAAAAAAAACGATGCGACGAGATTGAGGATATAATCAGATCCTTTGATCCGAACAAAACTTCGCAAGGTTTTATTGCAGGCGTTCTGGAAGAATTACAAGATAAGAGGAGAATTACTCACGCCCCGGAGACGCTCTTGAAAAGTCTTGTCGCTTTAATGGAGCAGGCGAATAATTCCGTGGCCCTGAATAACTTGCGGAACTTTATCGGAACTTGGGCCGAGGCAAAACTGGCGAATAACGATCCCGCCATGATCGCCTGTTTGAAACAGTTTCGGACTGGTTCGCATAACTTTGCCGTAAGATTTGTAACCAACGACGAAAGAGAAGCCCTGGACGTGCTCCGTCGCCACTCTGAAAACGTTGAACGACAATTAGCCGCGCAGGAAGAACTTAAACGAAAAACAAGAGAGTTGTCGCGCGCCGCTGAAACTGCCACCGACGTCAACGCGCTGAACGATCTTATCGAGAAAACGGAAATGGTCGCCGACAACGCAAAACAAACGATCGATCCTTCGCTTACGCGCGCAGCTGTCAAACGCGTCGAATCACTCCAGTTGCAATCGTCCAGAAGAAATACGGTCTGGGTTGTCGTCGGCGCGATTCTGTTGATCCTTTTTAGTTGCGCCGTTCTCTTTGCGTTGCGCCGGGGACAATTGGAACGCGACGCAAAAAAAGACGCCGCTTTTATTGAAGAAAAACTGAATGAATTTACGAAAGAAGGCGCCGCCGCCCCGGAGACTTGTCTCGAAGAAATTAAGAAAAGAATCGAGAGAAACAATGTAAAAAATCCGAAATTTCAGAATTTCCCGGAATATAGCGAAGCGTTGACAAAATATGAGGAAACGCTTGAAAAGGAAAATACTCGCGCTGAAAAGTTTAGCGACGAAGTCGATCGAGTCGTAGCCTTGCTGAAAAAAAAGATCCCGGTTGCGCTCAATCAACTGAAAAATTTACAGCGTACAGAAAAGGAAAAAAGAACGTACAAGCGACTTTTAAAAGAATATAACGTCGTAAAACTGGATTTTGATAAAAAAAATCACGATATCTTTATCGAGTCAATGAACCGGTTGAACGAGTTGCTCGAGTCGTATTCGTTGCTTGCGCCCGCTAAAGCGGAAGCCGTCTTGCGCGATATGAAAAACGAAGTCGACTTTTGGCGCCAATTCAAAACGCTGGGAAAAATTTCGCCGGAAGACGCCCAGACCTTGGATGAATTTGAGAAAAAATTTAACGCGCTCAAAGAAAGTTCAAAGGAAAACGCCGCGGAAATCAATCTTTCGAGGGAGTTGCGGGACGCCGTGGGGAAAATCTCCGCCTTTAGTTCCATACTGAGTAAAGCTAAAGATTCCCTAAACGACGAGGCGAAAGCGTTGGCGGATAACGCCGAAAGCGATATCGACAACGCGAGCCGCGCGGATAGATGGAATAAATTTGTTGAGGAAAACGACCGACTTATGGATTGGGCCGTCGACGCCGAGACATTTAATAAAATGAACGCTAAGAGAGACGCGTTAGCCTTCGCGCAGGAGGACGACGGATTTCGCGACTCCCTCAATCTGTGGGAAAATTTCGCTGCCTCCGGGGGGTTCGCAAACGTAAAAAAAAACTTGAGCGACGCCTTCAAACCTTACGCGACAAAAGTTTGGTCTGTTAAATCGACTCCCGACAAATACGTTTACTTAACCTCGATCCCAAAAGACAAAGACGATAAAAGCGTTCAATTCCTCGACGGAGCCCCGGATAAACTGGAATTTTTTAAGGTTGACGAACTGCCTGATTCGACTATCGAACAAATCAAAGAGCCGGCCCTGCAATATACCCTTTACAATGAAATAAAGAGTGGAAAGACGCTGGACGATCCGCAAAAACTTTTCCGAACGTTGATTGACTTCGCGTCGCGCGTGATGAACGCCGATGAAAATCAGCTTGATCCCGTTTTAAAAGTTGTCTTACTCAATAAAATTATCCAATGTGGTAAGAAGTCTCCGGGGTGGGACTCCGTCGCGTTGCGGATGGAGGAAGCGAAGCTAGACTTTGATTTCGATTTTGACGTCAATATTTACGATTATGAAGCCGTGAAAAAACAACGTGAAACCGCGAAAAAGCTACTGAGCGATCTGCCGAATAGTTCTGATTTCGCAAAGTTGCTTTACGATGCGGCCAGCGGGTTCGCCAAAGCGGATTCCTGTTGCGCAATATACCGCTGGATTGGTTTTATCGACGTCGATAGTGACGGCGCGCGCGTCGTTCTTGGAAAATCTGTTCCGTTTGCGAATGAAGAAACTACCCTGTGGATCGCGCGCGGCGACGAACCCGCCGTACAGTGCGGAGTCGAAAAAGACGGCGCTTTACTCTTAAATCAAACGCGCGACTGGCATTCTTATCGATGGTCGCCCGTGTATCGTCGCGACGATATTTAAAAACAAAAGCATAAAATACAAAATCTGAAACTAAAATAATAACGCTGACATATCGGACATTATTACGCGAATGAACTCAAGATTCTACATAGAAATTGCCGGACGCCCTTTTGGCCCGTACGAGGAAACAAAATTTCAGGAATGGTTGCCGAGGGTGTAATCAAACGGGGAACTCGCTTGTCGCGCGACAGAAGAACTTGGGTTGACGCGGAGGATTTCGGACTCTTTGATGATTCCAGTTCACTCGGTTCGGACGCCGATGAACAAGAGTGGTACGTAAGTCCGACCGGAAAAGAAGGGTTCGGCCCTCTGTCGAAAAAAGAGGTTGCCGCGTGTCTTAAAGACGGTTCGAGCAATTCGACCTCGCTCGTGTGGCGTGGAAACGAGATCCCGAGAGAAATTACGACGGAACCCGCCTTTGCTCCTCTTTTCCAAAACGCGAACGATTCCCAAAACTCCAACGACAATACGCCCGATTACTCTGGATACGCAAGCGTCGAACAAGAGCCGATTAAACGTAGAAATACGACTAAAAAGACGGCCCTTTTGACGCGCCGGTTTGGTTTGTCGAACGTTCGGCGAGACATTACGGACCGTATTCCGCCCGAAAACTTGTTGAAATGTACCGGAACAAAGAGTGGGGCGGCGATATGTTGGCTTGGCGCAAAGGGGGGGTATGTCCCCAGCGGAGAACTCTCGACGAAATTTGCCCCGAATTGGAACGCGCAATCCTTCCTCCGAAAACTATCGACGAGTATGTTGATCCTGTTGAAAAAAAAGAATGCGAATTTTGTTTGAGTCCCGAGTTTGACGCGCTGGAAAGAAGAATGCGCTATCATGTCGTCATTGCGAATTGGGCGACGGCGATCGCCTTTGCGTTCTTTGTATGCGTCCTCGCCTTCATTTTCTACGAATTTAAATTTGTCTATGATGGAAATGGGGAAAATTTCGGAAAAGCGTGCCGAGGTATGTTGGGCGTCATGTTCGTGTCGCTCTCCTTTTTTGATTTTCTCTTTTTCTGTACGGCTACCGTCTTCGGACTGTCGTTCTTACACGCCTTCTGGTCGTTAATCCCCAAGGCCTTTACCGACGGCGTTACTCCAAAGAGAGTCGTCTTTTTACTCCTGATTCCCGTCGTGAATCTCTACTGGCTGTTCATCGCTTTTACGAGAGGTTCGCGTGCCGTAAATAAAGCCCTGTTTGTTTACGCCTCTAAAAAATGTGCCAACGGTGAAAGACCGCGTTGCGTCAACGACCAACTGGCGCAGTTTATGTGTTCCCTGGCGACCGTTCTCTCTTTGACGATTTTGATTCAATGGCAATTCGTGCTTTTCGGTCTGCCTTTCTTAACGAACAGTATGAAAAACGCCGCGAGTCAACTTGCCGAGTGGAGATATATCGACGCGAAATTGAAGTTAAGCGACAAATAGTAAACGGTCCGTTTTTTTTCGGACTTCTGTGGCGTTTGGAACTCGTTGTTTTTAGCTATTTTTAGCGGAAATCAAGTCTGCGATTCTTGACGCCCGAGCACCTTCTCGAGTATACTATCCCCCAACGGACGTCCGTCCGAAGGATACTTCTCCGTCGTCTAACGATGACGGAAACGCGCCGATGATTCTAAGACGGACGACCACTGTAAGCGCGACGCGTTGGGCGTCGTTCACGCGTCCTAGTAATAAGGGAGAGGTAATGTCGTCCGCCGACCAACGTTTTGCGTTTGAAAAGCCTATTTTTGAAATGGAAACGCGCCTTGAAGCTTTGCGGCAAAGCGCTAATCTACCTGAAATTCGAGAGGAAATTCAACGACTCCGAAAAGGGTTGGCGGAACTGACTAAAAAAATCTACGCGAATCTTACCCCCTGGGAAATTGTTCAAGTCTCTAGACATCCTGAACGTCCGCAAACTTGCGACTACCTTGACCTCGTCTTTGACGAGTTTGTGGAACTGCACGGGGATAAAACTTTTGGCGACGATCGCGCTATTCGAACCGGCTGGGCTAAACTGGACGAATTCAAAGTTATGGTCGTCGGGCATCAAAAGGGACGCGACACAAAAGAAAGAAAAATTTGTAATTTCGGATGCGCTCATCCGGAAGGCTACCGAAAAGCTATCGCGAAAATGAAGTTGGCGGCCAAGTTCGGGTTGCCAATTATTTGCCTGGTCGATACCCCCGGCGCCTATCCCGGTATGGCTTCCGAAGAAAGAGGCGTCGCGCAGGCTATCGCCGATTCTATGTTTGTCGCCTCCACTCTACGCGCGCCGATTATTTGCGTCGTTATTGGGGAAGGGGGAAGCGGCGGCGCTATCGGAATTTGTCTCGGAGACCGCGTCGCTATGCTCGAATTCGCCTACTACAGCGTTATTAGTCCCGAAGGGTGCGCGGGGATTCTTTGGAAAGGCGTCGAACATAAAGATAAAGCCGCGAACGCCCTGAAATTTACTTCAAAAGACTTGCTAAAATTCGGCGTCGTCGATGAAGTGATTGAAGAACCCGTCGGGGGAGCGCATCGCGATCATCAGCTCATGGCTTTCAAATTAAAGCAATATTTGCGAGCAAAACTCCGAGAACTGTCCGCGATCCCGCTCGATCAACTTGTCGAACAACGGTATCAAAGGTTCAGAAAATACGGCGTCTTCGAGCATGACGCGACGACTGGCGCGCAAAATGCAATCGACGAAGAAGGCAAGGTCGCGCGCGACGTCGAGGTTGACGCGCAGGGAAAGAAAAAAGAATAACGCAAACGCCCTGTGTCGACGTTTCGGGAAAATTTGGCTCAAATGGAGCGCAAACTATTATGTTGACGAAATTAAAGACGTTTACGCTTCAAGGCGCTTCGGCGTATCCGATCGAAGTGGAAGTCTCCCTCACTCGTTCCGAAGACCCCTACGGTTGCGACGAGAGAAAAGATCTGAAAGTTACCATTGTCGGACTCGCCGACGCCGTCGTGCGAGAGAGCGCTTTTCGCGTTCGCGTGGCGATAAGTAATTC
>CAYUUL010000009.1:46898-61575 GCA_964447865.1 uncultured Planctomycetaceae bacterium | reverse complement strand
TGTCCCTTTGGGGACGGTGCCGCTCTATCAAATTTGCGAAGAACTCGACGATATTCTCGATATGACCCCGCAAAATATCTTGGACGTTGTTGAAAGACAAGCGAAACAAGGCGTCGACTACATGACGATCCATTGCGCGTTATTGCGTCGTCACATCCCGCTTATTGATTCCAGGCTTATGGGGATCGTCAGTAGAGGAGGATCGCTCGTCGCGAAGTGGATGGTCGCGCATGACTCGGAAAATCCTTTCTATGAACATTTTGACGAACTCTGCGAGATCATGAAAGAGTACGACGTCTCTTGGAGTCTGGGCGACGGTATGCGTCCCGGTTGTATTCACGACGCTAGCGACTCCGCTCAGTTTGGGGAATTGTCCGCCATGGGCGAATTGACGAAACGCGCTTGGGAACACGGCGCGCAAGTCATGATCGAAGGACCGGGACACGTGCCGCTTGATCAAGTCGCCGATAACATGAAAAGACAGGCGAAAGAATGCTTCGAGGCTCCCTTCTACGTCTTAGGTCCCGTCGTTTGCGATATTGCCCCCGGATACGACCATATTACCAGCGCGATTGGCGCCGCCGTCGCCGCTTTTAACGGCGCCTCTATGCTCTGTTATGTCACCCCAAAGGAACACCTCGGTCTACCAAATATGGAGGATGTGCGCGTTGGTTGCGTCTCCTATAAAATTGCCGCGCATGCCGCCGACGTCGCCTTACATCGACCGGGCGCGCAAGAACGAGACGACGAAATGGCGCGCGCCAGGTTTGTGTTCGATTGGGAAAAACAGTTCGAGTTGGCCCTTGATCCTGAACGCGCTAGACAATACTACGACGAAGCAAGATCGAATCCCGAAGATAAAGAACGTTCCGATAAAGCGCGCGCCGAGGACGCGGCAAAATTCGGACTCGAAGAAAAAGATATTCCGAAATCGTGTCCGCGAGGCGTGCATCCGACTTTGAATCCGGACGGCACGATTGCAAATGAAAATTACTGTACTATGTGCGGACCAAAATTCTGCGCGCTCAGAACTACCGCGGATCTCATTCGGCTTAGGAACGAACAGAAAAAAGATAATACGTCCAAATGAAATAAAAATGATTTTATTTTAGGATTGGAAAACGCCAATTGAGCCGTAACTCGACTCTTTTGGCGTTTTTTTTATTGACTTCTTTTCTTACAAATGCGTTTTTTTACGCGCTTCTGTGGATTTTCTATCGCTAAAGGCGTGATTTTTGCATAAAATAGGTGTAGATGATATGAGCGCGCTTTTCAACCTTTCGCGCTCCAGCATTGAGAAATTTGATTATAGAAAGGATTGACGCATGAGTGCAAACGTCGATCAATTTTATATGGCGCGCGCCCTTAAACTCGCCGCTTTTGGTCAAGGTCTTGTCGAACCTAACCCGATGGTCGGATGCGTTATTGTGCGCGAGGATTACACTGTATGCCGAACGTGGGCTCCAGAAGAACCCAATGAAGCGCTCGCGCATATCGTCGGAGAGGGATGGCACCAAAAGTTTGGAGAAGCGCACGCGGAAGTCAACGCGCTTACTATGGCCGGCGATTTGGCAAAAGGCGCCACGATGTACGTCACCCTCGAGCCATGTTCGCATACCGGTAAAACGCCCCCGTGCGTCGACGCTGTTATCGCCGCCGGAATCAGGCGCGTCGTTGTCGCTATGGAAGATCCTTTTCCGGAAGTCGCGGGAAATGGGATTAAACGCTTGTTGGACGCCGGGATTGAAGTTAAACTGGGCGTCCTGGAAAACAGAGCGCGGGAGTTGAACGCTCCGTATTTGACGCGGCTCGAGAAAAAAAGACCGTGGATCATTGGAAAGTGGGCGATGACTCTCGATGGAAAGATTGCCACGAGAATCGGGTCTAGCTACTGGATCTCCTCGGACGAATCGCGCTCGAGATTGCACGAATGGAGAGAATGCGTCGACGCGATCCTGATCGGAAGCCGAACCGCAATGGAAGACGATCCTAAACTCACGGTGCGCCTTCCCGATGGTCGTAAGCCAAAACGTACCCCTACGCGTATCGTCATTGACTCTGGCGGCGTGCTCTCCGTGTTCTCTGAATTAGCCTTGACCGCGCGCGACGTCCCGCTCATGCTGGTTTATGGCCCTAATACGCCCGCCGGTAAAAAGGAATTTTGGGAATCAAAAGGCGCGGAAGTACTGCCGATTGAGATCGAGTCTTACGAACAGCGTATTCTCGTTCTCATGGAGAAACTTGCCGAACGAGGTATGACGAATATCCTTGTTGAAGGCGGCGGAGAACTTTTGGGCCATCTGTTCGACCTTGAACTCATCGACGAGGTGCGCGTCTTTATTTGCCCAAAAATCGTTGGGGGAAAAGAAGCTATTGTACCTGTCGGGGGAATTGGACGCGAACTTATGCGAAAAGCCGCGACCTTGCGCAACCGGAAAAACGAGACGATTGGTTCCGACGTCCTCATGACTGGTCGTATCGTCTACTAAGCGTAAACGGGGAACTAACGTTGAACTGAAAAAAACTCCGCGTAAGAAAAACTTATGCGGAGTTTTGTGTTGTTTGCAAAAATGTGTTTATCAAACGGCTAGATCTTACGGTCGCGCGCGAGCTTGCCAAGAGCTTTAAACTCGCTTGAACCCGCCGCGTGAGCGATTTCATAGAGCGCGCTTTCGCTTGTCGTCGGTATTATCCCCGAGAGCGTCATGCGCTGTATCGATACCTGAAGATCATAGGGATCGCGACTCGAAACGCAGTCGCAGATCAAATAAACTCGCTTGCCAAGTTCGAGCAAATCGAACGCGGTCTGTTGAACGCAAATGTGACCTTCGATTCCCGCTAAAAGTACGTTGGGGCGCGCGTCCCCTACGAAATAATCGCGAATTGCGGCGGTTTCAAGACAACTGAACGTCGTCTTGTCAAACGTGAGCGCGGTCGGCGGCAATTCACGAATCTCCGCGAGCGTGTCGCCCAAACCTTTCGGATACTGGCGCGTGTGAACGACCTGCGTGGAATAGACTCCAAGCCCCTTGAGGAAAAAAATGGAATGTTCTAAAAGACGCGCGCTGTCGTGTATCGCTGGTATGAGTTTTTCCTGAAGGTCGACGATGAGCGCAATTGTGTTTTCTCGTGTTAATTTCATTGTAAAACTTCGTAAAATGTGGAAAATCGCGCCAGGTCTTGACGCGATTGCTACGACGCTATTAGTTCACTTAACGATTCCTGTTACGTTGTCTATTCGAGGCGCGCGAGACATAAACGACGGTTCCTCGGGCGCCGTCGTTTCTTCGCCACGTTCGTAGGCTATGTATTTGAGCCAGGCCTCGCCGTCTAATCCGTACTTCTTACCCGTTATCAGACCGAGCGCCGAACAGGCCGCCGATTCGAGCGCGCCGTCGTCCAATTTCTCGCCTGTAAGCGCGTATTCCAACGTGTCGTAAAGCTCGGGGGAATCGCTCGACTTAAATTTGCCTAACGCGTGGAGAACCGCAAGACGAACGTCTTTACGTCGATTATTATCTTCTTCTGAACCTGCCGCTATCGAATAGGGAAGTTCTCGATACCGCGCCGAAAGAAGCGAAATGGCCAATTTGCGTTGTTCCTTATTTTGACCGTCTTCCGCGATCGGTCCTTCCGCGCAATAGTCGCCAAGGGCTCGACACGCTGAAAAATTCAACTCCATGTCGTCGTCTTCAAGAGCTGATTTAAAGATCTTTTCCGCCGCTGGATTAGCGTAATTGCTCGATATGCGCCCAATCGCTTCAAGAGAGGCGCGACGGAGGTGGGGACTGCTCGTCTTCTCATATTCTTGAACAAGCTGTACCAAAAGAATGTCTTTTTCTTCCGCCGGAGCGTCCTGGCCTTTCTTACCTTTTTCGACGATTAACTTCGCTCGATCGCGAGGATTGGTATAGCCTGGAATCTGATCGCTGCGTCGACCCGCTCCAGGAAGGTAGAGAAGGAAAGGATTGTCCGTATAGTATACTGGCGTTGTACAACCGGGCAGAAAACAAGTCAGGACGAACCCAAAGGTCGCGATGCGTAACGACGGCTTCTTCAATAACTGACGCAAAACGTCAAATCGCGAATAGGGATTGTTGTGACTCATAACTCTGTCCGAAAAAATTGCTCTCTGAAAAGCGCGCAAAGAAACAAACTCTCCGCGCTCGCCAATTTTGAGACTCTTCAGATAACGCGCTCCAAAAAATCTCGTTCGAGAATAAACAATTTCGAATTTGAAAACAAGAGATATTTATCCGTTTTTAACGATTGACAGTCTCTGACTGACTGAAAAAATGAAGAAAAAATAAAGAAGAAATGAAAAAGATAAACAAAAAAAGCCGCCTATTCATGGAAAAGGCGGGCTTTCTATACCTACTGCATATTCCCCTAATTCAGGAAAACATTACGAAGGAATCAGCGTTGGGCCATCTTGGAAGCGCGGAAAGCGCGACGTTCGGCGCGAAGGTGAGCTCGGCGTTTCGTTTCGCTCGGCTTCTCGTACGTTTCACGACGACGCATTTCCTTTTTGATACCGCTACGTTCCACAAGCTTGCGGAAACGACGAACGGCGTCTTGAATCGATTCTTTTTCACGAAGTGTAAGTTTGACCACGACTGATCCTCCAATTATACGTTTAGAACCAAACGAAAAAACAATCCCTTTTAAACGATGAGATCGACTCGCGACGCGCCGACGTTTGCCGCCCTGCGCTTAACCCGTTTAAACGACGCCTGATTCGTATGATCCTCTTGATTAAACCGACCCTGACACAAGGATCACAAGTCCTACGACTCGATTTCGCCTTGACGCTCCTTCAATGAAAACGCCAAAAAACGTATGCCATATTCTATGCGCGTATTGGGGTTAGTCTAGGGGAATTTCGTAAAAAAATTGATCTAAAACTTGTCGTTACAATCGGAGGTCTATTTCTGATTGACCGGTATGCTTCGATTCAAGGCGTAAAAGAAGCCAGAACGTATATGCGTCTACGAATTCAACTCTGCTCCCGCGACCTTCGTCGCTTTTGACTCGATCGTAAAGATCTTTGAATTGACTCGGCTTCCATAGTATCGTGCGGTAGACGTTAAATTGAGGCCCCTTATTAAAGCGAACGTCGCCAAGAACGATTCCCGCTCCTGTCTCCGGATCCGATAAGTCGAAATTCATCGGGCGAAAAGCGGTCTTGCCGCCGTATACGTTTGGTACGACGCCCATCCCTTGACCGCGATGCGTCGTTATTCCATCCGGCGCGTATCTCGTGAGTCGCGTTAACGTCTGGCGATCGACTGTTCGTGAGGAACCGTCGATCAAAAAACCAATTCCAGAAAGATCCCATTGCTTGAAATACCGAAGACTATGCTTTATCCAAACGTCCAAACCGTCGGGAAGATTGGAAAATCGCCGCGGTTCGACGAACCCGGTTGGATTGACGTAACCGGCTCCTGAATCGCCCGAGGTAAAAAAGTCGTTCGGAGTTTGTGTGCGACGGAAATAATCGAATCCTGGCGCGAAACGATCCGCAAGATTCGGATTAAACGCCCAGCTAATGGGAATTGTGCCGCGCGCTGGATCTTGCCAATTTTGAGGACTCGATTGATAGACCCATGCCGAGGAATCGTAATCGCCCGCGTAGATTGATACGAATGTCTTATCCGCAACGGACTTGTCCGGATTAACGTAACCGCGCGCGATAAGAGCCTTAACCGTAGGCTTAACTTGGCTATAGACCTCGTCCAGCGGAAAATGTTGGTAAAACGACGCGTTAGCCATTGCGTTCAAACCAGGCGCGTCGGCGTCCAGGTAGGCGTTGTAATTCGATAAGAGCTCGGCATGTCGCCATTCCGTGTCTACCGGCGAATGACTGCCGCCAACCGCGCCGTAATTGGTGTACTTCGCGTCCCAAGGCGTAAAGCCCGCGATCCTGATGATCTTTTGACCGCCTGTCGCGTCGTATGCCGCCCGTAGAATCGCATTAAACGCTGTAAAATCAGTTCCTGGCGTTTGATTAGGATCGTCGTTCGGAACCTCGTCTTCCCATGGGGAAAGATCGAAAAAGAAACCTTTGCGGGAAACGCCAAAATCGCGATTCGTAAGACAATGGTTCTGGACCGCTCCAATAGGATGGATAAGCCAATGCGCGTCAATGTAATAACCCCCTTCGAGCGGATTCGTTTTACCGGTCTTGATATAGTTTTCGATTAACCAGTAGTACGGGTCGACTTTGATCGAACCCGTTGAATCCAGTTCCGTTCCAGGGATCTTTCCATTCCCTGTGAACATTGGCGAACCGTCGGCGTTGATTAGTCGCGCCAATATGGGGAGTTTTCGATTGTTGACAAGTCGATCGTATAGAGAATCTCGCGTCGAATCGTAACGAACCGGAAGTAGCGAGTCTGCGCCGGCGATTGTTAGAGCTACGTTGACCGTCGATGGAATCGATTCGTCGTAGACGACTACGCCCTTATAGACGTCCGAGAAAAGGTCAAGAGCCTCGTCAAGCGACGTTATTTCGCGCCGTTCGCGCGTTTCGAGCCAACCTTTGCGCGGAGGTTCGCTGGGAATTGCGTGGGAAAAAAGGTCAAGCCAGTAGGCGTCGATATTGCCGACCTGTCCATAAACAAAAAGAACGTAGAACTGCGCTGAATCGCGATTCGCGAGCCCCTGCAACGCCGAAATGAGAAGCGTTTCGTCCCAAACGCGACGCGCCTCTTGAGGATTGCTTCTATCAAAGTCGCGAAGGGACGTCATATCGTAGACGTAATATGGAGAAACGTCCAAACCAAAAAGAACGTTCGAGAAAAAAGTGAAAAAAAATAAACTGAAAAATAAAAGTGACTGCTTGTACATTATCTGTCTGAGCTACCGTCTATGGGGAAAACTGCTTCAAACGACGCAAGGCGTCGCGCCTGATAAGATTCTGGCGCTTTTTTTCTTCGCGATACTCCAGTTTTCTGTTAAACCGCAGTATATTTTTATATTAAACTGCAGACGAAAACGCTAGACGTTGCGCGTTGCCTTCAAAACGGACGATAACGTCTCGCGTTCTCGTTAGTTATGATACTTATTGTTTCTCGGGAAGATCGTAAGGACCAAGTCCAACTTCATAAGGCGCGTAGTTTACAGGAAATCCTCCTTCCGGCTCTTTACAAAGTTCCTCTCGAATCGCTTCGTACATGCCAAACCCAAACTCGTTGTTGGGCTCGATATAGGATCCTTCGCCCCATTCGTTCACCGGCGCGAATACGACGCGTTTATTGCCAGTTACTTTTGCGTATTCTTTATAGTCTTTCAAAATCTTACGGAATGACTCGACCGAACGTCCGTAAACGACTGTATTGCGAAAACCGTGCCAGGGACGGGAATCCCAACCTGTTGATATATTGGGAATCGAAGGAAGGATTCCTGTGCGGTTGCGCTCGTCCCAATGGGGCTTCTCAGCAGACGCGACGTCGTCAAACGAATACAAACTTGCGTCTTTGACGCCTTTGCCAGGATACATGAAGTGGTAGATTGTTGTCGCGTCAAATCCGGCGTCGGCATATTTCTGAACGGTTCCGGGATCGACCGCGTGTTCCGGCCACTTGATCGCGATGAAGTATACTCCTGGAAATCCCGCTTCTATACACATGTCGCGAACGATCTTAAACGCGCGTTTACATCCTTCGCCGGGCTTAAGGTCTAGACCTTCTTTTTTCGCTTCTTCTATCATATCGTGGTCGACTATCGTATGATCCCACATTACGACTACTGGTTTGCCGTCGATCTTATAATACTCCGGAGTATTGAAATAGTTGTCTAACCAAAACTTTGTCACCTGCTTCCAATCTTCGCTTGTGTGCGTGCCGTAACCTGTGTGATTAGCCCACATGATCGCCCACTTCAAATTGGAACGATACTTCGCGCGTTGGAATGCTTTAACCCAATGGTCAAGGTAGATTGCGCCGTGTTGCCAGTACCAGTCGACAAAGAAAAATTGAATCCCGTTCTCCGCCGCCCACTTAATTTGCCAATCGACGACCTCGGGATTGGATTCGTCGTAGTAACCCAATAACGGTTTGCGAATTGGCGCCGACTCGGCGATCTTGTCCCAACCGGAACGTTGGGACCAACCTGGGAAGTAAAACGCCCCGATCTCATAATCGCTTTCGAGCTTTTTAGGAACCTCTACATATTTCATTTTAGGGAGGTTAAGCTCTGGTAAAACTTCTAGCGTAGGGGTAAACTCAATACTTGCTTGTCGCGTTTGACCTTCCTCTTGCGATTCTGCTGTAATTTTAAACGTAGCGGTTGTTTTACCAGCTTGGAAAACTTCGTAATTTACGACGACGCTATACGCTTCCCCCGGGGCGAGAAATGCTCCTTCAAGTCGCGCCTTGCCGGATGCGTCGAACGCGACTTCATAACGCTCCGAATCTTCCTTACTTCCGATTCCTTTCGACGCCAAACGATCGCCTGTCGGATTAAATCCAAGTAATGGATCGACAGACGTTTTCGTAACGATTGCGGAAAGCGCTTGCGCTGTTGACTTATTACTATCTGTCTGAGAAGATGTTAGTTCGAAATTTTTCAATGAAGAACCGCCGCCGTTGCGAATTAGCGTTTCATATTGCGCGCGTCCTTTTCCGTCGCTAAGTCGTGAAAGCTCTATTTGATTACCGTTGTCTTGCGACTCGAATATTCCGGCTCCAATCGGCGATTGCGTAAACGCGAGACGTTTAACCGTAATTTCTTTTGGCGTCTCGAGATCCCAACGGAAAATTTGCGCGCCAAATTCTCCGTAAGCGGATAGATCGACGTTTTTGGCGAATTTTAGTCCGTCTGGATCCTGCGGCGTAACGTTAAAAAGTGGTATTTGAAGCGTTACGATTCCGGAACCGACGCTTGTTAGAAAGCGTAAGTTAGCGCGAGGGAAGGGAATTGGACTTTCAACGTTAGACGTCTTTTCAAATTCCAAATAGAGATTGGAACCGACGACTTGTGGGTCAATAACGCCAATCTCGCTTGTCCAGCAGTTTCTTTCAATGGAACTGTCTTTACGTAACGACATAAGGTCGTTTGCTTCCCAGCGCGTTTTGGACGACGCGGAAGCGTGGTCAACGTCGATATCGAATATGCGAATATAGTCGATCGCGACTTGTGCGTTGTCCTTAATTTCTTCTTCTGTAGGTCGACCTAAGTCGACTCGAATCTTGATGATTTGAGGCTCAGAAAGCCAGGCGGGAAGTATCTGATACGTGTGCCATTGACCGTCGTGAATGATGGTCCACTGAACTGTTTTGTCCTGGGAAAAGCCGTTGTATTTTCCCTCGTTTGAAGACGCGAAGAAGATTTCACCGACCGAGTATCCTGTCGACTTCATTCGAATTTCAACGTATTGACCGGGGTGCGGCGTGAGATTAAACTGAGGACTTACGATAAAAGGATCCCAGTTTGTGTATTTTGCAGTTAATGATCCATTTTGCGCGTTGAGCGGAGATAAACAATTACTTTGCCAGGCGTCTGCCTCCGCTTGGGTTTCGAAATCCCAAGTGAAAAGCGTCTTGGGTTCGGAAGCGTAGGTAAAAGGGGAGGACTTGCCTGCGCAAAATAGACTGAATACGATGAAATACAGAACTCGTAACGTCAATTTTGGTTTGATGATGGACATTTGATTTTAATCTTGTTAATGGGGTCGGAACTTTATGTAAAACGCAATGTATGCGTACTTTCTACATTGTATTCTATAAATCCCTCGATGCAACATATAGCGAATCTGATAATATTTTATGAGATAACGTTCGTTTCTTCTGCGATAAACGTGGTTTGGGTTTATAGACGCGTCCTCCTGTTCGCTTGGATGGTAATACAAAAGTCTAACTGAAAATTACGATTCTGTTCAAGTTGGAAATTAAAATATTTTTGATTGAATGCTGAGATCCTCTTGGATAATGATGTAAGAATGATTTGCCTTTTATGACTTGTAATAAAGAATGTTTATCTAAAACCCGCCAGAATGAAAGACTCGAAAAGTAAGTAGGTTTTCATTTTAGTGAAAACCGTAATTCGTATTTGTTCCAACGGGAAACGGAGAAAACGTATTTGCGTAACCCCGTTTCTCAGCGTAATGAGCGTATGTTTCGGCTTATTGTCATTTCAATAATGAAAAATTTTTGAAAAGATTGTAGAAAATAATTGACTTTGGATTTTATTTCTGTTAGACTCGAAACTTAGAGAAAAAGATTACTTTTTCTCACATGAGGATTCTTCCCTTGGGAATTTACTGATTTCAGTTTTACTTTTGAGGGCGTGCGCAATGAAACGGTTTCGAATTCTTTTGGTTTCGCTGTATTTCTACCTGAATTCTTCCAATGGCGCGTCTATCTCCGCCCGCAAACTTTTATTTGGCTTTTCAGAGCGCGGCTTGGACGTTCCCGATTATTATACCGAATATGGCGTTGTCGCTTACTTGTTCGTTACAGTGGGAATATTCCAAAGTTCTTGATAAATACGGAGCATGTTCGTTTAGGCTTTGTTAATTGGCGTGGCGCTTTTGTTGTTCATGACAAAATCGTCCCTTTTTATAATAATTTTGAATTATGGAAGAATTTTCCAAAAAAATGTGCGCTTTTCGAGAATGGTTGTTTGGTCTTGAAAGTAAAAGGGGATAAGCTATGAAAAACTATATTTATGTCGTGTATTTGACGATTTGTTTGTTAGGAACGTCCTTAGTTTCAGACGCTGTGGCTTTTGAGCCATATTTTACCGATTATAAATTTGACAATGCGCCTGCTCCAACGAGAATAACGGAGTCGACTCCGCCCAGGAGTCCTGCGATAAGTGGATCCTTTTATTCTGAAATGTCGTCTTCTTATCCGCTTCGTGATCCTTCCCCTACCATGACCCAAATACCCGATTCTGTTCAAGTTGAAAAATATGGAAAAATTTACCAACAGTTGGCGAAGGGTGAATACGACGGAGCTGTCAAAGACCTTAAAACTTATGTCGATGAACTTATTCCATATTGGGATGACTGGGAAAAATGCGCTCTTGTTTCTAAGCTGCAAAGAATTCTTGCAAACGCTTATGAATTGAATGGAGAGTGGAATAATGCCCTGGGGCTCTATGCGATTGTTTGCGGAGATCGAAGTAAGGAGTTTGAATGGGCAAAAATTCGTGTTTTGTATGCTAATGGAAGAAATAAAGAAGTTTATTTACGCGTTATGAAAATCTTGGAACAGTCCTCTTGGGCGTCGCCAGATTCTGTTGTGACGAAAATAGAAAATTTTCGGAAAGATGCTTTTTCTAATAAAAATCACTTGATAATGGGAAGCGACGAGAGTTTGCCTCTTATGATAAAAGACGGTTTGGCGATAGACTATGAATGGGAAACTCTCTGGAAACTTCGTGATAATTGTGCGCGAGTTATTTGTCCCGAATTATACTATGTGACTGCCGCTTCGACTCTTTTTGAACCGAACGCTCGAAATTTTTTCGAGTTGCAGCAGATTTCCTTCGAAAAGTTTATCATTTTTATGGAAAAAGAATGGGAAACGCTTGAGAAACCAATACTGCTCGATAAAAATAAAGAACGCGAGTACATTGAGTTTTTACGAAAGTTAAATCAGGTTCCCTACGATGTGGTGTTGCGCGAGAAACAATAACAGGATATGCGCGTGTCGATATCTAATACGGTTGCTTGTTTGGCAATACATAGAATTGGATTAAAGACGGCGATAGTATTGACTGATGGGGTGTTGACTCTTTTAGAAAATGACGCGCGCATTCGTTGTTTTATAACTCGTAAAACAAAATACTTCTGTAAACTTTCAAAAGTATGAGACCTCGGAAAGTAAATAGATCTTCATTTTAGTGAAAACTGTAATTCGTATTTGTTCTAACGAGAACCGGGGAAAACGTATTCGCGTAACCCCTCTTTTCTGTGTAATGAGCGTACGTCTCATCTTGTTGATGTTTCAACAAAGAGAACTTTTGGAAAAAATTGTAGAAAATGCTTGACTTTGGATTTTATTTCCGTTAAACTCCAAACATAGAGAAAAGATTGCTTTTTCTCACGTAAGAATTCCACCCTTAAACATTTGTTGATTTTTAGTTTTACTTTTGAGGGCGCGCGCAATGAAACGGTTTCGAATTCTTTTTGTTTCTCAGCAATTTCTATTTGGATTCTTCCAATGGCGCGTCTATCTCCGCTCGCGAACTTTTATTCGCCCTGACGGAACGCGGCTGGGACGTTCCCGATTATTATGCCGAACGTAGCTCCGTTTCGCTTACACGTTCGTTACAGTGGGGATATTCCAAAGTTCTTGATAAATACGAAGCCTGTTTGTTCAGGCTTTGTTAGTTGGCGAGGCGTTTTTTGTTGTTCATGACAAAATCGTCACTTTGGTTAACCCTTTTGAGAAAAAAGAGGTTTTAGTATGAAAGAAAATCCCAAAAAAAAAGCGCTTTTCGAGAATGGCTGTATGGTATTCTCCATCCCAAAATGGAGGGAAATACCAAAAAATTGCGTTTTGAATCGTTGGAGAGTCGCGCAATGATGGCTGTCTTGCCTTGTAACACTCCTGCCGAAGTTTCAGAGAGTAGCGCCTCTTCTTCCGATTTGGTTGCCAGAGTCGATGTTGTCGATTCTATCCCGATTTCGTATTCAATCGTTGAGAATTCTAACGTTTCCTCAGATGTTTCCCGCGCCGCTTGGCAGGACAAACTGACCGAGGTCTTCGGAACTGGTGTGTTAGAAGATGAGAATAAAGAACTTTCTACTTCCGCGTCGTCGTCTTCCTCTACCCCTGAAATTCGTTCATTTGATTTCGTCGGCGATTCTCCTGTCGACGATAATTTGGCGTTCAATCTCTTGTCGGCTACTTCCGGTGGTTCCGGCGGTTCCGGAGGAGGCGTCGTTACCGCCTATCTTTCCGGCGGCGCGGACTATTCCATGAAGGCAGTACGGTTACGATTGGTTTTTACGGTTTAGCTCCCGGTCAAGTTGTGAGCGCTACTTTTGCTTCGAATAATAACTTACTCGTAGATTCCTCGAGAACGACTTTGAATACTATTGTTGGCAACGGTTCTATCTCCATCGTAACTGTCGACGATCATCTTGATAACGGCGACAATACATTGACAATTCAGTTGACTTTGACTGGCGGAGGAAGTCTTTCTGCCTCATCTTTCTCCGTAAAAATTTACGATCGTCCCGAATTTATTTCAGGAGACGATGCTAACAATCTCAATTATATTGATTACAATATTGATTCATACCGCGCCTACGTGAATTGTGATGCGGAAACTGGAACCGCGATCACTGTTCGTGGAAATATTGACGCTAAGGGGGGAAATTTACTTCGTTACCGACTTCTTACTTCTTCTCCTTATTTCAGTATCAATGCGCTTACTGGCGTTGTAACGTTGTCTGTTGACGCTTCTGAATTTATTGCGAATGAGAATTCTTATTCTACGACGCTTACGATTCAAGCGTATCTTTATGATGACGTCTCGGGAACGAGTGGCGGATGTGATAATGCTCAGGTCAATATTTCGTTTAGTAATTGGAGCGTAAATCGAAACCAGGGTTATACCGCTTCGGCAATTCCTAACGACGGATGTACGATAGCGATGTTGGCTCAGGACGTCGGGTTCGAAATCGGTGAATTTCGAGATTGGTTGACGATTAATTCAACTACGACAGTTGAATTATTTGACGGAACGCAAAAACTTGTGTCGCAACTTCAAGCAAGCGACGTTTTGGCGTCGTCCAACTTAAACGCGTTTGCCGTGCCTAACACGATTTACTCGGTTTGGTGTTGGAATCCTGCTGATAAAAACTCGTCGCAATGGAACATGAACCAATCGCAGATTGCCGCTCTTGGGTTCAAGATTGTGACATTCTACAACGATGCGTTTGCGTTGGGGGAGGATTCTAAAAGTACTGTTTTCGAGAGTATAAAATCATATTCACAGGCGAAAACTTTACATGGTTTATATCTGACAGGACATGGTTCTGAATCTTCCTTTGGAAGTCAAGGTAGCGGTTGGAATTCTTCGTGGGGGGGGGCAATGGTCTATTGACTATTATAGTTCTAATTCCTACGACGAAAATCAACCTTCATCGTGGGCTATTAACCATGCGTTAAACTATAAGTTGGGCTCCTTGATTGTTCATGCTTGTTACTCAGACAATGATAATTCCGTAAATTTGTGTAGTTCCAATGGTTTGATGTGTTCTTTTGATGGCGTCACGCATTATTCGCAAGTAAATGTCTTTTCAACGATGTGGGGAATGGAGGCTGAGGAGGAATACCAATATTTTACAATTGGTGGGTTACAAAAGACTAATAAAATCCAAAACGTCAATATCTCCGCCGATTGGTACTGCTATATCCCTGATGCTGAATAATATTGGAAAGAAGGTGGTAAATATGTATATTTTACGTTGTTACAAGAGCGCTTGTTTGATTGGACTTCTTTTGGTCTTCTTGGCTACAAGCGCTGGCGCTTCCGATTCTAGATGCTTCAAATGTGAAATTGGTAATGAACCGGTTCCAAAGAGAAAAACTGTAAGTGACGTGAAGGACTTCTCTCCCGCGATCTTTTCTACGTTTTTCCTTGAAACGTCTCCTGTGCCAGCTTTGGGAATGTTGTCTCATATATCGCCAGATTTGGGGATGTTGCCTCATATATC
>CAYUUL010000009.1:0-46798 GCA_964447865.1 uncultured Planctomycetaceae bacterium | reverse complement strand
CTCATATATCGCCAGATTTGGGGATGTTGCCTCATATATCCCCTTCAGTGGAACAACAGCGTCAGATTCTCTATCGATGCTTGGCTGAAGGAAATTATGACGACGCTATCAGAGACGCTCGCGAGTATATAGACTCGCTCCTGCCTGTTTTGGACGATTGGAAGAATTGCGCGCTTTTCTCTAAACTACAATGGACGCTCGCGACTGCCTATGAATTAAAAGGCGAATGGGAAAAAGCTTTGGGAAGGTATGCGATTGTTTATGGGGAGAATAGTAACGATTTCCTATGGGCCAAAATTAGAATTTTGTATGCGTCAGGAAACAAATTGGACGCCTTTTATTTTGTTTGTCGTTTTCTAAATTCTCAAAATTTTAATCCTACTGTTATCGAATCTGTTCTTGCAAAAATCGAAGAAAGGCAAAAGTCGCGTGATAAGAAAGGAGGAAAAAAGGGGGGAACTACAAATGTTGCCATTTTATTTGATTCCGGAAGGAATGTTGTTGATTTTGAATGGAAAACTTTGTGGAAACTTCGCGATAATTGCGCTCGTGTTATTTGTCCCGAGTTGTACTTTGTAACGTCGGTTCGTTCACAGAACAACGACGGATTGACGTCTTTTTATGAAACTCAACAAAAGGCTTTTCAAGATTTTATAACGTTCTTTGAAGAGGAATTGAATGAACTTGTTAACCAGCGCGCCGCGTCTGCTGGTTTTGCTGAAGGGGAAAAGTTAAAGGATGAATATTGGGAAAATGTTGAGTTGTTGAAAAAACTTGACGCAATACCATATAAATTATAGATGATAGACGGAATTTAAATATTATGACATATTAAAGTGTTTACAGTGATTTTTTGTCGGTTCCTGTTTTTTTAAGATTCAGAAAATCATTTCGAAAAGTGTTGGGAAAAGTCAATGAGAGCCGGGGGAAACGTATCCGCGTAACCCGGCTTCCTGTATAAGAACGCTCGTTTCAACTTGTTGACGTTTTAACGAAGGGAATTTTATGAAACGTTTATCTGATTTAGAGTGAAATGTCGACGGTGACGACGTTTTATTTGACTCGTAAGAAAAAGTGTGGATTCATCAGGGGAAACTTCGCGATAATTGCGCGTGTAGTTTTGGCGTTGAATTGTATTATATAATTTTGATTATATAATCTTGAACAGAGACAACGCGCTAGGTTTCTATTTGTTCCAATATGCGTTTTTTAAAGTTATTATTGGTCTTATGGAAAATGGTCTGTTGAATTTTCACAAACTTCGACTGAAACGACAATGAAAAACAGCGTGTTCATCAAATTGGGAAAAGAGGTTGGCGCAAACGATTTGCTTGACCGAAATAAAATTTGCAAGAGTAATAAATAGAAGGTTTAAGATAAAATAAAAGTCCGTTTTCTTTGATTTGGGAATCTTTAAAATTGGTATGATGCTTGAATGTGGAGTCGCTTGTTTAGTTGCTTGAAGTCGAGTTCAATTATTTATGATTTAAAACTCTTAATGATCATGAAGTAAACATGTTAAGCTTGTTGTATAAATATTGTGGAAAGGGTTTATCGGAATAAGATTGCGTTCGTGATTTTTTCATTTCTATACCCGTATTAAAGCAATTAGACTTTGTGTCGGTTGCCGACGAGTTTTAATTGTTTGAGTGTAATGTTTGTATGGTTACTGAATACGAAAGTTGATTTGAAGACTAGCTCCAAATCTTTCTGTCCGTTCTTATTGGCTTTTTCTTTACTTCCGTGGTGTGAACTTATATAATATTATGCGGGTATAGTTGTGTGCAAACGTTGCGCACTTCGACCTTGTTGGTAAACTGGTAGAAATGGGAGTGACTATGCAACGGACTCAATTCTTGCAAATTGTTGTTATTGCGCTTTTGGGATTTGCTTTGACGACCTCGAACGCGCGCGCGCAGGAAGAAAAGAAAGATTGGCTATTAGATCCGGTTCAGTATGTTGCGGACGTACAATTTGACTCCGAGAAAAACGAACTCAAATTGACTAACGGTTTAGTTGAACGCAGAATTCTTTTAGCGCCAAACGCAGTGTCGGTTTCTCTCCGAAATTTGGTTTCAGGAGAGGAAATGATTCGCGCGCTTTCCCCGGAAGCGCGTGTTACTATCGATGGAGAATCTTATCCGGTCGGGGGAATAGACGGCGGAGCGCCCGTTGCAAATTACTGGCGAGAAGAGTGGGCAAAGAATTCTAAAGTTCTTCCTAACGCTTATTCTTACCAACGCTATGAAGTTGGAGATATAGAGGAAAGATTCGAGTATCTGCCTCGCCCTGAATGGTTGTCGCGAGACGTCGTTTGGCCGCCAAAAGGTAAGCGCGTGACCATGTTCTATATGCCTCCTAAGGTGCATTTGCCTGTAACTGCGGGAGATAAGCTCTTTGAAGAATCTTTTCACGAAAAAGTTGATCAAAATTGGCGTGTCCGCGTAGGACAAAATGCGGCAAGAGCCTCTGTGGAAAACGAAGGGAAGCCGGGCGAAATCTACACGCCGCCCGAGGTTTGCGCTTATTACGAACGAGATTGGATCGATGATGCCGCGTCCGTGAGCGTTACGCTTGACGTCGGGGACGACGACGTGACAAACTCATGGGGACCGGGGCTCGCTTTCGTCTTTGGAAACCATGAAAAAGGGGAAAATGAACGTGTCGTTTCTGTTGTGGCGCGTCCTAACTCTCGACAATTCGAACTCTGCGTGGATGGACGCGAAACGTTAATAGGTTCGTTTGAACGCGAAAAAGACGTTACGTTTACTGTGCGAATTCAAAAAAATGAAATTTCGTCCGAAGCTCCGTACGCGCTCTTGATTGACGCGTTAGCCGATGATGGAAAGAAAACTGATATTGGACGCGTAGAAGTCCCAAGTCTCCCGAGCGTCTTCAGGGTTGGAAGAGTTGGAAAGGGCGGGTACGGTAAAGATTATCCTAATGCTGAAGATTCAAATTATAAACGAGCGCATCTCAAAAACGTAGCCTTTTACGGACCTGTGCCGGAAGAACGTCTTAACGACGAATGTCTTCTGCCAAATATTGAAGTGCGTTATGAAATTTACGACGGCGCCCCGCTTATTTCAAAACGTATTGCCGTGCGCTATCCGGAAAACGCGCTTGATAAGACCTTTTGTGTTGATCGATTTGTCAATGAAGAATTAAGACTTGTTGAGCCCGAGTCCGTTGTTGACGATTATACGCCGTGCGTCCCTTATAATCTCTTTCTTATGAGCGACTATGTCTACGGGGGAATGAAGTCGTCCGGACTCTACCAAAACGAAGCATTTCGACTTAAAGTTGACAAAGACTATCCAACGCAAGTGAACTACGCGAGGAAGACGTTGTGTTTGCTCGAATGCGCTCCGGAAATTGGACCCGCTCAAATTGTGGACAAACAGCGCGACTTTGTTTCTAATACGATTTACGAAGTTCTCTTAGATAACTATGATCGTGAAAGACGCGGACTCGCGCAAAGACGCGTCATGCGAATTTTAGCGCCATGGACCGCTGAAAATCCGCTTATGTTTCATAAAGTCAAATCCTCTCCGAACGACGTTATCGAAGGTATTGAACAATGTAAAGAAACCGGTTTCGAAGTTTTGATTATGAGCTTTGGATCCGGATTTAATATGGAAAGCAAAGACGAAGGGTATCGGGATACTTATCGAAAACTAAGCGAGAAAGCCAAGGAAGCAAACGTCGCGTTAGGGGGGTATTCTCTCACTTCGTCGCGTGGCGCCGCCGTTAAGTCTGACAATGTCGTAAATCCGTCTCCAAGATTCGGGGTGGGACCATGTCTGGGTTCCTCTTGGGGAAAGGATTATCTGCAGACGCTAAAAGACACTATGGAAAAGGCGCAATTTGGCGTCTTTGAGAACGACGGACCATATCCCGGCGATTTCTGTGAAAGCGTTAATCATCCCGGCCATGTCGGGAAAAACGATTCCGTTTGGAATCAGTGGGAAGCGCAAGCGGATCTCTATCGTTGGTGCCGCGCGAGGGGGATTTATATCAATCAGCCTGACGGATACTTCCTTACCGGAGGAAATAAAACCGGTATGGGGTATCGCGAAACAAACTGGTCGTTGCCGCGCGCCGAACAAGTGATTATTGAACGACAAAACGTTTACGATGGAACTTGGACCAAGTCGAGTTCGCTTGGGTGGATGTTTGTGCCGCTAAGTCAGTATCACGGTGGAGGAGCCGCCGCGACGATCGAACCGCTTAAAGATCACCTCGAACATTACGACGCCCGTTTTGCCGACCTTATTGGGGCGGGCGTACAAGCTTGTTGGCGCGGACCTCGACTCTACGACTCGGAGGAAACAAAAAATGTTGTCCTCAAATGGACGAATTTTTACAAAAAAAATCGTCGTATCTTAGACGCCGATATTATACATATGCGCAGACCAACCGGACGCGATTGGGACGGTTTTGTGCACGTTGATCCTGATCCTGACGTTCAAACGCGCGCGTTGGCGTTCTTCTATAATCCAACGCTCGAAAAAATTACGCGCGAAATAACCGTGCCCCTTTATTATTCCGGCTTAAAGAACTCTGCCGTCGTTCGTATTGGAAACGACGATTTGACGCTGGGCGCTCCGTTTAACGTACGGCTGGACGAAAAAGGACAAGCTGTCTTGGAAATTACGATCCCCGCCGAGAAGTATGTCTACGCGACGTTCGAAGCTGCGGACGTTCCTAACGTTGAACAATAGTCTTTAGATTGTCGACTAAAAAAATGAACGCGAGTTTATGACGACTTGCGTTCAGTTCAGGTTGACGACCTGTTTTCATCGACTGCGCGCTTTGGCGCGTTAGTTGGTTTTTTTCTTCGCTTCCGCGGCCTCTTGGAAACGACTGCGGAGGTATTTTCTGCATTCCGTAAAGAATTCTTGATTCTTGGGATCCTGGTAATCCGCGTAACTCCAAGGAAGCGCTTTCCAGTTCTTTTGTGTGTACATGAGCGTCGTTTCCGCGTAGATTCCGTCGCGAAGATAAATTCGATGCGCGTGGTCTTTGGTTGAAGCCAGGATCAATTTGCCAAGTTCAATATAGCCCGGATCTAAATTCAATGGTCGCGGAGTTGAGACTTTTCCCGACGACATAAGTTGTGCCCCGATTTCGTTTTCCCACTGATTGGTGAGAATTTTAATTGAAGCGAGAGCCCCTGGATCTACCAGACGTTCAAAAACCCAAAAGCGTTTCGGAAGAGCCTCACCCATCTCGCGCTCGTAGTAATGCGTAAAATCATCGAAACGGTAAGTCGCGCTTTCTTTCGCGATTGGTCCAAACGTTTGTTCCGCCCGCTCGCGTCCCAGTTGTAACGACTCTTCGCTTACGCCAAAAGCCGCGATGAGAAGTAAAACCGGTTTGTAGGTCTTGATCGCCCCCATTTTCACTCCTGTTATATTTAATTGGTTTTCATTGACGCGACAGGGTTCGACGATAAACGACGAGCGCGTTCTCGACGTTCCGCGCGGAAAAGATCGATTGTAAAGAACGTTAACGCTATCCACACTAGAGAAAAACTAAGCCATTGGTAAATCGTCGTGGATTCGTGGAAAACGCATACGCCGCACAGAAATTGGCCGGTTGGACAAAGATAGTCTAGAAGACCGAGTGTGGATAACTTAACGCGAGTCACCGCCGAACCAAATAACAAAAGAGGTATCGCGGTAAGTATCCCGGCTCCTACGAGTAACGATAAATAGTATGGACTTGTCGACCATTCGGGCCGCGCGCCTCCGCCGTTCCAGGCGCTCCAAAGGATATAACCAATGCCGATGGGGAGCGCAAAAATGGTTTCTACGCTTAACGCCGTTGTCGAATCCACGTTCATTGCCTTGCGAAGCGCCGAATAGATTGCAAACACAAACGCTATAATTACGCTCTCCCAGGGGAGACGTCCGACTCCTAACGCGAAAATAACGACCGCGACAACGGCTAACGCTATGGAAAACCAGGTTAGCGCGCCGTGACGTTCCTTAAATATAATCGCCCCTAGCGCTACGCTTACTAAAGGACAAGCGTAATTCCCCAAACTCGCGTAAAGCGTGTGATTGATCGCGACGAGCCAAATGAAAAAGCCCCAACTTGCCGCGGTCGTCGCCATTGTTGCAAATAGTCCTAACATAAGGCGAGGACGACGCAACGTTTGAATGATCGCGGGCCCCTTGCCCCGAAAAAACACAATCGGAATAAGAAGAGCCGTGGTAAACACCGCGCGAAAAGAAAGCGTCACTAATGGCGAGACTTCGCGGAGAAGGTAAAAATAAAGAGGAAAAAGCCCCCATATTAGGAAGGCCGCAAAACCTAACGCGACGCCTAATAGTTCCTGGCTGGATGACTTCGCGTTAGAAAGAGATTTACGCTCTGGAATAGATTCGCTCACTGCTAAGAGTTCGACCGAAAAATAAACGTACAAACGTACGCGCGCAATTGGAATAAAACAATAATCTCGAACGGTTGCCGCGTTCAACGCGCGGTAACAACCGTCGAGAACTGGCTACGCTTGGGTGACGACGCGTATGCTCAATGCTTCTTCTGAGAATGAATACGCGCGTACATCTCTTCCTTACGACGTTGCTTAACGCGTTCGTTCCGAAGTTGCGCGCAATTCTTTTGTTCTTCTGCCGACAACGCCGACGGACGACGTCGAGAGAAAAATACGCTAAGAAAGACCGTACCTGCCGCGAACATAAGGAAAGACGCGTAACTCACGACCCAAACCGGTTCCGCTACCGCTTCCTCTTCTTGTTCCGCCGCCATTACAAACGGGGAACACGCAAACGTACAGGCGATGAAATAAAGCGCCGGAAGAAGATGGAGTTTCAAAAAACTACTCTTCATTTTGGACTCTCTTTCTAGGTTATTCTACTCTTCGCGTCGAGGACGCACGCGCTGCGCGACCAAGACCAGTAAATAATTATAGCGTTGTCAAAAGTGTCGACAAGTCGGGTAAACTTTTTTCGATTTTCCTCACTCGTTTTCTTTTGCATCGCGTTGATTTTTATAATAACTCTCTATGTAATCCCAAGCCTCTTCCGCGGTTTCCGCGTATTTGAAAAGATTGAGATCTTCCGAGGAAATAAAGCCCGATTCCACAAGATACGGGAAGTTGACTGCCTTTGTCCAAAATTCTTTGCCGAAAAGAACGATTGGGAGATTTTGCATGCGTCGTGTCTGACTGAGTGTCAACGCCTCAAAAAGCTCGTCAAATGTGCCAAATCCGCCGGGAAAAGCGACTAGCGCTTTGGCGCGGAGAAGGAAATGCATTTTACGCATCGCAAAGTAGTGAAAGTTGAAACAAAGAGAAGGACTCACATATGGATTGGGTTCCTGTTCGAATGGCAACGATATGTTTAAGCCAATCGTCGCTTCACACGCGTCGTAAGCTCCGCGATTAGCCGCTTCCATTATGCCGGGGCCGCCGCCCGTACATATCGCGAAAACGCGCTCCCTCTTGACGCGAATCTCCCCGCGTGGACCGTGCTCCTCGTTAAATTCGTCGTTCTTATGAGCGACTAGTTCGCCAAATTCTCGCGCTACCTGATAGTAACGACTTTGGGCGACTTTCTGTTGCGCCGTCGCAACCGCCGACGCCTTGCTGGGAGAATCCGGTTGCGTGGCAAGATCGCGTTGCGCTTCTACAAGTTGGGCCTGCGCGACGTCGGGGGGAAGAATGCGCGCGCTGCCAAAAACAATGATCGTTGATTTAATTTTCTCCCGCTGAAGGGTTCGCTCCGCTTTCAGAAATTCTGAAAGTAAACGTACCTCGCGACCGTCGTAACCTTCCAGGAAATCGACGTCTTGCGTCGACATGCGGTAACTTGTAGAACTCTTAAGCCGAGCTACGTTTTGACGAATGTCCGCTAAATCCGACCTCTTCTTACTAGACATGACGCTTGTCCCTTCGTTCTTGTGTGCTTTTAGAGAATCGAGACGATAACCATCATCACTGTCTGTAGTATATTGGGAAATGGATGGAAAAACAAGTCGCGCGACTAATCCTGGTTTTTTATACGCGTCTCAAATGAATCGTCGCCAATTCGCTAAGAAACTGAGTTGTGTTGGTTCTTAAATGTGACGGCATGTCATATTTCTTGCGATGAGCCTGATTGAAGGACGCATTGTCGTTTCCAGTAAACGATGAAGAACGTCGCCTGAAGACTTGTTAAGAATCTGTAAACTTGAAAAGACGTAAATACGTTGCTTGTAACTGAGAACGAGCGTGAGCGCTCGTTGCAAAAAAAACGCGACTGAATAAAATAAATAAAAATGAAATGCGGAGCGCGATGAAATGTTGGTCGGGCGTCCTTTGTTGATAAGACGACTACCTTCGGCGAGACGTCGTAAAACGCAGTTTTAAACGATGAGGACTTTCAATTCGTAAGTAAAGATACGCGTGCTGAGACGAGAAAGAATAGAACGGTGAACGAAAATTTCAAACCTTTGTTGGCTTATACCAAAGAGGAACTGACCGCTTACTTTAAGTCGTTGGGATTTCCGGCGTATCGCGTTGCGCAGATCAGAAGGTGGATTTTTGCGCGTAAGACGGATCGCTTTTCGCAAATGAGCGACCTCTCAAAAGACGCGCGCGCAATGTTGACCGAGCTCTTTGCCGTTCGACGTCAAGTTGAAGACGAGCAGGAACCGTTGCTCTTGGCTAACGGCGTGGAGACGAAACTCCAACGCGACGCGTTTGATCATGAAGATTCGCTCTACGAAGGACGCGTTGTCGTGAAATCCCTTTCGGACGACGGGTCCGAGAAACTGCTTATCGAGTGGCGAGACGGACGGCGCGTTGAGTGCGTTCTCTTGCGCGACGACCGCGAGCATCGGACCGCCTGCGTCAGCGTCCAGGTCGGTTGCGCTATGGGATGTGTGTTCTGTTGTTCCGGTCTCGGCGGGTTTGTGCGAAATTTGACAAAAAGCGAGATCCTCGAGGAGTTGCTAAGGCTCAACGCTCTTTTGCCAAAAGAAGAACGTCTCACTCATATTGTCGTCATGGGGACGGGCGAACCTACTCTCAATCTCGACGCGCTCTTGCCTGCTCTCGCCGAGGCGACCGCTTCTGACGGCCTGGATATCGGCAATCGAAAGGTTACGATTTCTACTGTTGGAATTCCTGCCGGAATACGTCGGTTAGCCGAGGCAAACGTGCCTTACAAATTGGCGGTCTCGTTGCATGCGCCGAATGATAATATTCGCGACAGGATTATGCCGCAAAATAGAATTCATAAAATTGACGAAGTTTTACGCGCCGCCGACGTCTTTTTTCATTCCACTGGAAGACGCGTTACCTTCGAGTACATTCTTCTCGACGGTATCAATTCGTCTGTAAACGACGCTCTGCAACTCGCGAGACTTCTCCGAAATAAAACCGCGATTGTAAATTGTATCCCTTACAATCCCGCTCCTGAATTGCCGTTTAAAACTCCGGTTAACGCCGTCGTAAAAAGATTCGTCGAAACGTTGGAAGATCAGGGAATTCAAGTTAAGGTAAGATTCAGAAAAGGCGACAAAATTAACGCTGCGTGCGGACAACTGCGATGGAGTATGCAAAAGCGTGATTGAGAGACTGGTCGCGATAACTGTTTTTCATGAAAATAGTGGGAGACGCTTGTGAAAATTACAATGTTGGGAACCGGTTGCGCCGTCGTTACCGAATGTTATAACACCTGTTTTGTTCTGGAAAATTCCGGACGGTATTTTCTTGTCGACGGCGGCGGGGGGGGCGAGATTTTTCGACGTCTCAAACTTGCCGGAATCGATTGTTCGGATATTCATGATATTTTTCTCACTCATAAACATCTTGATCATATCTTTGGCGTCATTTGGCTTGTGCGTATGGCGTGTCAAAAAATGGCGAAAGGTAAATTCGACGGCGAGTTGCGTATTTACGGTCATGACGAGGCGACTCGGCTTGTTGAACAACTGGCCAAACAACTGCTTCCAGAAAAACAGTCAAGATTCGTTGGCGACCGTATTAAAATGATTGTGGTAAACGACGGAGAGACAAAGCAAATCATCGGACGCGACGTCGCCTTCTTCGATATCGCCTCGACGAAAGCAAAGCAATTCGGATTTGCGATGATTCTTCCAAACGGTCGAAAGTTGGTTTGTTGCGGTGACGAGCCGTTCAACGAACGAAATCGAACGTACGTTGAAAACGCGCAATGGCTCCTGCACGAAGCGTTCTGCCTCTATTCTCAGAGAGATATTTTTAACCCATACGAAAAGAACCATTCGACGGTTAAGGACGCCTGTGAAACGGCCGAAAGACTTGGCGTGGAAAATCTGATACTCTATCATACGGAAGATAGCGATATAACCAATCGAAAAACAAAGTATGGCGACGAGGGAAGGGATTTCTATCGTGGCGCTTTATTTGTTCCTGATGATTTGGAGACAATAGAGTTGTAAGTTATTTGAGATTGCCTCTTTTACTTGTGACTTTTTATATTAAAATTATTGTAACTAAAATGTTTACATATATGCTTGTTTCGCTCAAGGCGTTGGGACTTTTAAACGTTGTCTTAGGGGCTTTAGCGCTTTTGGTCGTTGAACTGAGCGTCGCTGTTTACGCTGTTGTTAAACTTCGCAGGAAAAAATAACCGCTAAGTCAAAACGACTATGATAAGACTGCTTGTGATGAATGATGATTGTTGACGAATTAGAAAAAAATAAGCGGTGGCGCGTTCTTGCGCCCGCGAAGATAAATTTGTTTTTTGAGATTCTTGGAAAGAGACCAGACGGTTTCCACGAGATTCAGACGGTGGTTGCTCCGATTGATCTCTACGACCGCTTGGAATTCGAAAGGGCTGAGCGTCCCGGTTTGTCTCTGGAATGCTACGAAGAAAATGGCGTTCAATGTCTCGACGTACCAAACGACGACTCTAATCTTGTGACAAAAGCGTACCGCGCGTTTTGTAACGATTTTAACCTGTCTGGCGACGACTTAAGGTTGAAATGTAGACTCTATAAAAAAATCCCAACAAAATCTGGATTAGGCGGGGGATCAAGCGACGCCGCCGCGGCGTTAGCGGTGTTTAATATGGTAGCGGACGTTCCTTTCAACAAGGAGCGCCTGCAATTGATAGCCGGAACTATTGGAAGCGACGTGGCTCTCTTTTTAGAAAAGGGAGCCTCGATCGGTCGTGGACGCGGCGAGTTGGTGGAACCGTTAGATATGCCTTCCTTGTCGCTTGTCCTGCTTAAACCGCGCGAAGGGTTGTCTACGCCTGCCGTATATCGTCGCTACGACGAAGCTCCAAACGGTGAAAAATACTCCCTGGACGGCTTTTGCGAGGCTGTCAAAAAAAATGCGGATTTGTTTCGTTCTACGGAAAACGCCGA
The DNA here is from genome assembly GCA_964447865.1 of uncultured Planctomycetaceae bacterium. Taxonomy (GTDB): domain Bacteria; phylum Planctomycetota; class Planctomycetia; order Pirellulales; family Thermoguttaceae; genus RUG369. Next base: position 35,431 of record CAYUUL010000009.1, on the reverse strand, counting down.
CTCTGATCCTCGTCGTGAGGAATACGTGGCTAAGGTTGCCGCGCTTATGGTAAACCGTTTGGAAGAACCGGCGTCGCGGTTATGGTCGGGTTGGTTTGCGAGACGCGACGCCCTTTTGGCGACCGGCTCTCTTGCCGCTCGAATGACGGGGAGCGGGTCCGCTTTCTTTGCCGTGTATCCCTGTAAGGAGGCCGCGCGGCAAGCTGCGGAAAGGTTGCAGGCGGAAGTCGTCAATGCAAATGGACCGCTCGGCGGCGATCGTGTGTTTGTTGTTCAAACCCTATCAAATTTTCCGATAGAATAGTATTGTCGATTTAAGGCGACAACGCGTGAAATGCGTCTGATTGTTCCCTTATTGGTCGACTGGTTTATTTTTGTACTTTGAAAAGCCCCATCAAATGAGAATTACTGAGATTCGCGTGAAATTGCTGGACGGAGATTTTTCGAGACAACGTCTTCGCGCCTTTTGTTCTATCACCTTTGATAATGCCCTTGTTGTACGCGACCTGAAAATTTTAGAGGGAAATCAGGGATATTTTGTCGCAATGCCAAGCCGTAAGTTGGCCTACCATTGCCCAAATTGTCGCCAAAAAAATAGTGTTGGGTCAAACTTTTGTTCGCATTGCGGTATGAATTTGACGCAATACGATCCAGGTATTAAACAGGCTAATGTGACTCCAAGTAAAATGTACGTCGACGTTGTGCACCCGATTAACGCCCCTGCGCGCGACGTTATTCACCGCGCTATTATCGACGCGTATCAGCGTGAGCTGGCGTTGTCTAAAATGCCGGGATACGTCTCGAGTTACGACGAATGTATCGGCGTGGAAGCGTAAAAACGTAATATCTGTAACGCCGTATTTCGATAAATACGGTTGGACGCCGCGAATGGGGGAAAACGCTGTTCGCGGCTTTTTTTTATCCCTGGTTATCTCGTTAGTTTATTACCTTGAAAAAAATGACTGCCAATTTGACGCCTGAAAGAATGAATGAATTGTAACCTCTCCAACTCTGAAAATCCTATTTTCTTTAATCCGTATATCTTGACTTAAAAGTGGCTTTTTTAACTCGCTTTCAACTTTTTTTTCGTAAAATCTACGTAAAGATTTTTTTTGGCGCTTAGTCTGCTTGTTTATTAGTGTGCGTGGTGAGACGCTGGTAGGGTTAGCCCTCATGCGTGGAAGCGCGCTAAGTAAGACGCTGATGAAAAGAATTCGATTTTGATCGTTTGACTGCGCGTCGAACGTTTCAGTACGCGTCGTGAAAAACGGTTCAAAATAGAATCGAAACTTTCTGTTATATATAAGGAGTATTCCACAGTGGCAAAGAAAATGTCGTTCGATGACGCCGCGCGGCGCCCCATTGCCGATGGCGTCGTTAAGTTGGCTCGCGCCGTAAAGAGCACGTTGGGGCCTCGAGGTCGAAACGTCGTTTTAGATAAAGGTTGGGGAGCTCCCAAGGTTACCAAAGACGGCGTCACCGTTGCCGAAGATATCACTCTTGAGGATCCGGAAGAAAATCTGGGAGCTCAACTTGTTAAACAGGCCGCCTCGAAAACGAATCAGACTGCTGGCGACGGTACTACTACCGCTACCGTTTTGGCTGAAGCGATTTACCTTGAAGGCTTGAAAATGGTGGCCGCCGGCGCTGACCCGATGGCTCTCTCCCGCGGCGTCCAGAAGGCCGCCGCCGTCGTTGGCGATTTCATTGATAAACAAGCGGTTCCCGTCAATGAAAAGAGCCGTAAAGAAATTGAACAAGTCGCGACCATTGCCGGAAACAATGACTCCGCCATTGGTAAAGTGCTTGCCGACGCCTTCTTGAAGGTTGGAAAGAACGGCGTTATTACCGTCGAAGAGGGGAAACAATTCGAGACCTACGTCGACGTCGTTGAAGGTATGCAGTTTGATCGCGGATATCTGTCGCCGCATTTCGTTACGAATGAAGACGATCAGAAAGTTGAATTGGAAGACGCGCTCGTGCTCGTCTTCGAAGAAAAAATCTCTACTGCGAAGTCTTTGGTTCCGTTGCTCGAACAAATTAGCAAACAGAGCAAGCCGCTCTTCATCGTCGCGGAAGACGTCGAAGGCGAAGCTCTGGCTACTTTGGTCGTTAATAAATTGCGCGGTATCTTGAAGGTCTGCGCTGTTAAAGCTCCTGGTTATGGCGATCGCCGTAAGGCGATGCTTGGCGATATCGCTATCTTGACCGGCGCTACCGCCGTCTATAAAGATTTGGGCGTTCAACTTGACGCGGTGCAAATTTCCGACCTCGGAAAAGCTAAGAAAATTGTCGTAACCGGCGATTCTACGACTATCGTCGACGGCGCTGGTAAGAGAACGGATATCGACGCTCGCGCCGACCAAATTCGCGCGGAAATCGAAAAGACGACAAGCTCCTACGACAAAGAGAAGTTGCAAGAACGCCTTGCGAAACTCGCAGGCGGCGTTGCCCGTATCAATGTTGGCGCCGCGACTGAGTCCGAAATGAAGGAACGTAAGTACCTTTATGAAGACGCGCAAGCTGCTACTAAAGCCGCGTTGGACGAAGGCGTTGTTCCTGGCGGCGGCGTTATGTTGCTTCGTGCCGCCGACTCCCTCGAAAATATTGATTCGAAGGTTGAAGACGAGCAATACGGCGTACAAATTGTTAAACGCGCTCTCGAAGCTCCTATTCGTGAAATCGCGAAAAACTGCGGCGTCGAAGGCGCGGTAGTTGTCAATCGCGTTCGCCAAATGACTGGTAAGAACGACGGTTATGACGCCGATAAAGACGCTTATTGCGATCTTGTTGAAGCTGGCGTTATTGATCCTGCTAAGGTTGTGCGCACCGCTTTGCAAAATGCCGCGAGCGTTGCTTCGCTCTTGCTTACCACCTCTTGCCTTATGACTGATATTCCGAAAGAGGAAAAGACTCCGGCTCCTGATCCAAACGCTATGGGCGGAATGGGTGGTATGGGCGGCATGGGCGGCATGGGCGGCTTCTGATCTGACCCTCGTCGTTCTGTTGTGGCCTTGTGACGCCGCTCGATTGCGGCGTCTATTTTCGCCTCTTTTCCTTGAACTCGCGAACTTTTTCGCCTGTTCCACTTAACTAAAAAATATCGAAGATATAAATATATTGAAAGGACGTCTAGAATGTCTGCTAAGAAATCTCTGAACCTTAAGCCGTTGGAAGATCGTCTCGTTGTTGAACCGTTGGAAGCGGAAGAAAAAACCGCCGGCGGTATCTTTTTGCCTGACAGCGCTAAGGAAAAACCGCAACGCGGCGTCGTCGTTGCCGCAGGCGCCGGACGTTTGCTCGACAACGGTAAGCTTGCTGAAATGAATGTTGCCGTTGGCGACGAAGTCATCTATGGCAAGTATTCTGGATCCGACGTCGAAGTTGACGGCGAAAAGTATAAGATCTTGCGCGAAAGCGACGTCCTGGCCAAAGTTGTCAAGGCGTGAGCTTAACGATTGTTTTCCGCGTCGGCTTGAACGATGTTCGTATTGATGGTCGGCGTCGGAACTCTTTCTTCACCTTTCAAAATATTCGCAGAAGCGACTCGGCAAATTCACGAGCAAACCTCTTTTTTGCCGTCCTTCTCACAATGAACATATAAGGACGTTTTTCCATGGCAAAGCAATTGATCTTCGATGACGAAGCTCGACGCAAGATGCTTGACGGCGTGAATAAATTGGCCGATGTCGTCGCCGTTACCTTAGGACCGACTGGACGAAATGTCGTCCTCAGTAAATCGTATGGCGGTCCGAAAGTGACCAAAGACGGCGTCTCTGTCAGTAAAGAAGTCGAGCTTGATGACCCCTTCGAAAATATGGGCGCCAAACTTGTCAATGAAGTTGCCTCTAAAACTAACGACGTCGTTGGCGACGGTACTACTACCGCTACCGTCTTGGCTCGCGCTATCTACCGTGAAGGTCTCCGTAACGTTACCGCAGGTAGCAATCCGACCGCGATTCGTCGCGGTATTGATCGCGCTTGCGACGCCGCGATTGGCGAATTGCAAAAAATGGCTAAGCCGGTCACGACCAAAGAAGAAATCGCGAATGTCGGCTCTATTAGCGCTAACAACGATCGTGAAATCGGACAACTCCTCGCCGACGCGATGGAAGCTGTTGGAAACGACGGCGTTATTACTGTCGAAGAAGGTAAAACTGCCGAAACGACCTATGAAGTCGTTGAAGGTATGCAATTCGATAAGGGATATCTGTCTCCGTACTTCATCAATGATATGAATCAAATGAAGTGCTCTTTGGAAGACGCTTATATTCTTCTTCATGAAAAGAAAATCTCGAATGTTCGCGAACTCGTTCCGTTGCTCGAGAAAGTTTCCGCTAAAAATAAGCCTCTTATGATTATCGCGGAAGACGTCGATGCGGAAGCTCTTACGATGCTTGTCGTAAATAAGCTTCGCGGAGTCCTCAACGTTTGCGCCGTTAAAGCTCCTGGGTTCGGCGATCGTCGTAAGGCTATGTTGCAAGATATCGCGATTCTGACCGGCGGCGAAGTCATCAGCGAAGATTTGGGTATCAAGCTTGACGCCGTTGAATTGAGCCAACTCGGTCAAGCGAAACAAATCGACGTCGACAAAGACAAGACTGTCATCATCGACGGTAAAGGGAAGAAGTCCGATATTAAAGCGCGTACTGATCTCTTGCGTCGTATGATCGACGAAACGGAAAGCAACTACGATCGCGAAAAGTATCAGGAACGACTCGCGAAGTTGTCCGGCGGCGTCGCTATCATTAAAGTTGGCGCTCATTCCGAAGCGGAAATGAAGCAAAAGAAAGATCGCGTTGACGACGCTTTGCACGCTACTCGCGCGGCCGCGCAAGAAGGCGTCCTCCCCGGCGGCGGCGTTGCTCTTCTTCGTTGTAAAGACGCTGTTGAGAAGGCACGTAAAGACGTCCGCGGCGATGAAAAAATCGGCGTCGATATTCTCGCCAAAGCTTTGTCTGCTCCGCTCTGTCAGATTGTTGACAATAGTGGCGCCGACGGTACTGTCGTCGTCGACGAAGTTTCCCAAAAGGAAGGCGCTATGGGATACAATGCAGCGACCGGTAAGTATCAGGATATGTATGAAGCTGGCGTTATTGACCCGTTGAAGGTTGTGCGCGCCGCTCTTTCCCACGCCGCTAGCGTCGCCGGACTTATGCTGACGACCGAGACCCTTGTCACCGACGTCAAAAAAGATAAGAAATAACTCGAAATAGCTCTTTGAGCGTTGAGACCGAAGCTTATTTTTTTGACTGCATGACATGTTGATCGGCGTTGTTGTTGGAAAATGATCGGATTCGCTCGGCGTCGGGCGAATCCTTTTTTAATAAAAACGAACTCGCGACAAAGAATATTTGACGCGCGTTCCTGAGCGATTCGTGCTCCCGCGATTATGTTATTGTAATCGTACTACTATTAGTTTTTTACTTGCTGACCTGGATTACCGGGATCCGCGACGCTCTTTGGAGCGCCTTTTGGGGAAATGCTGTTATAATGGCCGAAGAAGTCGATTATTACGAAATACTTGGCGTTGAACGTTCCGCCACGGCTGAGGAAATTGCCTCTGCGTATCGTAAAACCGCGAGGAAATATCATCCCGATTTGAATCCGGGTGATGAAACTGCCGTTGAAAAATTTAAATTAGCGGCCGAAGCCTTTGAGACGCTCAAGGACAATGAAAAAAGAGCAATTTATGATCGTTACGGAAAAGAAGGACTAGAACGTAACGGAAGAGGCGGCGGGTTCCAAGACGTCAGCGATATCTTTGGCGCTTTTGGCGATCTGTTTGGTGGCGCCTTCGGCGATATTTTCGGCGGAGGCGGAAGACGCGGGGGAGTTACGCAAGGCGGCGACGTGCGTTGCGGCGTTACTCTTGATTTGCATGAGGCCGCGAAAGGCGTTACAAAGGAAGTACGCTTTAAAAGACACGAGGTTTGTCAGACTTGCGGCGGAACCGGAGCTAAACCGGGGACTCGTCCGGAAGTGTGTAAATATTGTGGCGGACATGGGCGTATACAACAATCGACTGGCGTCTTTTCTATTCAGACAACTTGTCCTAAATGCGGTGGACGCGGACAGGTCATTCTTGAACAGTGTCCCGATTGCCATGGCGCCGGGCTAGTTCCAAAAGACGTCGTTCGTGAAGTGCGTATTCCCGCTGGCGTCGATAGCGGCGTTAGATTGCGTATGCAAGGGGAAGGCGATCATAGCCCTAATGGTGGACCTGCCGGCGACTGTTACGTCTTCATCCAAATTAAAAAACATCCGTTCTTCCGCCGTGAAGGACAAGATCTGATTTGTCAGATTCCTATCGGATATGCGCAAGCGGCCTTGGGTGGGGAAATTGACGCCCCTACTTTGGATGGCGTAGAAAAGGTAAAGATTCCTGCCGGTACGCAAAACGGCGACGTTATTCGTCTGAAAGGGCGCGGTATGCCGACCCCAAGACGAAATGTTACCGGAGATCTGCTTATTCAACTCTACATTGAAGTCCCAAAGAAGATTACTCCTGAACATGAGGCTATTTTGCGGAAGTTGGCTGAGTTCGAAGGAGACTCCGTTCTCAAAGAAAAGAAGTCTTTTACTGCGAGCCTTAAACAGTTTGTAAAGGATTTTTTTCCAGAAAAAAAAGATAAACAAGCTGCTGACCCTAAGAAAAAATAGACGGTGGCGATTTCGTTTTTATCGAAGGAAACGACGTTCTACTATTGAGTGGACGTTAGAGGTGCGATATGCAAAATAATAACGAAAATAATAACGAAGATATTTCAAAGTTAGATGATGTTGCGAATTCCCAAGAGGAACAAGTCGCTGATGATACCGTGACGATTTCCGTCGCCGAGTATGAAAAACTTAAAGCTGATCTGGAAGAGTCAAACGACCGCGGACTGCGCGCTTTGGCTGAGCTCGAGAACTTTCGTAATCGAACCTCGCGTCTGGCCGCCGAGGAAAGGAAATATGCAGGTATCGATTTTGCTCGTGATATTATCCCGCTATGGGATAACTTGGGTTTGGCCGTCAACGCCGAGAATCCGAAAGATAATATCCAAGCGGTTGTCTCCGGTGTCAAAATGGTTTACGATGAGTTTCTTAAGGTCTTAGAGAAACACGGCGTAAAAAAAATTGAAGCGTTGCACAAACCTTTTGATCCGAAATTTCATGAATCGGTTGCTTTTGTCCCAAACGATGAATTTCCAGCAAATACTGTTGTCTTCGAACTGAAAGCGGGGTTCACTTTGCATGAACGTGTTGTGCGCGCCGCTCAAGTTGTCCTTGCCGCTCCTTCTGATAAAAAATCGAGTGAAAGCAAAGACGAAAAAGAGAATTAATAACCTTAAGCTTTAAAACGTTTTATTACGTTGTTTTGGACGCCGTGAATTCGTAAAAACATTTGCGGCGTCCGATAGAATCGTTAAAAATGCCGACTTACGAATATCATTGCGAAGTGTGTAATAAAGTCGTTGAGATCTTTCATTCAATGACGGCAAAGCCTGCGGAGGTTTGCCCAAATTGCGGTAAAAAAGCTTTGCGCCGTTTGATTAGCGGTGGGACGGGGATTATTTTTAAAGGCCACGGTTTCTACTGTACTGACTATAAAAATTCAAGTTCTACTCCCGCGAGTACGACGCCCGCAAGTTCGTCTGAACATGAAACGTCCGTTAAATCTGACCCAAAGCCGGAAAAAAAAGCCGAAAAGAAAACTACGAAAAGTGATTCGGTTCCAAAAGAGAAAACGAAGGCGTGATTTAAAATGCGTTGTCCCATTTGTCGTAAAGTCTTTTCCGCCGACGATCCTAACGCGGCGCTCCCTTTTTGTTCTACGCGTTGTAAAACGATTGACTTGGGAAAGTGGCTCGGGGAGGAGTACTCGATCGACGTTCCAAATATCGACAAGATAGAAGAAGAGATTGCCGGTATTGAATCGGAGACTTTTAACGATGGGAAAGAACAGACTCAAGAATAATGGGGTAAGGGAAAGAAATAACGCGGTTCCCGGACGGGACTCCGCGTTTATTTTGCTCTGAATAGTCGGGGAAAATCTCGATTGACGCTCTGGTTTAAATGTATGTTTTTATCTCTTTGACGGATTATTCCTGTTTTCTGCTTCCTCGTTTAGTTGCTTTTTTCATATGCGCCTATAAAATGGGAGAAATGTTTTAGGTAATTTAGCGTCTTTGGAACGCTGTTTATACGTTTGTTGAGCGCGGGATTGGGTTTCCGCTAGGGGGATGTCCAGAATGAAGCAAATAACCGATCTTGACGAAGGTACGATCAGACGATTAGATTGGCAAGCGTTAATTCCGCCGGTGATTTTTTTTCGCGCTTTTACCGCTACGTTTAAACCGACTTTTTTGATCCTTGGTTCTGTTGTTTTCGCGTTCTTAGCTAAACTACTTGGCGTTGTGCAGATTCCTTGTGTCTTGACGTGTCCCAACGGAAAATTTTGTTTTAACTCCTCAAGTCAATTTATTTTTAGGAATGCTGAGTTTGGCGGTGTTGGCGCGACTGTTGCGATTGTTTTCTCCGCTCTCTTTGCTTTGTGGTTCTTCCTTGCCTTTTCGCGTTCCAATGTCGTGGCCCTGACTTCGTCCTCTAAATCTTCGATTATTGCTTCGGCTGTATTCGCGTCGAAAAAGTTTGCTTCCACGATCTTGCCGGGAATACTCCCCTTTGTCGTTGGCGCTACCATTTGCTTGGGCGCTTTTATTGTTGAAAAGTGCGGTAAGTTCGGTGAATTATGCGCTCCTTTGACTATCCTGTGTTTGGGGGTGTGCGCGTTTCTTTTTTTGATTTTCTGTATGACTTTGCCTTTGGCGATTAGCGCTATTGCGGCGGAAAATACCGATTGTTTTGACGCTGTCTCGAGAGGGTTTTCATACGTTACTCAAAGGTTTTTCTTTTATATTTTATACATGATATTTGGGACGATTTTAACGGTTCTTGGATTGGGAATCGTCGACATTGTAACCAATGCGTGCGTGAATGTTTTTGACTCGATTTACAATATATCCGCTCCAATGAGTTGCGGATGGCTGGCGTTTTGGCGCCTTTCTTTGACTCTTGTGCCTTTGGTCTATGCTTTTATGGCTTTCGTCGTCTACTCAAACGCGATATATATCATGTTGCGAAGGAGCTTGGACGGAACTCCATATGATTCGTGCGTTCTCGAACTTTCTGGGGGAAAGCCGCGTAAACTCCGCGAAATACTCTTTGATAGTAAAGGCGCCCCTGGCGTCGCGGAAAGTTGGACTGATATTACTGAAAAGGAACAAGAAAAAGGCGCGCAACCTTGTAAAAATGAACAAAAAGAGACCAGATAAAAATCTTTAGCGTGAGATAAGGAACCTTGGGGGTGGACGAACTGATCGAACGATATCGGCGACTGGAGGTCGCTCGCTTAACTCCGTTTGGACGCGGCGCTATTGCTTGTGTCGGCGTTCGTGGCGACGGTTCGCAAAAACTCCTGTTAGAAAGGTTACGGAGGACCGATGGTTCTCAGTTTACTGAGTTTGACCTCGGTCGTCCCTACTTCGGGCTGTTTCGTTTTGACGAAATCGGCGGAGCTTCTGATGAAGTTGTGGTGCGTTTCTTGGGCGGCGACGCGTTCGAAATCGACGGCCACGGCGGTGAGATCGCTTCTGCAAGATTGCTTGGCTATTTTGTTTCTGCCGGCGCCGCTCTCGTTTCTGCCAATGAATGGGAACGCGTTGTGCTCGCCAAAGAAGTTTGTAATTCAAAAGACGCGTTCGACAAAAAAATAAACTCAAATGTGGAGCGGTTGTTTTACTCCGCGGCGGATGAGTTGGTCGCTAACGCTACAACTGAAAGAATTGCAAAAATTGCTGTTGCGCAAAGGTGCGCTTGGCGCGATTTTTTTGACGAATTGGATTGTGAATTACAAGCGCGGACCCCGAATCGTGAATGGTGTCTGGCTGTTCTCAATGCCGCGATTGACCAAGCTAAATGGGGGAGATTCTTACTTGAACCGATTGTCGTTGCGCTACTCGGTGAACCAAATGTCGGAAAAAGTAGTTTGCTTAATGCGATTCTCGGTTTTGAACGCGCTGTCGTTTCGCCGTTTGCCGGGACGACAAGAGATCTTGTTAGCGCTTCAATTGTTATTGACGGTTGGAATTTTAAGCTGATTGACGCGGCTGGCGTACGAGAGACTGACGACGAAATTGAACGCGCCGGAACTGCTTTGGCGACCCGGAATGTAATGTCGGGGGATCTCGTGTTGACAATCTACGATTGCGGCAAGAGTCGTGAACGACAAGATTGGGGGTTCCGGAAGTTTCTAGGGAACGGCGATTTGCATAAAAAAAGACTGAATGTCTTGAATAAGATAGATTTGGGAAAAAATGAATGGAATCAAACTTGGATTCTTCATGACGATCCCGAGTTAATTTGGGTGAGCGCTAAAACTCTTGACGGAATTGATCGTCTGGCGAATAAACTTGTGAGTGTTGCGCTTGCCGAATATGCTTCCGTTGACGGCGGCTTCGCTGTCTGGAACGATGAGCAAACGGCTTTTTTGAAATTATTACGCGATTTATGCATGCAGGCTCGGTTTGAAGAGATTTTGCGCGCTACGCGAAGGTAACGCGGCGTTCGGTCGGCTCGTTTGCCGATTGCCCACATGTGAAAGATGTATATGATTTACGAAACGGTGGATGCGATGCTCTTACCCGCAAATTTGGAACTCTTTTACGCTATCTCTTCCGTTACTTGTCTATTTCTCGTTTCAGCGGTGTGGAACGGCGTTGAAAATGACGAGGAATCGAACGCGAAGGAAGACGCAAAAGAAAGGCTCTCTGCAACTGTTCGTATATTGACTGGTTTAGTCTCGACTATTATTGAACGGCGAAACGAAAAAAAGAATAATACGGAAAAACGCGACGATGCGACTGAAGGAGAAATGGCTCGACCTTTGTCGCAAGGAACGACCGAAAACGCGCTCGACGTTCCTCAATCTGAAAGATCTATTTCGAGCTCAATGGACGAAAAGGCCGATTCTTGCGATAATTCGACCGGGGAAAAGACTTCGCAAGAAAACGTCTCTGAGGAAGAAAACGCGCCAAAAAAAGAACGGGACTCTTCCACGAATTTTTCCGCTAAATCTAACGAGTCCGTTCATTCTAACAAATATTGGTACGCCGATTATTGGAATTTCGAACTCCCAACGGAGGGGGAGCTTTTTGCCGCGGATCAAGAAGAAAAAGACGAAAATGATCCCGACGCCTGGAAAAAAAACGAGCCCGAGGATAAGCCTGAACTTGACGCTAGCGAAGGCGTCGACGACAAAAATGTTAAGGATGAACGCGGACGTTTCCATGGCGCGTTCTTCAAAGCGCGAAACTATCCTCTGGACGGTGATGAGAAGGAAGAAGCCGACGACGCTCCTAAACGGTGGCGACGTAAGAAAAATATTGAGATCGGTAAAAATTCTGGCGAGACGCATTTGCCTACGGAACAAAAAGATGAAAAAGCGGATTTGCCTTCTTCAGACGCTTCCGGTGAGAAATGGAATTCTGAACTTAATGATCGCGAAATGGATTTGTTGTTTAATGATTTCAGCGGTCTCGACGAGACGGACGACGATGAGCAAGATGCGACTGACCGCGAAAATCAACCGTTTGAGTTCGGAACTGATTATGATTATCTTGAGGACGAATCTGTTCCCGACGACGATAAGGTTGATTATTTGCGTAGACGCGTTAAAGAAGGGGATTCGGAGTCAAGGCAAGAACTGGCAAAGTTTCTCATTGCGAGAGCGGCCGGCGCTACTCGTGAACAACGCGTTAGCGCCTTTAAGGATTTAGACGAGGCGCAAGATTTGCTGGAAAACGATGATGAAAACTCGGATCCGCAATGTTTTGACGACGTAAAAGGCGCCCTTATTGCTCGAGCGCTCCTACAACGGCCTGTCTTCTTTCTAAGGAATGGCCTCAAGCCTCCTATGGATCTTGCAAATGGCGCTCTAAATAAAATTCGCGATTGGGCGGAAAATTGTCCCGACCCTGACGCTAAAAGATTACTTGCTACCGCTTGGCAGATTCGTGGAAATGCTTTGCTGGTTTCGGGCGGAGATTCCGCCGCGCTTACCTCTTTTGAACGTGCAAAAGAACTCTTTGACGATTTAATCGCTTCCGGCGTTGAGGCTGTGGAGCCGTCCGTTGGTTTCGTCTGCGCTTCCTTAGGTGAAGCGTATATGGCTATTGGCGACGCCAAAATGGCGGTCGACTCTTATCGCGAGGCGTTAAGGTTGTTCGAAAAGTTTGCCGACCAGGAACTTTTTCTTGCGGAAAAAGTCAACGTTACAAATCGTTTAAGCGCCGCTCTACGGAACCTGGGAGAAGTCGAAGAAGCTGATAAAGCCTTGGAAGAGGCTATTCAAGCGGAGGAAAGACTACTTTCGTACGACGAAGAATCATACTTTGCGCCTTTGTCTCATCTCCTTGAAGTTCAAGCCGACGTCTTAGCTCAACGCGGTGAACTTGCCAACGCCCTCGTCCCGCTCGATCGCGCTGTTGAGACGCTTGAAAAATTCCTTGCCTATGATTCCATTATGGCGCGGCGTGTTGTAGCTTACGCGCACTTGGAAAACGCTTTGCGAAGACGCGCCACTATCTACCTTTTCCAACAACGACTTCTACTTGCTGTGCGCGATATTGAACGCGCCGTCGACGTCCTTGTGCTCGCCTCAAAAAAAGACGACGCCTTTGATATGTTGACGCAAGTTATTGTCGACTCGTGTCTTGTGCTCGATCTGTGTCTCTGGTTCAATCTGACGGAATCTGTCGTCGAGATGCGGAAACTCATACGCGATCTCGTTGATCGTTTGACTGTGGACGAACGTAAACGTATTGCGCCTATCTATGCTCAACTGCTCTTACAGCGAAGACTCGTCTATTTGAAAATCGGAAAAAAAAGAGAAGCTTTTGCTATTACGAACGAGGCCATTAAGTTGTTGGACTCCGTCTATAAAGAGGACGATTCTCTCGAAAATCAAATTATACTCGCGAAAGCGTTGGTTATGCGCGGGTTTTTTCACGACCGTGAAAAAAACAAAGCGTTTGTCTCAACCGCCGATCTGAGACGTGTTAAAAAACTACTTATCGAGAGTTACCTCGCCGATGGACTCGACGATACGATGAAAACTTTTCTCGTTGATTCGATTGCCAAAAAGGCGCAGGCCGAATTATCTACCGGCGCTGTTGACGTCGCAAAAGACGACCTGAGATGGTGCGCCAGGATCACTGTCGCCGAATTGAGAAAAAAAAGATGGCATTTTCTCGATTATTTAGCGGTCATTTCGCGCGTTTCTACTGATGTCGCTGGAAAAATTGACGGCGCCTATACCGGGTTGCGCGTCGTGCATTTGTGGTTGAGTTTCGCTAATTATTTGCGAAGACTCTTTATCGAATCCGACTGGTCTACAAACGAACAGGGAGAAGAGTCTAGTCAGAGTAAGTTGTTTCTCCAAAGTATTGAGGCTTTTATCGTCGACGCGCGACGAATGCGCGCGGATCTCTTGGAAAAATCGGTTTGGGAGCCAAGGTTCGAACGATATTGCGATATGAATTACTCGCTCTTTAACGACGAACCTATGACTCTGCTTGTCGAGGAACGACCTGACGATCCCCTCTTGAAAAAAATGATGGACGCTTGTCGACTCTCATTCTTCGCGAAATATCGTGAGGAACGCGTTAGATTTGTCAGAGAAAAACTGGGAAATGATCTAAAACTACGCGCCTATTTTTCTGACGTCGACGCGTGTAAGCATGTCTTGAGAAGACGCGTGGCAAATCATGAATTTGCCTTGGCGGCGGTTCTTTTAGAACTCCTAAAGAAAACCGTCGATATCATGGTCGAAAAAAATGAAGTTCCCCTGGCTGTCGCTGAAATTAGGGAGTTTGAACGTATCTTTACCGACGCCTTCGACGGAATGGCTAAGAAAAAAGAAGCCCCCGAGGATGCTTTCTATTGGTTAAATGCCGCCCTTATCGGGGAAATGATGGGAAGCGTCCTGGGAAAAATGATCGTCGCCTTCGAAAACGAGGATAAGGTAAAGCCTACTGATAATGAAGAAGATAGAAAATTACGCGACGCGTGTTTGCTCGATTTCTACAATGAAATGGAAGTTACTCTACGCTTCGCCTTACAGGCGGCGGAACGCGCCGCGAATTTCGACGACGCATCTGCGAAGGTGCATTGCGGCGTCGCTGTCGCAAGTTATGTCGCTTGGCTAATTATGCGCGGAAGGATGGACGACGTTCGTAAGCTTATTGAACGTGAAGAAAAAGAGTTTGCTCTTCGCGCGGAAAATCAGTCGCCTATCGATTTGCTTGCTTTTTCATACCTCTATCATTCCTTGGCGAAATCTGCTCTCGAATTTTCAAATGAGAGGGATTTTGCGCGAGAAATGCTATTAAAAGAGGAAAAATCTATTGAAAACGAAGTTAAGGTCGTTGGAAAACGCGCGCTAGTCGCTGAACGCCTGGGAACGCTCTATCGTGAACTCGCCGCTATTGAAAAGGAAAACAAAAACGAGGATAGTTACTTGAACTATCTGGCCCTTGCCATTAATTTTCTCGGTGAATCGTTTACAAAAAAACGCGTCTTGGCTTCGAATATCAATCAGTGCGCAGAGTTGCTTTGTCGCTTACTTTCTGACGGCGGACTAAAAGAAGGAAGATTTGTCCTTAGGTATTTCTTCCTTATTGCGAGCCGTTTTGACTCGTTTTCAAAAAAAACGCGCGCCGCTTGCGCGGAACGGCTTTGGGATTTGAGCTTCGGACTCCTCGAATGGGCCGATCTGAATCGTAACTGTTTTTATGTGGCGAAAAAAGCTTTGGAGTTTATGGACGTCGTTGTTGCTTATCTTGATCCGAACCAAAACGCGCATAATGTTAAAATGATCGGTCATTACCTTGCGCATATTCGTTTTTGGACTAAGTTCGGCGCTCCGCGTAAAGCTTACGACTCTCTAAACAACGCGCTTGATGTGCTAAAGCGTTGTAACGATGAAATTTCGTCGGTTGAAGGCGTTGATCCGCAGATTCGAGAGATGTTGCTGAACAACTTCCATTTTCAACGGTTAAGCGTTGACGTCGTTAAGGCTTCCTTACTTTTTGAACGGTTGAGTGGCGAAGAGAGAGGTGAAGGTTCGTTGAAGCTTGATTCCGCAACTGTCAGAGCGGAATTAGAAAAAACGGTTGACGACGGGGTCGCAAATATTGAAGTTTTACCTGCTTTTATTGAACAATCGTTTCCGATAGGTAATAAAAAAGTCTTGGCGTTCCAAGTCTTCTTACGTTCTTTGAAACAAAAATACGTTAACTTGTTGCGTAAATTGGGGGTCGGGGGCGACCTGCTTTCTGGGAAGAATCAGTCGTCTGAAAACAATAACGATCAGGAGATTGATAATACGTCCGAAAGTAATGATGCGACGAAAACTGACGAGACGACCAAACAGGTAAAGAATTTCGAAGGCGTTGAAAAAATTTGGGGGTTCTATTACTTTTTACGCGTTGCGCGATTCGCCTTGGAGGTGGATGAAAAAGGATATGGGCCCGCCGCTAAATTATATCGTTCCGAACTCGAAGAAATTGATTTAAGATTCGGAAAAATTTCGACCCCGCGTATGATTTGCGATGAGTTTTGGTCGTCTGTCGCGAGACGTGCGTGCGCCTTTAAAGATGCGGTTCGAAACGCCAAAAATGCAGTTGAAGTTTTTCGACAGGTCGTTGGCGACAATGAGGTAAACGATGACTTTACTCTAATGGGGGGGGAGTTGTGGGCAAACTATATTCGCGTTAGATTGATCCAGGCGCGGAAACGCGACCTTAAGGCGATTGAAAGCGAACTTGACGCCTTATTACAAACTACAAAACGGCTCTTTTTTGAGAAAAAATACTTTGTCGCTCGTGGGTTGTTGCAGAAAGTTCTTTACCTCCAAGCTCTTTTATTCACGCGACAAGGACGCGGACTTGCCGCCGTCGCCGTTGCGAAAAAGGCAAGGTCTTTATGTTATAAGTCGGCAAATCGAGGAATATTCATGGTTCCCGCTGATTGGCTCAAAAAACTCAATGAAATTATTGCCGACACGAACAGTTGCGAATCTACTTCTATAAAGAAGGTGGCGCCTGTTGTGATTGAACAAGACAAACCCGAAATTTCTTCGTTCGTGGTGAAAACGAACGATATGCCGGACAATGTGACGCCAAAAAATGACGTCGAGAAAAACGGAGAACGAACGAAATGACAAACTTGGTTCGGATGACTCGAGAAACGCGAGGATTGTCCGTTGAAGAACTTGCCGCGCTTACCGGAGTCTCGACTCGTTATCTTATCGCCTTGGAAGAAGATCAGTGTTCTGTGAGTGTTGAAGCGGCCATAAAAATCGCTAAAACTTTACAAAAGACTGTCGAGGAACTTTTTGATCCCCCTACGAATGCGTCAATTGTAAAAAAAAATGACGAAGAGGCGAATACGAGTGTTGGTGGCGACTCTGACTTTGAAAAAAATAAAAGAGAAGAAGTTCATGAGGGTCAGGTAAGTAGGGAGAAAAATACAACCCATAAGCGGGAAAACGTCGTCTCGGAGGAAAAAAAAAATAAATCCGTCGCCGAAGTGGGCGATTGTCGCCCGGTTGATTCTGAAAAGAACGACGATGAAAATTTTGAAAACTTATGCGATGGGGAAAAGACTGGGATAAATCAGAAAAAAAAAGGAAAAAAAAACGATAAAAAAGAGTTGGTTAAGGTGGCGCCTTATGTGACGACGCTTACCGATAAGTCCCTTGTTGAACTTGTGGAAGAGGAAAAAATGGCGGAACCAGGTTCGCTTTTTCCTACCGATCAAGCATTGGGACGCCGTGTTTATGCTCCGAGAAAAAGCCAAAAATTTTCTTCCCCTTTTTCTAAAACTGCGCAAATGGAGGGGCTTGCGTCTAATCCAAAAGATTTGGTCGATCCGACGACCGATAGGGCTATTCGGTTTTTCGACCTCTTTTGTGGTATTGGAGGATTTAGATATGCCGCGCAGGCCGTGTTGGCGCAAATGAATCGACAAGGACAATGCGTTTTCAGTTGCGATATCGATGATTACGCAAAAATGAGTTATGCCGCTAATTTCGGCGAGACTCCTTTTGGTGACGTTTCGACTCTTGCGTCAAATGATATTCCCGATTTCGATATCCTGTTTGCCGGTTTCCCATGCCAAACTTTCTCGATTATTGGACTGAGAAAAGGGTTCGAGGACGAGACAAAAGGATCGCTATTCTTTCAAGTGGCAAGAATTATAAAGGATAAGCGCCCGCTAGCGTTTGTCTTGGAAAATGTGCGCCAATTGACTACCCATGATAATGGGCGAACTTTTGAGATTGTCTTACGCGTTTTGCAAGAAGAACTTGGATATTATGTCGACTGGCGTGTATTAAATGCCTTAGAATGCGGCGTGCCGCAAAAACGTGAACGCGTCGTTGTGGTCGGGGCGCGTAAGCCTTTCGATATGGAATGGCCTACCGTTGTCTCTAATGGAAAAACTCTTGCCGAGCTCTTGGAAAAAGATGAAAACGTCGACAGAAAATATTTTGCTTCACCGGAAATCGCCAAAAAAAGAAAGGAAAAACATACTTCCGATTTCTTTCCCGCTATTTGGCACGAAAACAAGTCGGGCATAGTTTCATCTTATCCTTACAGTTGCGCCTTGAGAGCCGGAGCAAGTTATAATTACTTGCTTGTCAATGGCGTTCGAAGACTTACTCCAAGAGAAATGTTGCGGCTTCAAGGATTTCCTGATGATTTCAAAATCGTCGTCTCAGATTCGCAAATTCGTAAACAAGCTGGTAATGCCGCCCCTGTTTGCCTAATTCAACGCGCGCTTGAACGTTTTCTACCATTGATCTTTAAATATAATGACGCGGAAAAATAAATACTCGCTGGAAAATAATGTCGAATTTTCTTCAGACAAAAAATTACAAAACTTGAAAAGGAACGACGAGGCGCGCGAAAAAAATTTTGACGTCTTTGACTCTAAAAAACGTTCTGAAATCATGAGCAAAGTTAAGTCGGTCAATAATCGATCGACTGAATTGCGCTTGGTTGAGGTTTTTAAAAATCTTGGACTCGTCGGGTGGCGACGGCAAGCTAAACTTTTCGGTAAACCTGATTTCGTCTTTCCAAAATTACGGATTATAGTCTTTGTCGACGGTTGCTTTTGGCATGGACATAAATGCAGAAATACGACCCCAAAAGATCATGCCGAATATTGGAGGGCAAAAATCGAACGCAACCAGGCGCGCGACCGTACCGTTACTGAACATTTAACCAAACTCGGGTATAAAGTGATTCGGATTTGGGAATGTGAGTTCAAAAAAATAAATGCAGATAAACTTACTGAAAAATTACGCCCGATTGTGGACGCCGCAAAAATTTTTAAAGAAAGCTGTAGTAAAGAGTAGACAAATTTTATAAAAAACAAACAAACGCTCGTAAAAAATAAAAAAAGACCAAACAACTCACATCGTCCGGTCTTTGATAGAGAACGTTCGCGTAAAAATACGCAACGCAAAAGAAGATCGACAATCACTTCTTTTCGTCTTCGTCCTTCGCCTTCTTCTTTTTCTTCAATACGACCTTATAGACGCGAATCTTCGGAAGAGCGAGAGGAGAGGTTTCGTCAGTCCAACGGTCTTGGGACTGCATCTTTTCAATTCGTTCCACTCTCGTCAGGACGTTACGCGACCGCGATACGCCCTTCTTGATCTTTAAACTTTTATCGATAGTCATTGGTTAATTCTCCAAACGTTTTACGCGGATGCTCGATCGCTCGAACTCGACCCGACGTCCAGTTTGCGACAAAACAACGGACGCAACGCGCCTAAGCTTGGCGATCCGCCCGCGATAAGCTCCTCACTCCTCGACCCGCGACGCGAGCGAATATAGTGGAACGCTTAGGTATGATAATATATCGCATATTTCTCGTTTGACAAGGGCTAGTCTACTTTTTCTTAACTTCAAATCGATACTTTGTTCTAATTTAAACGCCTTGCTTATCTACAATTGTTTTTATCGTCGCTATCTGAACTCTTCGCGTTGCCGCCTATCTCGGGACCGTTCGCAAAAATTGTACTTGCCATTCTCGAAAAAAAAAGATACCCTCTCTAATAGACTGGTCTACGGATGGTTTTACGGTAAGGAATCAAATATGGATCCCATGAAGTTGCAATTGTGCTTGACCTTCATACGCAATATTTTAACGGCGCGTATGGATGAGATTCAACACAACCCGGAAAGAGACGCGATGCTCGCGTTGGCAATCTTCGCGCTCCTTGACGCGACGAACTCCGTTCCTAACAACGTAAGTATTTCTCAGTTTCCTGAAAAAAAACAATTCCGCTCGCAAAATTTTTGTAATGGGGCGGAAGAGGACTCCCCGTGTCGCGTTGTCAATTTCGAACGTGAAAAAGCTAAAATTTTAGCGCGCCGAACCAATAACTGCGTAAATCGCGCGCTGGGAAATAAATGCGAAAATCGACCGCGTTTACGAATCTACCGCGGGGACTAGGCTTAATTGGCTCTAATTTCGACGATTTGTATTGTTCTACTCTCGAGAAAGCTATACGGTTTCTTATGCCGTCTCATGGGCGTCGCTCGAGGGGGCCCCTGCAGGTTTCGGGGACGCGCCAATTTCGGTCTTTACCGAGTACTCGCGTCCTTTACGATTTTGATAGGATACAATCAATTCTGCGACGATTCCTATCGAAAGAAGTTGCGCTCCAAGCAACATGAGAGCCGCCGAGTAGACGACCGCCGGACGATCTGAGAGATGATATTCCGCTAGACCAAGCGCCGGTATTCGCGCAAGAAACCAACGTAACGCAAGCCAACATAAGGTTAAGCCCCCTACAAAAAAAGAGGTAAGACCCACTGTTCCCAAGAAGTGCTGAGGACGTTGACCGTAGCCTGTCACGAATTTGACCGAAAGGAGATCTAGAAATCCTTTCACAAATCTATTGAAACCATACTTCGAAGAACCAAATTTTCGAGCGCGGTGATTTACGACCTTTTCGCCAACCCTATATCCGCGCGCTGCGGCTAAGACTGGAATAAAACGGTGTAACTCTCCATACAGGGTGACTTCATCAAAAATTTCGCGTCGATAACACTTCATGCCGCAGTTATGATCGTGAAGCTTAACTCCCGTTAGAGAACTGACCATCCAATTGAATACTCGACTCGGAAGAACTTTGTGCCAGGGATCGTGACGCCGCTTCTTCCAGCCGCTGATTACGTCGTAGTCTGTGCCAAGTCGTTGCAAAAAATCTGGTATTTCGCGAGGATCGTCTTGAAGATCCGCGTCAAGGGTTATGACTATCGGAAGGGTCGCCGCTTTAAATCCTACGTCGAGCGCTGCCGATTTCCCAAAATTCCGACGAAAGCGAATGCCGCGGACTCGCTCGTCGCGCTTAACAAGCTCTTCTATGATCGACCAACTCGAATCCGTCGAACCGTCGTCTACAAAGATAAGTTCTAAGCGAGCTCCAAGAGATTTAGTGACTTCGTCAATCTCGCCGTAAAGAATTCGTAAACTTTCTTCTTCGTTGTACACTGGAACGACTAACGAATATTCGACCATTGAATGACTCCTATGCTGACTTTCTAACGCGAACGGTTGGCATGGTTCGCGTTCAAGCGTTGCGTTAAAAACTTGTGTAATTGTAACATATTTTCAAGCGTTGTTCTCTAATTTTAATCTGCTTTTTCAAGTTTTACTTACTTTCTGTGTCTTGTTTGGAAAAACTCTTTTTACGAAAATGTGTGATATAGACTCATAAACTATCGATTGGGAAGACTAATGTTTGATTTCTTTGGGTGACGTCGTATACTGTCTCGGCGTGGGTATTGGAATTTTTATAAAGGAATAATGATGAAATATGCGTTGTTAGTCGCGTTCGCCGCGTTGCTTTTTTGTGGTGGGCAAACCAATGCTACCGATTACTATGTCGATTCGTTAAATGGCGATGATTCCGCGTTGGGAACAAATCCAGGCTCCGCGTGGAATTCTATTGCAAGAGTGAATCGAGCCGCGCTAAAACCTGGTGATTCCGTTAAATTTCGAAGAGGTCGCGTTTGGAGAGGCTCTTTGCGTTGTCAATCGGGAGAAAAAAAATTACCTATCGTTTATTCCGATTACGGCGCTGCTGACGAGATAAATATGCCGAGGATAATAAACAGCGTCGATTTGACTGGACAGGAAAAATGGACGCTAGTTGCGGAACAACCAAAAATTTGGGCGACGCGTATGGTCGAGAGAGAAGACTTGGGCGTTACCAAGGTCGCGCGTTCATTTGCGCATGATGGCGTTTGGGGCGTATACGCCGAAGGGGATGCGGACGCTGATTGTGTGAAAAAATCTTATCCAGAACTTGGCGGCGTAAATGGTTTTTCGCTAGTTTGTAAAAAATCCGGTTCCTCGCCAAATTTCCTGCAATTTACAAATCAAGGGTTTCCTATTCGCGCTGGATCCTGTGTTGAACTCCGATTTAAAGCGAGGGCAAGCGTTCCTTTTAATATTGATGCAAATGTTAATCTCATGATGAAATCGCGCCCATGGTCTCAATATGGACAAACCGTAGAGTTCCCTGGTGAAGTAAGTAACGAATGGCGAGAGTACCATGTCCTCTTCAGAACAACGGAAACTGCAGAGGACGCCCGTATTACATTTTTTCTCGGAGGATGCGTTCCAAACGGGTGTGTCTTCGATTTTGTTCCGCTTGACGCGCATGAATTTAAAGAAATTTCGCTCGGGTTAAACTCGGATGTTGGGAATATTGTGCTTACTGAATATGGCGACTCTTCTGAAAGAATCGACGATAATGCGCAATATCGCTTCGCTAAAACATATGAACAACGCGAATATGCTGGCAATAAACGTTGGGCTCTTGAGGAAATGAAGGAACCCAACGATTTTTGGTACGACGAAAAAAATCGACGTGTCTATTTCGTTTCAGAAGAAAATCCTGGAACGCTTTTTCAAGGAATAGAAGCCGCTCTCCGTGAAAATACATGTGTATGTTCGTGTAACGACGTGGTTATCGAAAATATTTGTTTTTCTCATACTGCTGCGCATGGAATCTCCTTGCCAACGGCGAAACGCGTTGTCGTTCGAGATTGCGTTTTTGACTGGATTGGAGGAGGAGACCTTTATGCGCAAGGCGGGAAGGGAAAACGCGTCCGCTATGGAAATGGCGTTGAGTTTTGGGACGGTTTGGAAGATTGTCTGGTCGAACGTTGCCGTTTTTCTCGCGTTTACGACGTCGCCGTTACTACGCAAGGACCGCTTCAAGACGTCGCAAGGAACTTGGTCGTGCGCGATTGCGTCATATTTCGGTGCGAACAGGCTTTCGAAATATGGTTCACAAATGCGGAGACTATTGTTGAAGGACTGGTCTTCGAAAGAAACCTTTGCGTTGATTGTGGCCGCGGGTGGAGTCATCGACAACGTCCTAATAAAATTGCGACGCCAATCCTTGGTTATGGGTTAAACGCGAAAAAAGTCGACGTGACGATTCGGAAAAATATCTTTTGTGATTCCGCTCAGTTCTTTATCAAGGTTTGGCACAATCGTATCATGGATTACAAGGTTGACGATAATGTTTACTGGAGTTACCCTGAACGCTTGCATGAGTCGGACAACAAATACTTCTGTTATAATGCCGCTTCTGGAAAAAGTCCTGTGACTTTTGAAGATTTCAAAAAAGAAACTGGACATGACGAACATTCGCGTTGGATGGAACCTCTTTTTAAAGATTATGAACGGGATAACTTTACCTTGCTCAATCCGTCTGAACTTGACGCAGGACCAAATATGGAAGAACTACCGCGCGCTCCTATTCCATTTGCTCTCCCTACGCAAAGTGAATAATTCGTCGTTTGATTCCAATCGTTGAAGTATGACGCTTATACGCAGTACTGTTTAACTTGCGCCTGTAATTAGTTTGAACGCGTGTGAACGACGTTCTGTTGGATTGTGCTGTAAGGCTTGATTGAGCCTTTGTCGTTCCAATAATTAGCAATGAATATGTGTAACAATTTCTTCAAGAGGAGGAATGTAGATGCGCTTACGTTTTTTGTGTTAGGGGAGAAAGAGATTTTACCGACGAGTTTTATTCTGAATTTTTTTGGTAATTTTAACTTTTCAGTCGAATAATGACAAATAGAACGCAGCTATACTAACTAAAACGCGCTCGCGCAAAATAGATCGGAAGTCGCGAACTTCAGTCTATTTTACGCGCGCGTGGAAGAAATGGTAATACAAAATATTAGTCGAATTCGAATACGCGGACGTCTTGGGCTCCGATTTTCCCCGACAGTTTCCCATCAACTGGCTTCGTCTCTTTCGCTTCGATGAGTTCTCTTACGCCAACGTTGGCCTTGCGCGTTAGTTGCGTCTGGAAACCTTTGCCAAGCGTCACTTCATACTCTTTTTCTTCATCCGTGTCATTGAATATCGTCAGATAAACGCGTTCCGACGGTCGACGTGAATTAGAGGATATCTTTGATTGTGAAAACGAGCCAAATCGTTCTACGTATATCTTTTCATCATTGGAAAGAGCGCATGTCTCCGGTTCCCAACCTGATTCCGCAACCTTTTGGATGATCGGAAGATATCGTTTAAAAAGATCGCGATCGCGTTCGTAAAGTTCCGCGTTTTGGAAGTAATGCTTGGTGGACGCGTCTGCGCTAAACATACTGGGAAACATGCCGTATGCCGTCGTTCGACGCATATACTTTTCCGTCAATTCATGCGAAAATTGAGAAAAGTCCGTATTCATGAGGAAACAATAGGGCTTGCCGCAACATAATACGCGACGGTACATGAGTTCCTCGTCTGTCATGGGGCGCCAGGCGTTGTCCCAATGCCAATTACTCTCGGTTCCGCATACGTCCAATTGGGTGGCGTTCCAAAAATGGGAATGAGGCGTCGAATTAGCCATTGATAACTTGCCGCGAGCGTGTACGTCGTCTGAAATGCGTTTGACGTACTCGAAGGAAATCAAACCGCGAAATATGCCGGGAGATTTAGTCTGGGAGTTAAATACGAGGGGGGTGCTCATACCTGAGAAATGCGCGCGATCGTAGTCGATCAATGCCGTGACGTAACCTTCGCTTGAATCCACATATTCGCCGTCGCAACCCGGTTGCGACTGGGATGAAAGAAATTCTGCCCTGGTCTTAGGAAGGTCTTTTTTATCTAATGGCGCCGGGTAGTAACTGTTCGCGATTTCTTCATTCCATTTCAACTCGAATCCGGAAAGGGGGTCGACTAATTTGTTCTCTGAATTACGCAACTTTCCTGCGTGGGAGAGTCCGACAAGACCCGGCGCGTCATTAATACTCCAAACGACTCCGTTGCACCACGGCGTATCTAACGCTAACCCGAATAATTTACCATTGGGATCGCGAAAACCTGTCGTAAAAAGTACGCGAGCTCCTGCTACGCCGCTCTTTAACGTTCTGTTTTCATTTTTACCGTTTTCTTCAGCAAGTTTGTGTGCAAGACTAGACGCTGACTCGAGAGTCGGGGACGTCTGGTCCGCTCCATCGATGTGTTGCCACCATGTCATGGGTTCCGTATAACGAAACGTCGTGACTCCAAGCGCGTCGTCCTTCGATATTTCGTCGATCCCTTCTTTGTATTGAAAGCCGAAATCCTGCCAATCTTTAACTGCTGAAATAGAGGCAAACGCCATCCAGTTGCCTTGCTTGAGAGCTCGAACTTCAAAGTTTTTCGGGTAGTGTTGGCGATAAGCGTCAAATGCCGCGCGGAATGGATTGGATCCAAATGGAATTTGACCAATTATCGATGACTCGGACTCTTTAATACCTTGGGCGACTGGTAAAACGCCCTGTTGGTCTTGAGTAAGCGTCCAATTGAGTTCGCTTAAACGGAATTCTGCCTCGGGCTTTTCGACTGTCAATGAAAAATCAAATGCAATATAGAGCTCGCGAGTTGTCGCGTTGCTTGCTATACGAAAGAATGCAGGATAATCTGGATTAATACCAAGACCAAACGCTCCTATATACTCGCCTTGTGTGTTTCGCGCCGCGACGACTCCGAAGGGATACGTTGAACAAT
Organism: uncultured Planctomycetaceae bacterium; assembly: GCA_964447865.1. Classification (GTDB taxonomy): domain Bacteria; phylum Planctomycetota; class Planctomycetia; order Pirellulales; family Thermoguttaceae; genus RUG369. The sequence goes on along the minus strand of CAYUUL010000009.1, from coordinate 10,285 downwards.
GTTTATTGCCAACTTCATCAAATACTCGCGTTGTCGAGTATTCGCCCGCTGATATTGTTCTGTTTTGGCGTGGCGAGTCAAACCAAACCCAACTATCTGCGCCTTGGAGCGTTGGAAAGGGAATTGAATAGAACAGGGTAAGTGCCTTGTCTTTTTTATCGAGATTGGTTACTACGATCGAGACGTCAAAAAAATCCTGAGAATCTTGTGCGTTTGACGATATTTCCGGTTTACACGAGAGAGAAATACCCAACTCGTCTATAGAAACAGATTGCCCGCTTGTTGGTTTCACGCAGAGGTAATCGCCGTTAGAACCCGCGTCCTGAATATAGATTCTAGAATTCGTGCCAAGATTGTCGGGAAGGATTTCTACTGGTTTACCGTCAAAGAGGGAAATTTGACTTTTAGAACTAAATTGATACAACGCCAAGTCTTTAAAAAAAACTTTGCCAGTATGACCGCGGAATAATCCGTAAAAAGATAAACTCTTAATCGGTTTTTCTGGGAATATAGAGACTAAACCTTCTTGCCAATCGGTGGTTCCTACTGAAAAGGAGTCGGTTAGGCAGTAGAGCGATGTGCCGTCCGTATATTGAAGGTCTATATAAAGAGAGTAATCGTAATTAGACACGCCGCCAACGTCCTCGGCGCGACTCAAACCTGTTGCGACAAGAGGCTCGGCTGTCGTCTGGTTAAGATTGTAATGCAAACAAACGCCGTAACATTGGCTGCTATCCGAACCCGCGTCGCAAACATAAACGCCGTCGTGTTCTTCATAACCTTTTTCATATTTGCCTATATTGGTCGGCGCGAGTGTTTCAAGTCCTGACATTTTAGAGACGCTTAAGGGACGTCGCGCTGTAAAGAACGACGTATCGTCCGCCCCAAAAGACGAAATGGCGCTCATTATCAAAATGAACGCGAAAAAAGATGGAGGAAGTAATGAAGGTAGTGTGGACAAACGCATGATCAATCCTTGCCAATTCTGTTGTTAGTAAAAGGAAGAACGTAATAAAACGCGCTTTCTGCAACACTATTATAATTTTAAGAATAACGCTCTGCAATGAGTTGACCGCGCTCGTTGGAATACTTCTTAAAAATGGTTAATTCTCTATGATGCGTTGATATATGCTTTAAAAAGTAGAAAAAGTTTGTTGGCATAATCAAGAAAAAAGCAAAAGCGAAACGTCGAAATAACGAATCGCTTTTGCGTCTAAGTATCGCGCCAAACAGGCGTTTATTTCAAATATACATCAAAATTACTTGCTCGTCTTAGCCTTTTTCGTATCTTCAACTCCAACTCGTTGAGAAGGCGTCTTCGATTGACGACGGCTCAACATCCAGTAGAGGAATGGCGAGCAGATGAATATTGAGCTGTATGTACCGGCTATAACGCCGACGCTCATTGCAAACGCAAACGTATGGATACCTGCGCCGCCGAAGCAGTAAAGAACCAACGCGGCAAACAATGTTGTCAACGACGTCAAAATGGTACGGCTTAAGCATTGATTAATAGACCTGTTGATGATCTCAATCGTCAACGCTTCGGACTTACCGCGAACTTCGCGCATACGGTCGAACAAAACGATGGTGTCGTTCAACGAGTAACCAATCAACGTAAGCAATGCCGCTACCATTGAAAGACCAATCTTGAATTGAGTGATTCCCAGGAAGGAAAGCGCCCCGGCGACAAAGTAACTTACGCCAACGAGACCAAGGGTGACCAATACGTCGTGAATCAAACCGACAACCGCCGAAATTCCATAGACCGCGCGCTTAAAGCGGAGCCACAAGTAAGCGACAATACACAACAAACTACCCAAAATCGCGAGAACGCCTTGGGTTCGCGCGTAACTGGCAACTGAAGATCCGACAATATTCGAAGCTTCAAACGCTGTTTGAGAATCGGCAATGTCCTGCGCTCCTTTGACCAATTTGTCTATCGCGGCTGTGTCGTCCGAATCAAAAACAACTTTCCAATCGTTGGCGGCTTCCGTAGAACCTTCTTCATAACCTTCGCGTGTTACCGTGTAGGTCAACGACTTGTCGTCGCCTGCCGCTTTGCTGAGGTAACCCTCGATAACTTCGGCGGCAAGAGCCGGTTTAACAATAACGGACGCGGTCGTTTGATGACGAACCGTATCGGATCCGACTGACGTGACTTCTTCAGGTTCGCCTACGGTATATTCCATCGAGAAATGACGAAGTTTACCGGAGAACTTTTCTTCAAGAAGCTTTTCGACGTCCGCTTGGAAATCTTTCGCTTCACGATCTATCGGGCAAGACGCGCTGATTGTATAACATGTATTCGGCGCGACTTCGTTGCCGTCCTGGTCTGTGCCAAGATTGAGCGTGCTGACCGTAAGGTCGGGAAGATCGGCGGAAAGATTCGAACGAAGTTCTGATATCTCTACCGGTTCGTTGAAAACCATTTGAACTTCAATACCGCCGACGAAGTCTACGTCAAAAATACCTTTGCCGCGAATGAACAAAGAAATAACGCCAACCACGATGATAAAGATCGAGATCCAAATCGTCTTCTTGAAAAGCTTGAAGTAATCCCAATTCGGACGACCGATTTGTTTCATGCCTGGAAGAAGCGAAGACACGCAACGATTGCTGATAAGACCAAGCTTTTCGCAAGTCATGAAGATTATACGGCAAACGTACGTCGCCGTGAACATGCTGAACAGTACGCCGAGGAACAACGTGACTGCGAACGATTTGATCTGTTCCGAACCCACCAGGTAAAGAATCCATGCGGTCAACATGGTGGTGATATTCGAGTCGAAAATCGCCGTGAACGCGCGCTGATAACCGTTGCGAATTGCCATGCGCAACGTCGCGCCGCCCGCAAGTTCTTCACGAATACGTTCGAAAATAAGAACGTTTGCGTCTACTGCCATACCTACCGTCAATACAAGACCGGCAAGACCAGGAAGCGTAAACGCCGCGTGCATGCCAATCATCGCCATCATGATCAAAAGCAAGTCCATTATGACCGCAAACGTCGCCACGAAACCGCCGTAACCGTAGTAAATGATCATGAAGAGTACGACCGCGACGCCAGCCCAGATTACTGCGCTTGTCCCTTTTTGGATCGTGTCGGCGCCAAGCGTCGGACCCGTGATCTGCTTGGTTACCGGACTATCGGAAAGTTTGGCGGGAAGAATACCTGCGTGCATTACCGAAATCAAGTCGCTAACTTCGCCTTGGATACGCTTGCGAGATTCCGCGGAAAGATCGTTTCCGAACGTGATTGAACCGCGATCGCTAATCGTGCTCTTAATGTTAGGAGCGCTAAACAAACGATTGTTCAAAACCACGCCAAGTTGACGCCCTTGATCGCGACCCGGATTAGCCTTGTAACGATCCGTAAGGCGTTGCATATGCTTGGAACCTTCTTTCGTCATCGTAAAGACGACTTCCGGTTCGCCCATTGTGCCAATACTCTCTTGAACGAAATCAAGGTTGTTGCCGTTGACTTCAAAATTGCTCATAAGTTCAAGAACTAGCACGTCAAAGTGCGGGGCGGCCTTTTGTTCTTCTTCCGTACGAGCCTTATAGGTCGTGTTGCGGTAGACGACTCCTTGTCGAATTACGTCTTCTTGCGTCGGGTCTACCGGCAACCACGTGTAACCAATAACAACCCCGTCGCCGACGATTTGGTCGTCGCCCAATTTATCCGATTTAATGTCCGCGCGTTCCGGATTTGTCGCCAACGCAATAACGGCTTTTTCGTTTTCATCTGAAGAGGAACTGTTAGCCAGTATTCTAAACTTCAATTGACCCGTGTCGTTGACGACGCGTTCAAGTCGAGCCACTTCCGCAGGATCCGCTTCAGGAATCGTTATCTTGACTTCTGTGTTAGCTCCAAGCTCTTGTATCGAAATTTCGCGAATACCGGACGGGTTGATACGACGCATAATAGCGTTCTTCAACTCGCTCATGTCTTCGTTGGTCACTGTGTCGTGCCCGGAACCTTCCGCTGGATCTACCTTGTAAACCAAAACGGAACCGCCGCGTAAGTCGATTCCAAGGTTTACTCTGTGATTCACCAGCCCTACGATCGTCGAGATCAATGCGCCAAAGAAACACACGAATATTATGAAATATCCATTCGCAAACTCGGGAAGACGGAATTTCTTGCTTAACGCTTTGCCGATAAACCAGCCGAGAACTAAAAGAATTACGACGCTAAAAACCGTCGCGTATCCCGAAAGATTGACTTTTTCCGCGGGAACTTTTTCGACGGTTACGTCTGAACTCTCGACTTGAGGGGATGAAGACGCCTCCGGTTGAGCTTCTTCAGAAGGAGAAGGAACTTCTGTTGTCGGCTGGGACGCCGCTTCTGTGTCAGCCGCGGACTCTTCCGTCGCGGTCGCCGCTGGCGCGGCTGTCGTGTCGTCTTGAGCAAACGTAGCCGCCGACGATACGCCGACGACTAACGCAACGAGCGTTACAAGTCCGTATAAATACGGCCTCAACGTAAATTTTTCGCTAGTCATTTGGGTCAAAATTGTTTATAAGTAACTAAGTTTTCCCGACGCTCCAGGCGACCGATTCGCGCGCCGTAAGCGTCGAAGCGGAAAAACTGCGTTAGTCGGGTGAAAAGGTCGTATACAAGCGTATGCTTGCGACCGTCAATCTAAAATATTATTGCCTAAATTCGCGCCGTCACGTAAAGACTGCGTCGCGACGCGAGATAAAACGCTTACTTGCTTTTTTCTTTGTCGGACGCCTTTTTCGCTTCTTTCGCAGCTTCCTTGTTGTATACAAAGTAAACTGATGAAAGAGAAAAACGTACCTTCACATTATTGGCGTCGTCTACGCGCAATACGATTTCGCCTGCTTCGCGATCTACCGTACAAACTACGCCAATCACGCCGCCGTAGGTCAACACCTTGTCGTTTGGCTTAATCGAATCAAGGAGCTTCTTCGTCTGCTTTTCACGTGATTTGCCCGGCAAAATGAAAAGGAAGAACATGGCGATGAGAAATATAAAAATCATCATCACCAGACCAAAACCGCCGCTACCGGCGGGCGCTGCCGGCGCCTCGTCCGCAAAAACGGATAACTGTGCCGACAAAATTTGCGTCAATACGACGTTCATGGGATTTCCTCGATCGTTAGCTTTGTTTCGTTACGAGCTTGAAAATGATCGCCGCGCGTACTCAACGCGCAGATGACAAGAACAATACTCGACAATCAACTTATAATATTAAACGCTAGACGCAAGGTAGACAAGGCGTCGATACGGAAATATTGGGATTTTTCTACAAAAACTATATTTTCATTCGGGTGTTGCGAGCCTTTTCGCGTCGATTTTCTACCATAAATAAAAAAGGACCCTGCCAGGAGTCCGACTTATTTTCTTAGCGTTGTTTGGGGTTGCGCGTGATTGCTCAACGTAAAAGGAGACGTTGCCTGATTTGGTCCGATGCGAGAGACCAGTCGTCAGAACGGTAGTTCATTCGATACGCGTCCTCTTGAGTCGACGTATAAAACTCCTTGAGAACGCGAATCGCGCTAAAACCATGACTCCGCAAAAAAAGTTGCGCGACGACGTTCTTCTCGCGAACAATACACGATATTCTGGTATGACGAACGTCAAGGCGCTTCATCAACGCAAGTAAAAGACAAGCGCCGACCCCTTGGCGTCGCGAAAGACGAGAAACTGCGCAACTAAGAAGTCTGTACGAATTATGACGCTTCTCATAAATAAGGTAACCAACAACGAATCCGTCGTATTCCGCGACGATGCCGCGACGTTCTTCTCCGCGGACGCTTTGAGCAAATTCGGATTGCGGCCAGGGAAACTCAAAGGATTCAGTTTCGATTGAAAGAGCTACGTTAATGTCGCGCGTCTCCATTTCTCGACAAATCAATTTAGTGTTATTGCGCCTGTATGCGACGACGCTCGTCGAGGTTCCTGAGCTCGCTTCCAATTCGCTCTTATTCATCCGTTACTCCTTTCCTTTGACACGAAACGACGCGCGGTTCGTGGTTGATTCCTTTCATTGAGTCGTCTTCAACTGACTTCAAACGCTACTTTGAGTTGCCGCTAAAAAAACGAACCTGCTCTCATCCGTGGAAGACCCGCTCCCATTTCGGTTCGCGCTTTTGACTTTTGTGCGCTGTCGTCCTGAGTCGTTGGCTTGCGCGCGCGAGGACGTGATGACTGCGTGTCGAGCGCTGTTTCTACGTTTGTTTTGACGTTGTTGACTGTCGTCTTGACGTCGTTGACGGTTGTTTGCGCTACATCCGAAATATTATGAACCGTCGTGTCGATCTGGTTCGTGGTTGATTGCGCCGCTTCTTTGAGGGTTTGATTGACTTGAGCAACTTTATCTATCGCGTCGCTTGCTTGATTAGACGCGCGTTGAGCTGTTGTTGAGACCTTTTGATTGACTTGGGTGATTTGTCGAGAGACGTTAGCTCTAGCGCCTTGCGCTTTTTGCGCTATTGAGGCGCTTGTTTGGGAAATCTTGCGATCAATATTCGACGTCGCCGCGGTTATCCACTTTACGTCGGAATCTTTTTCATTATCCTCACTAGTCTGTACGCCGGCAAATCTTACCTGAGAACCTTGGCGCGTTTGCGCGACACTGGAATGTGACGCCGACATGTCGGGCGAGTTTCCTTGCGAATACGCGACGATTTCTCCGAATCCTAGACTTGGTTCGACATAAGCGGATTTTGACGTCCCCTCGGTCGTTGTCTGGGGAGTCGGGACTACGGTCGGAGACGTATTTTCTGTCGCTGGGGATTCCTCGGGAGGGAAGACAAGGTCGGGCGTCGTTTCACCTTGGGCCGACGTCGATTGAACTCGCGTTGTTTGGGATTCGACTGTGCCGTCGGCTAATGCCTCTTGGGTATCTGCGGTTTCTTCCGTGGCGTCTTCTTCTAATTCTCGCTGTTTGGCGGCGTATTGGGATTGAAGAGTCCGCGCTCGTTGCGCTATCCTAACGTCCGACGGATTCAACTGTGTCGCTACGTTCGTTTGTTCAACCGCGTCGTCAAGATCGCCAGCCCGTTCCGAAAGTATTCCCATCTTATAGTACGCGCGATAGTCGTTAGGCGCCAGTTCCGCAATCTCTTGCAACGCTTCGTAGGCTTCGTCGTCTCGCTCTTCAGCTTCAAGTAAATACGCTATTTCAAGTTTGGGTTCTATTGAATCAGGATTACGATCGCGCCATTCTTCAAGAGTGCGCATTGCGCTTTCTGAATCGCCGCGAGATGTGGCCGAAGTCGCGATGCCTCGATAACAACATACGATCGTCTCCGGCGCTGGATCCAACTGAAGCGCCGTCCAGTAAGCCTCTTCCGCTTGTGTAAGCAAACTGAGATCGCCCGTCTTATTAGCCTTGCGTTGATAGGCTGAACCAAGGTTATAGTAGGTTTCGGCCGAGTCGGGGTTAGAGGCAAGAGAGTCGTTGAAATACGCGATGGCCTTGTCGTATTCGCCTGCCGAAAAATATTCGACCCCTTGCGCGTTATTACTCGCTGCCGCGCCGCCAGACGTCACGCAACCGGAGCCCGACGTCAACGCGAGCAGGCAAAAAAATGCCAATGAGACGTACGGCAATTGGCATTGACGCGATCCGGGCGTCTTGTCCGCGCGTGTTTGCCATACGGGTTGAATGGACGATTTCTGGAAAAACATGGGGTAAAATCCGTTTTGTTCCGCTGTCTAACCGAGTTCAAGCAGGCCGCGACTTGAGTTTCGACCGTTTAAATGTTCAATTTGAGTCCTAATTGCCGCTTACTTAGGAACGCGGCGCAATACTAGGCTGTTGGAACTTTAAGGTTTTTATGAAATATGTGCAAGAGAAAAATATTGTTTGATAAATTGAGTGCGTAAATTTAAGAGTGCAATTCCCAATCTCTCAGTTTGAAACTGAAGTAGACGTTAATGTTCTTCGCTTTAATTGAACGTCTATAGACTAAATTGGCTTTTTATTCTCATGCAAACAAAGAAATCTCACGCTTTTGTTTTTTGAAACATTTGATAGAACTTCCTTAATTGTAAAAACGCCTTTGCGACGCTCCTTTTACGACTGAAATGTTGGGATTCGAGAGTTATAGAAAGTAAAGGAAAAAGAATAAAGAAAATAGAAAGGAAAACTCGAGAAGAATAAAGAAAAGGGAGTTGTTTGCAAAAACGAACAAAACCCGCCGGATGGAATAATTTCTCCAGCAGGTTTTCCATGAGACTATTATGTTTTGTGATCAGAAAACAAATCCGCAAGCAACTGCGCCTGTAAATCCGTCCGTACTAACAGTACTGTGATTTTTAAAGTCGCCTGTCTCGATCCAGTCGTAACGCGCTTCCGGAAGAATGAAGAGACTTTCGATTGGTTTATACAACAAAGAGAAAGAAACGTCGTGGATCGCTTGTTTGGAGTCGCCGTTCCCTCCGCTTACTGCTGCTTGTTCAAGCCACTGTTGGTAATACTCGTAACGGCAAGACGCTGTCAATTGTTCTGTAAGCGCGTACGATAAGTAGTTCGCTACGCCAAATTGTTGGTAGCGCGACGTGTGGGTGGCTCGGTCTGACATAGCTCCGTAATTGCTCGCGAAGGAGTAGTTCAGTTTGTCAGAAAGACCAACCGTTGCTGTGAACGTTTGGAGATATTCGTCGCTGTCGCCAATCATTTCGCCGGCTAAATCATAATAACCGTAAGAACAACCAAGACGGTTCTCGCCAAGTTCGCTATGAATTTGTGTCAGTTCGCTAGCGTAACTTATTGTGACATTTTCGGCAAGCTGGAGACCCGCCCCAAACAAAAATCCTGTGTCGCCTCGTCTGTTGTCAAAACTATTGTCGATACCGGAGATCATTCCAAAATCAATGTTGAAGGTATCCGTCGCTTGAAGGGTGAACAGACCGCCAGTATGAGTCGCAGGCTCGTGCTTGAACATCCACGAATGCGTCGCGAAGTTATTGGCGGAGGCGTCGACAGACTCTATACCAATGGTCGTGCCAAATTTTCCTGCCTTCAGCGAGAGCTTGCCCCAACCTATTTGACCATAAGCCTGATAAATTGAAGCCCCGTAACCATCGTCGCTTACGCCCCATTTCCCGTCAAATCCGTCAGATGACTGGAGAATATTAGTTCCAAAAAGCGCGTCGACGCGATAACCGTAGCCTACGCCTCCGGTCTTGGCTGTATTGACCGACTTCTCGCTCGTCAACCACACCTGATCCATATTCCATGTGTTGCCGCTATGCAAAAATCCGTCGCTCCAGGAACCGACGATACTTCCGCTAAACAACTTTTGGGGTTCAACCGGCTCTTCAAAAGAACCTACCGAGTATGCGGAACTGTCAGAATAGGGGACTGCCGCCCCCGGTACGCCCGCCGACTGGGGGGACGCCGGTTCGGCAACGCTGGCGTCGTCAATGCCCGGGATCGTTCGATATACGTTGTAACCGAACGTAGTTCCCGTCAATACGGTTGCTCCTAGTATTGAAGCTAGTAATAAAATCCGTTTCATTATTTTTTGCCTTTTAAAAACAACGGGGCAAAAACAAAAGAGAAGCTCCGCGTACATACGTCGCTCCAAGGACAATCCTTTTCATCCCAGACTATCGGCGTATTAGAACAAAACAGATAAATCTAATAGGGATTCTTTCGTGAATTTGGGAAATTTTATTGCGTAATGTATAAAATTTTCTCGATCCGATCGGCGTTTCAAATTACTGGTCAGATAATATGAGACAAAGATCACAAATCGAAACGATTCCAATTAAAACGAATGAAATTAGCTTGAAATGTATAATGAGACGAAGAAACTGTATTACTTATACGTACTCTAAGAGAAATGATGTTTGGTTTGCTAGATTAGAGATTTGGGGAGAAAAAAACGTGTAAAGTGTAGGAATATGTAGTGTAATGTTTGTACCCAAAAAGATTATTGTTCTATTGAAATGAACCGGCTTCTATGTTTTAATTTCTCATGTTCAGTAAATGGCGTCAAAGTAGCGTTCGCGTAGGGATATCATAGATTAGAAGAATGATTGACGGTAAAAGGCAAATATACGTGAAGGGATTATATTTGATTGCGGCGTTCCAAAAGAAACTTGTTTAGGTTGTCGAAAACTTAAAAACTTAAACCTTCGGTTCGTACAGAACATTTGGGTCATTCTACTTCGCCGCGCAGGTTAGAGAAATTTTTAAAAAACGTTAGACTCGTATTTTGCCGAGCGAAACGCGTTTTCAATCGTCAAAACGAAAAAAAATAAAAAAAGGTCGTTGACGTAGTTGGGCGCCGTGGTATA
>CAYUUL010000008.1:44304-61619 GCA_964447865.1 uncultured Planctomycetaceae bacterium | reverse complement strand
TAACGAAGACGTCTTCAAACAAGAGGACGACGGTTCCGTCTACTTTCTGTGGTCGACTATTCCCGCCGCTATTACCGGAGAGTCTCCCAAAAATGGCTCCAACCCTGTCGACGTATGGTTTTCGGGAAACGCTCCGAGCGCGATCTTGCTCGACGGTCAAAACTTTCATGAAAATAAAACCTGGCTCTATTGTTCCAACGATTCGCAAACGCGTTCGTCCGTATTGCTTCGGTACGACGAGCCGGGACGATACGCGTGCGCTTTTTTACGCGCAAAGGAGGGAAACAGACCTTCGCGGCTTATCGAACTTAATGGACTCGATAACGGCGCTTTCAATGGTTTAACGACTGGACTGCGTGAAGAGACCCCGGAACTTGTCCAGGAACCACGCGTGCCGCTTTCTACAATTTGGTTTAACGCGCCCGGCGTTTTAGAGTATGATCCGACTCCAAACGCTCGTGATTTATGTTCCGCGTCGTTTATTGCTCCGCCTGGACTAAAAGCGCTCGACGTCCCGTCTTACGGAAGAATCGTTGACCTCGCGATTGAAGGCGCGAACGTTAAGACGACTCGTTCTGAACGTATTGTTCCGGGCGACGCGTTCTGGCAAGGGAACCGAGAGGCGTCGATTGATTCTCCTGCGCGTAATTTAGACGCTCCTCTTGCGGGAACGCCCGTCTATTGGACTCGTTTCAATTTGGAAGATACTATCGAACAGGCGACCCGCGTTACTCTCGCTTTCGAACCTGTCGAGGGGAAAAGAGACGGCGCGTTCTTTCCGGAACCGATTCGCGTGTCATGCGGTCGAGGAAAGACGACGCTCGGAGACTGGAATAACAGAGGGATACTTGAAAACTATTCCGGAGGGGCGAAATACTCCGCTAAATTTCAATGGAACGCGAAGGAACAACCGAAAGGTCGCGTTACGCTTGAACTGGGCGACGCGGGCGTTAGTTGTCGAGTCTTTTTAAACGGAAAACAAGTTGGCGATCTCTCGACTCCGCCGTGGAATATTGACGTCGGACAGTATTTAATCGACGGTGAAAATAATCTTGAAGTCGTTGTGTATTCAGCGCTTGCTAATTTCTATAAGAATATTCCTTCGAGGTACAAAAATACGGTTCCGTCCGGTCTTATCGGACCTGTGCGAATTGTTTGCGACGCGGAATGCGAAGCCGTTGAAGAATGATAGAACATCCGGTTCGGAAAAGTAAGAAAACGCGAACGTCTGCATTAAGGCGTTCGCGTTTTCGTTTTATCGTTAAACCCGGAGGGGGAAGACAAAAGGGAGATCAAAGCGTTGGCTGAGAAAGAATCTCTACAAGACGCTTTTTAGACTTACAAAGCGTTACGATCCGCGCAAAGATTTCCGCAGGTTGACCGTTTGACGCCAAAACTTTATTCTGCGTAACTCCAATTTTTGTACCCGCGAGAAGTTGGGTCGGCTTAGGTTCGCCAGATTGCGGCGTGGGAACGAAGAAAACTCCGTCGTCTGAATTTAATCTTGCGGGGTTGTCAAACATAAAGAGCGCGACAGTCCCAAGTTTTACGTCGGTTACAATTTTACCTGTGGAATTGACCCCCTGGATTTGACCGTTTTTCAGAATGCGGATGCGTTCAGAACGTCCCGTTGGAACGATTGGACTTGGCTCAATGGAAAGGAGATAGTTGCAATCGTCGCGAACGAGCGCCGGCGAAAGCAGATTCGTCGAATCTATCTGTTCAAAATCGCCCGCCTTGGTGTAATACGTTTGACCGGTGAGCGAACTCGTCACCTGGAAGAAGAAAGGATTGTCCGGCGCCATTGTCCAGTCGGATCCCTTAACTTCCAACGGTTTGGGATCGTTAGTCGTATAAAGCGTCGCGTTAGGTTGGCGCCAGTTGAGTTCTCGACGTCCAATTACGCCGCGATTCAGCTCCGCGTCTATCCAAATCGGACATAATCGCTTAATCTCCGCGTCAAGTTGTTCGAGAGATCGGCGATTTTGCGGTGAAAGAGACAACGCGTTGAGGTCGACTTTGGCTATTTCGAGCGCTTCGTCAAGTTGGCGAGTCGCGTCTTCTAAACTCACCGGGGCAAGGTCTTCTTCGCCCTCTATGACCAGATTAGACGTGACGTACTGCGCGCCGGGAACGTTCAGACCCTCGACGTCAATTTCTTCGGGAATTGGCGCGACTTCTTCAATTGTCGTCGCGAATTCCTTGAAGAGCGGTTGCGTGGAGAGCGCTCGCATTTCGTCTTCTGTAAGTTCGTGGTCTGACCGCGTGCCTTCCGCGACTTCCCCCTCTTCTACCGGAGGAAGGATAAGGGGAACGTCGTCTGAATTCGCTCGATCTGAATCTGAGACAACCGCCGGAGCTGGAAGCGTTTCCACTTCTTCCTCGCCATCCTTGGTTCCCTCGTCGGTTGTCGGGGACGCTTGAGTGTCGTCGTTGGCGTCCGAATTGTCGGGGTCTTCCGCGGAAAGAATGAGAGGAAGACCAGGATCGTCCTCGGTTGGATCCTCGTTGAAAGCAAAACCAGGCGCTCCATGCGTCAACGTCGACACGCCAAGCGCTAAGGCTAATACTAAAACAGTTTTCTGTTGCATCGTCGTTCTCCTCGGATTCCTGGAAACGCGTTCAATCGGCGTTTAGACGCGCCAATTTCTCAAACGCGTTTACCTATGTCAATTAACGCTTTCGGATAAGACAAGACCCATCTTGCGAAATTTGGCAAGCGCCTCGTCGCGCTCGCGGCAACGCGTTAAACCTTGCCAGGATGGATCCCCGTTCGCCATAAAATCTTCGAGCGTCGCCGGTAATTTACGCGCAGCCGCCAATCGAGCGACTGTTTCCTGTTCAAGCCGCGAAAGCGTCGTCGCGCCAAAATTGTAATCAATAAAGGCGTCGTATGCGCAAGGGAAAAGCGGTTTGACAATTTCTTCGCCAATGATTGTCGCGTATTCGCGTATCTCAAGCTGCGCGTGCTCTTCCATGCGTAAGTTAAGAAAATGGAAAAGATTATGAAGATCGCATTTCCAGTACGCCTGCGTGTAAGTCGACAACGGAAGGTCTTTGCGCGCTTGTTCGCGAGCCACGCCAAGCTTGACGCGTTCCTCGTACAGGTCGCGCGCCGCTTGGTGAAAAGCGCGTTCGGCGTTTGTCAACGTCGCTCCCGTTGTTGCGTCAAAATAACCGGCGCTGCCTTGGCGATTATTTGTCGCTTGAGTTCGCCACGCGTCTGGCTCGGTCGTTTGCGCTGAGTCGATCGCCACGGAATATCGAGTCGAATATTCGTTGACCGACGCCGTGCGATGGCGAATCCATTGCCGCCATGCGTCCATGGGAACGCGTACAAGCAACTTAATTTCTGCCATCTCAAACGGAGTCGTATGCCTGTGACGCATTAAATAACGAATCAGCGTTCGATCGTCAGACACGCTTTTCGTTCCTTCCCCATAACTTACGCGAGCGGCTTGAACGATTGAATCGTCCGAACCCATCGCGTCGACGAGACAGACAAATCCGTCGTTGAGAACTGGAAACTTTTTCCAGCGTAGCTTTTCCAACGCCTCTTGATTCGACGCCATTGTGTTTTCCTTGTTGTTAGTGTTCCAGGACTCTATTCTTTTGACGAAAGCTTGGATAACGTTTCCAGAAGCGTGCCTTTGGTATAGAGCCCTGTCAATACAATCGGCTTGTCAGGCGCCGATGGAGTGAATATCATAAGCGTTGGGACTTGTCGCGCTCCGTTGGCGTCGAGAAGTTCGTTAATCGCCAATACGTCGGGCGTCTGCGAGTCCTGGTTCGTCCAATCTGCCGTCAGCGTTACCGCGTTGAGCGAATCAAAGACTGATTCTACTTCTTCCGTGTGGAGGATCGTCTTTTCCAGATACTTGCAATTCATACACCAATCCGCGGTAAAATCGACCGCTACGATTCGCCCCTGCGTAAGTTCGCGATCAAGCGTCTCTCGATCGAAAAGCGCCCAATGTTGTTTTTTCTCCTGGGCAAGTTTACCGTCGCGTTCCGCGCGCACCGCCCAACGCAACATTTTGCCGGAACTCGCCGTTTGAAGCGTCGTCTTGTTCGGATTGCCCGGGAAATTAAATGAACAAAACGCGCAAATCGCTAGAATGACAAGCGATACTATCCACGCGACGACCTTCTTCTTGCCGTTCTCTACTTCCCATTGGTTGCGTCCGATATTCCAGCAGGCAAACCAGAGCGCGAAAAGACACGCGATTGTCGGTATGACGTACTCCATCGGCGCTGAGTAAATAATCCAAACAACCGCGATAAGCAAGAAAAAGCCCATCGCTTTACGGAACGTGTCCATCCATTCGCCGGGCTTAGGGAAGAATTTGAGTAATTCCGGAAACGCCCCCGCAAGAAGAAATGGCGACGCCATGCCCAACCCAATGACGAGGTAAACCGCGAAAACTGTTCCAAAAGGTTGCTGACTTGCCCAATTAAGCGTCGGACTCAAAAGCGGCGCCCCGCAAGGTATCGCGAGAAGCGTCGTGATTATTCCCTTGAAAACCGCGCCCACCGCGCCCTCTTTCGAAGAAAGTTCGTTCGATTTTTGGCCGCCAAGAAACGCCGGCGTCTCGAGTTCCCAGACTCCCATAAGACTCAAGGCCATCGCAAAAACAATCGCCGCCATGAGAACTTGGAAAAGCGCGTGGGTAAATAAACTGCTAAGACCGGATACGAAACAAGCCAATACGCCAAAGACTGTCAACACCCCCAATGTGTACCAGGCGTTGAGGAGAAACGCGCTCTTACGGCTCTTGTGCGCTTGCTCGAAAAAGGACAAAATCTTCAAACCAACGACTGGAAGAACGCAAGGCGTTACGTTTAAAATGAGACCGCCAAAAAAAGCCATAATGAGAAGCGCGAAAAAACCGCGCCCTTTGGCGTTTGACGCCGACGTTATATCGGCAAGCGTTTGGTCTATATCTTCCGTTGCGGGGGATTCTTCCGCCGGTTGTTCGGGTGAAACGACAACCGATTCGTCTGATGAACTCGCGCTTTTCACGTCGTTCAGTTTATTCGCTTCCGCGACGATTGACGATACGTCCGCCGACGCGTCGTATTTGGCCGTAAAATCCACCGTCTGCGGAACGCACGCGCCGCCTTCCCCTTCGGAACAGGCAAGCGCGTCGATTGTGCCGGTAACGGCGACTCCGCTAAGATCCGCGCCTTTCGGTCCCGTTAGAACCGCTACCCATTCTACTTCGCCAAAAAGTTCCTCAAGATTTTGACCAAGAGCGTCCGCGACGTCACTCCACTTTGTCGCCAACTTAAATTCGCCGACTTTGAGTCCAGAATCTTCCGGCGTAATCGTTACGTCGATAATCTTTGTAGGCTTGCCGCCTGAACCTTGTGTCGGCGTGTAAATGTGCCAACCGTCCGCAACTTTCATTTGCAGAGAAACATAACCGACCGCTTCCTCCGACGTTTCGACAACGACCGGCGCGATCTTTGCGTTGGCCGTCAGCGTTTTACTCGTGTCGCCTGAATCAAGATTTACTCCAAATCCAAGCGGTGAAAAACTTACGCCGCTGTCGCCGCCGAAACCTGCTCCGAGCGAATCTTGGGCGAACGTTCCGGAGGTTAAAAGAAAAAGTCCGATAAAAAGCGCGGATAATAATCTTTGGAAGACGGATCGAACGTCCGTAACGGGCTGGAATGTCAAAACTCTGCTCCCTTGTGCTAACTGCGGCAATTTATGAAGAAACGATCGTTTGCGTAACGCGCTTGAAAATTGCGGTTCCGCGTTTTAGATATGGATAACCGAACGTTCAAACGTCGGCGACGCCGCAAAAAAATCATTCCTGCTTATTATACGCAGAATTTGTCGCAGATGCGATAGGTAGAGAGAAAAAAACGCGACCGCCGCGAAGAAAGAAGAAAAACGAAACGGTCGTTGACGCTCTTGTGGAAAAAATCGAATTTTACGCCGCTTTACGCAACGCCTGAAGCTCGTCTTTTTGCGCTCGAATTGCTTCAAGCATACGTTGCGAACGTTCTTCAAAGAGACGTTCTTTCTCGTCCATCTCGCGGCGAACGGTCGCAAACTCGCGTTCTCGACGCTCTGATTCAAGACGTTTGAGATCGAGTTCGGCGGCGCGAACCCGCAACGCGTCTTCGCGTTGGGAAAGGGCGATTTCGCGTTGGCGTAAGTCTTGAGTCATTACGAGGATCTTTTGTTCCCGAGTTTCCAGTTCAGTTGCGATTCGGTCGAGTTCGGCGCTCGCTTCCTCTATGTTCGCGTCCCCGTTAGTTTGAAAACTTGAATCTTCCGCGTGAAGGCGCATCGTCGCTTCAAAAGCCGCTAGACGCGCGTTCAATACGCTTTCGCGACGATCAAGCTCGTGAGAACGTTGGACAAGCTCGTCGGCGCGTTGCGCTTGAAGACGCCTGGTCTCTTCCGTTGGCTCGCTTTTCGCGACGTCGGTTGAAGAACTCGTTTTTTTGATTTTGGAGAAAAACATAAGACGCGACTCCATATGTGCGTTGAAAATACTGTTTTCTACGAAAACATGACAAAGGGTGATTGCTAAACAATCCGCCCTCTTTAGTCTTATCGTCCGTGAAAACAGTTATATTTAGCGCTGAAGAAAAATTCTTTACATTCGTTAAAGTCGCGTCGCCCGAAAGGGGAAGGAATACGCTTAGCGAGTTGTCACGAAGACCCCTTCGCCAGACGCCAGGTTAAACGTATAAACTCCGTTTGCGTCTGGGACGACATGTTGCGGAACGCCGCGGTACCATGCGACGACTTCCATCGCGTCAAGTCGCGCGTTTACCTCGGCGCCTGCGTTTGCCTGAAGTTCAGACATATTGACAAGCGTAAAGGCCGCCGACCTGGATTCGTCGTTCTTCTCAAAGACTCCAATGAGCAAAGGTTGATCGCATTGAAGCGATTGGATTGTCTTGAATTCTTTGTACTCGTTCGACATTTTCAAGTAGGGAGTCTTATCGCTGCAGTTGTGCGTGAAGGCTCCAATATTCTGATATTTAACATATTCGTCGGAAAGACGGCGAAGTTCCCAGGCGACCGGACGGAAGTCGTGCCACGCCGTTGTCTTTTGGCTATGAACGTCTACCAAAGACGGAAAATCCTTCTTATAGCCCGCGTAGGTCCAACAAAGAATACAGCGGCAACCGAAGGACAACATGGAATAGCACTGCCAACGATATTCCGCTTCCGTTGGCGTCCGTTTACTTGGAATCCAGCCAAATGTTTGGATATAACACCAGAATTCGCGGTTGTATTCGCGCGCTACAGAAGCAATTATATTGATCGATTCTACGTAGTCCGCGTAGGTTGCCTTTTCGTGTCGGGAGTTCCAATTGAGAGGGTAGATATCCGTACAGATATACTTCGTGTCAAATTTCTTACAAAATTCCGCGCAATATTTTCTAAATAAATCGGGGTCGGAATCGTAATATTCTATTGCGGCGGCTCCAGCTCCGTATTTCAACTGCGCCGCGTTGGCGTACATTGGAAGAAGATTAATATACGCTTCTTTCCCTGTTAGTTCTTTGTACGGATTACATATCTTGGCCAACTTATCATAATTGTCGGTTCCAGGTTCGTCAGTTACGAAGGCGCCCGCGTAACTCGGATGATCGACGTACGACGCGTCCCCGATTAAAGGATTGGCGTATTGACCGTCGTTTACGAAGATTTCCACGCCAAATTTGTCGCCGTCGGCAAGAAGCTGAGCGGACGGTATTTCGCCCATTGCAAGTAGGAAGTCGAAGCCGCAATCCGCGTAGGTTCGCATATAGTCGGAGTCGTAGTCGTTGGGGTTGAAGTTTCCCCACGCGCCGATTCGGAGACGGTCGCGGGTAAAGTATTCGTGGGAATAGGGGCTCTCGACTGCGGTTCCCAACGCCGAACGTATCGCGTTCATGAGTAGAACCGCCGTTTCCTCGCGCGTCAAATCCGAAAGTTTTGTACCTGTTTCCGCGACTTGCGCGCCAATTTCACCGTAGCCGCGAATTTGATTGAGCGCGTTTTGTAACTTTGTCGTTTCTTCGGCGCTCAACTTGTCTTTTGGACGAAACGCGCCGTCTTTCGCGTCCATCAGGTTCCGCGCGAGGACAAACATGACCGCCGATTCCGACGAACGACCCTCAACGTCTTGCGGCGTCGGCTGCTCGCCAAGGTCTACCAGTTTATAGGAACCTTTACTACGAACGCAGTAGGTTGCGTAACCGCGTGAAGTCGCGTCGCAAAGCGGTTCTATTTTATCGCCGTTCGTCACGACTACTGATTCTCGCCTGTTTTTTAGTTTGAACGTCTTAGGAGAATTTTCATTAGACAAACAATAATCGCCGCGGTTGAACGACGCGTCTAGCGCGCCGCCGGGGATAAAACAGCGGTAATTATCGCCGACGAATGAAGAAGGTTGGGAGAAGTCGGGTTCGTCGCGCGCGGAAGACAAAAACGACTCCGCGTCTTCCGCAGTTGCGAAAAAACCAAGTCGAGAAATTTCGTATTTATCGCCAGGCGCGCTCGGATTTGTCGGGTCGAGTCGGATTTGTCGAATCGTTCCATTCCAGTTCTTATGCTCGAACGTGCGCATGTCGACTACTTTATTGTGCCATTCTCCATCGGAAATGACGTCGAATTGCGAATAGCTCTTATCGCTCAATTTCTCGAGTTTGTCCGTCGTGAAGAAAAGACCCGCGAATTTCTGTTGCGATTGATACCTGTAACGAAACGCGAAAAAAGGTCGAGACGAAGAATCGAACGCATCGTCTTTACTCATTGGAAGCGTTAGCGTACAGTCGGTTCCAAACGAGTCAATTCGAGTCAATCCAAATTCTTGATGTAATCCTCCTTCGCCAACGGCGACTTTAACGTTGTCGGAACCATTATTGAGTATCCATTCCGGTTCGGTTGCCGCAACGACCGAACATGTTGTAAATAGCGTTCCTAAAAGCGTCTGTAAGAGAAATCGTGATAAGCGCATGGAGTTGCTCCTTATATTTCCGGACGACGATTCGAGAGGTTATCGCGGTTGCGTCGTCCTGATTCTTCGGTACAATTACTCATTTATTATAATGTTGCGAATCGGCGCAATCAAGCGCGCGCGCCGACGTTTGCGACGCAATGAAACGCGCGCCGATATAGGAGGGAACATGAGTGAGAAAAAGGTTCGCGTAGGGATCGTCATGGGAAGCGATAGCGATTGGGATAAAATTAACGGCGTCGCGAAAGCGCTCGACGAATTCAACGTCGGATATGAAATTCATGTCATGAGCGCGCATAGAACGCCTGATAAAGTACTTGAATACTCGTCCAACGCTAAAAACAGAGGACTGGGCGTCATTATTGCCGCGGCGGGCGGCGCCGCGCATCTTGCCGGAGTCATTGCCTCGCATACGACTTTACCTGTAATCGGTATCCCCGTTAAAACCGATATGATGGGGGGACTCGATTCGCTACTCTCTACCGTGCAAATGCCCGGAGACGTGCCGGTCGCTACTGTTGGTACCGGATCGGGCGGCGCGAGAAACGCCGGTATTCTCGCCGTTCAGATGTTGGCGTTGGCCGACCCCGAACTGGAACAAGCTCTCGTCGAGTTTAAAAAGAAGTTGGTTAGCAAGATTGAAGCAAAAGACGCCGCTTTCCAAGAACGACTCGCGTGATTGATTTTACGTATAAAGAAACCGTCGTCGACCTTACGTTGGTAAGTTCGACGACGGTTATTTTTTATTTCTCTACTTCTTAGAAATTACTTTCTGGCTTTGTTCCAGGAATCGCGCAACGAGACCGTTCGGTTGAAAACAAGTTTTTCGCGGGTCGCCGTCTTATCGAGCGTAAAGTAACCGACTCGTTCAAATTGGAATCGGTCTTCAAGTTTCGCGTCGATGAGCGACGGCTCTACTTTGGCGTTCGATATAATCTTGAGAGAGTCGGGATTGAGGTAGTCTTTATAAGATCCTGTGTTGGAAGGATCATCCGGATTGGGCGCGCTGAAAAGCCGATCGTAGAGACGCGCTTCAACGTTAAGAGCCGTCGGTTTCGCAACCCAATGGATTGTGCCTTGAACCTTACGTCCGTCGGCGCTTTGACCGCCGCGCGTTTCTGGATCGTACGTGCAATGAACTTCGACAACGTTGCCATCCGCGTCCTTTACGCAATCTTTACAGGTGACGTAATACGCGTATCGAAGACGAACCTCTTTTCCGGGCGTAAGGCGATAATACTTCTTCGGCGCATTTTCCATAAAGTCTTCGCGCTCGATATAAAGTACTTTGGAGAAGGGAACTTGACGCGTTCCGTCCGCTTCGTTTTCCGGATTGTTGATTGCCGTGAGCGTTTCGAGCTTATCGTCGGGATAATTGTCGATCACAAGTTTGATCGGATCCAAAACCGCCATGCGTCGCAAAGCGCGCTTATTGAGGTCTTCGCGAACGCTGTTCTCAAGTACCGTCGTATCGATCGTACTGTTGAACTTGGCCACTCCAATAGTCTTACAGAAAAGACGCAACGATTCCGGGGTGTAACCTCTTCGACGTAAACCGCAAATCGTCGGCATGCGAGGGTCGTCCCAACCGTCCACATAATTGTTCTTAACAAGTTCAAGCAGTTTACGCTTACTCATAACGGTGTACGTCAGATTCAAGCGCGCAAACTCAATTTGTTGCGGATGATAGATTCCAAGTTCGTTCAGGAACCAGTCGTAAAGCGGACGGTGATGTTCAAACTCGAGCGTACAGATCGAATGAGTAATGCCTTCGATCGAATCTTCAAGACCGTGCGCCCAGTCGTACATCGGATAAATATTCCACTTATTGCCTTGACGATGATGCGTCGCGTGTACTATTCGATACATGACTGGGTCGCGAAGGTTAAAATTGGGCGACGCCATATCGATCTTGGCGCGCAACGTCTTACTGCCGTCGGGAAATTCCCCGGCGCGCATACGTTGGAAAAGATCAAGGTTTTCCTCGACGCTGCGATTGCGCCAGGGACTCGGCGTGCCTGGTTCCGTCGGCGTCCCGCGAGTCTCCCGAATTTGATCCGCCGTCAAGTCGCAAACGTACGCCTTACCCTTCTTAATTAACTGTATCGCGTACTCGTACATCTGCTCGAAATAGTCTGAGGCAAAGAAAAGACGATCTTCCCAGTCCGCGCCAAGCCATTTCGCGTCCTCTTGAATTGATTCGACGTACTCAACATCTTCTTTCGTCGGGTTAGTGTCGTCAAATCTCAAATTGAACTTCCCGCCAAATTCCTGCGCCATACTGGAATTCAATATAATTGATTTGGCGTGACCAATGTGAAGATACCCGTTCGGTTCGGGGGGAAAACGCGTATGAACGCGTTGCCCAAAACGACCCGACTTGTTGTCGTCTTCGATGATTTGTTCAATGAAATGGAGCGAACGTGGCGCTTGTTCCGGCGCGTCGTTATTTTCTGGTTTTGATTCAGGAGCCGTCATCTTCTACGTTCCGTCTTTACTAAAGGAAATATTGGTAATTATTAGTGTCCGATTGGATGCGCCTTCAAACGCGTTTAACCAAGCAACGCTCGAATAGCGCTGATAAAACTGGGATTAGATCCGCAACAACCCCCGATAAATTTCGCGCCGACGTCAAGCAATTGAACCGCTTGAACGGCAAACTCCTCGGGGGTTTGGCGATAGACGATTTGACCGTCTACCGTTTCGGGAAGACCCGCGTTGCTCTTCATCCAGAGAGGAAGAGACGTGACCGCGCGCATACGCTCGCAAATCGCCCTGAAACTTTCAATTCCAAGACCGCAATTACTACCTACCGCGTCGACTCCGGAACGTACGACCGCCTCTACGAACTTTTCCGGCGTCGCGCCCATCATTGTCCGGTCTTTCTTCTTTCCGCAACCAAACGTCGCGGTCGCCGACGTAAATAGTCCAAGATCTTTACACGCTTTAACCGCCAGCGACGCTTCTTGAGGATCGCTGCTTGTCTCTACGACAACTCCGTCGACGCCGCCCGCTTTAAGTGCGGACGCCTGTTCGTAATAAGCGTCGTATATCGCCGTTTCCGGAACTTCGCCGAGCATGAGCATGACGCCCGTCGGTCCGAGATCGCCAAAAACAAGTACGTCTCGATCGTCGACCGAGCCGACCGCTTCGCGCGCAAGTTCCGCCGCCGCGCGATTGATATCCGATAACTTGTCCGCCGCCCCGTGCTTTTCCAGTACGAATCGCGTCGATCCAAACGTGTTCGTTAAAACTATGTCGGATCCTGCGACGGCATAAGATTGAACGACTTCCTTTACGAGCGAGGGATTGGTCAAATTTAACAAGTCGGGATGGGTTCCGGCTGGAACTCCTCGACGTTGAAACTCTGTGCCCATTCCGCCGTCGAGTACTATTGCTCGTTTCTGCAGTAATGTTTCAAGTTTGTCCGACGCCATTGCGACCCTTCTTTCTACCGCGATATGCGTTTAAACGACGCGCCAAACATACGCAAACCGATTGACTGACTGCGCCTCGTTTGCGTCATACTAGACAAATTATATACGATTGTCAATAAATGAAAGAAGGGAAAGAATGGAACTTAATGCCGATTAGAAAGTAAACTTTCGTTGCGCGGCGAGAAAACGCAACAGAGACGATGCGGTAAGTTTCGTTCGCGATTAAGCCAAAAACGTGAGACGATTCGTAAAGGGGTAAACAAAAAACTCCCTCGGCTTGAGGGAGTCAACGAAGGAAGTCGTTAGAGCAAAAGATCGTCTAGATTGTTTAGTAAACCGCGGTATTGGCGGCGTTCGACGCGTAACCGGAAGTACTGCCTGGCGCGAAAACGCCGCTTGGATTTGTTTGCGGTTCGTAATTCACGCCGGAATTACTATTGGCGTCGGAGGAATAATTGGCGGTAGGATTATTGTTTGACGCGTTCGTTGGCGCTGGATAAGAATCGTAATTCATCGCGACTTTAGGAACGTCTCCTTGCGTTGTTTGAGGCGCCGCGTACGCGTTATTGGACGCCGTTGGGAAATCACTGGCTATCGAAGGGAAATCGTTCGGCGCGGGAAAAGCGCTATCGTTTGTAAACGTTTCCACGCTTGGGAACGCGTCGGCGTTCGACGGCTGCGGGAAATTGTCGGCTACTGGCGCCCCTTGCGTTTGAAGCGGAACCTGGGCTTGAAGCGGCGCTTGAGCGTTAGACGACGGAAGCGGAACTTGACCTGTCGAATAAACCGGCTGGGTCGCGGAGGTTTGCGCGATTGGGAACGACGCAGACGACGAACTGTTCGGAGTCTGCGCGACATTGGGCTCGCGTTGATTTTGAAGCCCTAACGGCGCGGGCGCGTCAAGTTCGGGAGTAGGATCGTCGTATGGCGCAAATGTCGACTTCGTCTGAACCTGGGAGCTGGCTAACGTCGTGGGAGAACCCGATTGATACGACGCCTCGACCGGTTGTGCGGAGACTCCGCGCGCGCTCTCTGTATTGGTCGCCACATATTCTTCCGTTTTAGCGCTCGATTTAGATTCTTCGCCGGAATCGTATTTACCCTCTTGGGCGAGCGATCCTTTTTCCCTGGAATTCTTCTTGTCGGAACTTGTTGTGTAATTCTCGGGCGGCGGGGTCAGATCGTCAAGCTCGTCCAATTCGCTCGGCCCTTCCGCGTTTGCCGCGTTAGGGGTTCGAGAGAAAGGATTGCGCATTTTGAATCCGGATTGGCATCCGATCGAACCGGCGATAACTGCAAAAGCCGTCGTCAATATCAGCGTCCTACCTAACAACGATCTCATCGATACGATTTCCTTTTTGACTTCCTTGTCTTCAATAGTTTGCGCGCGAAAAAACGCGCTTATGCCGCGACGTTCGATTCTTCTCGCAACGTAAGCCGCGAGGCCGTCGCTAACCCAGTGGACGCGACTCTATCAAAACGCCTCGACACATCCACTAGTCTGTATCGGATTGATAAACAAATAATTTCAAAAAAAATGCTAAAATAGACAAATGTTTTTGATTTTTTTAAAAATAGTGGATTGTAGGTCTCCGGAAACGAACATGTAGCCGTACGGTTTCTTACGCCTTTTGTCGACGTTCCGACGAACCTGAAAACAAACTCGTTTTGATACTATCTAAAAAATCTTAGACGCGCAAGACTGATTTACTACCGTATTTATGGTCTCTTGCGCTCACACGCGTGTTACGAGCGTTTTTGTTCACTTTCAAAATGTATGATTTGATAAAATGTGACAAAATTAACGATTTTTATGTTTCGGCGCTAAGGCTTAGCGTTATTGACGCCGATACTGGAAATTGACGTTGCGCGTTTGGAATACGCGCTGGTCATGAATAATATTGCGCCGCGATACGCGGAGGAAACTGGACTCAAATGGTTGTCGTCTGATTGAACCGCCTATGGTGGCGGCATGGACGCGAAGGACGAAAAGAACGCTATGAGGAAAAGAAAGTCGATTCGGATTGAGGATACGACGGCTTGGGAACGCTTCACCGGAAGTATTGCCAAGATCGGTCAGTCGATCGCGAAGCGCGTAGCGTTCGCTGGTAATCTTGCCGTCTTCTCGATTTCAACGTTATTTTGGCTTTTTGTAAAGGGGCCGAGACGAGAAACGCTCACGTCTTGTTTTTACAACATCGGCGTGTTAAGTCTTCCGGTCGTCATGTTGACGGGTACGTTTATCGGAATGGTTTTGGCCGTTCAGGCGTTTCCACAATTCAAGGTCGTCGGACTCGAAACGCATATTGGCGCGGCCATCAATTTGTCGCTCGTTAAAGAACTTGGACCGGTTCTTGCCGCAACGATGTTGGCCGGGCGCGTCGGGAGTTCTATCGCCGCCGAGCTTGGCACCATGCGCGTTACCGAGCAAATCGACGCCTTGGCAAGTATGGGAGTCAATCCGATTCATTATCTCGTCGTGCCAAGATTCGTCGCGTGTTTAATATTGATTCCTGGGTTGACGCTCTTTGCCGATCTTATGGGAGTCATCGGCGGCGCGTTTTTCAGTATTGAACTGCTGAACGTCGACTGGAGTTATTATTGGGAATGGTCAAGAAACGCCGTCGGTATGTTTGACATTCTCGCTGGAATGTTCAAAACGATTTTTTTCGGCGCCGCTATCGCGCTCGTTTGTTGTCATCAAGGGTTTCGGTGCGGCGCTGGAGCGGAAGGGGTTGGTAAGGCCGCGACAAGTTCGTTTGTCCTTTCCTTTGTCTCGATCTTGTTTCTCGACCTGCTCCTTGACGTCTTTTTGGAGGCGGTGCAAGCGTGGCTGGGCGGAGGACCTGGATCTGTCGTTTGACGGGTGGTTGGGCTTAACTTATTTTCGTAGACGATTATTGTTGCGTTTGCGTAAAAATAACGCGTATAGTGTCAGGATTGTTTACAATGCCGTTCGGTTTTTCAAGTAAGACGCGACGCGACGGCGTCGAAAAAACATACCCGTTGGACGACTCTAATAAATGTCGAACATCCAACGAGACGACGGACGTTTGGGAGCGAGGGTGGAACGACGAACATAGAAACGCGAGTAAGCAAGATCGGGACGTCGAAGGAAGCGTTTTTATTGCTCCAGACGGTTCGAAAAAAATTCTACGGAGAAGACCGCCGCTTTTACAAATTGAAAATCTCGACGTCATTTTTGGCGAACACCAGGTCTTACGCGGGATCAATTTGAAAATTCGACGCGGAGAGACGATTGCCGTTATTGGAGAGAGCGGTTGCGGAAAAACTGTGCTGCTCAAAAATATGATCGGACTAATCGCGCCTTCAAACGGTCGCGTGCTCTTTAATGGGAAGGATCTCGCGAACCTCTCCGACAAGGAACTGACGGAGACAAGAACTCGGTATGGATTTGTTTTTCAAATGGCGGCGCTCTTCGACAGTATGACGATTGCCGACAATGTCGCCTTCCCATTAAAACAACACCGGAAAAATTTACGAAGGGCTGAAATCAACGAGAGAGTCGCCTATCTCTTGGAGGAGGTTGGACTCAATCCTAAGGTTGTTTGGAACAAGACTCCGTCGGAACTGTCCGGAGGAATGCGTAAACGCGTAGGGTTTGCGCGCGCTCTTGCCATGGAACCCGATATTATGCTTTACGACGAGCCTACGACTGGACTCGACCCGATCATGAGCGACGTTATCAATCAATTGATGATGAACGCTCGCGATAAAATGCACGTCGCCGGAGTTCTAATTACTCACGATATGAAATCCGCCTGTAAAGTGGCAAACCGACTTGTGATGCTATATCCGCACGCAAGACTCGACCCTGATGAACCGCAAATGATTTTTGACGGAACGCCGGAGGAAATCGAACAATGTAGAGACCCGCGCGTCGCGCAATTTATACGCGGTGAAGCGGGGGATAGAATTCGTGAAATAGAAAAAACGTAAAATTTGTAGTAATCGTTAAAATTGTTCTAACTGTTTCTCACTCTAGGGACGATACACTCCTTTAGAGCGACTATTCCGCTATGGCGGAGTGGCGCTCGCGACCTTGTTTGACTAATAACGGATCGAATTTGGGATTCGCTGACGTCGAGCGCGGACGATTCTCTTTGACGTCGGTCGTTGAGGAAACGTTTATACGGCGCGTCGTTGGTTTCCGGCTGAATAAGCCGATAGGAGTAGACTCATGAACAACCGAAGGATGGAATTTTTCATCGGAATGATGGTGATTGGCATTGTCGCCGGCGTCTTCGTGATGACGCTTCTTTTCCATTCGGAAGGCGGCTTTTTCGTCGGTGGAAACAGCGGAAAGCGCATGATGATCGAATTCAACAACGGAGCTGGTATCAGCCAGAATTCGCTCGTCTTGAAAAGCGGTATTAAAATTGGACGCGTTTACTCGGTCGTCTTACTGGACGAAATGGGCGACTCAAGAGTGAGAGTCTCGTTTGAATTGGAACCGGAAGCGAAAATTTATTCGAATGAGGTCGCGAAGATCAATCGAACGTTCCTTGGGGACGCTTCTATTGAAATCGTCGACGATCCAAATTATGTCGGAGAAATTGTTGAAGTTGACGTAGGAACGACGCTTCGAAGTTTGAAAACCGGCGATATTATGAGTACGGTTAGCAACCTTGAAGGCGATCTTGGCGCCGCGTTGCAAAACGTCAACGCCGCGACTGCCGGAGTCGCCGAGTTTATGTCGAAAGCGAACGCCTTCTTTGGAAACGAACAGGAAATCGAAGAAAAGAAGGCGAGACTGCAAGGCGTTTTCACCGAACTTGGCGACACTCTTGCCTCTGTTAAGGAACATGCCTCTCACATGGATGAAATCGTCACAGACGAACAACTCAAATCGAATATTATGGCGGCTACCGACAAAAATCCC
>CAYUUL010000008.1:0-44294 GCA_964447865.1 uncultured Planctomycetaceae bacterium | reverse complement strand
AAAATTCCCGCCATTATGAAACGCGTCGACGAGATCGCTACGAAGGCGAACGACTTTATGGATAACGCGAATACCATGAGCGCCGACGTCCGTAAAACCCTGGCGCGAGCCGGTTCTACCTTTGATTTAGTCGATAAAAATTTGGACAACGCGAACGTATTTACCACCTCGCTCGCTGAAAAAGGCCCTCAAATGATGACCGCTCTCAATGATGGCGCGCAAGAAATTAGGGGCGCCATCGGCGAAGTCAAAGGAGCTATCGATAATATCGCGAAACTTGCCAATAGTATCAACGAACGCGTCGGCGATCCCGATACGCCGCTCGGACTACTTTCCGATAAACAAGTTGCGACCGACTTGCGTAATTTTATCAGCAACGCCGAGGAATTGACAGAAAAGCTATATCCGATCTTTGACGACGCGCGCGTCTTTTCGAATAAGATTGCGCATAAGCCGAGTTCGTTGATTTGGGATAAAACGACGACAAAGGGCGGCGCGCTTTCTGAGAAGTTCGGTTGGCAAACTAAAACCCCGACTGGCGGAGTCTCGTCGGCGATGTATAGACAAACGCCCGCCGGCGCTAGAATTTCCCAGAAAAATTATTACCAGCCCGCCGCGGATACTGATTTTATGGATCCGCAAACGCGCGCCGCTTACGAAAATGAACTCGCGTGTCGCGCTCGAATGAACCAATCGTCGGATTCGCTTGACGCCTACGCTCAATCGTTTCCTGACGGCGATCTGGCGCGAAAGTACGCTGGCGTCCTTCCGGAAACTAATGGGAGAAACGTAAAATCATGTGGATTTGCCGTCGTCGATAAAATCAAAGAAAAGACGACTCGCGTCCGTTGGTCTCTCGATTCATTTTTCAGTAAGTTTGCGCCAAAACGCCGCGCCGTCACCGCGGAGTATGTCGATTACGAAGGTATGACGTACGGCGGTGGGACAAATAACGTCGTGTTTGAAAATGCGCCGTACTTTACCGAAGGAACTTTTATCCAGGGAGTTTATGACGACGATCCAAACGCCTGTTTCGCCAACGACGGTATGCAAGTCAATTTTGTTCCGAACGACCAATTCCAAACCGCGTATTACGCAAATGGAAACTGCGAAGTGAACGAATGCGGAGTCGCGCCATGCGAGCCAGGTTGCGCGCCAACTTGCGAACCTGGATGTGAAACGTCCTGCTCGAACGATTTTTCCGCCGGTTGCGCTCCGACTTGCGACTCGACTCCCGATTGCGCGAACGGTTCATGCTCGACTGGCTCTGGCATGCGTTCCGCGGGGGCCGGATACCAACCGCAATCTGTCGGAGCTTACAACGGTGGTGAAAATACCGGCGATAACGTACGTTCTAACTCCCTTGGCGCCTATCGCGGCGGCGAACTGAAACAAATGAAAATCACTTCGGCGGAAGGTGAAGAGATTGAGGAATTGCCGAGTTCGATCAATCGGATTGCCTCGCCAAACGCTTCGAGAAATATGGATGGCGGCGCGTTCGAAGACGATGGTTTGCCCGTTGAATTTGCGCCTCCGACACAACGTTGATTTGGGGAAATGCGAATTGATTTTTATGTTCTGAAATTTTAAGCCTCTGATTGCGCTTGCGATCCGGGGCTTTTACATGTAACTCTTTAAACATGAGGCGTCGACCAATGAACGAGTCTCCAGAAACGATCGAAAATGTTGTCGTGATCGGAAGTGGACCGGCTGGATGGACCGCGGCTATTTATACCGCGAGAGCCGCTTTGAAACCCCTTGTTGTCGAAGGCGCTTTGACCACTGAAAATCAAGACGCCGGAACTTTGCCCATGGGACAACTTACGACGACGACGCAGATTGATAATTTTCCAGGCTTTCCGATAGGGGCGCTTGGCGGATACCTGAATTCTTCGCTTGACGAGGAACGCGCTTGCGCGCTTCCGCCGGAGGCTTTTGGGGAAAATGTGGGAATTTACGGAGCGGCCCTCGTCGAACTCATGAGAAAACAGGCGCTCAACTTCGGCGCGCGAACCTTGGACGAGGATGTGACCGACGTCGATCTGAATATTCGACCATTTAAATTGTCGATCTCGGACGGTTCCGTTATTCGCGCAAAGACGATTATCGTCGCGACAGGCGCCTCTGTGCGTTGGCTTGGATTGCCGTCGGAAGAACGTTTCAAAAATAATGGCGTCAGCGCTTGCGCGGTTTGCGATGGAGCCGCGCCAAGATTCGCCGAAAAAAATATTGTTGTTGTCGGCGGTGGAGATACCGCCTTGGAAGACGCGCTCTATCTGACAAAATTCGCGAAAAAGGTTTATGTTGTTCATCGACGCGCGCAACTTCGCGCCTCTAAAGCTATGGAACGCGCCGCGATGGCAAATGATAAAATCGAATTTGTTTGGGAACGCAAACCGTTAGAAATACTTGGAAACGACGAATTAGGTGTGACCGGTATCGCGCTCGAATCAACGAAAAATCCAAAGGATCATGATCTCGTCTTAGACGCGTCGGGCGTTTTTGTCGCTATTGGAAGACGTCCAAACGTGGAATTTCTGCACGGCGCGATAGATTTGACCGATGCTGGAACTATCAAACGAACGATACCGTTCCGAACAAATACCAGCGTCGACGGCGTCTTTGCCGCCGGGGACGTTGCCGACGAATTTTACCGACAAGCGATTGTTGCCGCGGCTTCAGGCGCGTGCGCCGCGATGGACGCCGAAAGATTTTTAAATAATTATTCTGAATGTTAGTTAGTTGATATATATTTGTAACTTGCTATAATATATAAAACATAGAAAGTTGTCATTATTAAGTTGCTCAACTTCGTTCGGCTCGATCGCAACGTTCGTTTCCTTGACGCGGCGTTATTTGTGTTGTATATTGACCTTGATTTGTTTTAAATTGTTGTCGGCTGAGGGCTATGTATTCAGGAGTCTTTGGTCGACTGTTGGGGCGCCTAGGGGTGATTTTATGGCGCGCTTTGTGTATTGGTTTTAGGATTTACGATGAGAAAGTATTACTATGTTTGTCCGCGATGCGGACGTACTTGGGTGCGTTACTTTCCTCACCAAAAGATGACCTGTCCGTTTTGTCAGGAATCATGGCACACGCGGGGGCATAAGGGAACTCGATCCGAGTTCTCGCTGAAGGCTACCTTGGTGTGGTTATTGGGGATTGTCGTTGTCGCATATGCGGCGGCGTCTTTAATGGGCGTCGATGTAAAAGTTGCGTTGGCTAATTTGTTGGGATATCGTAAGGCCGTTCAAAGAACGTTAGATAGTCCCAACTTAGACGGCGGCAGTCCTGAACCTGTGGTTGCCCATCCCTATAGAGCCCCCGGCGATCCTGCGGAACCTGAGACGGACGCCGACGAGAACGCAACAAACGAAACTTTGTAAAAAAATTTCTATAAATAAAACAAGGGTAATTCTATAAGACCGACAAGCGATTGTCGGTCTTTTTTGTTTATAAACGAGAATTGGTTTGATTTATCGCATTTATTGGTAGATTTGTTGTTTTTGGAAAAAACGTTATAGTTTTGCTAGTATTTTTAGATTGTTTTGTTGTTTTATTCTTGAAAAAAAACGTATCTTCTGTACCTTATCGATTGTGACGCGGGGTTAATGAAAAAGCCCTTACTGTTTGACGTATTGAATGTTGTGATGGAACGTTGGCGTTTCTTGGCGTTTTTCTTATGTTGCTTTGAACGCTTCGTGTGAAATAGGAAAGCCTGGATGAAAAGACTATCTCAGACGTTTAATCGAGTTCATTCTGTTGGTCGTTTAGCTCTAAGCGTCTCATTTGTCCTTTTAGCAGTTTTGATTTCTAGTAAGCCTGTTATTGCTTCCGGCCCTCTGATGAACGACGTTGGACGAGGTTCTCTCATTTGGGGAACGTCCGGCGAACGAACGACTTATATTGGACCGTACGCTTCGTATATGGCTCCAAATATCCGACGAATTCCTGAAGATTCGTCTTCGAGTTCTGACCCGTGGAAAAGAAATGGAAACAATAAAGAACTTTCAAAAGCGCTTCAGGAAGTTGGCGTCGTCTTTGGAACCGATGGGAAAACATATCGCTATCATTTCGAGAAAGGCGTCGAACCGCGTCGCGTTATCGCTAGAAGAATTGTTGATGGACAAGTGCAAGAATATGAACGGATTGTTTGGGAGCCCGTTCTGATTCGCGTACTCGAGGATGGCGATACGGAACCAATTTCAGAAAGCGTTGCGGCGGTAAACGCGAAAACGGTTCTACCTGATCCGTGCGCGCCTGCTTCGCAAAACTCTGAAAAAAGCGATCCGGCTCCAAGCCAAACTGTTGCGCCGAATTCCGGACAAAACGTGGATCCGGCCTCGCAACCGCCGAGTTTACAACCAAACGGCGGCGTTAAACCAGGAGAAAAACTTCCTCCCGGAGTTACTCTTTCTGTGACTGTCACTACTCGCGACGCTTCAGGAGGCGCGCCATATAAAGAACCGGTTGTTGTTAGACAAAAGCGTATGGATAATTCGAGGTAATTATTGTCGTATTGTTGTTGGGTTGTCGGCGCCGACTATCGGTTTTTTCGATGGCGGCGCCGAAACTTTTCTTCGTTTTTTTCGCTTAAAATACTCAAGGTTTGCCTTGCGGTTATTTCCTCTCAGGTCTTGCGAATTTCTCTCCATTTTTATCAAAACAGTTAAGGAAAAGTCTGATTCTTCCGATAAAACAGGTATCGGGGCTTGGATCGAACAAGTCGATTAAAAGACTTGATTATCGGCTCGGACAACTCGTTTTATCAAGCGTGGCAAGCGGTCGTTAGATTTGCAAAGGGCTTCGCTCGAGGGACGGTTGTCGCTCCCCTGAATTTATCCTCGCTGTACGCGCTGGACGTCGTGAACGCGACGTCTTCGCATTGGGGCGGTTGTGCGCTTGTCGGGGGTAAACTGCGGCGTCTTCACGTATTAAGTATTTACGTTGCGTTTGCGTATGTCGCGACGTTGCGTTGGGATGTTAGCGTCTATTTGACGCTGGCCCCGGTTGATATTGTTGGAATGTATCGCGTCGCCTTTTGATTTGGGAATATACAACTTTAGCTCATAACGTTGAGAAACGCGCAAGCGGAGCTTTCACGCGTCTTCAAAACGCTTTAAATAGACGACTTGTCTCAGTTTCGTTTTCATGGAGGAAAATATGGTCGCGACTCAGTCTAAGCCCGAAGAGATTGCTCAAACGTGGAAAGACTTTATTGCCGATCGTTCGAATCAGCTTTTGCGCAACAAGTTGATCGAACAGTATCTGCCGCTAGTACGTTATCACGCCGAACGCGTCTGGTCTCGCCTACCTGATGAAGTAGACTTGGACGATCTTACCTCCGCCGGCGTTTTTGGTCTCATGGACGCTATTGACGCCTACGATCTGGATCGCGGTGTGAAATTTGAGACATACTGCGTCCCGCGTATTCGCGGCGCTATGCTTGACGAGTTGCGCAATATGGACTGGGTGCCGCGTCTGGTGCGTTCGCGCGCAAGAAGGTACTCTGAGGCAAGCAAAGAATTGGCGAGTAAACTTGGAAGAAATCCAACGCAAGAAGAGTTGGCGGAAAAGCTCAATGTGGATAAAGCGGAACTTACTCGCGTTATGAATGACGCAAATGCCGCAAATCTTGTCAGTCTGAATAAAAAATGGTTCGAAACCGACGGCTCGAAGGACGTTAGTGAAATTGATCTTGTCGAAGACGACCGAAGCGAAGATCCTACCGCGAGATTGCAACGTTCCGACGTTATTCGCATGGTTACAAAAGGACTTAGCAAAAACGAACGCATGATCATTATCCTCTATTATTACGAGGAAATGACAATGAAAGAAGTTGGCGCTACCCTCGATTTGAGTGAAAGCCGCGTTAGTCAAATGCATAGCGCGATTATTAGTAGACTTCAGCAACAATTGAAAAATCGTAGTCCCGAATTTGTTTGAGCGTCGGGCGTTTGCTCTTTACTTTTTGACGTAAATACTTGTGAAAACGACTTGAATGTAGCGCTTTGTACAATTGCGCGTTACTGTCCCAACGCGCGATTGAAAAAATAGGACGAAAAGTTTAACGACTATTCGTCCTACTTTTTTGTTTCTTGGGGCTTTCTGTTAGGGGGATTGTAAAAGCGCGTCCCATACGTACAATGACGGAAGATAGGTGATGCGGACGCTGGGAACGCCGTATAGACTGCTCTGTTTAGAAATGATTAGAGGCGGAATGTGAACGACGGACGACGCTTCGACCAAGAGAATGCGCAAAAAACGTTTGGCAATGAAGATTATTGGGAAGGCAATGGAAGAAACTGCGGCCCCCTCGCGCCTAACGAAAAGACGACTTGCCAAAAACGCGCCCTTTCTCCGTATGAACTTGTCGACGAGCTTACTCTCGCGAGCGTCGAGGGCGTGGGACCGCTTCTCATGAAGAGTTTGTTAGAACATTTTGGTTCGGCGAAAAACGTCTTGGCCGCGCCTTTCGGCGAACTCTGTTCGATCAATAGAATTGGAAATGTCGTCGCGCAAAGAATAGTTGGCGCAAAAGATAATTTTAACGTCGAAAATCTTATCGAGTTTTGCGTCGCTAACGATATTAAAATTATTTCTATTGACGATTCGCGTTATCCAAAAGAATTGTTAAATATTTATGCTCCGCCGCGTATTCTTTATGTTCGCGGCGATCTTACGCCTGAAGATCTACGATACGCCGTCGCTATTGTTGGCACTCGGCGCGCGTCCGATTATGGACTCAAGCATGCCGCGAGACTTGCGAGAGAACTTGTTGACGCCGGATATACTGTGGTTAGCGGACTTGCGTTGGGTATCGACGGAGCCGCGCATCGCGGCGCCTTGAACGCTCATGGACGTACTATTGCCGTGCTCGCCGGCGGCGTCGCGAAAATTTATCCCTATGAACATGAAGATTTGGCGGGAAGAATTATGACTTCCGGGGCGCTCATTAGCGAGTATCCGCCTTTGACGTCGCCGCTTCGAGGTAATTTTCCTGCCCGTAACCGTATTATTAGCGGAATGTCGCTCGGCGTCGTCGTCGTGGAAAGCGGTGTGACAGGAGGTTCGCTTATTACCGCGAGTTACGCCGCCGAACAGGGAAAGGAGGTCTTCGCGATGCCGGGGCCCGTATTGGCCTCGAACTCAAAAGGGTGTCATCAATTGCTTCGCGAAGGCGCTCGACTGGTGGAATCGATCGACGATATTCTCGCCTCCTTTGATTACTATCATCTCCCCATCCCTTGCGTTGAGAAACGTCAATCGGAAGCCGCCGTACCGGGAACCTTGGGGATTTCCGCAACCTCGCTGGCGTCTATTGCGCGTCCGCCGAAAGCTAAACGAGAAAAAGAGAAAACGACCAAAGACTCCGCAAAAAGTCAACAAAAATCAAACCAACTTCCACTTCAAATTGCGGATGACGATAATATAGAGCGCGAAGTTGGCGTTAAGCCGAACTCAAAAGTAAAACGCGAGGGGGACTTCGCGCCGGATGCAAATGAAAAACGTGAAAACGACGCTAATCGTTCTGATTCGCGCGAACGCGGAACCTTGGCTCAACTCCCCAAAAATCTCTCCGCAGACGAAATGACGCTTATAAATGCCGTTGGAGAAGAATCTATTCTGATTGATATGATTATCAGAAAGTCGGGTTTGCCTACCGCGAAAGTTGTCGCGCTTGTCGCCGTTCTCGAGTTTAAAGGAGCGCTTGTACGGCGCGAAGGATGCTGGATTGAAAGAAAAAGAATTTGAGACTGTTGCTTGACGCCAGGGATTTATGCTCGCTATGAATTATAAGATTGTTTGTTCCCTGGTCGGTATGGTTGCCGTTATTTTAGGTCTATGTATGTTTCTCTGCCTTCCTTGGGGCTTGCCTGCCTTGGGGGGCGGACCTGAGGAAAACAGGGGCGTCGTGGGATTGCTCCTGTCCGGAGGACTCGCTTTTCTACTGGGCGCCGCGCTCATTTTTCTGGGACGAGGATGCGACGACTCCAGGTTCTTTCGAAAAGAAGCGATTGTTACCGTCTCGGTTTGTTGGATCGTCGCCATTATTCTCGGCGCCGCCCCTTATCTGTTCAGCCGTACTCAACGCTCTTGTGATACCCCCGTTAGTATCTCCGACGCGCTTTTTGAATCCGCGTCCGGACTTACGACTACGGGCGCCACTGTTTTCGAGGAACTGGAAGATCCTGTCCTTATGCCGCGTTGTATTTTATTTTGGAGAGGCGCGACCCATTTCTTAGGCGGATTGGGCGTTATGTGCTTTTTCGTCGTCGTTCTAGGACAAGGCGCGAGCGGAAAAGCCGTTATGAAGTTGGAACGCGCCGCTTCGGGGAAAATCCCTATCGCTAAAATGCGGTCTTTTGCCTCTACTCTTTTTGCCATCTATCTCGCGCTCAATTTGCTGTGTTGCGTCGCGTTAATATGTTGTGGAATGTCTGTGTTTGACGCGATCTCGCATGCTTTTTCCGCTATTGCGCTAGGGGGGTTCGGCACGCATAACGCAAGCGTCGCTCATTTTACCTTATGTCCCTCGACCAATGGACTTGCCGTCGAATTGACGCTTACGTTCTTTATGCTCCTTGCCGGTACCAATTTCTGGCTCCTCTACTGGGTTTTACGCGGACAACCGGGCAAGTTGTTTCGCGATTCCGAATGGAGGACTTATGTCGTTCTCGTTGGACTGGGGATTACTGTTGCGTTCGGGTTTGGGTTAGCTCATGGCGATTTTCGAGCCTTGCCTAAACAAGTCGAGGCGCCAACGCAAGACTCGGAGCCTCGTGCCAATTCGTCGGAAAACATTGAAAAAACTCCCTTAGAAACGTTGGAGAGACAGAGAATTTCACGCGTCGACGTCGTTGCTAAAATTGACCGCGCTACGACTGTTGACGTCCCTTGCAATCGCGAAAGATTAGATAGCCGACCAGGATTCACTATCGATCCTGACGCCGAGACCGCTTCTCTCGGTTCCGCGCTCTGTCGCGCCGCTTTTCAGGTTGTTTCGCTGGCTACCGGCGCCGGTTTTGTTCTTGAAAGATATGAACTCTGGAATTCTGTTACTCTGATGGCGCTCGTATTACTTATGTTTGTCGGAGGATGTTCGGGAAGTACTGCCGGCGGCGCTAAAGTTTTTCGCGTTTTACTTTCCGGGAAAGCCCTCTTTCAAAATCTGGCGCGTACGTTTAGTCCAAACGTTGTGCGCGTTACAAGATTAGACGGTGAAAACGTCGATAAAGATTCACTGTATGCGGCGCTTGCTTATGTCTTTGTTTTGGGCGCTCTTATTCTTGTCGTTGCCGCCGGCGTCGCCGTATATGAACCTGACTCTATTTGGATCGCGAGGGGGGAGTCGCAGGTGGAGAAAATGAACGACCTCTTTGTCGCGGCGCTGGCAATGTGCGCAAATGTTGGACCCGCTTTGGGCGCGTTCGGTTCGTTCGAAAATTATGGCGCTCTGACCGATTTGACAAAAATAATCTTCGCTTGGGTCATGCTCCTCGGACGGCTTGAAGTGTGGACCTTACTGGCGCTGTTCTCGCCTAACTTCTGGCGCGACCGTTAGCGCGTAAAAAACGCCGATTCAATCGTTAATTTTGAATCGGCGTTCGTTGTTAGCTACGTCTTTTCATTCCGGTTTCTATCAACGGAGAACGCGATCCGCCGCGAATGCTTTTTCTAATAACGCGAGCTGTTCTTCCGGTAAAAGCTGCGTCTTACGCGCGAAAGAAAGAGCTTGTTCGTCTGAATGTTTCAAAGACAGGTGGCGTTTGAACCCGGCAAGAATTCCTCCCGCCGCAAGCGCGTAACCTGCGATAGTCGCCCCTACTGATCCCGCCATTATTCCAACAGCTAGAACGCAAAACGCCGTCCAGTACGCGATCGATTGAAGATTATGAAGAGCCTTGAGACGACTGCGAAGACCGCGATCCGAGCGTTCGGATTTCGCTTGCGCGCCAGCGTGCAACGCAAGAGAAACCGATACCACGTCGACGCTCCCCAACGTGTCCGGACTCAAATAAATCGAGTTGTCTTCCGCTATATATTCGTTCTGCAAGTAGTTTTCGCTCTTCTTAACCGGAATTGCTTCGAGACCTTCGCTACGAAGGTACATATCGAGCGCTTTGTCCGCCGTAATGGAAGTCGCTTTTTTAGACGCCTCGGACGCCGTTTTGGACGCTGAAAATTGCTTACGCCAGGCTTCGAAAAGAATAGGAACGAGTGGAAGCGCGCAATAAATAGACGTGGTCATAGACATTAGATAAGTACTCCTCGGACGCGCGCGCCGTCGTCTTAATATGAATGCGCGACGCGTCGTTTATAAAAAAAAGACATAGAAAACCGCGCTCGTCTAGTAATATATGACGAGTCGGCAAGTCAAAAAACGGATCAGGAATAACGCGCTTAAGCGACGCTTTTTCAATCCCGAAGAGTCAGAAGAACAATATAGAGAGGACGCGAAAATATATGCGTCGTCAGAAATTCTCGATAAATGAAAAAAGATTCGCGTTCAAATCCAAAGGCATGACGCGCTACCGACGTTATGAGCGTGTTCGCGACCCCAAGTCGCATTCGAACCGTTCGTTGTGTTGACGACGTAAGGCTCGAAGCTTCGCGCTCCAACGTATCAAACGAGGCGGCGTCTGGTTGTGGATTTTCATGCGACGACGACAACGAATTTGCTTCGAACGATTGACCTGAGACGCCAACGCTCGCCGCACTTAACGTTGCGTCTTGCCGCGGACGTTCTAAAAAAACGCCCGCGTAAGAACCAAACGCTACGAGCGCTACGAGAAGGAGCATTAACTCCGACGCCGCGTCGCGAAATCGATTGTTCATACAAAATTCCCTATCGTTCAAACAATAATATATATAAACGGTATCCCTATGAAACGCGCCAACCCTTAACAACGTCGACCAAACTGACGACGTTCTCTACTGGCGTCTCTTTGTGAATCCCGTGTCCCAGATTAAAAATAAAACCGGGCCGATTGCCCACTTTCTCTAATATTCGCGTCGCTTCCGCTCGAATAACGTCTGGCGTCGACAACAACACGCAAGGATCTAAATTACCCTGAATCGCGCGATCCGCTCCAATTACTTCCCACGCCGTCTCGATTGGTATCCGCCAATCGACCCCCACGCATTCCGTTCCCACTTCCGCAAAAGAGGAAAGAAGCGCAGGATTACCCGTTCCAAAATAAATCGCGGGTACGCCGGGCGTAAGCGCCGAGCGAA
The DNA here is from genome assembly GCA_964447865.1 of uncultured Planctomycetaceae bacterium. Taxonomy (GTDB): domain Bacteria; phylum Planctomycetota; class Planctomycetia; order Pirellulales; family Thermoguttaceae; genus RUG369. The sequence goes on along the minus strand of CAYUUL010000008.1, from coordinate 33,056 downwards.
GCTCTTGGAGCGCCGGTAAAACAAAACGACGGAAATCCTCCACACCAAGGCAACCGACCCAACTGTCAAAAATCTGAACGACGTTTGCGCCCGCCGCGATCTGCGCGTTTAAGTAACGCGCCGATGAACGCGACAACCGACCAAGTAACTCGCGCCAAACGCTCGGCTGCGAATACATCAACGCCTTTGTGCGATGGAACAGACGGCTTGTTCCGCCCTCGATCGCGTAACCGGCAAGGGTGAACGGAGCTCCCGCAAATCCAATAACCGGCGTCGGCGCGACCAATTTGACTGTTTCCGCAACCGTCTCAAAAACGAAACTCAAAGCCGAAACGTCTTCAAGTTCGCGTACGCGGTCAAGATCTCGCGACCCGCGAAACGGATTCGATATTTTCGGTCCGTCCCCTTTTTCAAACGTCAACTCGAACCCCATCGGCTCAAGAATCGGTAAAAGATCGGAAAATATTATCGCCGCGTCAACGCCAATCCTTTCGACGGCTGTCTGCATGACCTCCGCGCAAAGTTTGGGGCGTTTACAAAGCTCCAAAAAAGAAACGCCTTCGCGAACTGCTCGATACTCCGCCATATAACGCCCAGCTTGACGCATCAGCCATATAGGCGGACGCTCGACTGGTTCGCGTCGCAACGCTCGAAGTAATAACGCTTCGTTCATTCCGTATCTTTTTCCTGGGTTGGCGGTTGCGTTGCTTGAGACGAAGGATGCGCTGAAACGACAACCGACGAGGACTTCAACGTTTGCTCGACCTGCGGCGCATGCGCGCTATCCGTTTGACTCGGCTGCGTCTTGATCAAAAAAATATAATACGCGGCGGCGAAAAATGCTATGCCGATCAACGCTCGTTTTACTACGCGCGTTGTCTCGCGTTGTGTCTTCAACAACGTCGCCCTGCGTTCTTCCGGCGTCATTACGCGGCGCGTCGGACCGTTTGACATGCTCGTTTTTCTCCCACTATCCTTTTCTCAATAGTATAACTGTTTTGAAACGATTTTCAATGTCAAATATGCGACTTAGTGATAAAGACTCGTTTTTTTTTACAATTTCATACTTTGATCCCGTAAAAAACGACTCCGTATCGCTTGTTTTTATTTTTTTAATCCCCAGATTGCGGTCGCGCGCGTTGAATTTTAGTTATTTAATCTACCTGGCGTCGACTCCCGTCTCGTATGGAGAACTCGATAAAACTCTGAAAATTTTCTGGGACATATTGTCGGCGATTGAAAACTCGCGTCGTTGTATTGCGCGAACTTTTTCGGTATAATATGAAAAATCCGGAAAACGCGTGTGATGAATTACGCTCTGCTTGTAAGTAAAATCGCGTTTTATTGAAAATAAACGGCTGGCGCCCCGTTAAGCTTTCGAGGAGATGTTTGAATATGACCGATCGACGTAATTTCATCAAGACGACTGCGTCTTCTCTTGGGTTTGGCTTGGCCGCGTTACAAACGACGAGTTCAAAAGCGCGAATACTTGGCGCTAACGATAAAGTGCGGATCGCGTTTGTCGGGCTTGCGAATCGTGGAACTCAACTCCTTGCCGCCTTCAAAAAATCAAACGACCTGAATATCGCCGCGTTTTGCGATATTGACGAGAGAATCCTCGCGAATGCCTGTGACAAGTTTGGCGACGGCTCCGAATTTCAATGTGCGGATTTTCGACGTCTTTACGAACGCGACGACGTCGACGGGATTGTTTTTGCGACTCCCGATCATTGGCACGCCTACCAGACGGTGGAAGCATGCAAGGCTGGAAAGGACGTCTATTGCGAAAAACCGCTTGCCACCTCGATTCGCGAGGGAAGAATTATGGTGCAAGCGGCGAGAAAATACGACCGCGTTGTACAAATTGGAATTCACCGCCGAAGCGCCCCGTTATATCGCGCCGCGTTTGAGAACGGAATTGAGAATAAAATCGGAAAGGTTTGCGTCGCCCGAACCGCTCACTGTTCAAATATGTTTCCCAAAGGTATGGGAAAAGCCAAACCGACGACCCCGCCAAAAGGTTTTGATTGGGAGCTCTGGTTAGGACCGCGCCCGGAACGACCCTACCAGGAAAACATTGCGCCGTACAAATTCCGATGGTGGGACGAGTACTGTTCGCAAATCGCTAATCAAGGCGTACATTTCTTTGACCTCATCCGTTGGGCGTTAAATGAAAAAGCTCCTGTCTCTATCTGCGCCATGGGAGGAAAATTTGCCGTCGACGATGATCGGACCATTCCTGATACGCTCGCCGTTTGTTTCGAATTTGCGTCCGGAAGACTTGTTACGTTCAATCACTTTGAAACTTCGGGAAATCCGATCATGGCGACGGATTCCGAGTATCGACCGCTCGGTTATGTTGAGTATCGCGGCACGTTGGGGACTTGTTACGTTTACGACAATCGGTACGTTATTAAACCTGAGAAACCGGGACAATTCCAGACAAAAGAACCGCGCGCAAAAGAGGAAGTCTATCAACTTGAAGGCGACGCTCAACAAAACGCCGACGCGACCGCGCTACACGCGCAAAACTTTATCGATTCTATGCGTTCGCGTAAACGACCAAATACCGACGTCGAGGAGGCGCATTTAAGTACCGCGATGAGCCACTTGGCGAATATCTCGCTTAAAACGCGATTAAGAATCGAGTGGGACGCGGATAATGAACGGATTGTGAACGATGAGAAGGCGAACGAGTTGCTCGGAATCACCTACCGTGAACCTTGGAAGCTAACTCTGTAACAGAGAATGTAAGATTGGATCAATGTTGAGCGCGGCGCTATGAACAATAAGTCGGTAATCTTTCGTAAGTTCTTTTGGTTTGGCATTATGCCGATTCTTTGGATTGTCGTCGCGAAAGCGATTTCCTTACGTTTCCTTGATCGGCCTGTTGCGAATGTGACCCCAACTCGCGAAAATATAGAAAACGTCGACCGCTACGTAGGGGAAAAAAACGCCTGGTTCGACTATCGCGCCCTTTTTAATTTGCGTCAGGAAATTGAACTCTTACCTGCGGAACAAAATGGATGGCGAGAGGTTATGCGCGTATTGGGCCCGAGAGCTTTCGATCGCGCTGATTTACTCGATTGTGTCGCGTGGGAGAATTTTCCTACGGACGAACGTACAAAAACGTGGTTTGAACAGACGTGGGTTCCACTTTGCGAAAAGTTTGATATTGATCCGAAAAAAGCGCCGACTACCTTGAAATGGCTCGACTTGCGCGCCTACTTGGGTAAAAACGGAATTACAGGTCGCGAAACTCCTCTCGATAAAAGTCCGGAAAACGTCGAAAGTCTCGCTTTGTACTGGGAAAACGGTCGGAAAAATGTCGGACGAGCGACGAATGAAGAAATCGAAGCCTGTCTCGAGAGACTTGAACGCAATCCATGGACGGCTAATCGTTTTCCAGTCGCCGCAAAATGGATTAAAGAAAACGACGAACTCTATCGAACGTTGGCGGAAGCCGTCCGCGCTCCTAAATTTGGCGCCTGGCGCGTCCTTTCAAATGCGCTGGGGAGAGTGGATAGTACCGATTCGTCCGATTTGAAAGGAATTGAGCTTATTGCGAGCATGTTTCTTGAACGCGCTAACCTGCGCGTAGCTTCCGGCGAACTGGACGGCGTTGTCGACGACGTCGAAGTACTCCTGCGATTGGCGCGATTTCAACTTGATTCGAATAACCGTTTTCTAACGGATCGACTTGTTGGACTTGCTCTCTTAGAATCTGCTCTGTCCGTCGGTTTCTATGCTAACCCGAACGCGCAACCTACCGTCGAACAAACGAATCGTTGGGATTTGTTGTGGCGCGAGTTTTTTAACGATTATGATTTTGCCGCCGTTTTGTCGCGCGTCGTTAATTCGATCCGAGACGGCGTCGCGCTGTTGACCGTGCAAGATATCTGCTTGCGAAGGAGAGAATTGGGAAGCGTGGCGGAACTTATGGCGGAGTTGACCGATTCCGACTCGTGGAAAGAACGCGCCAGGAAAAAGGGAAAACTTGACCTTTCGAACAAGGGCTTTTTGTTTCGCGCCACTTTTGACGACGCTTTTATGATGCAAACGACTTTCGACCTTTTTGAACGTTTGCGCGATTCGCTTGCGAAAGCTGAAAAAATGAAGTTTGATCCCGTCGAGCTATTGGATTTGCCGGGCGCAAAGAAACGTACTGTTGAAGCGAGTATTGCCGCGACCGTTTTTGAAGCCGCGGTCAAGCCGCTCGAAAATTTTGCCGAGTTGCTGCGACGTATCGCTTGTCTTACAAGAATGCATATGATTACCAACGCTTTGCTTGCCTACCAACAGAACGTGGGGACTCTACCCCCCGCCTTCTCGGTTGATCCCAGGGAAAAACCGTTGCTAAGTTGGAGAGTTCTCATTTTACCATATCTCGGCGATGAAGCTCGCGAACTATACGGTAAATTCCAACTTGACGAACCTTGGAATTCCGATGCGAATAAACAACTTGAAAACGCTATGCCGAAGTGCTTTCGTTGTTTGAACTCCGTCGACTCCGAAGAAACGTCTTACTCGGTTATACTCGGACAAGAAGCCTTATTCGGTTACGGGGGAGTTGTTCGAGATCTCGACGAGTTGCGCTTGCGTCCCGACGTCTATACGAATTCGCAGGCCCTTATTGTTGAACGGAAGACGCCCGTCGTTTGGACTCGACCCGACGCTGAACTTGACGCCGCGGCTTGTAGGGATTCGTTTGGCAAGCCTGACGGTGTTCTTTCCGACGGACATAAAAACGCGCTGAACGTCGGCGTTGCGGGGGGCGCCGTATTCTCGCAGAAAACGGCGCAAACGCCGGACGAAACGCCGAGAACGGAAATTATCGAAGCGCTGATTACCGGACGTTGAAAGGCGCGAATGATTAGACTTTGGATTGCCCTTGAAGAAAAATGCGTATAGGGTAGAATAAAACGATTACTCATGCGTCGGGCCGACGTTGCGACGCGTGGGTTAGTGGTTTTCATTGAACGTCGTCTTCGAAGAAGGGTTCCCAATGCCCGTTGAACAACAGCAGATTGACCATGCGACGCAGATTCGCAACGGTCTTGAAAAGCTAAAAACGTCCTTGGATTACGACTCCAAGAAAAAAGAGATCGCCGAAATCGAAAAGCAAATGACCGCGGAAGGGTTCTGGGATGATCAAGAAAAATCCCAAGCGGTGGTTGCGCGTATAAAAGCGTTGAAGACGCTCGTGAAGCCGATGGACGAAATCTTGGCTGAGCTTGACGAATTGGACGTCTTCTTCGAATTGGGACGCGAAGACGAAGATACCGCCGCTGAAATTCCCGCGAAGTTAAAGGAAATTGAGGAAACTTTAAAGAAGCTGCAAACCGCCGCGTTGTTGAACGGACCGTTTGATCCAAACGACGCTATCTTGACGATCAATGCGCGCGACGGAGGTACCGATGCGAACGACTGGGCGGAAATGCTCCTGCGTATGTATATCAACTGGGCTCAAATGCGAGGTTATTCCGTTGAGATTCTTGACCGTCAAGACAATGAGGAAGCTGGTATCAATAGCGCGTCAATTGTGATTCGCGGTCCTATGGCTTACGGATACCTCAAAAGCGAGATCGGAACGCACCGCCTTGTTAGAATCAGTCCGTTTAACTCGGAAGGGAAACGACAAACGAGTTTCGCCGCCGTCGACGTCAACCCTGATATCGACGATTCTATTCACGTCGATATCAATCCGGAAGACGTGCGAGAGGACGTCTTCCGTTCTAGCGGCGCCGGCGGACAGCACGTCAATAAGACTTCGAGCGCTATTCGTTTAACTCACATCCCGACGAATACGGTCGTTCAGTGTCAAAATGAACGCAGTCAACATAAAAACCGGGCAACCGCTTGGAAAATGCTTCGCGCAAGACTCTTGCAACGTGAAGAGGAAAAACGCGAACAGCAAATGTCCGAACGATACAAAAACTTGTCAAAAGTCGGTTTTGGATCGCAGATTCGCAATTATTTTCTTCATCCGGAACAACGCGTTAAGGATTCCCGCACCGGGTTTTCCGTCGGTAGTTTTCATGAAGTCCTCAACGGAGGCGTACAGCCTTTTATGGAAGAATATTTGCGCTGGCGCGTAAAGACTGATTGACGTAATCTTCCGTATAGACGCGTCGATATTGACTATAGAGTTTCGTATGTGAAGAGCGCTTCGGAAAATGGAGCGCTCGAATTGTTTTGAACTAACTGTCTGACTAAAATGTGGTCGCGTGGAAATGTTGTTGAACGTTTCCGCGCGACCTCTTTTTATAAATGTTGAGCCGTTTATTGGAGCGAAGACGCCGTAATCGTTTCGACTTCTTGTTGACGTTTTTGAGCCTCTGGAGAATAATCTCCGTAGAATGGTATATTGGAGTCGAGCCAGAAGTAAATGAAACGTTTGTCCTCGTATGTCAGTCCTATATCCTGGTGATTTTCATCCTCTATTATCGTAGACAGAGAACTTGCGTCGGCTCCGCATTCTCCCGGTAAGGAAACAATCTCGCGAATTGAACCAAACCAGGCGTACCAACGAAGATATGGTGAAAGCTGGTCGTATGAAATGGAGAAAGATTCTGTGGGTTCGCCTGTTAGCGTTGGAACAGGAGAACCTTCTTTACCTGAGTGGCACGATACGCATTTCTTATCGAGAAGGGGCTGGATCAATATTGGATAACTGAAAGGATTGGATCCTTGAGGACCCGGTTCCAGGACGGAAGGGGCGCGTAGAGCGGCTGATACGCGATGAGACGAGTTCGAGAAGGTCGTTTGTTGTTGTTCATGACAACCAACGCAACCTCGATTTTCACCCGGTTGCAGGTAAACTTCGCTCAGCATCGTTTGCACAGCGCGACCCGTTTCGTCTACAACTTGAAAATAAAGCGGCTTACGAGCAGGCGCTGTAAAGTAGGCGCTCCCGTCCTCTTCGATCGGAACCGACCCCAGGTAAAGACGCGCGTTGCCTGCGAAATCATGACCGATTTTCGGGACGTCCGCCGTATGTGATGGACTCTTGGGAAGAAGTTGATAAACGCGAAGCGTCTTGATCTTACGGTCTGAAGGGAAGGACCAAAGCGACTCTTGGACGTTAAATAATGTGAAGGTTCCCGTTTCTTCTGTTTGGGTTTGATTGTTTTCTGCTATCTTATCCACGTCGGAAAGAGATTCGTCGGCTGGTTGGGTCGGTATAATTTCTGGAATGGTTTCTCGTTGTCGTAGGATTAATGGATAACGACAACTGTATTGTTCATCCTCAAAAAGTAATTCCAAGTTGCCAAAGCGGTCGCGGTAATACAAGCCAAGTTTTCCACTGCCAACCGTATCTTCCGTTAATTCGCCATTTGTGGTTAAGTATCCGTTGGACGGCTCAAAGCTGTACGATACTAAGAAAAAGTCCTCTGACAATGGCGTAGGCCCGTAGTAATATTGGTTCGGAAGATACATTTCGCCGGTTTCTGGGTTCGGCGTTTCCGGAAATGGAATCTCCGGCGTGATGCGTTCGATTGAATCCAGGGAATCTTGACCCGTTTCTGGGGCGTATTTTACTTTTGTTGGATCAAGAATGACGATGGAACCACCTACTGCTGTATGGTGCGCCGTCGCAATAAAAACGATCTTGTTAGAGTTGGGAATTGGTCGAGGTTGAATGCACGCGACAGGATTTTCCGTATAATTCCCAAAGAGCGTAACCGCACCGGTTCCGTCGGGAAGAAGGGTTGGATCGAAGTCGTCCCAAGGGCCGCTCGTAAGTTTTTGGCAACGTCCCGTTGCAAGATCCATACTATAAAGACAATATTTACCGTCGGACTCCGTTAAAAATTGACGAACGCGCTCGCTGGCGTCTCCTTCGTTACGGAGATGGTAGGCGTTTAATATTGGTTTGTTGGGATCCGACGACTGGACTCGCGAAAAATCCGCAAAGGCAAAATAGAGGGGTTTGGCGTCGTAAGAAAGACTGGGCGTGGCGAAAAGACCGCGGGGAATGTCTGCGCTCAATTCTGTCGTTTGGAAAGAATGCCCCGGGTTTTCCAGCCGAAAAAGACCGCCGCCATGCTGGTTGGAATAACGTTCGTAAAACGAAAGATATTCTTGTAATATCTGAAAACCGAACCGATTGGCTTTTTCAAAAACTATAGGCGTGCCTTTGAGAAGATTGTTGGCGAATATTGCGTCGCGAGACGCCCAACGGAGTTCGCGGTACGTTTGGGCAATCGCGTCCGGCTTCAACGTTGGGGAAGAGGAAAGAAAAGATTGGGCGTCGGCTATCTTGGATCAGAATTTTTCAAGTTCGCTCGATTCGACTAATTCTTCCTCGGCAAGACGGTTGACTAGATTAGTCGAACGTTCAACCAGTTCGGTAAGCGCTGTGACGGAACTGATTTCACGGTTAAGCGTGCCTTCCTGGCGCGCCCAGTCGTTTTCAATACGCGACCGAAATCCTGCCGATGGTTCGTCTTGACCTGAGACGCGTCCCGTAAAGAAATTCCTGCTGATAACATTAAGACTATCGCTTGCTGCTGTAATAACTTTAAAATGGGCGTCATGTCCTCTTTCCTGTCTGGATATGCTTTGTCGTTTATCATGTCTGAACACTGTCAATGATCCTGTTCTTTGCTATTATGATTTCGAAAAGATACGCTTTCAAGTTTGACGACATGTTTTACAATCAAATTACATGGAAACGCTCGCCGATAAAAGTTGGCTGAATGGGGAGAAACTCAACGAAAACTCTCGTGAACTTGACGACGGTAGGTAAAGCGCGTATAATTCCAATTGGCGGTTGTCCCGACCGCAATCCGGTGTTATTGTCCAAGATAAATGGGTGTTTCGGGTATGTTTTGGCGCCGACTTGACGAATGGCGCCGCAGGATAAGCGAAAGATACGCGGCGAGATGCCTTCATCGCTCTTTCAGTACGAAATGTTGCCTACGACGTGGTTCTACCTGTCGTCGTTGATGATTTTGGGCGTCTTCTTTCGATTTAATCGTTTGTTGAGCGTTCGTAATCTCGACGTCCTGGGGTTGGCGTCTATGACGCCGGGGCTGATCTACGTCGCGATGGGCGCCTCTTTTCAAGGTTATCTTTGGCTTTGCGTCGGGGGAATGCTCTACTTTTTGAGACTTGCTTTCGACGTCTTTTTAAAGCGGCGACCGTTGCTCGAATCTAATCTAAATTACGCAGGTTTGGCGTTCTCTTGCGTCGCCGCTTCCGCGTTCATTATTCCAAACCTGTTTGTGAATCGAGGGGACGCCTGCGAGTCGCCGCGCGCTTGGAGACTCGAACAAATTCTAGCCGCCGCCGAAGAAATGGAAGGAACTTACGACGTTAAAAATTGGCCCGGATATCGACCTTTTTTGCGCGCGGCAAAGCGTGTGGACAATTTCTTTGCGCCGAATCAGGAAACTTGGCGCGCCGCTGTCTCGGAAGTTCGCGCTAAAACAAAAGAAAAAAAAGTTGTTGACGTCTTTGGACTTATTTCGATTCGTTTGGACGATGAAACCGCCGAAAAAAAACATTCCACCGCTCGAGCGGTACAATGGGCGGCTGGAGTCTCAAATGGACGCGCGTTCGACTTTGAAGGAAACGAAAGCGTTCCCTTGGAACAGAAAGATAATCGTTATTCGCGTGAAAATAATTTCGCGAGTCCCGCCGCTCTAAATGGATTGAGTCCCGCTCCAACTATTCCTGCCGCGCCCATTGCTCCTGCATATCGGGATTCGGACGCCCTGCCCGAGAAAACGAACGACGTAACCGCCGCGCCTTTAACCAACTTCGCCGATTCGGAAGATTCCGAGCGAGAAATTGTCTCCCAGTCTGCCTTGCAAGATGCTGGCTACGTAAAGCAAACGACTTCAATTGCCGGAGAAGACTTTGCGCTTATCCTTTTCGTCGCAGTTCTTCAAATTGCCCTCGTTATTACGATTATACTCATCGGTAAGGTGCATTTTGGGTCTGCTCAGACGGGGTTCGCTTGCGCGCTGTTATATTTGCTCTTACCGTATGTCAATCAGTTTTCCGCCCGACTCGACCACATTGTCCCCGCGCTCGCGATACTACTTGCCGTCTTTTTCTATCGACGACCTGTCTGGGCCGGACTCGCGATTGGAATCGCCGGTTCGCTTGTGTTCTATCCTTTCTTCCTGGCGCCCCTTTGGCTCGGCTTCTACTGGAAGAAAGGCGCTGTGAGATTCGCTTTTGGACTTTCTTCCGCCGCGCTTACTCTCGCCGTCGCCTTGCTCTTTTTACAGAATCCAAGTTACGGAGGATATGCGGACGCGCTCGCTTCTATGTTTGGACGACATTCGCTTTTCTTAGCGCAAGCGGACGGACTGTGGGAATATCTCCCGAGATTCTACCGCATACCTCTGATCGCTTTGTTTGGCGTCTTTTGTCTCGGATACGCGCTCTGGGTCCCGCGTAAAAATCTCGCTACCCTCATTTCATGTACCGCGGCGCTTATGCTCGCCGTACAGTTTTGGATGGGACGACAAGGGGGACTCTTTATGGCATGGTATTTGCCGCTTATTGTGCTCACTGTCTTTCGACCAAATCTCGAAGACAGAATTGCTACGACTGTGGTCGCCGACCTATAACGCTTTTATACGACAGTGAGAAAAAAACGTGCAATGAAAAAAACGAAAACGAATCCCTTCGATTGGGCGATTATACAATGGGCGCGCGCATGCGAAGAAGCGAAAATTGTCGATCGCAATAAAGTGACGCTTCCTCTCGATCCCGAAAAAGACGAACGAGGACGCCTGTGCGATCCGCTCGCTTACCTGGCTGAACGCGCAAATAATGTCCTCGCCTCTATCGGACTCGTCGCGAAACGGTGGATCGAACGTTTCGTTGTTGTTTGGGGCGTTAGCTCGATCCTCGTGATCCTGCTCGGCGCCATTGTGTTCCCATTTGCGCAAGTCAAACAGTTGCTCGGGGGAAACGCAAACCTTGCCGGTCCGTTCGTCTTTTTTATTCTCGGACAACTCTTTTTTTTGACGGTTGCGTTGGTTCTTATTGCGACTCTCCTGTTTCAGTATGTCAAACGCCGCCTGCTTCATAGGGAGCGTCCAACGACCTTGTTAGAACGGGCTGTCGCGAATCTCTCGGGCGTCGTCGGCGTCTGCGTTCTTTTCTGCTTGCAGAAAATTATGCCGTTCTTTTACGGTTTTTCCGGGAACAAACGACGTGACGCTAAGGATGCGACGCTCGAACAAGAGACAAATGCAAAGCAAAAGGGCGCAGCGCTTTTTGGCGACGCGCTCTTCTCGCGACCTCGGTTCGTATTCTTTTGGAGCGGGTATCTTTCTCACCTCTTTTGGACTTCCTGTTCCATTTGCGTATTGCTCGCTCTTGCCGTACGTATGGAACATAATCGGTACGACTACTGCTGGCGTACTTCTTTGGAAGACGAAGCCTCGGTTAAACGCGCTATTGATTTTTTCGGAACTCCTATCGAATGGTTCGGGGGGAGCGTCCCTGATTCCGACGACGTCGCGAAACTTTTTAATGAAACAAGTTCATATTCAGCGGACGGACTGTCTCATTCGAATGAAAAAAACATGCGGAAGGATTCTTTGGCGGCTCAGAGCGCGCCTGGCGATTTCAAAGCGGCGGTTGCCGCCGATTCGCAAAAAACGCCTGCTCAGGTTAGAAAACGTTGGTCCTATTATCTCTTAAGCGTCGTCTTTTTTTGGTGCGTGGTTCCCCGCGCTTTTCTTGTCGGAGTCTATTATTTCCTGTTTCGACACGCTCTTGGGGATTATCGTCCCGATTGCGACGATCCCTTCTTTAAAGAGATAATAAATGAAGCGGAATCCTATAATTCAACGACGGTCTCCAGTTTCGTTGTCGATCAAATCGATGTGCCAACGTTGCCTGTTTGCGTTGAAGAACAGATTCCCTCAATCGCGTCGCCTGTTTGCGTTGAAGAACAGACTCCCCCAATCGCGTTGCCTGTTTGCGTTGAAGAACAAACGTCCTCAATCGCGTCGCCTGTTTGCGTTGAAGAACAAACGTCCTCAATCGCGTCGCCTGTTTGCGAGAAGGAAAAGACGACTTCCGACGAGGTTTCTGACAATATTGACGAGCGCGAGCCCGAGTTGGTGGAAGCTACGCAAGAAGGGAATGAGCAAAATGTAGACGTTTGTGAATTGGGGAAAAATGAAGTTGACGTCTCTGCGACTCCCTGTGATTTAAGCGTTCCGACTCTGACTGAAGCTTCACGCTTATTAGATGAATGTTCGAACGCCCAGGCTCCGGTCGCCTCGGTTCCGCAAGCGACTGCCCAAAACGACGTCGTTCAAAGTCATAGTGATTCCGCGCAAGTTGAGTCTCCCGCTGTTATTGAAAAAACGACGGAGAAGGAGAGGGAATACAAACAAACACGCTCGATGACGGAGCCCGACGGCTTAACCTCGCTTGAAAAGAAAAAGACTTCGCTGATAAGCGGAGTTCAAGCAGGGGGAATATTGGAACGAAAAGTAAATAATTTAATCGTTAAGGCTACGGATACGCTCGCGTTTGGATACGACTTCGAATTGAGCGACGAACTTTGGAAAAGTCTGTTGCCTGCTAAGCCGCAACCGATTTTATATGGCGACGTCGCCGCCGATTTCGAATTGAAAAGAGATTTTCGCGAATTTCTGCGACAACGCGGAAAAAACGTACGGCTTTGCGTCTTAGTTACCGACGTCGGATTGTCGCCCGCGAAACATTTTACAAAATTTTTACGCGACTCTGTGTTGCCGCAAATAACGAACGCGATCTTCTACGTCGTGCTTTCCGGAGGGGAAAAACTACGCGTTAAATTTGGAACCGGATCAAAAGCGATTGCCGAAAGACTGGAAGATTGGAAAAACGTTCTGGGAAGCATGGGACGCGTCGCCAATGTTTCTGTTTATCCGGTTTTCTTCTACGACTCTGAATTTGACTTGCCGGAATTGCGCTCGAAACTACGCGCTGTTTTGGAATCCGGCGCCGATCCAGATGATTCCGATTCCTCTGGGCGCGATTACTCAAAATGGGACGCTTCGTCGAGACGCGTCTTGGCTGAATGCCGCGTAATCTGGAATGCCGGAAACTTTGTTTGCGACGAAGAATCTGAACGACGTCGAGTCGCGCAAGTCTGCGCTGAAATATTCGAAATTTATCGTGAAGAGACCGAATTGATTACTGGACAAGGCCTCGGAAAGTTAGCCCCTATACTCGGTTCTGAGAATCTTTTGGAAAAAATCGAATCCGCCGCGAAAAACGCGAGGTCCGCCTTGGCGACTTCGGTCGCTCGAGAAGGACTTGCCGTAAAAGAGTCGCTTGAAGGACAGTGCGCAAAACTTGGATACGATCCCGCTTGCCTCGAAAAACGACTGGAAAGCGCTTGGGGACTGAGTGAAAAAATGCGCTCTTTCTGCTCTAAACTTAGTCCGAAATGCGCTGTCGCAACCGCTTCGATCGGTTTGTCCATACCGGCCCTCGTCGCTTTTGCTCCCTTATTGGGCGGCGCGGCGACCGCGACTGCCGTCGCTTCTACCTTCGGCGCGCTCGGAACGTTGCTCCCCTCGACCGTCGCGTCCGGAGTCGCCGCTGGCGCTATTGGCGCTGTCGCCCCTATGTCGCTTGGCGCATGCAAGAAAAAATTAACCGCTAAGTTGAACGCCGCGTTGGGGCGTGCAAACGTAAACCAGGATTCCGTTCCTGTTCCAAATTCGCGCTGTCAAACGAACGAAAAAGAACCGATTACTGAAGATATGACTTCGAAAATCGAGTCCATTGCGACGCTCGTTTTCGTGACCTCGACATGGCGCGTCGTTTTAGAATTGCAAGGTCTTGCAGAAGACGAAATCGCCGACAAAATGCCGACGATTCTTAAACCTGTCGAAGATTCGCCGCTTGATTCCTTAGATTCGGTTGAACGGGCTTTGGAACAAGCGCGCGCGGCGCTTCCAATCAATCGTTTTTAGTTTTTATAACCGTATATCTTTAATTTGAGGGATCCATGAACGTTACAAACGAAGAACTTCGAGCGTTAAAACCGCTGCTCGTCGCCGTCGTCGGTCCGACGAACGAAGGAAAAACGTCGATCTTGCGTACGTTGACAAGTGATCCTGACTTCGGTTTGGTCAACGCTTACAACGGTACGACTGCGAGAGCTGAAATTCAAAAGATTTTCTATAAAGGAATTGTCGAAATCTTGCAACTCGTCGATACGCCGGGTTTCCAGAACTCAAGCGAGATCTACGAAATGCTCATGGAAGACGACGCGGTCGCTAAAAAACACGGTTTGTTCGATCTGGACGACGTCCTGCGCGTCGTGCCAAGAAACGACGATGATTTTAGACATGATCTACGCGCGTGGAGAGAAGTTGAACGTTGCGACGTCGTCATTTTAGTCGTCAATATGGTTGAAAACCCAAAACAGTCTCTGCTAAAGTTCTCCCTTGCCTTGTTGAAAAATATTGGTAAACCTGTCGTTGTCGCTTACAATAACGTCCATGCCGACCAGGCGGTTGCGCAAGATAATGGGAAATCTGCCGACTATCGCAAAGAGTGGGACGAAGCTCTTCGTAAGAATAGTTTCTTTCTTGTGCAAGAATACGACGCGCACAGACGTTCTTTTAACAATGAAGTCGAACTGTTTGAAAAACTTGCGGCGTTGGCAAGAGAATCTTTGACTCAGCGCGTCTTAAGATTGGAAATTAAAGAACGTCGCGCAAGAGAGTTGCGACGGCTCGAAAAGTCGCGGCGTATTATCGCCGAGTTATTGCTTGACGTCGCGGCGTATCGACTGATCAAAAATAACGTAGAAAAACACGATTCTCAAAGTGAACTCGAACGTCTCGAAGAAAATCTTAAAATGAACATTGTCAAACGAGAACATGAAGCGCAAACTGCTCTCCTGTCGACTTGGGGGTTTCACGTCGGCGTTCTTGAACGCGAGATGCTTGTCGTTGACGACTCTGCTAACGAAGCGGAACAACTTTTGGGGACTGAAGCAAAAAGACACGTTTCCGTCGGCGGCGGATCCGGAGCCGCTATTGGCGCCGCTATCGGCGGGGTTGTCGACGCGCTCACTCTTGGCGGTTCGTTCGGAGCGGGAATGTTACTCGGCGGGTTCATTGGCGGGTTAGTCGGAGGGGGCGGCGCCTTGGCTTATAACTCCAAGTATGACGCAAAAGGAAAGAAACTGATTGTGCGAGCGCAAAAGTCTGTTTCTAACGCTTTACTTGCGCGCGGAGTTGAGTTGGTCAAGAATTTACAAACTCGAGGAAAAGCGCTAGACGACGCGGTGCAGGCCCTCGTTAAAGCAAACGCCCCCGACGTCAAGATAAGTGGTCTGAACTCCAAACTGGACGAATTTGTCTTACAAGAGGAATACTCCAAGATGAATGAAGTATTGACGAGCAATTTTAGTCCAAAAGATTGGAGGAAACTGCCAGTGGTCGCCAAGTTTGCAAAAGGACGGAAGACGCGCGAACAAGCGCTCGACGAACTCGCCGAGATCCTCAAACGCGCGATTCCTGATTTCGAATAACGTATCGCCCTTCAGTCTTCGAATTGCTTTTTTAGCGTCGAGGAAACGTTTGTATCTCTTATGAAGACTGAAATGTTGATAAATGATATTATGTAATCGCTTAGTAGAGAATCTCTTACGACGCGTCTCGGTTTTCGCGCCGAGTCGCGTTGTAGATAATTGCCTCAGATTGTTCTTTGAACGGCTTGTCTGTCTTTTTTATTTAACGACGAACCGTTCGTAAATCTGCCCAATAAAGAATTTTATTCTTCAAATAATTCAGGAGCTTTTTCTTTTACAAGCGCCTTTTCTTCATCGGTCAATTCGGAAAGAGGAATCGGTTTGTCTTCCGGTCGACGCTGCTTCTGATTGATTCGATTAATAAGGCTCCAGTTGCGACTGGGAACGTCCGGTCTGGCGTCCTCCGGTTCATGAGCCGGAATGTCGTAACGCGTAAAGTCAATAATCTTGGCTGGTTCGTTATTGGTCCAATCTCGTAATGTCGCAAGGCGAAACTTTTGATTCATAAACCACTTAATTTCCAAGTTGGGCTCCGAATGCGCTCCGTCTACGCCCGTGCCGCGTTGGACAAACTTATAATTCAACGCGTCGTTATTAGGATTTTCTTTGCGCCAAGCTTCGCCAAATTCACTCATTAAGGGAACGATCGCGTCGGGAAATTCCGCTCTGATCCCTTTGAGCCACTTCGTCATACAGTCTGTTACGTCTGGTGTGAGTGCGCCTGTAAGCGAGGTCTCCCAACATACGACCACCCAGCCGAAGCCGTTTTGCTCGAAGTTAGTCTTAAAGTGCGAACGCGTTATTGCGAGAGCCTCCTTTAACCCGTTTTCTTTACCCAAGTTATGGTACGCTTCTATCGGACCGACTCCGAGACGACTATTGGCTCCCCCTTCAAATCCAAAACGCCTTGCGCAAAGGAAGTCGCAAGTCCAACCGTCAAGATTTACGCAATCGATGAAATCATCCGGCCCTTGAGCCGCTTTACATGCGTGCTCCAGGCTCGGATAGTAAGGATAACAGAGAGAACCGTCGCCGTCGCCGTTGTCGATTCCGTATTGACTCCATATTGTTCCTTGCGCTACGTGAATTCCTTCGTTTTCCGAAAGATAACGCAAATTGTCCGCCGAAAGAAAACCGCCGACTATTCCGCGTGGGCGATAACCGTCGCCTACCATCTTCTCAACGCGAAGTAAACCGTCGTGAAGATCGCGATTAACTTGCTCGCGTGAATTGTACATCGGAGCAAAATACGCGCCGGGAATGAATGTTATCTCGTCCCCGTACTCTTTGTGGTATTCGACGATTCGTTTACGCAACGCTACGTAATTCGGTCGCGGATCTTCTAACGCTAACCATGAAAACGCCCACGTTACCTTCGCTTCCGGTATCGCGTCCGAAACCGCTTTGCGAAACCGTTCCGCCGCCTCTACCGTATGTAATTGCGATTCGTCGTTGCCGATGTTCAGATTACGGCCCGCCTCGATCTGATTTACGCGTATTATCGTATTGATCGTTACGACGCGTTTGCCTTGAACTGACCAATTTGAATCGAATTGGGGTTCTGACGCCTTACTTGTTAACGATAAGGAAAAAAGGAATAAGGCGATAAACAATGTCGCCGTCCGTGAAAAATGTCGTTCCAATTGCGCGTTCCTCACTTTAATGTTGTTTAATTATCGAAAATATCGTCAATGTCTGTGCCTGCGTCAATCTTTCCCTGGTTAGATTTCTTCTTTGACATAAGTAATTGCAATGGCGTGGAACCTCCTGTAACTGCTGAAAATATGTCGGAGATCGTTTTATGTTGCGCGACGATTCGAATCGTTTGAGTCGTCTGCTCGCTGTTGACGCAGGAAACCGCCAACGCCTTGGGCATATCCGCTGGAAAATGCAATCCGTCTAACTTCGGCGCCGTCGGCAAATAGTGATCTGTCAACCAGTTGTAATACGCTATGCCTGTGGCCAGGTCAAGTCGTATTGCTGACGTCAGACGTTCGTTGGGTAAGTTGGGAAGATGCGCGCAAAGACTTTGTAAGTTGTAAATCCCGTCGACGTCTTTGACTAAGCTCTGATAACGGACTGTGTTTCTCGTGAGCGATTTCCAATTGTTGACGGCTAGTCGAAGCAACTCTTGATTGCCAAGACCAAGTAAAATATGATTCTTGTCGAGAACGACGATGTTGCTCTTCCGGACAAATAATGGTGAATTATCAATTTGTTCCGCTTTTTCGTTTGCCGAACGAAGTATGGAATTTTGAAGCCCGTCGCCGTTTTCGACGTTGGCCATAAGCATGTCGAGCGCTGAAAGAAGAGGACGATCGCGGTTAAAGAGAAGGCTGGATCCCTGATTCCCTAAAATCTGACCCGCTTCCTCGGCTTTCATCAGGCTCTTTTGGCGCGTATACGTTTCAAGATCGGAAACGTACATCGTGAAATCGTCAAATTTATAAGGCGTCATCGCCGATTTCTCGCCGGAATCCGCGCCTATCTTACCTCCCAACGCGCCGCCTATCGCGGCTCCCAGCGCCGCCGCTTGCTCGGGATTGGCCGCCCGACGCGGAGCGCGTCGACGATTCGCTTGGCGGTCAAGACGGCGTTCCGCGATCGCGCCGAAAAGCTGTTCTCCAATATTGGCAACCTCTTTGGAACCAACGTAACCGCCAATTACCCGCGCCTTGGGTATGATCATCTCTTTAACGAATTCGTCGGAGTCGTCTACTTCCAAAAAGAATTGCCACGATTCCGCCGCTAATTCGGTTGAAAGGGGTAAGTTTAGGGAATACTCGACAAATTTCAGACGATTGAACGGTTTCGGAAGCGTCTTAGCAAGTTCGGACGATATCTCGTTTTGACCGCCTAACGGCGATTCTACGTCCGGTAACGTTACGAAAAAACGATCCGCGTCAGGATTGAGTTGAGACAACCCGGCGTATGACTTCAAATTCTTTTCGCCCGCCGAATTCTGGCGAGGTAACGTTTGCGTTGATACGTAAACGCCGAACCCGTCTATCAAAATGTCGCATCGCAACGACGCAAGGTTACGGCGAACGTATTCGCGGATCTCCGTTAGATTTGCTCCGACTTGCGCGTTCGACAACGTCTTTTCAATTGGACTAAGCGCCTGCGTTAGACTATTCCAAAAAGGACGGTCTTCCTTTGTGAGCTGAGTCAATGCCCTGTCCGTCGCTTCAATGGTGAGCGTTGGCTCTACGAGACTTGGAGGAAGGAACGCGCCCATGCGCTCGGTCATGGTTTCTGCAAATTCGCTGAGAAGATTGACGTCTTGAGCTTGAACAAGCGCGATATAATCCGGGCTGATTTGTCGAGCGACTATCGCGATCGGTTCGGTGATTTTTAGCGTAATATTAGCGGTCTTTCCGTCGGCGTCTAGCGTTGCGTTGCGCTCTGATGGGGGAACCGTTTGCGCAAGTCCGTTTATAAACGCGCCGAATTTCTTTTCGTTGACCGGGAGTATAACGGCAATTTGAGGAGTGGGCGCTTCAAAAAAAACGGCTATTCCAACTTCCGACTGAGTGTCGAACGTAGAGAGCGCTCGACGATAGTCGGTTAGTTGAAGCGCTGAGAGAATACTGAATCCGGTTCCGCTCGTTTGTTGGAAAAATTCATCCGCGCCTTTATCGAGAACCTCTAACGACGGCGTCCTGATAACGACTCCCGCCGTGGCCGGAACCGGCGCCTCCTTTACCTTTGAGACCGCGTCGGACGGTTCGGCGACGTCTGGCTTCGGAGACGCGTTTACTAACTTTGAAAGACTTCGCGATATTTTCAATATCGTATTGGCGTCGTTTTTAGGTTGGTCGGTTTGGGCTCGACTCGATGTGCAAAAGATTGTTAAGGCGAGCGTTAGTACTGCAAATACCGTCGTATGCGAAAGTTTCATTTGCGCCCTTTCCAAATCTCTATTCTACAAAATGTCAAAACGGCCAATGTCGTTAATTCGCTCAAAAGGGGAGCGAACGTCGACTTTTAGGTCAAAAACAACCTCGAACAAAGCTGAACCGTTTGAACTCGCAAACGTCCAACTGTTCAAGCGTTGAAGTATAACGCTCCCGTAAAACGACGTCAAGCGAGGAAAACGAGAGCGTGAATCTATTATTAAAAACGAACCAGGAATATTGACGATTTTTGCGCGTTAAGTCGTAACTTGTTATCGTGATATTGGACTTTTTCCGACTTAAAGTCGTGATCGTAGTCGACGTAATCAACTTGAACCTCGCCGTCTGACGGTACGCCCTTGAGCGCGATTACGAGCGTTTGCGATGCGTCTTGCTTGTAAACGGAAACAAGTAAGCGTTTGACCGCGCCGGAGTCGTCGACAGAGCCTAACAAAGAAACGTATTGGCCGGGGTCTTGAGTTTTGACTCGATTGGGCGCCTCGTTGCGTTGCTCGCCAAAAAAGCGTAGCGCGTAGTAAGTTGGACGTAACTTTCCGTAAACGTCGTTTACGCCCCAGCGTTCGAGACCATACGCGTAATAATTCGACATGCTTAGAGGCGTGTCCAACCAGCGCGTTAGAGTAAGTGCGATAAAAGCGGCCGATTCAGCTCCGTTTATGCCCGTCGGCGACGTGTAAGCGTCAACTCTGTCTTGATAACTACCAGCCGTCCCGTGAACGATACTCCACTCTGTTGGGAAATAATGCCATTCGTTAATATGAAGTTCTGCGTTTGGGAAACCCGCCTCGTCGAGGATTTTGCGCATTTTGAACGGCGGTTCTAATAACTCCGAAGGGGTGCGCGCGTAACAATGCCAGGATACGAAATCGAGCGGAGCTCCTTCGGACTTGCAAAGTTTGGCGAGACTTGCTATTTGTTCGTAACCGGCGTGCGTAAGCGCGGGACCTCCTATTTTTATATTGGGGAATTCTGCTCGAAGACGCTTGGCTATGATAACGTAAAATCTGCAATACGACGCGTAGTCGCCTGTCCACATATTATTGGTTACGTCGGGTTCATTCCATATTTCCCAGTAAGGAATATTCCATTCGTATCCATTTGCCCATTTGGCGTTATAGTGTCGAACGATTCCAGCGCAGATCTCCGCGTAATGTTCGGGATCCTTCGGTTCTATCGTAAAATAATGGTTGGGGGAATGTTCGATGCTGGTTCCTAGACGGTAAATTGGAACGGAACCGCCCTTGATTATATTGCTAATATAGTCGTCTGTCGCGGCAAAAAAATAATTGGCGGGATCTTTTGGATCAGCGTCAAGATTCCCAAATATTTGATGAACGTCTACGAGTCGTAACCCGTTGTTGTCCCAAGGAACGTCGTGAAGTCTAACCGTCGAAAAATGACAGGCTTCGGCGTCTGGGCGACGGTCTTCAATCGTTTGGCACGAATAGTTGGCCCAAAGATTGACCCCGTTGATCGGACGAATTTCGCCTGTCTTCTCGGTAAAATCGACGGAATATTTGATAGCTAATGAGTTAGGATCCGTCGGTAAAATCTTCGGATCGTCCTGGGAAAAGACTTCGCCAAAAGATAAAATTATAACTAATGAAGTAACTTCTATGAAAAAACGTTTTATGTATCTCATGCGAATTCCTGCGCCTTTTTCATTCTCTGGTTGATATAACGTTCTGGTTTGTACTGTATTACGTAGGTGTTGCGAGTGAAAATAATAAATAAAACTCAGTTCAACATACTTTGATAAATTCGATTCCTAATATGTCGGCTAAAATACGTAACTTATGCGCGATATGCCCAACTCCGATCGCGCAGTGGTGGGACGGCCCGCGTCTTGACCATCCGTCGAAAAATTCGCGAGCTCCGCAAGGAAAACGATAGCGGCTATTTGTATTTCCGATCTCGAGAATCGGACCGGGTTCTGAAACGCCTTCCGCGACGAGGAATTTCGCGTTGCCATCCGGCGCGTCTGTTATCGATAAAAGCGTAGCGGGGCCGTATTGTACCGACGTCTCGACGCTCAGACCTTGACCTACCTTGCCGTGATAGACGTAAAGAGGTTTGATTTTAGTCTTACCTTGCGCTATTTTAGGATGACAGGGACCGTCGTGACCAAGGAGAACGATATCGTCGTCGAAATCAAGCGCGTATAATTCGGAAAATGCCCCGCCGACTCCAAACGTATCCATGATCTTCATCGCTAAACAATTTTTGACTTCATATTCTCCCGCAACTGGAATATTCCTTGATGTTAAAATAGAATTTCCTATAATGACTGAAGATATTAAATCTGTATAGCGAGCGTCGCCGTATCCGTTGTAAAAATACGCCATTGCGTCGAGCGAATTTTGAGCCGCGAATCTATCGAGCGCGACCGAGGTCTTAGCGGCTCGACGTAACTCGAACTCGGAACAGTCTGGTTGAACGTCGAACTGCTCGCGGATAAGATTTACGCGTTCCTCGATCTCCGCGTCGGTTACTTGGGATAACAACGCTAATATTTCGCCAAATTCACGTATCTCAAAATGTGGACCTATCTGCGCTTGTAAGCGTGTTAAATCTGAGTATACGTCGAGCATGCCGTTGTAATAATGTCCCACGAGACCGACTCGACATGACCGCATGACCTCCGCGACGCGCGCCGCTTCGATCCAATCGCAAAGAGACTGGTCAACGAACGTATCTCCTTCGAGTACGCCTGTGATCTGATAGAATTGTATCCCTGCTCGAAGAAACGCGTTGGCTATCTCAGGAACACAACATGCCTGACAGTTGGCAAGCCATTCGCCGGTCATTCTGGTGCGATTTCCTAGCGCGTTGAAACTCGCGTAATCAATTCTGGACGTCGGTTGTAGATTAAGAATGACGACTGGCTTCTTTAGTTTGTGTACCGCGGGAAGTACCGTCGATGAAAGCGCGTACGTTGACGCGTAAAGAAAAACAAGAGATACGTCTTCGCGTATAAACTCCGTTGCCGCCGCGTCCCCTTTTAAAGGATCGTCGATAAGTCCAACGTTGACTACTCGAGCCCCAAAACTTTCAAGTTTAGACGCAAGCAACGTTTGATACTTGACAAGACGGTCGTATAACCCCTCAAATTGTGGCCAGTATGTATCAAGCCCTATCCCGTAAAGACCTACTGTCGTTTTTTTGCCGTTCATTATTTATCTAATACTATTGCAGTTGTTAAGAATATAATAATACGAATGGACAATCTGATTATTGATAGGTGTGACGTTGAACGTCTTTTAGGTTTGCTTTTTATTGTCGAATAATATTGTAATCTGTTTTATTAGAATAACTTGTGTAATACGAATATTAGTGTAAAAAACGCCGCCGACAACGATTCTCATATTCTTAAAGACAGAACCCCCTATTTACGGGGATTCTAATTTTATAAAAACGTTTTGATATAATGTTAAGAACTTTATATGCGCCGGTTGAGTAGGCGCGTTACTTAACTCATTCATAAAACGACGGCGCGGCGTTTCGTTCATTCAACTTTGAATGATATTTCCCGCGCTTCTCCGTCGTTGCCCGTGTAACTGACTCGATAACCGCCTTTAAAGCCGCGGAACTTAATGGTCGGTTCAGAACTCGTCGCTTCCGTTTCAATATTGGTGCGCCATTCATGTAAAATAAGACGCTCGAGTGCGTAATAAGACGGTTTAGGCTCCATTTGACGCGTAAATAGCCCGGATGTTGTTGGTTCGCCCGGCGCTCCGCAATCGTCCACGATGTTCCACCAAACGATGCTACGCATTGTTGGCCAACTGAACCAATAACGATATAAATTCCGCGCTACTATCGCCTGAATAGCGCGTCCGCGAGCGTCGTCGTTTGGCGCCGTGATTGTAATTTCGCTCAATATTAATGGCAGACCCGCTTTGTCGGCGGCGGAAAGACGCGCCTTTTGTACCTCGGGCGTTTGAATCGCTTTGCCTTCGGCAATGCCAAGCGTCTGATTCGGATCGAATAAGTGCATTTGAATGCCGACGTTGTCGATTCTGGCTCCTCTAGCCCGCAAATCCGCGATTTGCGCCGCGTAACGATCGTCTACGCTATAGTCATTAATATTAAATTCCGTCGTCGCTGGGAAGGCTTCGCCTGCGACTTTGTATGCCTTGAACGCGTAATCTTTGGGCATAAGACCATAAGCGCTTTTCGTATCCTTAACGTTGAAATCAACGCTGCTTTCGTTGACTACGTCCCAACGGCTAACTCGGTCGCCGTAACGCGCCGCGATCTCGCGGATACGTTTTTCGAAAAGTTTTTCTGTTTCGCCGATTTGAGACTCGTCTTTTGAAAGCCAGTCGGGATGATGCCATTGACGGTTGCCCCAAATTAGCGGATGACCCGTCGTTTGAAGACCTTTACTTTGACAGAACTCAACTACCGGGTCGGGAGCCGGACGACGCCAATGCGGTTGCTTTTTGGGCTCCGCGACTTTGTTCCAAAATTCGCCAGTATCCTCATATTTCTGTTCGAATCGCGGTTTGCCTTGAACCGGTTCAAGCGTCTTCCAGTAGAACGCGATTGTCGCCTGGTTAAAAAGCGTACCGTATACATTTTTATACTTCGCGTTGAGTTCATCCGAGCCAAGTTGGTCGAAATTGAAAATGTGTGCGCCAAAGAGAAATTCTGAACTAACTTGTTGAATTTTTACAATTGAACCTGGTTTAACGTCTTTGAGCGTTAATTCTGCGTCCGATTTGCGGTATTTTTCAATTCGAGCGTCTATTTCCTTTTGAATGTCGTCGTTCCAATAGTTCCAGTATTGTTCTGACATAACGCCAGGATCTGGCGACGGCGCCAATTGATCTGTTTCTGAGCCGCGGACTGACGACGCGAAAAACGCGCCTGAAAGAAAAGCGACTGTTATAAAGACGCGGTAAAGATGAAGACTCATTGTAACCCTCCTAAGGTGCGAACGAGGTGAAACGAACATTTCTCTTCCGATTATTACCTCGATTCTACAAAGTTTCAGAGGCAATTGCAACAAACGACGATTATTTTTTCTACAATGTTCCTTATCGCGAATTCGCGAGTTGGGCGCTTGAACGTCAAAACGCGAGCGCTAAAATAATCCCCCGTCGCGGTAGTTGCGCGTTGTTGTGCGTGAGTTGGGTTTGTAGGGAAAATAAGGAATCGGAGCCTGAGAATGGATTTCTTTTATCGTGTTTTTTGCTGTGTTGAAAAGAATATCTGGGCCGAGGAATTTAGGGCGTTTGTTGAAAAGGCCGAGCTTGGACTCGAATTGCTCGACGTCGTCGAGGATGAGGATAAAAGCGATGATTTGAACGCGGTTCCCGATAAACTGCTTTTGAACGATGAAGAGGGACGCGCCGTGGCTTGCGTTTCTTACGTCAAAAAAAACGATGAGGACGGCGTCTTGGCCGACGAAATTGAAGAAGTACAAATGTTGGTCGAAAAAATGGAGCCCGAAATCAATCGCGCTTGGGTGAATGAAAAACTTAAGGAAGCGGTCGGGTGTTACATTTTCCAAATTATGGATGACGGACAGGAAAACGAAAATTGGGCAATGCTCGAAGAAATTTTCAAATGGTTGCGCCAGGAAACTTGCGGATTTGAACAGGCGGACACCGGGATTGTCGCTAACGAAAACGGCGCCATCGTTCTCCTCTATGACGGAGAGGATGAAGAAGATGAAGATGATGATGACGATGAGGATTTCGACGAGGAACTTTCGACGTGCGTAAACGAAAATGAGTCGGACGACGATTTCGAAGAAATCGATGAAGAAGAGTTGGACGATTCTGAATTTGATGAGTTTGACGACGACGTTGAGGACGACGAGGAAGAATACGCGGTGTTTAGCGAGGAATCTGACGATGACGATGAGTTGGACGAAGAAGCCGAAGAAGACGACGGTAATTGGGAAGCTTGCGACGTGGCGTTGCGCGTTGGCGATAAATGGATCGAAAAGAAAATTCAGACCAATCAGGAATATGACGATTTCAAGAATGGAAAACTGTGAATCGAGTGGTCCGAGTTTTGGGTCGGGGCGTTAGCTCGCGGCTACTTTTACGCTTTTGCTTTAATTCATCACTCAAACTAATAATATTTAACGAGGAAAATCCATGGCGGACGAACTTTTTGACGCGTTGCTTGCCGAAACGAAACAACTGTTCCAAGCGAAGTACGGCGAGGAACCTAAACTGATTGTCGCGGCCCCCGGACGCGTCAACTTGATCGGAGAACATACCGATTATAACGGTGGGTTTGTCTTTCCTATGGGAATTGAGCGATATACGATTATTGCCGCGTCCCCAACCTGCGCGGAGAAAGCCGTGATTTGGACAAAAAATTGCGGTTCCTCGTTAGTTCCGCGCGTCGGCGGAGAATTTGCCGTTCGCGGCGAGATCGTTATGGGCGAGCATGACCGCGTCGGGTGGGAGTCCTACGTGCAGGGAACGATTGCGTGCGCGCTCGAAAGAGGCGCGAAGATCGACGGAGCTTTCAACGCCTTTATCAATTCGAATGTACCGCTTGGCGGAGGTCTCTCGAGTAGCGCGTCGTTGGAAGTGGCTGTCGCGACCTTGATGGAAGCGCTGAGCGGACATGAATTCGGACTGTCTGAAAAACCGCTCCTCTGCCAGAAGGCTGAACATGTTTTTGCGCGTATGGCCTGCGGTATTATGGATCAATTCATTTCGGCCCGCGCTGAAAAAGATTACGCGATGTTGCTCGATTGTCGGAGCCAGACTTTCGAGATGGTCCCCATGGACGATCCCACCGTTTCAGTTCTTATTGTCAATTCGAACGTCAAACATCAGCTTAGCGGGAGCGAGTATCCTGAAAGACGTTCTAGTTGTGAACGCGCCGCGAAATTGCTCGGCTATGAACTCTTACGTGAAGTTACGCTCGACGAACTTCTCAAAAACAAAGATAAGTTGCTTGCCGAAAAAGACGGCGAACGACTTTTCAAACGCGCGTTCCATGCCATTGGAGAAGACGTCAGAACTTTGAAAATGAAAGACGCGCTTATCGCGAAAGACTGGAAAACGGTCGGCGAACAAATGTATGCCAGTCACGCTTCGTTGCGCGACGATTACGAAGTCTCTTGCCCCGAAATTGACGCGCTTGTCAATATTGCTAAAAATATTGGTTATAACGGCGGTGTGATCGGGTCTCGTATTACCGGCGGTGGGTTCGGCGGATGTACCGTTTCGCTCGTTAAAACCGAAAAAGCCGACGAAATCGCTAAAAAAATCGCCGACGAATACGAAAAACAAGTCGGAAAAAAGGCGACTATTTTCGTTACGCGACCTGCGCAAGGCGCAAGAGTACTATAAGTTGCGACTACTAGCGAGTCGTGTCGCGATTGGAATGGAAAACGCTCGACGAGAATTTACGGAAAATGGGAAAATGTCGGTTCCTCGCCTTGACGTGAATTTCCTTTGCGTTAGAATAAATCCCTGATTTGTTTTGATGTTTCGTCGAGCGATATGCCTTGCGTAAGAGACGTTTTTCGTGAGGAGCTCGGTTTATCGAACTATATTATTCCCGACGTCTTACCTGGTTGGACGTATCGGATGGACGCGAATCGCGTGAGCTCGTGTTCCCCGGTTCTCCTTCTAAGATGCGAGAGGTCGGATAGCGCTATCACCTAGGAGAATATCGTGGGTCTTTCCGAACGTAAAAAGGAAATCAATTGCCGTCGTAAACGCCGAGCTCAACTCGCTCGTATGAAGTCTAAATTGTCGACTCTCGACGCTAATGGTAAGGCTCGTTATGCTGAAAAGCTTCGTCGTATGACGCCGGGCGCTGAACAACTCATCAAAGATTGGAATCTGGAATGATTCTCTAAGACGGCGTGTTGCGCTGTCTTTTGATGACTTGCTTATACCTCGATTTGGGCATGCCGATCGAGGTTTTTTTATTTCTTGCTTTTTATGTCGGTTTTTCTTGAATTGACAATTGATTTCCCGTATACTGGGAAACGCTTTGGCGTCTTGCGCCGCGTTTATTAGGTTACCATGTTGAGGGAAAATTACTATGACGAATCGTTCTGTTAGTCGACGACAATTTCTTGCCGCCGCCGCGATAGGCGCCGTTGCGGCTCCGTTCATTAGTAAACGGTCGTTTGGAGCTTCCGAGCCTGTTAAGTTTGAGGTTCTGGAAACAAAATCCTTTAGTTATCCTGGAAACTGTTACTATGGTTGGCCAACGATCGGAAAATTGGGAAAAGAACTTTTCGTGGTTGCTTCTGGAGGTCGAGAAGGACATGTTTGTCCCTTTGGCCGCGTCGAAATGTTCCGCTCTCACGATGACGGCGCGACCTGGAATTATCCGGAAGTTATTTATGATTCTCCAATTGACGATCGCGACGCGGGAATTTGCGTTACAAATAAAGGATCGTTGCTTGTTACTACCTTCACCTCGCTTGCTTATGTCGATATGCTCATGGAAGAGAAAAGCTTGCGCGAACAAGGCAAGGGTCGCCCTGACGTCTGGTCCGACGGAAGGTTTGAAAAGTGGATGTTGGCGCATGAACGCGTTTCAGAAGAACAGAGGAAAAGCGAATTAGGATACTGGATGTTTCGTTCTACGGACGGCGGCGTGAGTTGGTCGCGACGTTATCCCGTTCCGTTTACGACTCCGCACGGCCCTATTCAACTGTCCGACGGTTCGCAACTCCTTATTGGGAATCAATTTTTGAACGGAACGCATTGTTGCGGTTCGTGCGTCTCGGAAGACGATGGACAAACTTGGAATATCAACGGTTGCGTCAATCCGCGCGAAGGGGATTCCGTCAGTCTATACTACGAACCCCATGCGGTGGAAGCTGCCGACGGACGTATTGTAGCGCAAATTCGTAACGGAAATGAGAATAATATCGGAGAATCTTTGCAAACTGTCTCTTGGGATAAGGGAAAAACATGGTCGACGCCTGTTTCTATTGGCGTCTGGGGATTGCCTTCCTTCTTGATGAAACTTGCCGATGGACGACTCCTTATGACCTATGGGTACCGTCGACAACCTTTGGGGGTGCAAGCGCGCGTTAGCGACGATAACGGGGAAACTTGGTCTGAACCTGCGCTTATTTATGACCAGGGAAAGAGCTCCGATTTGGGCTATCCTTCTACCGTACAGTTAGACGACGGGTCGTTGATCACTGTTTGGTATGAACTGCAAGAAGGGTGGTTTGCCAAGTTGAGAATGTGTCGATGGTCTATCTCCTGACCCCTTGCGCCGTTTTAATCCCGCGTTTAATTTGAACTTTTGGAGATTTTGTCATGAAGCGTCTGTGCGTCGCTATGTTAAGCGTTTTGGTTTGCTTGTGTTCCTCGTTGCGCGCGTCCGACTCCCCGTCTGTTTTTGAAAAAGGAAAAGAAGCGGGGGAACGGCGCGTATTAACAATCAACGCCCCCGGGGGAACGTCCGTTGAAATGGCGTTTCGATGGTGCCCGCCCGCGACTTTTGACATGGGAAGCCCGGAATCTGAACCAAATCGAGATTATTATGAAACGTTGCACAAAGTTACTCTGACAAAAGGATTTTGGATCCTTGAGACTGAAACGACTCAGGAAATGTGGCGCGCCGTCATGGGGGATAACCCAAGTAAATGGCAAGGCGATAAACGTCCGGTCGATAGCGTTGGTTTAGACGAGATCGACGCCTTTTGTAAAAAGATTAAACGTCCGGAAGGCGTGGTCGTCCAACTTACTACCGAAGCCCAGTGGGAATATGCCGCGCGCGCTGGATCCAGCGACGTCTACGGAGGGAAAAAAATCGACGAAGTCGCATGGTACGGAGATAAAAATTACAACGGAACACATGACGTCGCTACAAAAGAACCAAACGCGTGGGGAATCTACGACATGGTTGGCAACCTCTGGGAATGGTGTTCCGATCGTTATGCCGCGTTTACAGACGAAAGCGTCGTTGACCCGCAAGGCGCGACCTTCGAAGAATGTCCCGGAGACGTCAGAGTCGACCGCGGAGGATGCTGGGATAGCTATCCGGAAGAATGTAGATTGGCTAATCGCGGTTACTATGACCATGATCGTAAGGGACCGTACGTCGGATTTCGTTTCGTCGTTATTCCCATTCAACCCTGACGCTCTTTAATGAACGCGGAGAACGTATAGCGGACTTTGATTACTCCTTATATAATGTTATAAGGTGAGGTTGTAGGGAATATAACAACGACGATAACCCCGGGTTTCTTGACGACTCTTGTTTCATAACTTGACGGTGGAAACCTAAAGGTTATACTTACCCTTAGATTAGTGTGGGCGGATTGTGAAATCTGCTTGACGTATTGTTGTTTGGTGATTGTCGTTGTTTTGCCTTTCGCGGTAGAGAAAGGTTAATTTCGGAGGACGCTCATGTATGCTTTATCGACGTCGGCGCCGTTGAAAGTCTATTCGCCGCCCGACGACCGCGCGTCGATCCGACTGGACGGTCGCGGCGCCCGCTTGTATTATCCGGGTGAAACGCTTGCCGGTAGTTATTCGCTCGTCGATATTCACCGTTCTACTGTCGAGGCTGTCGAGGTCTCGATCTTGTGGAGAACCGAAGGAAAGGGAACCGAAGACGTCGGTATTCACGCTTTTTGGAGGTTGTCTAGCGCTGACGGAAATTGGATCGATCCGCTGAGACCTGGACGGTTTAGTTCCGTGTTGCCAAAGTGTCCGTTGAGTTACGATGGAAATCTCATCAATATTAGGTGGTTCGCTCGGGTTCGCGCCTTCTTGGAGAACGGCGAACAACTTGTCGACGAGGTTATGTTTCGACTTGGCGATCTTCCCGATATGCGCGCTATTAAATTGTGCGCGAATCTCGACGCGAAATAGTTTGACCGCGCCGCGTTTTATCTTGCGCGTCCGGTAGGTAGACCTTAGCTTGACGGCGTATGAATGAGCGATCCCTACTTGAAATTTTCAGAGAGTAATCCGTTTTCGACGCGGTTTACCGCGCCTGGTAAAACGCCGTTCTTTTTCGAACGCGCCTATGTGAGACAACTGAAGGCCTCGCATCCCGCGAAATTCGAAGAGTTCTTTGTGCGCGCGTTAGGGTCGTGCGACGATATTCGAACCTCCGTCTGTATTCAGTTTCTGCAAGATAAGTTTGAGTCAAATTCGTGCCGCGGACAAATTGTTGGCGCGCATGGAAGCGGTAAAACGACCTTGTTACACGCGCTCAAAGGCGCCCTGACAAAAAACGGTTACGAGATATTTTCTTGGACGTTGCACGACCAACAAAAGTTCCTGCCCGACGTCTTTTGGCTTGAATTACAGAGCTTTTTGCAGGCTCCTCCAAATTTCTTACCTACTAAGTGTCTACTCCCTCCGCCTGTTATTGCGAAAGAAGATTATATCGCTCAACAACGCGAGGCCTTGCGCGACGTATTTGGCGGTAAAGACGATAAAGAAGAAAATAAGCCGGAAGAAAACTTGCCGCATTTCTCTGTTTCCGATTCCGGCGAGCAAACGAATAATGGAGATGGCGCGACTGGCTCCACTGGCGCTTGCGACCAACAAGTTGGGAACGTTGGCTCGGGGAATGTAAAGTCGACTTCCGATGCGCGCAACGTTTGCGACGGTTATCTCGGTTTCAACGATTCTGGTAATTTCGGTCTAAATCGACGTCGACCTGGACAAGGTTCGAACGCTTCCAACTTTGAAAATGATTCCGAACCGGTGGTTTTCGACCCATTCCCGGGCGTCGCGCCCCCGCCGGAAGAGACCAACGTTGAGCGGGACGAGGAGGACGAAGAAGAATATGACGACGTTAAAATAGATACGAGCGTCGTCAAACCGGAAAACGAACCGGAAGAACAGAAAAAACTTGAGATTCCGCTACCGGACGAATACGATTATAAAAAGGGTCGTTCGTTCTTTGACAAAAAAATTGTCTGCTTTGACGGTTTCGAACAGCTTTCGTACGTCAATAGAATTATTGTGCGGACTTTCTGTCGTATGAATCATTTGGGGTTGCTTTTGACCACGCATTCGCCCGCCATTGGAATTCCCGTCTTGTTTAGAACGGTTCCGTCGGTTGATTCGCTGGGACAGCTTATGACGTTTTTACTCGAAGACCTCGACGTCGCGCCGGAGGACGCTGAACTGGAAACGTTGCTCAAAAATTTCCACTACGACGTTCGGGAAATACTCTTCTCGCTTTATGACGCCTACGAAAAGTATCGATGGGCGCCTCGGGAAGTTAGAGAAAAACTTGCGAGAAAATATCCGCGTTGAACGACGCATGAGGTTCATATGGCCCTTTCCGTTAAATTGGGGAGTATTGAACTCCCAAACCCGATCCTGGTCGCTTCCGGTACGTTCGGTTACGCAAAGGACGCCGCTAGATTTGTCGACGTCGCGAGGTTAGGAGGGATCGTGCCAAAAACCGTTACGCGGTTGCCGAGACAGGGGAACGCGCCCCCGCGTACCGCTGAGACGACTGCCGGCCTGCTTAACGCGATTGGACTCGATAACGACGGACTCGACGAATTTTGTGAAAAGAAAATGCCCTACTTGCGTTCGCTCGGATGCCCTATCTTCGTTAGCGCCGCGCCTGGGTCGCCGGAAGAATGCAAAGAGTTCGGGGAAAAAATTGACGCTCTTGAAGGCGTGACTGCCGTTGAACTCAATATCAGTTGCCCTAATGTCGAACATCGCGCAAACTGGGCGACCCCCGAGTATTGCGCTAAAATGACAAAGGCGACGCGAGTGTCCATGAATACCCCCTTCTCGGTAAAGCTGACCCCAAACGTTACTAATATCGTCGATCTCGCGAAAGCCGCCGAAGATAATGGCGCCGACATGATTTCCGCTATCAACACTTGTTACGGTCTCGCTATCGATTGGAGGAAAAGAAAGTCGCGTATCGGCAACGGTTTTGCCGGGTTTAGCGGGCCTGCGATTAAGCCGATTGCGTTAAGGTGCGTTAAACAGATCGCCGACGCCGTTAAAATTCCTATTATCGGAATCGGTGGAATCGCTAACGTTGAGGACGTCTTTGATTTTCTAGTCGCGGGGGCCTCCGCCGTTGAAATTGGAACCGCTAACTTCTATCAGCCCGACGTTACGATGCGAATCCTTGATGAAATGCCGAAAATTATGGAACAAGAGGGGATTCGTGATTTGAGTGAAATTATTGGAACCTTACCGAGAATTTAATTGTGACGCCTTGAGGGTACTTAGGGAAAGGTTGTTCGATAGAACATTGCGTCGAGACGCTGTTCTTCACACTTTATATAGAATGAAAGGTTGAAAATGACACAACTTACCGAAGCGCGAGCGGGTAATATTACTCCCGAAATGGAAATCGTCGCTCGGAAAGAGCGACTCGACGTTGAAACTGTCCGCGCTGAAGTTGCGGCGGGACGTATGATCATTCCGGCAAATAAAAATCACCTCGCGCGAGGACTGTCCCCGATCGCCATTGGTCGTAAAGCGTCGACCAAAATCAACGCGAATCTTGGTGTTTCCTCGCTGGCTGGCGACCTGAAACGTGAACTCGATAAAATTGCGACGGCTGTGAAATATGGCGCCGATACCGTCATGGATCTTTCTACTGGCGCCGATTTGGACGTAATGCGCGTTAAGATGATTGACGCTGTGTCTGTCCCT
>CAYUUL010000007.1:0-62561 GCA_964447865.1 uncultured Planctomycetaceae bacterium | reverse complement strand
CCGGATTGTCGAGTCGAATCGGCAGATCACGCGCGATGTTGTGGCAGAAAGTCGCGACGACGCTGTTGTAGTTTGGCTTACCCCATTTTCCAAAGAGATTACTGAACCGGTAGATCAGGACTTTGGCGCCGGTTTCCGAGGCGTGTCGGAAGAGTAGTTCCTCAGCCGCGGCTTTCGAGCGTCCGTAGGGATTGTCGATAGTCGCCTGACAGGAGGAGGCGTACATGACGGGGCACAAATTATTGTGTCTTTCGAGGGCTTTGATCAGGGTCGCCGCGAAATCCCGATTGCCGCTCGTGTATTCCGCGGGGTCACGAGGTCGATTGACGCCCGCTAAGTTGAAAACGAAGTCCGCGTCCTTGCAGTAACGATCAAGCGTTTCCAGGTCGTTGGAGGAACCGTATTCGTAGATCGTCAAGTCTTTCGGCAGACTCGACTCCGTCTTTCCGTCCCGAATATTGCGTAGTTCTGCGACAAGGTTCTTGCCGAGGAATCCGCGCGCGCCTGTTACTAAGATCTTCATATCGCGGTCCTTTCGTGAATTAGAGTCCAAAAGACTCAAGTTCCTCTTGAATATATTTCAGCGCTTCGAGTTTCGCTTTAACTTCCGAAACGTCGAGAAGACGCGTATTATTGGAATTAAATTCCGTAAGGACGTCGCGTTTGACGTCCCCTTTTTCGAAATATTTGTCGTAATTCAGACCTCTTTTGTCGCACGGCACGCGGTAGAACCCGCCCAGGTCGATGGAGTGGGCGCATTCTTCGTTGGTGAGGAGGGTTTCGTACATTTTCTCGCCGTGCCGAACGCCAATAACGCGAATCTCGGCGTCGTCCGCGTGGAAAAGTTCTTTCACCGCTTGCGCGAGCGTTCCAATCGTGCATGCTGGGGCCTTTTGAACCATTATATCGCCGGACTCCGCGTGTTCAAAGGCGTAAAGCACGAGTTCGACCGCTTCGTCTAGGGACATGATAAATCGCGTCATGTTCGGATTCGTAACGGTGAGGGGTTTTTTTGCGCGCAACTGGTCGATGAAGAGCGGAATGACGGATCCTCTGGAGCACATGACGTTTCCGTAGCGCGTACAGCATACGGTCGTCTTTGCCGGATCGACAGTTCTGCTTTTTGCGACGATGACTTTTTCCATCATCGCTTTGCTTGTGCCCATAGCGTTGACGGGGTAGGCGGCTTTATCGGTCGAAAGGCAGATTGCTTTGCGTACGCCCGACTCGATGGCGGCGGTCAAAACGTTTTCGGAGCCGAACACATTTGTCTTTACGGCTTCCAGGGGGAAAAATTCGCAACTTGGGACTTGTTTGAGGGCCGCCGCGTGAAAAACGTAGTCGACGCCGAACATCGCGGGTCGAATACTCGCCAGGTCGCGGACGTCGCCAATGTAAAACCTTATCTTTTCGCTCTTATCGGGGAAGCGGTCCTGATAGTAGTGGCGCATATCGTCCTGTTTTTTCTCGTCGCGCGAGAATATCCGAATTTCCCCGATATCGGACTCTAAAAACCGATTGAGGACCGCGTTGCCAAAGGAACCCGTGCCGCCCGTGATGAGAAGCGTTTTCCCGTTAAATAAACTCATATTATCGTCCCTGAACCGCCAAACCGACCGTCTTTCGAACCTCGAAAACGTCCCGGCTTCGCTGTAAAAAGTATACTCGTTTTCAAGTGTAAAAGTCAAGACCGCGCAAGGCCGAAACGCCCAGTATTAGCATGTTTTTCCCGTTCTCGACGTTCGCGTTGTTCCGCGTCTTTACATACGGATTTTTTATGAAATGAATAAGATAGGCGTCGCGTCAGGAACGCAGCGTCTTTTTTTTAACGGGATCCGCGTCGAAATTTTTCAAGTTGAAACCCGTTTATCGCGCAATGCAACGACGCGAAAAGTCGACGTTTCGGACTTGTCGTCGAGACGCGCAGGCTATCGTCGCGACGCTATTTTATCCGATCAAACGCCGTTTTTTTTCGAATGAAAATGAAAATGAAACTTGACGGACGCCGTTTCGACATTATGTTAGTCTCCACTAATATAAAAACAGTTCGCGATTGGTCGCGACAGGTATTCGACGCCGCCAGGTTTTGACGTTTCAGTCGCGATTTAGCGCGCGTTCGATGTTTTGTGCAATTGACAAGAGGAACGAAAGTTCCTTTTTAGCTTGTTTTACAAGTTAGACACCGCTAACGGTTAGAAAAGCCGAATCGTCAGAGCGATTGACAAAGCCAGGGGAATCGTTCCAAAGGCGTCTGGGGAGATTTTTGTAATGAACTTCAAGCAAACGAATAATAATCGGTCTTTACGTCCCTCCGCGCTCCGCGTGGAAGTTCTTGAGAATCGCGAGTTGCTCAGCGCTACGGACGTCGCGCCTCTCGCAGACGTTTCCGACGTCGCGGTCGCGTCGGTAGAGGTAGCGCCGGTCGTCGCGAATAACGACGTCGTCGACCTCAGTTCGATTTCCGCGGCGACGAAAATCAATTATAACGCGAGCGACAAGGCGATTCTTGAAGCGAACGGACTCACCGTTTCGCAGGCGACCTGGAACCGTAAGACGGGTCGTTTGTACACAATTACCGTTGCCGATAAAGATATTACCTCGCTTGACCTTCGCGGCCTTGACACTTTGCAAACGCTCAAACTTGTCGATCAAAACATCAAAACGGTAAATCTTGAAGGATTGACGGCTTTGACCAAGATTTTCGCCAGTAATTCCGCGTTGACTTCACTCGACCTAAGCAGTCAGCCCGACTTGAATTACCTTGACGTATCGGGCTGTAAAAATCTTACGACTCTCGACGCGTCCGGTCATAAGCTAACGACAATCACCGTCAAGGATTGCTCTAATCTTACGACTCTCGACGTAAGCGACAACGCGCCCGGCGGCGGTACGACGGTCGTGAACGCGGAAGGTTGTTCGAGCCTGACTTCGCTCGACGCGTCGAATACTCCTGTTAGCAGCGTGAATTTGATCAACACTTCGAGCTTGAAGTCCGTCGATTTCAGCGACAGCGCCAAACTCAGCTACTTGCGAGCCGGCAGGTCGCTTGAAGAAATACGTACAAATTCCAAGTCCAAGATCAATGTCGAATTTTATTATAACGAAAGTTGGACGTCTCTTTCCGTCGTCGACAACGCTGGGGCCGAGATCAGCGCGAGCTCTCTCACGACGGCTTCTTCGTTCTATCTGTCGCCCGACAACGCGACCAACGTTACGGTGAATTTCTACGACGCGAACGGGGAACTTGTTTCCGCGTCGAAATTTAACGAGCCCAAAATCGTTACGCTTTCCGCGCCGACTGCGACGGCGACTTCCGAAGAGGGCTCTATCGTCTTGACTTGGGACGCGCAAGAGGGCGCTTCGCAGTACGTCGTTCTCTACAAGGAAGTTGGGACCGCGACCTACTCCAAAGCCGTCGTTGCCGAACCGACGTTCACAATCGAAGCGACCGCCGGAGTAAAGTATCAGTACAATGTGAAAGCTCTCGGCGACGGTCAATATTTCCTCGATTCCGCGTGGGCGGGTCTTGCTCGCGCCTCCGCGAAAGCGACCGGGGTTCAACTCGACGTTCCAACTTTTACCGCGACGACGTCGTCCGACTCGATTTCCCTCGCGTGGACGGAACAGACCGCCGCCAAATATTTTACGATCCAATATAAGAAGGTTGGCGATTCCGCGTATACGAAAGTCAACGCAACCGGATCGTCTTACACCCTTGCCAATTTGGAGTCCGGCGCGTCTTACAAAATCAATATGATCGCGGTTGGGGACAAAGTGAACTCGTTGACGTCCGCGTGGACTCCGTTGAAGACGGTGAACGTTGTCGGCGAACTCGTCGCGTTGACGGCCCCGACGGCGTCCGCGGCTTCGACTTCCAACTCGATCACACTGGCTTGGGACGCGCAAAACGGCGCGAGCGCGTATAAGATTAACTTTAAGAAGTCGACCGATTCCGCATATACGAAAGTGACTGTAACCGATACGAGTTACACGTTCGAGAACCTTGACGCCGATTCGAAATACAAGTTCAATATCATGGCGGTCGGGGATAATACGAGCGCGTCGAACTCCGCGTGGAGCAAATTGAATACGGTTAAAACGGTCGCCGAAGCGTCGAATCTTGACGAAGTTTTCGCCGATTACGATCTTGATCTTCTCGATTGAGCTCGTTGTCTTTAAGATCTAAACGCGTAGGGAAGGGGCGTTCTCAACGAGCGTTCCTTTTTTTATTGTTCTTTCGCGCTCCCAAAACGAGGGGCGGACGGCAAATTTCTCACGAAAAGTCTCGCGGCGCCACTTGACTCATTTCTTCTTCGTATTATGTTAGTCATGACTAACATAAACAAGGTTGTTTCGATGCGTCGTCAGTTGAAGGCGACGAACGACGCGACCTGATCTAGCGTAAGGGCGAGCGTCCTTATTTTTTTGAGTTGTAAGTTAGAAAAAACTAACGGTTAGAAGTGTCGAACTTAGCTTCCCGTTAGGATAGCTCGGGAGAAATTCATGAACCGTAAACAAACTGGCAACGACCGCGCGTTGCGACCGTCTTCTCTTCGCGTTGAAGCTTTGGAAAATCGTGAGATGCTTAGCGCGACCGAATTTTCGCCGCTCGCGAACGTCGCCGCCGCGTCGACCGCGGAAATTGCGTCCGCAAGTACGGATCTTGACGTCGTTGACGTGAGTTCCGTCGCGCTTACCTCGAGCGCTTACAATCAAGACGACCTTGCGAAACTTGAATCTCAAGGTCTTAGCGCGTCCGACGCGACATGGAACGAGGAAGGCCGGGTCACGGGGATTACTTTGAGCGATTTGACGCTTACTTCGCTCGACGTTTCCGGTCTCGACGCGCTTGAAACGGTTACTTCGAACGCTGGCGTTAGAACCCCCGCCGCGCTTCAGACTTTCATCGCGACCGACTGCGCTTCTTTGAAAACCGTCAAACTTGGGTACGGCAATTTGACGTCCGTCGACGTCTCCGGGTGTTCCTCGCTCGAAACTCTCTATGTTTTCTACAATAACCTGTCGTCTATCGATATCTCCGACTGCGCCGCGCTGAAGGAATTTTCCGCTTTTAATAACGCCCTGACCTCGATCGACCTCTCCGGTTGTCCGAATTTGCAACTCTTGCGCCTTTCCGGAAACCAGATTTCGGAACTTGATCTTTCTTTGAATCACGAATTGACGAGCGTCCTCGCGTTCTCGAATAATCTTACTTCGCTCGACGTTTCTATGTGCAAGAAGTTGGAGTCGATTAACGTCAATAAAAACTCGCTTTCCACGCTTGATTGTTCCGGTTTGACCGCCCTCAAGACGCTCATCGTTTCCGATAACGATTTGTCGAGCCTGCTTCTTACCGATTGCACGTCTTTGACCTCGATCACCGCTAAGAACTGTTCGTTTACGACGTTGGAACTCCCGAAAGCCGCTAACCTCGCTCGACTTGATCTCGCCGGATGCGACCAATTGACTTCGTTGACCGCGAAAAACATGTCGCTTACTTATGTCGACGTTACCGGCGCTTCCGCTTTGAAAACGCTGAACCTTCAAAACAATCAGATCAACCGACTCATGACGACCGGGGCTCGTTCTCTTGAGACTCTCAACGTCATGAATAATAAACTTGACGACACGTACGTCGGCGTTGTGTCGCAAGCTTTGGATCTTTCCACTCTGACCTCGCTTGTCGAACTCAACGCGGCTAACAACACGGTTACCAAGCTCGATATTTCCGACAATCCGAATCTGTCTGTCATTAACCTGACGAATTGCCAGACTTCGAACCTTGATCTTTCTACCGCCGCGAATCTGACGCGGCTCCTTGTTTCCACGAACAACCTTACGAGCATCGACGTCTCGAATTCGCCTAAACTTTCTTCTATCGTCGCGTTTAACAATCCTTTGGAATCGATTAACCTGACCGGGGCGTCCGAACTCACGTTCCTGAACGTTCACGCCACGAGCCTGACTTCGCTCGACGTTAGCGGGCTGACCAAATTGACCGGGGTATACGCCAACGACACTTTCATTTCCGATTTTAAAGTAGCGGGCGCGTCTTCGCTGAGTTCGCTTTTCCTGGGCGGAACCTCGATTAAATCGCTCGATCTCACCGGCGTAGATTCCCTCGCGCTGCTCA
This sequence comes from uncultured Planctomycetaceae bacterium, assembly GCA_964447865.1. Classification (GTDB taxonomy): domain Bacteria; phylum Planctomycetota; class Planctomycetia; order Pirellulales; family Thermoguttaceae; genus RUG369. Next base: position 56,428 of record CAYUUL010000007.1, on the reverse strand, counting down.
ATGTGGAAGGTTGCGACCAACTTGAAACGTTAGACGTTTCCGGAAAGAAAATTTACCGTCTCGTCGCGACCGGTTGTTCTTCGTTGAAGTCGATCGACCTTTCCAACAACACCCCGAAAGAGACCTCCTATCGAAACACGACGCTACAAGCGATCGGTACGGCGAACCTTCAAACGGTCAACGCCGCGAACACCCCGATTAAGAGCGTTCAACTTACGAACTCGCCGAATTTGTCGGAAGTCGACCTTTCCGGCAACGCGATTCTCGCGACCCTTGAACTTGATTCCAACGTCGACTCCGTCAAGACGGATTCCGAACTTGACGTCGCCGTGACGATTTTCGAGTCCGACGCCTGGACTTCGCTGGCCGTCGCCGATCGTTCTGGCGCCGCGCTCGAGACTTCGTCCACAACCGACGGAGTAGCCTTTACGCTCGCCGCGGACAACGATACGAACGTCGTCGTCAGCTACTTCGACGCCAACGCCGCGAGCGTTGGGATCACGACGTTCAACGCGCCAACGAGCGTTACGCTCGACGCGCCGAATTTCACGGCGACTTCGACCGTCAACTCGATTACGCTGACTTGGGACGCGCAAGACGGCGCGGTTTCCTACAACCTCAATTACAAAAAGGTCGGCGACGATAAATATACCGTCGTTAAGGGAATTACCGGAACGTCTTACACGATTTCCGATCTGGATTCCGCTTCCGAATACAAAATGAATATGATCGCGATTGGCGACAACGAGTATTCGTTCAATTCCGCGTGGTCCTCTCTCGCTAAGGCCAGCACTCGCGGCGCGCTCGACGCTCCGACCTTTACGGCGACTCCGACCGGTTCCGCGATCGCGCTCGCCTGGAACGCGCAAGACGGCGCGGCGTCCTACAATATTACCTATAAGAAGGTTGGGGATGCGAATTATACCGTCGTTAAGGGCGTTGCCGGAACGTCTTACACGCTATCCGATCTCGTGGCCGGGGCGTCGTACAAAGTGAATATGATCGCGCTCGGCGATAATGTGAACGCGCTTGACTCCGCGTGGGCCAAAGTACAAACGGTGAGCGTAGTCGGCGAACTTGTCGCGTTGACTGCCCCGACGGCGTCCGCGACTTCGACTTCCAACTCGATTACGTTGACTTGGGACGCGCAAAACGGCGCGAGCGCGTACAAGATCAACTTCAAGAAGTCGACCGATTCCGCGTATACGAAAGTGACCGTAACCGATACGAGCTATACTTTCGAGAACCTTGACGCCGATTCGAGTTACAAGTTCAATATGATCGCGATTGGCGACAATACGACCGCGTCGAACTCCGCGTGGAGCAGATTGAATACGGTCAAAACAGACTCCGAGTCGTCGTGTCTTGACGAAGTTTTCGCCGATTACGACGCCGACGAAACCGACGATTATCTTGATCTTCTCGTCAATAACTGATTCGGAACGCGTTTTTTTAAGCGTTAGAGGTATATATGGAGAAGGGGCTTTCTCAACGAGGGTTCCTTCTTTTTTTGTCGGCGTTTCCCCTGGCGTCGCGCAAGAAATGGCGTTGCTTTTGTCCGTTATGTTTAATACGTCTGGTAAAGATCTTGTTTTTTTGTAGGAAAAAGTCGGCGCGGTAAGAACGCTCGAGATTGATTTACGGTATAATAATTTTTACGACGCGTCGACTGTCGGCGCGCCGTTCTTGATTTGACCGATAATAGAAAGGCGTCTCCCTATGAAACGACAAGCTCGCCGCGAATTTCTGAAAACCGCCGCATCCGTTCTTGCTTCCTCTCCGCTTCTGTCCGCGTTCGCTCGCGCGGGCGCGTTTGCCGACGAACCGAGTAAAGCGAGCTCGCTCGTTTGGGGCGCGTTGTTACATCTTGGACACAATATGTGGGGCGACGCGCCGACCGCCTATACGCCCGCCGTCGACCATCTCACTTTTGAGGAACCGCTCTGGGACCAGCTCACCGAAAAAGCCTCGAAGCTCGGTCTCAATATGATCGTTATTGATTTGGGAGAAGGCGTTCAGTACAATTCTCATCCGGAATTGGCGATCAAAGGCGCGTGGTCGGTCGACAAACTTCGTTCCGAACTTGAACGCCTTCGCGGTATGGGACTCGAACCGATTCCTAAATTGAATTTCTCCGCGTGTCACGATTGCTGGCTCGGCGACTACGCGCATATGGTTTCTACGCCGACCTACTACCAGGTTTGCGCCGACCTGATCAGGGAAGTCGTCGAGATTTTCGACCGACCGCGATTCTTCCACCTCGGATACGACGAGGAAAATTACCAAAATCAAGCGACTTACGATTACGTCGTGGTGCGTCAGGGCATGCTCTGGAAGCACGATTTCCTCTTTTTCGTCGAACAATGCGAGAAAAACCATACTCGCCCGTGGATCTGGGCCGACTACGCCTGGAAACATGAAGATTTTCTGGATTGGGCTCCGAAGTCCGTCGTTATGAGCAACTGGTATTACGGCGGCGATTTCGACCCTGAGAGTAATCCGACGATGCAATGTTATCTCGATATTGACGCGGCGGGATACGATCAGATTCCCACCGGGTCCGACTACTGCGACCAACTTGACAACTTCCTTCAGACGACGAAGTTCGGACGCGCGAATATCTCGAAGGAACATTTATTAGGATACTTGCAAGCGCCCTGGCGTTTCACCGAGCGGAAATACCACGAATTGAATAATCGTTCGATTGATCTTGTCGGTCAGGCAATTCAGGCTTACGACGCGAACTAGTCGTTTCGAGAATAGTTCCGAGAATAGAAAGTATGGACAATGAAAGTATTTTCCAAAAAAACAGGGGTCGGTTTTCTTGTTTTTTTGTGCGTCGCGGTTGCCGTTTGCGCGTTCGAGCGGTCCTGTATCGCGCAAAATTCGTCCGAGAAAATTAGACTCCAACGCGACGATTGGGCGCCCGACGTAAAAGCGGCTCTCAACGAGTTGATCGAGCGATACGGGAAAGACGGTTCCGACCGCGATTCCAACGCGTACGCCGTTTTCGATTTCGACAATACGAGCGCGATATTCGACGTTGAAGAGCAACTAATCGTTTATCAGTTGGAGACTCTTTCGTTCGCGATTCCGCCCGAGAAGTTGCGCGGCGTTCTCCTGACCGGACTGCCTGATCCGGACGCGGATCTGACGAAGTACGGCTATATGCGCGGGTCCTATAACGACCTTTTCGCGGATATTTCCGACGCGTACTCGGTTCTATGGGAGAAGTACGGGCCGCTGACGCCAAACGGCGTGTCCGAAAATCGGCTCGGGGAACTTCATAACGACCCCTACTGGCGGGAGTTCGCCGCGAAAATGCGCATGTCGTACGACCTGGTTTGCGACGTCGAAGTCCGCGAGATTTCCTATCCGTGGATTATTTACTGGTTTACGGGCATGACCGGTTCCGAAGTCTACGCGATGACGAAGAAGTCGTGCGAGAAATACGGTCAAGTCGAGACAAGCGCGGTCGAATGGACGAGTCCCAGGGAAATGAAGTCCCGAGTCGGGCAGGTAAGCGTCGAATGGACGTCCGGACTTAGCGTTTCCGCAAACGTGAAAGAGCTCTGGCGTTCTCTTTCGTCAAACGGGATCGACGTCTGGGTTTGCTCCGCGTCGGCGACCGACGCGATCTGCGCCGCGGTCGACGTTTTTGGTCTGCGCGAATATTGTAAAGGGATCGTCGCGATGACCGTCAAACTGGACTCCGAGGGGCGTTATCTCAACGAGTACGACTATTCGACCGGGGCAGGTTACTATCGCGGGGACGACGGCGCGTGGGACAAAATGACGCGTTCGGAAAAAGCGCAAACGGAAGGGCTCGGGAAGAGTCTCGCCGTCATTAACGCGATCGCGCCGGAATACGGCGGCAAAGGTCCTATCGCCGGTTTTATGGATTCTTCCGGGGATTTTAATTTCTGTACGGAATTTAAGTCTCTCAAAGCGGTCGTATGTTTTAACCGCGCGAATCGCAAATTGACGGACGGGGGCGCGTTAATAGCGGCTGTCGCGCTTTACGAACGCGACGCGCTGGGTTACGATCTTCGCAAGGCGAACGAGTCCGGGGACGTTCTCTTCCTTCTGCAAGGTCGAGACGAAAACGGGCGCCGCGCTCTCAGAGCGAGTTCGGCGACTTTACGCCTGGGATCCGATAAGGAGAAAACGTTCGCCAACGACGACGTAGAAGCTCTTTACGACTATATTCGCGACAATAAATTGACGGTCAAAGAGGCGTTGGATACTTTCGCGCTGAAACGTTCCGCAAAAGAAAACGCGTTTGGCGCCGCGTCCGGATGGCTCGACGAGTACCAGGGGTATCGTTCTCGATAGCGCGTTTTTGCGTTGCGCGTAAGTTGAGCGTCGTCGTTTGGACGGCGCTCTTTTTTTGGCTCCGCCGCGCCGACTCAGGAGTTATTGAAGTTTTTCGTCGTTTTCTTTTAACGAGTCGACAAGGTTGGGACTTTGCTGAACGAGTTTCTGAATCTCTTTCGTAGCGCGTTTCGGGTCGCCGAGCACGCCCGCGCCGCCTACGCACCCGCCCTCGCAAGTCATTACTTCGACGAGATTGCCCGGACAGGATTTCGTCGCGTATACTTTCAGCATGCGGAGTCCGGACGGGGAGAGCCCGTCGACGGCGATTGGGTTCACTTTGATCTCCGACAACCTGGGATTGTTTTCCGCTTTCGCTTCCACGATCGTTTTAACGGCGCCGGCGACTCCGCCCGTAATCGCGAACCCTCTTCCCTGTCCGCTTGCGGGTCTTTCAAACGGTTTTTCGACGGCTTTTGCGACGTCGACGCCGGCGGCGGCAAATAGCGAGCCGAGTTCCTCGAAGGTCAGCACGTAGTCGACGTTTGGATCGCGTTCTCCTTCGACGCGTTTTGCGACGCATGGTCCGATAAAGACAGTCACGCAGTCCGGAAAGAGTTCTTTCGCGGTCTTTGCCGCGAATCCCATAGGGGTCGGAGTTTCCGAGATAAAAGGCAGAATTTCGGGCAAATGTTTTTTCGCGGATTCGACGTAAGCGGGACAACACGAGGTGGTCATAAAGCGTTCCCCGCGTTCCATTCGTTCGATAAATTCGTCGGCTTCCTGCAACGTTGTGGCGTCGGCTCCGGCCGCTACGCTCTGAACATGCGCGAACCCCAGTTCGACGAGCGCTCCGCAAATCTTTTCGATGGGGTGAGGGAACTGCCCGACGATAGCGGGCGCGATGAGCGCGACGACGAGTTTTTCCCGCGCTACGAGTTTGCGCGCGACGTCGAGTATTTGGCTCCGTTCCATAATGGCGCCGAACGGACAAGCGCGCATACACCGTCCGCAGCCCGTACATTTCTCGAAATCGATTTCCGCGCGTCCCTCGGCGCTTTTGTGAATAGCTCCGACCGGGCAGGCCTCTTCGCAGGGCACGTGTATTCTCGCGATCGCGCCGTACGGACAGGAGTCTCGGCACCGTCCGCAGTTTTTGCAGATTGTGGAATCGATGCGCGATTTCCCGCCGATAAAAGAGACCGCTCCGAAATTACAATTTGCGTAACAAGGTCGGGCGAGACACCCCTGGCAGATATCCGTCACGATGAACCTTGCTTTTACGCAACCTCGACACGCGACGTCGATCACGGTCAAAAAAGGGCCTTCCGGTTTTTCGCGTTGGAGGGCTTTTTTCGCGTAAGAGGAAATCGGTTCGAATTCGTCGTCGTTTTCCACGGCGAAACCCAGCGCGCTGAGACACCGCAGTCGAAGAATCGCGCGTTCTTTATAGATGCAACATCGATATGGTACGTCGGCGTTTTTAGGGCGCATATCGTACGGAATACGGTCCGCCGACTCTAAAAGGGTTCCTTGAAGATAGGCGCGAACCAGACGGACGGCGACTTCTCTACGAAAATAAGAGGCGTTGTTGCGACGCAACGAAATTTGTACGCTTTTCTTCTCAACGGGCGAATCCACGGCAATTCTCCTGTCCGGATTGGCGCGCGAATTCGCGCGAACGTCAAAGAGAAGGACGACCGCGTTCGCGCCAGGCGTTAATTTTCCGTATTCTATCTAAATTGGGCGTTTATGGCGCCCCCCCCGGCTGGAATTTGTCGCTCGCGGCTCCGACCGAAATTTAACGCGTCGATAATTGTATTTTTCTAGCGACAAACGTTTTCGCGAACGACGTTCGATTGCCGACGAATTATTGACAAGTCTTCAAGACGACGATATGATGAGAAGATGACGAGTAATGACGAGAAAAAAGAGAAGAAGAACCTATGATATTTGCAGAGAGCGAGTTTGTTGAACTGAAATCTGAGATTGTCGGCGACGTCTGTAAGGAGGTTATCGCGTTTGCCAATACCAATGGAGGAACGCTCTTTATTGGCGTAGCGGACGACGGTCGCGTTGTTGGCGTGGAAAATCCGGATAAGGTTACACTCCAGTTGAACAATATAGTACGCGATACTATTAAACCCGACGTTACAATGTTTGTACGTTATGAAACTCGAGAAATAGATGGAAAAAAGATTGTTGTCGCGACAATTCAGAAGGGAACGAATCGTCCTTATTATCTTGGCGGCAAGGGTTTAAAACCTGGCGGAGTCTATGTTCGCAACGGCGTTTCTTCCGATCCTGCGACAGAAACGGCGATTCGTAAAATGATTAAAGAAACAGACGGCGATTCTTTTGAAGATATGCGTTCCCTGGAACAAAATCTTACGTTTAAGAGCGCGACCGAAGAATTTAAGAAAAGAAATGTAGCGTTCGACCAGACTAAAATGAAGTCTCTTGGTTTGCTTTCGTCCGACGGGGTCTATTGCAACGCGGCCGCTCTTTTGTCCGATCAGTGCGTACGAACAATCAAATCAGCGTCTTTTGTCGGTTTGGATAAAAGCGTTTTTCAAGATCGTCGAGAATTTTCCGGTTCCCTTTTTCAACAAATGGAAGACGCTTACGCCTATTTAGATTTATGGAATCGAACCAAAGCTACTATTAAAGGTTTGTATCGCGTCGATTCTCGCGATTACCCTGAAGAAGCGTTGCGCGAATCTTTGGTAAATTTGATAGTTCATCGCGATTATTCTTACAGCGCAAGTTCTTTAATCAACGTCTATAGCGATCGCGTTGAGTTTGTCTCCATCGGAGGATTGCCAGGCGGAATCGCTCTTGAGGACGTTATGCTTGGTCTTTCCGTATGTCGGAATCCCAAATTGGCGGCGGTATTTTATCGTCTGAAATTGATTGAAGCCTACGGAACCGGTCTGCCCAAAATCATGCGCGCTTACGCGGACGTTTCCTCTAAACCAAAAATCGAAGCGACGAGCAACGCCTTTAAAATAACTTTACCTAACCGCAATCTTATTCAAAACATTAGCGTCGACAACCTTGACGAGCGTGAAAAACGTATTCTTTCGTCAATTGAGAGTTCCGGGGCCGTTACGCGTTCCGAGGTTGACGTTTTACTTGGAGTCAGTTCCTCGACCTCTTCAAGATTGTTGCAAAAAATGGTCGCCGAAGGATTGATTTATCAGGAATGCGCCGGCAGAAAGACTCAATATAAGAAATCGTAAGAAGAATATATGCCGCTTAACGCGCGTCGACGTCGATAATTAAGACGTAAAGAAAACGACCGCCGAAGGGTTTGCCTCGACGGTCGCGGGTTTAGACGTTAAGAACGCTGTCCGAACGATTAACGAATATTGCTCTTATAGTTTTGCGCGCGATCCTTTTGACCCTGGTCGCCTTTTTCCAGCACGACGTCGAGCGCTTTAATGAACAAGTCTTTGTTTTGCTTGCGGAGATAATCCTGGTGCGCAAGGTCGAGAACGGCGTTGATCGCTTTGTTGGCGAGTTCAGGTTTGTCGACAAATTGCAAGGCGAATTCGACCGATTCCGGTTCGCGAACCGCGCCGACGCGTTCGAGAACGAGATTTCGCTCGTCGTCGCGAGTCGCGAGTTCAAACGCTTTCTTCAAATTCGCGAGTTTGTCCTTACCGGACATATCGATACCGTCCTGATCGTCCGGAAGGGATACGACGCGGATGAACGCGCGAAGCGCTTGAATGCGGATCGCGTCGGGATAGCCCTTGTTTTGAGCGGCGGCGAGTAGTTTTTCCCAAACGACCGCGTTCGGCCAATTGCAGAGGGCGCGGACGGCTACCGTTTGCGCGGCCGGGTCTTTCGAGTCAAGCGCTTTCGTAATGGTCTCGAGCGCGGCGTCGCCCCCAATGCGTCCAAGCAACATGAAGACTGGGACGGCGTTTTGGTTGTTCAATTTTGCGACGACGGGACTGGCGTCGCCTTCGCAAAGGCGCGAGAGGATTTGTTCCGCGCGGTCGCGAGCGCCGCGGTCGGTAATAGCGAGGGCGACGTCGACAAACGCGTCGACTTGCGCTTTCGTGGCGATTTTTTCAGCGGCGGAGAGGAGCGCGAGGCGGTCCGGGCAGTCGTCTTTGGCGGCAAGTTCGAGAATCGTGCCGACTTCAGATTGAATGTAACGCCCGCCGACGACTTCCGCGAGAGAAGCCATGTTTTCGCCGTTCTTTTCTTTCTTGAGCGCGTTCACGATTGCGGCGTCAAAATCGTCGCCAACGACGTTTTGCATAATGCGGACGGCGAATCCCCGGTCGTAACTTGTCATCGCTTTGTAGAGCGCGTCAAATTCTTTCGCGGAGGCGATTTTTTCAAGAGCGAGCAAGGCTGCTCGTTTGACTTCGTTGGATTCCGCGGTCGAATATTTAACGGCGAGATCGCGATAGGCGGTCGCTTTACGAACGCGAACGGCGCCGAGCGCGCGAGCTTGTTCGTCGGTCGAGAGATTGTCGAACTTCGCCATATACGCGTCGAAATCTTTTTCGTCGATAATGGAGAGCGCCAGGGGTAGTTCCGTTTCCACGCCGATCGTAAGGTCGACGTTAGTCGCGGAAATGTAGCTTGCGAATTTATCGGCGTCGGCGGCTTTCAGAGCGTTGATCGCGGCTTCTGAGCCAATTTGCGCCAGGGCGCGAGCGGCTCCGTCGACCAGGCGCGGATCCTCGTTTTTAAGGACCGCGGCGATAGAATCGACGCAAGCGTCGTCGCCGGTCCACTGCAGAATGTGCAGGAGCCATTGTCGAGCGATAATAGAGGAATTTTCCTTAGAGTCGGTCGCGAGCGCGTCGCACATAACTTTATTCGATTCGTCGCGAAGTTCTTTACTCTTTGCGCAATCCTGCAAGCAGTAGTTCATCCATGCGACTTGCGCGGCTTCCATTTCTTTAACCTGATTTTCATCGGCAAGATTTGCGGCGCCAAGTTTCGGAGCGTATTCCGCGTATTTTTGCGCGGCCTGTTGCGCGAAGGTTTGCGCGCAGAGGCAGAGCGCCATCGTCGCGGCAACCAGAATCGCGAACGTTTTCCACGTATGTTTCATCAGTAATATCCTATATAAAATCACGCGTTAAGCGTGTTGCGTACAAACAAATTCGCGCGAAAACCCAAAATGTCGCGGCGAACGCGCGAGGATTCGCCTGACCGAGAGACTCGCGTCGGAGCTCAGACTTCCGGGATCACGTACGGCGCGCGTTGGACGCGTTTGACGTGACGATTCGCTTCCGGGTCGTTCTTGAATTGGCAATTTTCGGCGTCCCATTCGAGCCGACGATTCAGTTTGTGAGTAATAGCGTAAAGTTGGCAAAGGGACGCGGTCGCGGCTCCGTACGCGAAATCCTGGAACGGACGAAGTCGGTTGCGCACGCAGAACGCAAAGTCGTCGGCGATGTTGTACGCGCCGCCCGAATATCGACGAACTTCAACCGGCTTGAGAGGATTCATTTTCGTAACGTGGTGCGTGTATTCGCCTTCGGTACCGACAATGGTGATATCGTAGGAGCTGTTCCACGCGTAGTAAATTTTGACGCCGTTCTTGTAGACCGCGCACGCGTACTTGCAACCTTCGTAGCCCGGCGGAAGCATCTCGACCGGTTCTTCAAGGTCCATGCCGATAGCGTAGAGCGCGCCGCCGAACTTGTGAGCGCCCCAGTCGGCGAGGAAGCCGTTTCCATATTCCGTATATCGGCGCCAACCTCCGCCGTAGTTGCCCGAGCAACGTTCGCTGTTAAAGGGCGCCCAGGGCGCTTGACCTTGCCAACGATCCCAATCGAAACCTTCCGGAATCGGTTGTTCGGGGAGGTAGCAGTGTTTCGGCGGATCGCCCAGTCCGATGAAGATTTCTTTGACGTCGCCAATCGCGCCGCTTTGGATGATCGGAGCCATGTATCCGTAGTCTTCCATAACGCGTTGACTTCCGCTTGTGCACACGCGATTGTATTTTCGCGCCGCTTTAACGATAAGACGAGATTCTTGAAGCGTGAGGGTCAGAGGTTTTTCGCAATAGACGTCTTTACCGGCCTGGCACGCCTCGATCGAAATCTTTGTGTGCCAATGGTCCGGACAAGCGCAGCAGATCGCGTCGACGTCCTGGCGTTGCAACACGTCTTCGTAATGCGCGTAACGGGCCGCCGCGTCGTTATGATAGTAGTTGTTTACGCGATCCGCGGCGCGGTCAAGGTGAGCCTTGTAGCAGTCGCAGACGCCGAGCACATGATAGTTAGAATTGCCAAGGAAACCGCCGAGAAGTTCGTTTCCGCGATTGCCGAGCCCAATATGGAAAAGATTGATTTTATTGCTTGGAGACACGCCGCCGTTGAAACCAAAGATGTGGCCGGGTACGAGTAGCGGCGCGGCGATCGCGCTCGCTGATACCGCCAAAAACCTACGGCGATTGAATTGTGTTCGCTCGTTTCTCATCGTTGTCCTTTGTCAAAGGGGGTTAATAGTGGTGGGAACATGACGCGCAAGCGCCACAATCACCTCATTGTAATAGGAACTATTTGAGATTTCAACAGCGCGCCGATTTTTTTTATTTTTTTTCGCAATAATTTTATGACGGCGGAACGTCAAGAAATGAAAGAGGTCGCCTCGCCGGGCGACCTTTTACTCGAAGTCGACGCTTGAGCGTCGTTTGCGTTTATCATTCGTTCGTCATGATAATGTCGTAAGTCATCTTTTTCGCGTTTCCGACTTCAAGGATCTGTTCCGATTCGGCTCCGAATTTTGGCGGAACCAGGTCGACGTCTTCGCAACTCAGAGGATTGACGAGTCCGTCTTTGACGTCCATCGGGTCGACAAATTCGCCCGTTTTCTTATCGCGCAAGGCGACGGAATTGACAACGACCTTGTACTTTCCTGGCAAGAGGGCCTGCGTTTCCGAGACGACGTATTGTCCGTCGAGGATATCGGCGCTCGCTCCGACGACGCCTTTTGTCGGATCGGCTTCGAGCGGCGTGAAATTGACGACTCCGGAAGGTACCGGCTGACCGTCGGTCGTGACCGCGCCGGAAACGACGCAACGTTTTTCTTTACCGCACCCTGACGCGCAAACGACCGCGGCCAGGAGAAGACACAACAATATAGAAACTTTTTTCATCGTATTCTCGCTTCATAAAACAAGAGCGTTCAAGCCTTGGAGGCGAACGCTCGCGAAAAAAGCCGCTTCCGCAACAGCGCGGGAACGGCGTCAAACGTTAAACCAGGTCGGGTAGGGATCACGGCGCCGCGACCGATTCGCCCCCTTGCGTGGAGCCGATAGCGCGCCAGACGTCGGCTGCTACGGTATCGCTTACGAAGTGAACAGATCCGTCGGCGTAGCAAACATTTACGCCGCCGCTGTGTCGGCTTCGCGCGCTGACCCACGCCACGTCCTGACTTGTTCCGTTGCTTGCGGCGACGGTGAGTTTATAGTCTTTGCAAGGCGTTTTGGCGACTTCGTCGTTGACGCATCGGCAGTAGTTATAGAGCATTTTGTCGGGATACGTCGAGTTTGGCGTATTGTAATGGGTATAGAACGGGGTCAGGCACGCGCGCCAGAACATACCTCGGGTATCTTGCCGCCCGGAACTTCCGCTCGCCGTCGTGCCGTTGCGACCGATTAAAATCTCGCTCATGATCGCGGTATTCGAAAGGCCGTCCGTCGCGCAAGCCCACGTTTGATAGGTTCCTTTGGCTCCAGATTGGTAGTGCCCGCCAAAGAACGCGCCTTTGTGTTCCGCGGTTCCGTTTACGTCGAGTTTTTCGACCCACCAGTTGCGTCCGATTTCAATACCGATTGCGTCGTACCAGCCGGTGCTTCCGACGCTGACAAGGTAGTTGCCGAGGTAACGTTGACGATAAGTCGAGGTCGGATCGCTGTCGGGAACGTAGGCGGTCGGATCGTTGCTTGGGCAGTTAAACATATTGATGCGGTTTTTGTAGTTAAAAACGGCGATGTTGTTCGAGGAGCCCGCGTACAGGTTGCTGTCGATAGAATCGTAAAGCGCGCTCGCTTCGATAAAGGGGAGAATTTTCCACGCCCAGGTGAGTCCGTTCGCTCCGTTCATACCCGCCATCAACGCGTTATTTACGTCGTGGTAGTTTTGGAAAGCGAGTCCGAACTGTTTCAGGTTGTTCGTGCATTGCATGCGTCGGGCCGCCTCGCGCGCCGCCTGGACGGCGGGAAGGAGAAGGCCGATCAAAATACCGATAATGGCAATCACTACCAGAAGCTCGACGAGCGTAAAGCCGCGTCGTTCATGTTTGGGAACGTCCATCAAGATCTCCCTTATTAAACGGTGAATAAAGTATGACAAATAAAATAACGGTCGCTTCGCGTCTCGCGCCGCTTTTCGTGAATTTCGACGTTCGGGTTCCGTTCAACCGCGCTGAATTGTAGCGCGCCCGCCAAGGTTGTAAGAGGGGGCGGCGCCCCGATTTCAGGCTCGTAAAACCGAATGGAATCCCGACCGCGCGCGAATAAAAATTCGGCGTCGATTGGCGAATCGCTAACTTGCGTTTTCACAACGCTAACACAATTCTACATAAAAACGTCGGCAAACGCTAACAAAAAAAGAACGCGTGAGAAAAAATTTTGAAATTTTTTGAGAAATTTGACTGGAGGGTATAATGTTGTTGAGACGATTGCGACGTCTTAGACCTGGAATGAAGATCAGACGTTATACAAAGGATTGTTTCATAGATCGCTGCAAATATAGCAGCAAAATACTTGTGTGTGTTGACGAATAGCAGCAACTGTATATACTGTACAGGTGGAGCGTGGAGAAGCCGTCATGGATGACAATGTCGTATAGACTTGGCGAACTTTTTTGCGGCCCCGGTGGTCTTGCGTGGGGCGCCATTCATGCCGACATTGGAAAACCTGAATTTTCCATTGAGCACCAATGGGCTAACGATTATGACGCCGACGCATGTGCGACCTATAGTCGTAATATTTGCCAAAATTCATCAGATACAGTTTTTCTTAAGGACGTAAAAGATCTCAATATGCTCGAGCTTGCGCCTATTGACGCTTTGGCGTTTGGATTCCCATGTAACGATTATAGCGTAGTTGGCGAGCGGAAGGGAATGAATGGAACTTATGGACCCCTTTACTCTTATGAAGTGAAAGCTCTAACATTATTTCAACCCCAATGGTTTTTGGCAGAAAATGTCGGAGGATTAAGAAATGCGAACGAGGGCAAAGCGTTTGCCAAAATTCTGGCAGAGCTTAGAGCCGCATCGTATGTTGTAACTCCTCACCTTTATAAATTCGAAGAGTACGGGGTTCCACAAGCTCGGCATCGTATTATCATTGTCGGCATTCGCGACGACTTAGATTTTGTATATCGAGTCCCATCCCCAGCGCCTTACAAAGATTACGACAACACTTGTCGTTCCGCGATTGAAAATCCGCCTATCTCCGAGAATGCTCCAAATAACGAGATAACTAAACAATCTCCTATTGTTATAAAGAGATTAGAACATATTCTTCCTGGACAAAATGCCTTTACCGCTAACCTTCCAGAAGAACTGCAACTCCATATAAAAGGCGCGAAAATAAGCCAGATATATAAAAGGCTTGATCCAGACAAGCCAGCCTATACAGTGACTGGAAGCGGTGGCGGCGGGACTCATATGTATCATTGGAAAGAAGCTCGAGCTTTAACCAATCGGGAAAGAGCCAGGCTCCAGACTTTTCCAGATTCGTACGTTTTCGAAGGGAGTAAAGAAAGTGTTAGAAAACAGATAGGAATGGCTGTTCCATGTCGAGGGGCAAAGATAATTTTTGAGGCGATATTGAAATCGTTTGCCGGAATAGACTACGAATATATAGAACCTAACATTAACGAATAAGACCAGACAATTTTCGTAGTTCCAAATGTCCGATCCTATTCTGGCTTGCTTTAATCGTTTTCCTGTTCGTCGACATTATAATAAGCTGTTCCGCTTGGAAGTTTTATATTTGGAACCCATAAATTCTTCTTTTTCCAGCCTTTTTCACCTGTAACCTGATACATTGTAAGTACGACTTCTTTTGTGAAAGTTCCGTCAAGTTTCCAATCGTCCGATGAAAGTAAAGCTCCTGTTCCTTGAGCGACATTTCTATTTCTACGTACGATAAGTATTCCCTGTTGCGTAGGCTTTTCTGATAACAACGTATCAATAATCGCCAGAAAAGCTCGTAATTTAAAATCTGGACTCGCTATAATATGTCCCAGGATGTTTTTGATAATCTGTAGACTAACCTGATGATACGGAGTTTTTTCTGAAAACGGCAATAATAGTTCATTGAGTTTCTCGATCGAATCGTTGTCTGGGTCAAACGGGTAGTAGTTTGTTCCTCCACTGATAATGCTTACTTTTTTAGCGTCAACAACATTTTTACGAGTAGGCGCCGAACCTTCCGGATAGTATACCTTAATGTTTTCGAGTCCTGCTTCTGCTTGCGAAATAAGCGAGTTGTTTGTAGCGTTAATATCCGAAAACAGTTTATAAAGACGTTCGTCAATATAAACCTTCATCATTCCTGGATCACGATCATAACCGAACATTCTGCTGTGTTGCCACATAGTATCGGCTTGCGGCTTCAAAAGAAAGGAACTAAACGTCTAATGTTTTCCCTTCCGGATCTAACATATTATGCCCAGTCTTTTTAAACCACAAACGATTATATTCTTTTAATATTTCTTCCGTGATCATTCCTTTCCTGTCTGTATCCTTTTGTGTATCGTTGACTGGAGAAACCAGCCCGGCGGCCACAAGCCGACCCTTCAACCACCTCCCCATGATCAATTCATCGCCAACAGCGCTAAATTGTTTGTTATTGTCGCTTGTTGTATGAGCTTTAAACCAATAACCATCGTCTGTGACAACGTAGAAAGGAACGTTTTTAGTTGGGTAACCCGGCGTCTTGTATATTTTAGCGGCTACCGTTAATTGAGTTTCATACCAGTCCCTGGGTTTACGGCTATTTCTTGGCGCGGCGTAACAAACATTAATATTGGATTTAGTGAAGTGCTTACCGTCGTCCATGTGTCGTTCTTCCCACTTGGGGACTTTAAGAGGCAGGTAGAAAGATATCTCCGCTTTACTTTCTTTGTAGAAATCTATTATTGAATTAGGAACTTGCGATACAAGTTCAATGCCGGTCAATGAAGTGTTAAGTTCACGAATTAGAGGCGTTTGTGGTAATTTTGAGATGTTTTCTGAATATTTATTTAGTTTTTGAATATGTTCGAAAGTAACTTTAACTACGTCTACTTCGCGAGTTATTGTACAAATTTCATATTGTCGCCTATTTGAAGCGTCTTGTTTTAATACTCCAAGATTGGCGGATCCGATAATTGCCGATATTGGTCGGTCGTTTTTACCAAAACAATATAGTTTTCCGTGATATTTAAAAGGACAAACCAGGCGAATTTCTCCAATCCCGAGTTTGTTCCACTGTTTGTTAATCTCTAGCGCAAGATGGTATGATGCTTCCGGCATTCCTTCAATAAAGTACATCCCGATAGTAAGCGTTATTTGCTTGACAGCATTTCTTCTTAACGAGGGAATCCAACTCAATTAAAGCGTTTTTGGAGACATAACCAACCGCTATATCTACACGGTCTGCCAACGCAATTTGCTCATTTATCATATCTAAAATATTCGTATGTCCTTCTTCCGTTGAAAGCGGAGGAATATTTGAATATAGTAATTCCATCTCCTGATACTTCCTTCCTTTTGGCAGAATTTAGTTGGGAAAAGCGTATATGGCTGGTAATTCAATATTGTACCAGAATTATATCAGAGGAAATTTAGAATAACAACTGAAAGAACTGTTTTCGGAAACGATAGACTTGGAATAATACCGTTACTATTGGCGGACGTCATATTGTCTACATACCGCCGGGCGTTCAATAAAACAAGGCCGTCGGCAACCGACGACCTTGTTGTTACGTTTATAAGCGAAGAGCGTTTTGTATTAATGCTGGACTTTAGCGCTTTCCGGGGCGTCGACGAACCCGAGGGTCTGCATCCATTCGAAGACGCGTTGCGGATACTTTTTAATCGGGGCGTCGGGGCCGCAGTTGGTGAACGCGTGATTCGCGTAGGCGTAAATGTGGACTTCGCCCGGTATGCCCATTTTCTTGAGACGCTGATAGACTTTCATCGAGGCCATCGCCGAATACCCGTCTCCGTCTCCATGAATAAAGCACATCGGACAGGTTTGCGCGTCAAATTTGAAATCGTCGACCAATTCGGCGTCGACTCCTTTGTTCGCGTTTTCCCCGTCGACTCCGTCGGTCAGCGCGTAGGCGGGATAGACCGGCGCAGCGAAATTCACGTTGCAGGGTAATTTATCGAGATCGTCGACCGGTTCGTACGTCTGTGTCATGCTCGAGGTCGCCGCCATAAGGCAGAGGTGACTTCCCGCCGAGAAACCCATTTCCCCAATTTTGTTTGGGTCGATATTCCACTCTTTCGCATGAGCGCGAACGATACGCACCGCGCGTTGCACGTCTTGCCAGGCGGCGTAATGTTTCGGGACGTTCGGACGTCGGGGCGTGCGGTACCACAACATGACGACGGCGACGCCATGTTCCAAAAAGAAATCGCGGGGCGGAATCCCTTCGATTTCGTAAGCGACTCCGTTGTAACAACCTCCGCAACTAATGATCAAACACGCGTCGGTCGTCTGATTTTCAGGACGCCAGAATTCTAATCGAGGAATGTAATAAGAGCCGCCCGCATCGACGTATTGTTCCGGTTTGTCGCCCGGCGGCGTGCTCGGCCATAAGTTGACGACGTCGAAGGCGAACGACGCGTTTGCGACGAATAAGGCCGCCAACAACGCGACCGCCGCGATAAAAGAAAGACGCTTTCGCATTGATTTTACCTCGCGAGAAGAAAGACAGCGCGCGCCGCAAGTCGACGCGCCTATGGAAATGAAAACAACATTGTTCGATTATTCGGGGTTCGACGCAGAAGTAGCGGCGCCGGGCGCGAGTCTGACCGCCGCCTGCGCGTTGAATTCAATTTCAGTCGCGGGCGAATCGAGGTCGGCTTCCACGAGCGCGACGATCGCTATTTTGTTTTTGTCGGCGAATTTAATGACTTCTTCGGCGTCGATTAGCAACGTTTTTTTTGCCTCGATAGCGAGTACCGCCGCGCCCGACTCCGCCATAGTTTTTAAGGTGCCCAGTCCGATCGTCGGCACGTCGAACCGCATATCCTGGCGCGGTTTAGCGACTTTAACGACCACGAATTTTTTACTTTTGCACAGTTCGCCGGCACGTCGAATCGCCAAATCGGTGCCTTCAATCGCCTCGACGGCGAGAACCGCTCGATTTTTAACCGAGACGCTTTGTCCGACGTCAAGCCGTCCCATCTCTCTTGCGAGTTTCCAACCGAAGAACACGTCTTGCCACTGCGCGGCGGTTGGCGCGCGTTTTGTGAGTAATTTCCGTTCCACGAGCAACTCCGGCGCGAAATCAGTTCCAGGTAGCATAATCACGCCGCGATTCTCAAAAGCGCGGCAAACGGTAGTGAGAAGGGCGTCGTCTTTACAGTCGGCTCGACGGCGCAAGAAATGATCCGCGAAAAATCGGATCGTGTAGAAGTCCGGAGCCTGACGCCAGATAAAGGCGGGGTCGTACAGGCGCACCTTGTGAATTTTACCCGCCAGGGTCGCGTAACGAACTCCGTGTTTTCGAAAGAATTTTGTCGCCCAGCCGAATTTTCCCATGCCGCGAGTAACGTATACGTCGCAGATTTCGCCCAAAATCGGATCCGCGTGGTCGACGACTCCCATGCAGATTACTTCGTAGCCCGCTCGCTTAAGCGTTTGAGCTAAAACTACCGGGTAACGTCCCCAGCCCGCGACGAGACCGACGCGTTTGAGGTCGGGAGGCGGCGCGGACGTCGGCGCAGTCGTCATCGTAATCACCTATCGTTTGTTTTGGGGTTCGAGCGTGTTGCGGCAAATGTCGGGACGTTTTCGCGAACGGTTGAGATCAGTTCGCGTTTTTTTCCAGTTCGGCGAGTCTCGCTTCGAGTTCCGCGACCTCTTTTTTCAGAGCTTTAAATTCCTTTTGCATTTCGGGCAACTTCGCGAGCGCGACCTGTTTGCGCATTTGCTCTTTTTCAGGGGTCGCGGGAATCCCTACGATTTTCGCGTTTTCGGGCACGTCGCCCATGACTCCCGCCATCGCTCCGATAACGGCGCCCGAGCCGATTTTAATGTGGTCTCTTATTCCGACCTGACCCGCCATCACGACGTAATCTCCGGTGATAACGCTTCCCGCGATTCCCGCCGCCGCGCAAATCATATTGCGTTTGCCTATACTGCAGTTATGGGCGAGCATGACGTGATTGTCGATTTTCGTACCTTCTCCGACGACGGTGGAATCGTACGCGGCGCGGTCGATTGTCGCGCAGGCTCCGACTTCGACGTTGTCCTCGACGACTACGTTGCCGTATTGAGCCGCCAGGACGTGTTCGCCCGTGGAAGAATCGTATCCGAATCCGTACGCTCCGAGAACGCAGTTCGCGTGAAGTATGCAATTTGAGCCGACGACGCAGTTTTCATAGACGACCGCGCCCGGAAAGATCACGGTATTAGCGCCAATTTTTGTACCGGCCAGAATCGCGACGTTCGCGTGAATCTCGGCGCCGTCTTCCACGACGCAATCTTCGCCAATAACCGCGAAGGGACCGATGGAAACGTCTTTTCCAATTTGCGCGGACTTTGCGACGAACGCGAGAGGGGAGACTCCTTTCGGGAGCACGTCGTCGCGTTTCGGCTTAAAGAAGGCGGCGATTTTTTCGAAGGCCGTTTTCGCGTCTTCCACGTAAAGGACGGCGAATCGGTCGGGGAGTTTGACTGTCGATTTCGCGGGAATGACGACCGCTCGCGCGTTTGTTACGGTCGTCCAGTCGCATTTTTCCGGACGACCCGCAAAGGTGATCGACGTTTCGTCGGCGGTGTGAAGCGGAGCCGCTTTCTCGATGAGACAGTCTTCCTGCCCGTCGGGCGTTCGACCGTTTGTAAGAATCGCTAATTGGGAAAGTCGGACTTGCATTGCGCAAACGCTCCTTTAGACCGTCGTATTTCTCACGGTACAGGCACAGAATAAGAATTGAATGTTGAGGACGCGCTAAACCCGACGCAACGGAACGCGTCAAGACCGCTTGGACAGAACCTCGAACGGAG
This sequence comes from uncultured Planctomycetaceae bacterium, assembly GCA_964447865.1. GTDB lineage: Bacteria > Planctomycetota > Planctomycetia > Pirellulales > Thermoguttaceae > RUG369. The sequence continues at coordinate 36,894 of CAYUUL010000007.1, read as the reverse complement.
GATCGTCGCGACTACCGGGATTTTATGTTCTTGCGAACAGTCTTTTTGTCGCGCGGCGTTTTTAACCGTCGAGTTGTTAAAAGAAAAAGCCGTCTTCAAATCAAGCCAAAACTTGCTGAAGACGGCCTGCTCTCTTCGCTTGTTCGGCGTCGCGTAATTCGACGATTTACGCGTCGAAATATGCGTCAAGCAGACGCGGGCGCCGCCGATTCGACGGATGCGATTTTACGTCAAGTCAGGAATTCGCCTGTTGAGTCTTGACCTTGAGGATCAGCTGAGACAACCGGGACTTTTTGCGGGAAGTATTATTTTTGTGCCAAAGTCCGCGAGCGGCGGCGCGATCAAGCGCGCTGGCGACGCCCTTGAATTGTTCTTCGGCCGCGGCGACGTCGCCGGCGCGAAGCGTTTTGAGCAAGGACTTAATACGGTTGCGAACGACCGAGCGAGCGGCGCGGTTGCGGGCGGTAATAACGACGGTTTGACGCAGTCTTTTCTTTGCGCTTTGAATTTGAGGCATTTTTAATCTTAAAAATCAATAAAGTTACAACGTTTGATACAAACATGGTCGGGAAACGACGCGCGCAACCGTAAAAAAGGATGGGCAATGACGGCAACGCGGTAATTTGAGCCCGTCGAAACGGCTCCGACTATGTTATCGCGAGATCCAAAATTTTTCTCGAAAAAAAGAAAAATTTCGCGCGGATTCGAGAAAAAATCCCATCTTCCTGCCCAGCATTGACAAAAAAACGAAAGTTCGCTCGAATCGCGGGTCAATCTCGACGCCGCTTGGGTCGATCGGAGAAACGCGATATTTTAACTTAATACCCGCGTTTTACCGAGCGGAACCCGCGTTGCGCTTTCATCGGCGAGAGCGTCCGAGTATCGAAAGCGCGGCGCAAAATAGTATTTAGTTATTATGGCGCTTTTCCGCGATTTTGTCTAGTAGTCCTCCGACGTCTTTATAAGAAAAATCGATGGCCGCGAGCTGATTCGCGAAATCGTCGGCCTGTTCGTATTTCTCCAAGCCGTACGCCAACCTTGCACCGTAGTATAGAGCTCTTTTAATGTCTTCGCCAGTCTGAGTGTCGACCGAGGCTTTAAAGGTTTTGATCGCCTGTTCGTAATGCGTGAAAGCGAGCCGATACTGCTTGATTTGCTGGAAGCATAGAGCGAGCGCGAGAAGACACGGCCCCGCGATACCCGCGTCCGCCTTGGCGACCTGGAATTCCGAGATCGCTTCCTTGTATTTACCGTGTTGCATAAGGAAGTTTCCGAGTTCCTGGTGCAGCGAGCAGAGATTCGGCGACTTCTTGAGACGGTATTTAATACTTTCGTACGTTTTCTGTTCGAAAATATGTTTTTGTTGCGCGAACTTTTCTTTGATCGCGTCTGTCGGAGTCTTTTCGTACTGTTGCTTGAGTCTTGCGAGTTCTTCCCGGGCTCTGTTCTTTTGGATTTCGATCAGTTGCGGGGTAAAGACCGGGTCGTCTTCGATCTCCAATGCCTTGATCGCTCGTTTACAGGCGTCTTCCGCTTTGCGAAGATTTCCTTTTTGCGTGAAATAGTCGACAAGTTCAACGAAAGCGTCGCGGTCTTTTGGATTTTTCCGCAGTTTCTTTTCGCATTGATCTTCGACGGAGAGTCTCTCTCTTTCGGCTTCTTTTATCGCGGCTTCGTCTTTTTCGTGATTTGCCGTGTTGACTCGATTGATCGTCTTTTCCAGCATGAGGTCGGAGATCATTTTCGAGGCTTCTATGTCTTTGGGGAGAAGCTTGCTTACTCTGGTCCAGCAGGCGAGCGCGTCGTCGTACTTTTGTCGCTCGCCCAGTTCTCGCGCCGCCAGACGGTTGATTTCAACGTTGTCCGGATCGCTCTTAACCGCGAGATTCAGATACGCGAGACCGGGTTCTTCAAGGTCGTCCGCGAGACACGCCATACCCATTTCGACGAAAGTCTGAGCGTCCCAGGGATTTTTCTTGAGTCTTTCGACTCCGTCCTTAATGACGACCTCTAGCGGTTTGTCTTTGCCGCCGATGGGAACGTTGTTCTTCGCCTTACGCACAAAACCGATAACGGAGGATTTCGGTCTGTGGTCTTTGAATTTTTCACGGAGATTCACGACGAACGAATTCAGGTACAAAATGTTGGACGGATCGCCGCATACGCATTGAGCGAACATTTCGGTCGCGTAATCGTAAGCCTTCAAGTTCAACTTTTGATTGCCGTATTCAAAGCATTTTTGAAGTCTTGCGCGCATCGCTGGAGAAATTTCTTGCATTTTATCCTCTCACTCATTCTGAAAAGGAACCGTTCGTATAGCGTTCTTTTGTCGAACCGACAAAAAGGACGATCCCAATTATAACGACAATAGCCGCAGTCTTCAACCTTTTGTGACTCGTCTTTTGCTTTTTTTTTCGTTCGTCGTCGGTTCTTAGGCGTCATTTGACCTTTTTAGCCGATTTAACGTCGAACCGCAAAGGGTTCTAAAAAGAAAATCCCGACCTCCTTCCGGAAGTCGAGATTTTTAACCTGCTCTTCTTTGAGCGCGTCCTTCAAATATTGTCGATTCGCGACGTCTCGCGCCGTTTCATGTCATTTGTCTAAAAATCGAAGACGGGCGGTTCGAGCGAGCTCGTTTGCGGCGCGGGTTGGTCGAGATCGAGCGAGTCGTCGACGTATTGTCCGTTCGCGTCGCCGTAATCTCCAAGCGACGGCGCGACGTCAGCTTCCGCCGAGAGGTCGTAGTTCGCGTCCGCGTTCGACTGTTGAGAATCGTCGAGACCGGGGTAGACCGTCGTTTGCGGTTGTTGGAGTTGCGGTTGTCGGAACTGACCTTGTCGCGATTGCCCGGTTTGGCACGCGTTCTGTTGGTATTGACTCTGCTGATATTGTCCCTGTTGATACGTTTCCTGTTGCGCGTTATTCCCCTGGTAAACGGATTGTTGATTTAACGGAGCCTGTCCTGTTTGGTACGGGTTCTGCTGGTATTGCCCCTGTTGATACGTTTCCTGTTGCGCGTTATTCCCCTGGTAAACGGATTGTTGATTTAATGGAGTCTGTCCTGTTTGGTACGGATTCTGCTGGTATTGGCTTTGTTGGTATTGTCCCTGTTGATACGCCCCCTGTTGATTCCCCTGGTAGACGGATTGCTGATTTAGCGGCGTTTGTCCTGTTTGGTACGGATTCTGTTGGTATTGGCTTTGTTGATATTGTCCCTGCTGATATTGTCCCTGTTGATACGCCCCCTGTTGATTTCCCTGGTAAACGGATTGCTGATTTAACGGCGTTTGTTCCGTTTGGTACGGATTCTGTTGATACCGACCTTGTTGATATTGTCTCTGTTGCGCGTTATTCCCCAGATTTGCCGCGTACGCAGGGTCGCCAAACGAGGTCGTCGTCGGCGCTTTTTGCGCGGTAATATAGTTTTCCGCGGACATAATCGTTCCGCCGTTTGGCGCAGTCTGCAACGGAGTTTGCGCCCCGTAAGAAGTTTGCGGCGCGTACGAGCTTTGCGTCGTCGCGTATGAAGTTTGCGGGATAGCGGTAGTGATCATGGGCGTATTCGCGGCGACCGACGATTGCGTCGAGGGCTGAGCGTCGGTTTCCGCGCTCGCGGGTTCCGTTTGCGTCGCAGGCGGTTCGACGTTCGCGACGACAGTAGGAGACGCCTCCGTTTGCGCCGCCGTATTGAGGTTAGGCGTTTCCACCTGATAGGCGATCGGTTCCTCCGTCGAACTCTCGGATCCTTGCGCCGCTATTTCCGCCTGGGTGGGGAAGGCGACGACGTCGGGTTCGTTCGATTTCGTTTCCGATTTCGTGAGCGGACCATGTTCGTATTGATTCGCGTCGACCGTGTTGTTTCCGTTCGTCGAGCCGTTATTGGGGGCTTCCGACGCGTTTGCGTTCGACTGTTGCGCGGGAGCGGGTTGAGAACCGCCTGCCGTCGATTTTGCGGAACTGGACGAAAGATCGCGTCGTCGAGCGTCTATGTCGGTTGGGATCGCGAAGTCGGCGATTTTACTCGAGTCGTTAAGCGTCGGCGTTCCGAGATTAATGTCGAACGTGAGGTCGTAAGCGCGGCAGAAGATTTCAAATCTTTTTGGAAGAACGACTCCGTCGTCTTCAAGATACTGGTGTTCTTTGCATTTGATCGTAACAATCGTATTTCCGCTCGGGTCTTTAATGTCCTGTCGCATGATAGCGGCTGTTTCCGCGGCGAAAGTAATGTACTCTCGATATTCTCCGTCGGGCCGTTTCCGTTTGATTTCCATGTAGTATCCGTCTTCGGTTCTTCTCGGTTCGTCGACGACGTCGTCTTCGGCGATCGTCAGGATTCCCAATGCTTCCGGGAACCACGAGGGCTCGAGGGGAAAGACGTTCGAAAGGTCGCTGTCGTGGAAATTCTCGATAGCGCAGGTATAGAGGTCGTCGCCATTTTCCAACTTATTCCAGTACCAGAAGTCCCGGTCGTTTGCTCCGCAGTCGATTACGCGTCCGCCCATGAGACTGGAATATCCCACTAAACGGAAGTTGGCGTTCTTTTGGAAACTGATCGTGCAAGAGGCGGAGCCAGGCTGATTGCGAAGCCCGACGGTTCCGGAGGACGTGTAAAGAGTCTTTATCTTTTCGCTGTTCTGATTGACCGCGTTGATCAGGTCCGTTGAAGTCGGTTTGGCTCCGACTACTTTAGGCAATTTGACTTTCTGAGTCGTCGCGCATCCTGCGACAAGAAAGACGAGCGCCAACAACGCGGCGCATAGGCGCGCCAACGAAGTCGGATTCGTCGTAAGATCAAAATGAGGGAAAACTTGCGTCGGCATAGGAACGCGTGTCCTTCTACGGGAAAACTACAAGTAAAAAAGCGCTTTCAACGAGCTCGACGTCGAAACGCCCTATTGCTCGTTTATAAACTTTAACGATTAAGTAAAGTTTACGCAATAGAGATTACTCGCTCTTGACGGAGCCCGTCGCTTGGGCCGCATGCGCGGCTTCTTTTGCGAATTCCGCGTCAAACTCCGCGAAAGCGGCTTTTAGTTTGGCGGCGCGGTCGGCGTCGAACGGTATGGATTCTCGCGGTTTTTCTTTGTTGTTTACAACGTTCTTTTCTTTCTCTTTAACTTTTTCCCCGGCTTTTTTCTCGTCGAGCGCTTTGGCTTCTTCCAGGGCGGCGTTTGGTTCTTCGAGTAATTTCACAAGCCGTTCTTGCACTTCCGCGATTTGTTCCCCGGTCATTTCCACGATTGGAACGCGGTACCCCGTCTCGTTTCGGGACGAATAGACGTATATTGTGTTGGCGGTTTCAGGGTCGTTTCTCGCCGCGATATTTTCGTCGTAGTCGAATTTTAGAACCTTGCGTCGAACGAGCAGGAGCGTGAGCGCGTACCGCAACGCCGCTTGTTCCGGCTTATTCGCGAGCGCAACGAAAAGGCCCGTAAGGGCGTCGTTCGGGGCCAACTTTAACTTAAGGTCTTTGCCCGAATCCTCGCGGACGCGAAAGGACCACCACGCGAGCGCGTTCGCCGGTCGAGGGTTAGCGCGCCACGCCGAGGCGCTTACGTCGTTGCGTTTGATTACTCCGTCCTCTTCGTAAAGATAGGAGAATACTTTGTCGCCAATCTCGAACTGGCGTCCGGTCGACGAACACACGCGTCCGAATCGAGGCGCTTCTTCCGGTGAAAAAGACGATATTTCACTCGACGCGCTTATCATTATTATGCGTTCCTTTCGCTCTAACTTCACGAATTTTACGACGCGCGGGGTCTCCAACGTCCTCCCTTTCGCCGTTTCTTCACGTGAAAAATAACGTCGTAATGGAAAAACCGCAACCCCAAAAGAGTCGAGCAAATTTATATCGAGCGTTTCGCGTCGTTCAAGTTCATCGTTCGAACGATTTGCCTTTTTTTAGAGAATCCCCCTTGCGAATTCTCTCAATCGGGGTATTATAACGCGTGTCGATTGATTCGGCGTATATATCGCCGGACTGGCGGAATAGGCAGACGCGATGGATTCAAAATCCATTGCCCGCAAGGGCGTCCCGGTTCGACTCCGGGGTTCGGTACTTTTAGATGACATTTGAGAGAGTCTTTTTGAGAGGGTTCGGCGTTATTGAGCGTCGGACTTTTTTGTTTTTTATTATGGTTTTGTTCTTTACGTCGTTGAAATACTTTTTCTCGCGCGTCTTTTTCTATGCTCGGGGGCGTCGCGCTTTTTAAATCTTTGTTATAATATGCAAGTCATGTCGACGGCGCGTTTCCGACGCGTTTGACGTCGTTAGCGTTATTTTTGCGTAAACGCCGCCGATCGAAGAGAACGCGTTCGTTCAAAATCAACTGGACGTTCGCAAGATAAAATTGCAGATGAGGAATAAAATGAAAACTCGCGCCGACGCTTTTTCCGGTTCGACTGTCGCGATGATAACGCCTTTCAAAAATGGAAAGATCGATTTCGACGCCATGCAGAAACAGGTCGAATTTCAGATCGCGGGCGGAACTTCCGTGCTTTCTCCCACGGGCACGACCGGCGAATCTCCGACCTTGACTCACGAAGAACAACACGAAGTCATCCGCAAGGTCGTCGAGTTTGCCGCGGGGCGCGTTAAGGTTCTTGCCGGAACGGGTTCCAACAACACCGCAGAAGCGATCTCGCTCTCGCAATACGCGCAATCCGTAGGGGCCGACGGTCTGCTTATTATCGGACCTTATTACAACAAACCGACGCAGGAAGGAATGTATCTCCACTTCAAAACGATAGCCGAAGCGGTCGATATTCCGATTTGCGTTTACAACGTACCCGGCAGAACTGGGAAAGCGATTGACGCGGACACGATTCTTCGTCTCTCCGAACTCAAAAATATAGCGATGGTTAAAGACGCGACCGGTTCGATGGATTCCGCGTCGAAGATCATTTCGAATTCCGATCTTACGGTGCTTTCCGGGGACGACAGTCTGACGTTGCCGTTTATGTCGATCGGGGCTCGCGGGGTGGTCTCCGTCGTCGCCAACTTCGCACCGAACGACGTCGCCGCTCTTTGCGCCGCGATGAACGAGGGGAACCTTGCGAAAGCGCGCGAACTGCACAAGAAATTGTATCCTCTCAGCGGGGGCATGCTCTCGATCGCGACGAATCCTATTCCGGTTAAACGGGCGATGCAGTTGCTCGGTCGAGATACCGGCGAAATGCGACTTCCAATGACCGAATTGGAGCCGGAACCTTCCGAGAAAGTCCGGAACCTGCTTGTCGAATACGGGCTTCTCGCTCGATAAGATGAAAGTAACGAACGACGTCGATTTCCGCGGCGTCGTTTTTAGATAACGCGGCGTTCGACGTCGCGTCAAGCGTTTGCATGGAGGCTTTTAATGATCGTCAAAATTACCGGCAAGCTCGTCGCGCTCTACGACGCTCGCGCTATTATCGAGTGTAAGCCGTTCGAGTACGAAACGCTCGTTCCAGAATTTACGCGAAGACAACTGCAAGCCGAGTTGCAAAACGAAGTCGCGTTGTATACCATCGAGTATATCGACGGAAATCCGACCCAGGGGCGCATGACTCCGCGCCTGATTGGGTTTCTCACGGAAGTGGAACGCGAATTTTTCGAGCTTTTTTGCAGCGTCGACGGGGTCGGTTCGAAAAAGGCTCTGAGAGCCATGGTTCGACCGGTGCGCGAAATAGCTTCCGCGATTGAGGAACAGGACGTCAAGTTTCTCGCGCAACTTCCGGGGATCGGGCCCGCCACCGCGGAGCGAATCGTCGCGAAGTTGCGGCGTAAAGTTCCGAAGTTCGCGCTCATGGTCGCGAGACCGTCGGATTCTCAAGCGCCGGGTCAGGAGCAAGAGTACGACGTTATGACGGAAACGGTGGAAGCGTTGATCGCGCTCGGACACGGGGACGCGGAAGCGCGGCGCATGGTCGAGGACGTCGTAAAGAACTCTAAAAAGAAGTTTAAGGATTCATCCGAACTGATACAGGCGATCTATCTTAACAACAGGTGAGAACGCGTCCGCGCTCCATCGCCAAACTGAACGTACAGGGACAGGGACGACGCTGCCATATGGCGAAAAAAAGATGCATAATGTACTCCTCGGTCGACTTGCAAGGGCAAGATCAGGATCGAGATCAAGACTTGGTTGAAGCGCGCGCCGAGGCTCCAAACGCGCCGTCGGCGGGCGATTATGTAGACGCGTTTCGCGGCGACCCCGCTCAAAAAGAGGACGACGCGGCGTTGCGTCCGGCTCATCTGGACGATATGGTCGGTCAACGCGAAGTCTTTGAACGCGTAATGATCGCGGTTCAAGCGGCTAAAAAGCGGAACGAATCGCTCGGTCATATTCTTTTCGACGGCCCTCCGGGTCTGGGCAAGACGACTTTCGCAATGTGTATTCCTCGCGAGCTTGGGGTCGAAGTTCAAATAGCGAACGGCGCGAATATGCGCGCGCCCAAGGATTTAGTGCCCTATTTGACGAACGCGTCGGAAGGATCCGTTATCTTTATCGACGAAATCCACCGCATGCAGAAAACGGTCGAGGAATTTCTCTATCCCGCGATGGAAGATTTGCGAATCGACGTCGCGATGGGGGAGGGAATCAACGCGAGAACGCTGAGTATTCCTCTGAAGCCGTTTACTCTGATCGGCGCGACGACGCGCACCGGTCTTATCTCGGCGCCGCTTCGCGACCGGTTTCAGATGAGAGAACATTTAGATTTTTATTCCGTCGAGGAACTCGCGGAGATCGTTCGTCGAAACGCGAAAAAACTTCGCATGGAACTCGCGGACGGGGCGGCCTACGAGATCGCCTCGAGGAGCCGCGGGACTCCGCGTCTGGCGAACAACAGATTGCGGTGGGTTCGCGACTACGCCGACGCGAAAGCGGACGGTACGGCGAGCGAATCGGTCGCGAGAGACGCGCTCAAAATGCAAGGTATCGACGAATTGGGACTCGATTCCCAGGATCGAAAAGTCCTTGAAACGATTTATCGAGTCTTTGAGGGCGGTCCCGTGGGGGTCGAAGCGGTCGCGCATACGATGAACGTGGCGCCCGACTCAATCGTCGACGAAGTGGAGCCGTATCTTTTGCGGTGCGAATTACTTGTGCGAACCCCTCGCGGTCGTAAAATCACCGCGAAAGGCTTGAGACATATTGGCGTTGAAGTCAAACCGTCGTCGACTTTACGCTTTTTCCAATAACTTTTAACGCGAACGGGCGCCATCCGCGCCGAACCCTTGGAGCTATGCCATGGCTGAAGAGGAACTTAAACCGTATTTGATTACCGACCCCGCCGAAATGATTCAACGCGTAAACGAGTTGCGCGCGCAGGGTAAAAGTATTGGGCTTGTCCCGACGATGGGCGCGCTCCATCTCGGACACCTTAGTCTTGCGATCGCCGCGAAAAACGAGTGCGACGTTTCAATCGTATCCGATTTCGTCAATCCGACCCAATTCGCTCCGAACGAGGATTATGACAAGTATCCGCGAACGCTCGACGCCGATTTGACGCTCCTTTCGCACATTAAAACCGATTTCGTTTTCGCGCCGTCTCCCAAAGACATGTATCCGGACGGATTCGAGGCGTCGGTACACGTCGGGGGAGTCTCCAAACTTCTGGAAGGTAAGTTCCGTCCGACGCATTTCGACGGCGTTTGCACGGTCGTTTTGAAGTTGTTCAATATTTGTCGAGCGGATACCGCCTATTTCGGTCAAAAAGACTATCAGCAGGTTCAAGTCGTTAAGAAGATGATCAACGATTTGAACGTACCGGTTAAAATCTCGATGCAGCCGATTATTCGCGAACGGGACGGACTCGCGATGAGCAGTCGAAACCAGTATTTGTCCGACGACGAACGCAAGCAGGCGCTTGTTCTGAGCAAATCGCTGGATAAAGCGGAAGAACTCATTCGCGGCGGCGAACGCGATTCCGAAGCGATCTACGCCGCGATGCGCGAGATTATCGCGACGGCTCCGAGCTCGCAAATCGACTACCTGCACATTGGCGACCCCGACTCTTTGCAGGAATTGGAACGCGTCGTCGGCAACGTCGTCGTCCTCGAAGCGGTTAAAATCGGAAAGACTCGATTGATCGACAACCGTATTATCAATCGTAAATGACAATTGACGCAACCGCTAAGAACGCGTCGCCGCGTCGCTCGCATGAGTAGCGCGTCGACGCTGTTTTTTTAGAGAAAAACGAGATTCCACGCAGTCTTTTTCAAGAAAAGAAAAACGCCGACGCGCAGGTTGAGACGCGTTGGCGCATTACGTTTTTGATCTTACAGAGGGCAAACTCACTTGGTGAATTCCATGAGTTCGATACCGAGTCCGTCGGCTTCGACGAACGCGCACATGAGGTTGGGACCGCCTTCGAACGGAGGGACGAGAATCTTCAAGCCCTTCATCGCTTCTTCAAGGCTGTCGCAGACGTAAGCGACGTGCGCTTGTTTCTGCAGAATTTCCGGGAAGGGGCTTCCTTCGTCAAACTTGAGCCACTCGATAGCGTACGGCTCCGTATTGAAGTCGTTGATGTGTACTTTGCAGCTTTCAAGATAGATGGGCAGATCGTCTCGATCTTTGGTCGGGATACCGATATGGCTGAACTTCAGGCCGGGTTTCAACATGTTCTAATCTCTTTCTTGCGTTAGGCGGCGTAGTGGAAACCGCTTGAAAACGACTCGAGAAAATCGGAGTTGTTCTCGAGTCAGTCGTAAAAAGAAACTCGTCTAACTCGGCGACGGATCACGGATGACCGGCCGGATTGGTGAATTTGAGGCCGTCCATGCTGTGGTAGCAGGCGTATTCGGTGACGATGGCGCCTTCGCTTCCGCCGATCATGAAGTGCGGAGCGCAGAGTTTGCCAAGGCGATCCTGGTCGCCGACTTGCATGAACTTGAACTGGAAGCAGTTGACGGCGTTCGCCTCAAGTTGGCTTTTCGGAATCAAAGCGAGCGCCTGGGGATCTTTCGGATCGCCGCCCTGGGAGAAGTTGAAGATGCTTCCGTTGCGGACTTGCCAGGCTTCGTGTTTCGCCGGAAGACCTTCGGCCGCTTCGTGACGGTGTTCCGGAATCATTTGGCCCGGAAGAAGGTAGATATCGTGACCGAAATAGCGATATTCCTTATCGTTGAAGAAGAAGATACCGCCCATTCCGACGCGCGCGAAGTCGCCAAGACCGAAGTCGGAAACCCAGAAGTTCGGGTTCGAACGAAGAGAATCGCTCAAGGAGTAATTCATCTTTTCGAACATTTCATAATAGGCTTCGAACGCCTTTTCTTGTTGGAAAACGCCGTCCTTATAAAAATAACTGTTGTCGTATTTCATTGCGCTCACTTCTTGTTCGTTAGTGTTATTGGTATGGTCGTCGTTCTGCACAGAACCTGCGCGCGTTTGCGTCTCAGAAAGACCGAGAACGCCAACGCTCGCGACCCCGCCGACCAACGCTTTTAATACGTCTCTTCTCTGCATTAAAATTCTCCTAATCGCGCCGGTAGCGCCGAGCCGAACCGTCGACGCCGCTAAGCGCGTACGTAGAGCGCGAAACAACCTTTGCGGTTAGACTCGCGTTGACGTCCGCGCCGCGCCTTTTATACTAGGAATGCGTAAAACCGCCGCGGAGAAACGCGTCGCCCTTACGCCCTTTTGGTAAGTATATTGACTTTGAATAGCGATTGCAAGCGATTTTTACATTTTCAGAAAATATTTTTGACAATTTTTTATCTCGCTTACGATTGTGGAGCAGTTTCGATCATGTCCAAACCCAAACGCAACGCGGGTCTCGAAACCTCGACCGCTCGCCAGGATTCTCGCGCCGACTCCGACGTTCTCGCGCTGGAAACGAAACCGGAAGGCGTTATTTTGCCCGTTAAAGCTCAGCCCGGCGCGGGGCGAAACGAACTGAGAGGTCTGCAAGACGGGGCTCTTAAAGTGTGCGTGACGCAAATCGCGGAGAAGGGGAAAGCGAATAAAGCGATCGTGGAATTTCTCGCGAAAGCGTTGAAATTGAGAAAATCGCAAATCTCGCTTGTTTCGGGCGAACTTGCGTCTCAAAAAAAATTCCTCGTCGTCGAAATTGAGGAAGACGAACTTCGCGAGAAGATAAGCGCGTCTCTTTAGCTCGTCGAATCTCTTTCTAATAAATGCGGCGCAACCGTTACGAAATGAATAATTCTTGAAATAGGTTTAAAATAGAGAAAATACGAAAATTGTTTATAGCGCGTCTCTTTTCAACGCGCCGAACTTTGTTATAATCCACAATACGACGCGGGGTATGCGCGGCGTGGGGTAAACCCCTGTTTTTTGTGTTTCGCAACCTGATACGGCGACATGATTTAGTCAATATTGCGCGTTTGGAAGCCGGCATTCGCTTTCAAAAAAGCGACCCAATTTTCTCGCGGCGATTGTCGCGCGACGGTATATTAGGAGTTTTCGAGATGAAGTATATGGCCAAGACGGCGAGCGCGGTTTTGCTCGTCGGTTGCGTTTTCATGTTGAGCGGCTGCCAAGAGCGCCCAGAGGCGGGGAGTTCCCAACTTGTCTATGTCGCGGATAAACTTCCGCCCGAGAGCAAAGATACTTCGGCGCAAACGATGTATCAACCGGAAGCGCCCGCGGATCCGTTGCTCGACGCGTACGCGGCGAAGTACGATAAGACTCACGCGAAGACCGTCGCTCCGGTAAAGGCCGCCGCCAAACCCGCCGCTCCGGCTCCGAAAGCGGATCCAGTTCTGGCCGCTAAAGAAGATATTGAAGCCGCGAAGAAACGTATCGCCGAATTGCGCGGTAGCGTTAAGACCGCCAAGAACGGCGCGATTACCGCGATCACCGTGGAATCCGCGGACGCGACTCTCGACGACATGAAATTGTTCGGACGTTTGCTCGACCTCGAATCGATTTCCTTCCTGGGCTCCAACTTCACCGACGAATACCTCGCTCAATTCAAAGACCTGAAGAAGATCAAGTCCGTCACGGTTCAAAACGCGAGCATCACGGGCGCGACGCTCGAAATGCTTACCGGTTTCCCGGAACTTACGACCCTCGATATTCGCCGCGACTTGCAGCTCGTCAATAAGGACCTCGGCGTCGTCGCCAATATGCCGAAACTTGAAAAGCTCGCCGCGTATTACAATTCGTTCTCGTCGATCGCCGCGAAACGAATCGCGACTTCTCCGTCTTTGAAGGTCGTCGACCTCCGCGCTTGCTCCGACGTTTCCGACTCCGCCGCGAAGTACCTCGCCACGATGCCGACGCTCGAAGAAGTCTACTTCCGTTTCCTCATCACCAACGACGGCGTTGAGAAACTCGCGGAAGCGCCCGCCCTTAAGTTCATCGAGTTGCAAGACTGCCCGATCGACAACGGTTGCGCCGACGCGCTCCTGAAGTTCCCGGCTCTTACCGGTGTTCGCGTTTTCCGCAGCAAGGCGTTTGACGACGCAGGCGTCCAGAAGCTCGCCAGTCTCAAATTGGAACGACTTGAACTCCGCGACTTGAACGTATCGAACGAAGGCGTTCTTCCTCTCGCCGAAATGACCTCCTTGAAGTCTGTCGAACTTTCCGAATTGAGCAACGTCGACGCCGAAGCTCTTAAGACTGTCTGCACCGCCTGGAAAGACGTTGAAACCCTCAATTTCTTCTCCATGTCGACCGACGACGAGGTCGTTAAGACCCTCTGCGCGAATATGAAGAACCTCAAGTCGCTCACATTGCGCGCTTCCGTCGGCAAACTTACCGACGCGTCTATCGACGAGATTGTCAAACTTGAAAACTTGACTACGCTCGACCTTCGCGAAAACGCCGGATTCACTGTCGACGGCATGATGAAACTCGCCAATATGAAGAATCTCCGCAAAATCTATATCAAGGGAACCGTCCTTGGCGATTCCTCCGCGGAAATCAAAGCGAAGCTTGACGAATTCAAGAAGATCAATCCGAAAGTTTCGTTCAGCAACTGATTTTAACGCGCTTAACGTCTAACGTCTTATTCGTTTAAAAAACCTCGTCGAGTCATTGCCCGGCGAGGTTCTTTAATTTAAATTCGCGCGCTCGCGTCAAGGTTTAGGCCGAACGGAGCGCGTTTTTTTTCTATTATTAGTCCCACATTTTATATTGCGGAATCTTCATGAGTTCTCCGTCCCGTAGAACCGACTGATGCGCGACGACTCCGCACATGGTCGTATTGAGCGCGCAGGCGACGTTTACCAGCGGTTGTTCGTCTTTCAGAATTGATTCGACGAAGTTGTTCATGAGGTATCCGTGCGAACCGCCGTGCCCTCCGGAATCGACGCTTGGCGGCAGGGCGGGCTTGCGCGTATTGAGTTTCGAGACAATCGCCTGTCCTTCTTCCACGGCTCCGTGATATCCTCCGAACCGACTCATTTCTCCGAGCGAACCCAGTTGTCCGCGCATACGTCCGACTTCGCCGCTCCATCCGGGCGTGTCGAAACTTACGAGAAATCTCGCCATACCCCCTTCGCTTGTGCGGAAGAGTCCGACTTCCGTGCCGTATTTGTTTCCGTAGGCGTTGTTTTCCGGTTGGCGATAGAAGTTCGTGCTCGGTTTGCCCATCGCGCTGACTTCCGTTAGACTTCCGAAAGTCACGCAGGTATAATATCCAACGGCGTGAGTCGGGTACCACATGACCGGCATGCCGACGCGCCAATTTTTATATGAGTCTGTGGAGACGGGCGCGTAGTGCAGATATTCTCCTTCGACGTAGACGATCTCGCCGAACCCGCCCGCCTTGTATATTACTCGCGCCGCGTAAACTTCGTCGTGATAGGCGCTCGTTTCGAAGAGTCCGTATTTCAAACCGGTCGATTTTACGGTTTCGTAGAGTCGGTCCGCCTGTTCGGGAGTCCCGCCCCAGAAGGCCGGAACCGCGCAGGCGACGTGTTTTCCTTTTTTCAGGGCTTCGACGACGTGGTCGACGTGGTGCGGGGCGTCGGTCGCGACAAACACCGCTTCGATATTGTCGTCTTTGACCATTTCTTCGAGCGATTCGTAAGTCTTTTCGCAACGGCACGCTTTTGCCAGGCCCGCGCAACGTTCCGGAATGAGGTCCGTTACCGCGACGACTTCCACGTTCGGATGATTTTGGAATCCGAATTGAGCGCCGAATTGACACGCGCCGTAACCCGCGATACCGACTCGAATTTTACGGTCGCTTATCGGTTTCCAGACTTGACTTTCGTCGATATCGGTTTCCGTCTGGTCGAATCCTTGCACGTTGGGACGATCTTGCGCGTTCGCGTAAGCGACGGTTGACAATGCTCCGAGTGAACCGAGTATGCTTGCGTTTAGAAAAGAGCGCCTGTTTATATTAGCCATAACGTTTATGATCTTTCTATTATAGTTGTTAGTGAAATGAAAACTTGAGCGAACGTTCGACTTAACGCATCAAGTCTTCGCGGGAAATGCGAACCGCTTCTCCTACGTCCAATTCAATCGTTGTCGAATCCGCTTCTTTGAACTCGACGGTCAACGGCGTAGTCGCCGAATCCGTGAATTTTCGTTCGACTAAATCGTACGCTTCCTCTTTTATTCCTTCATTTTGGAATTTTTGCGCTTCCTCGTAACTTGACGGACGATTGATCGCCTCAATTTTTGAGACGACGACTTTAAAGGCGCCAAGCGGGGCTCCGTCAAACCCCATCGTTTTTAATTCGACAAGTCCATTGGCGTCGGAATTTCCTCCGCAGGGGAACCTGGCGATTTTCGGATCGGAGGAAATAATCGAGACTTGCGCGCCGTCAAGCGGCTTTGAGTCTTGTATGATCTTAAGCGAACGCGGATAAAGTTCCGGCATTCCGTCCGGACGTTTTTCCGATTTGCATCCGACCGCCGCGACCGCTAAAAAAAGGCAAAACGCCATAAGCGATATTTTTTTCATTGTAAATTCTTTTTCAACAGTCTGACAATATTTTTTTTATCTAGTTTCCGAAAACGACGTCGCGTTCGCAACGTTGACGTTTCGAGGGATCATTGCGTAACCGTTTCGCCGCCGTTAGGAGAGCCCATGGCTCCCCAAACTCCAAACGGACTTGCGCCCGAAAGAACCTGGTCCGCGGTCAAGTCGCCCGTGTCGACCGTGTCCGAAACGAAGCGGATCGACCCGTCAAGCATACCGACGTTGACGCCGCCGGAGTGATAACTTTGCGCTCCGCCCGCGATCCACGGGGTGTTGTTGTCCCAAATGCAAGCGGGCGAGTTTGGCGGAAGATTGCAGGAAAACGCGGCGCTTGGGGCGCGACAATCCGGCCAATGCGTTCCGCGCCATGTGTTCGAAGGCGTGTTAAGAATATTCGAATTATCGGAACGCGTCGCGTAAGTCAGGCAGTTTCCGACGTTGACCGCTCCGCCGTGTCCGGACGGCGAGATTTGACTTACGACTCCGAGTCCGCCCTTGACGCTTTCTTCAAAGTTGTCGCCGGAACAGCATTCCGAGATGGCGATCGTATTGCTTGTGCCGTCCGTCGCGAAAGCGAGCGAGCGCCACTGTTGAATACGGAACATTCCTCGGCCCGAGGTGCGGTTGCGATCGCGGCTGTCCCATTTGTCGAGGTAACAGCATGTTCGTGGGGAATCGCCAACGCTGAAAACCACGTTCGACTTGCCCATAGTCGTGTAAGGGGTCGTGTCTTTATTGGTCATTGACGCCGCTTTGCCGTCTGAAGGACAGATATAAGTCGTTATTTTAACGTTATAGTTCCAATCGGCGCCGCCGCCCGATCCGCTTCCATGCGCGTAAGACGAGCCTGCCGCGACGGTCTTGGAATCGGCGTCAAATTGCGAATAAATCGCGTTTTGTTCCATGAAGGGCAGGAGGAAGATTTTTATACCGGTAGAAAGACAGTAGTCCGGCCACGCGAACGAGTAGTTGTTGTAGGTCGTCGCCAACGGCGGACAGGTTCCGTTCACGTCGTGGTAATTTTGGATTGAAAGAACGATTTGTTTCAGATTGTTTGTACATTGCATGCGTCTTGCCGCTTCTCGCGCCGCTTGTACCGCGGGCAGCAGAAGACCGATTAAAATCCCGATGATAGCAATGACGACCAACAATTCGACAAGCGTAAAGCCGTCGAATCGCGCGCGTCTTTTTGACGTCGATTTTCTCTTCATCTTAACCTCTTTATTTTTCAAGTTGGACGTTCTACGTCGCTCGAGGGAAATAAGCCGCTCGAATAATCGAGTTTTCAATAATGACCGCGCTACTGAGATTTAGCTCGATCAAAATGTAATGATTTTTTGTTGCCGTATTTCTGTATTCTATCGACTTGACGTTTTTTGAACAACAGTTTGTTTTTTTTTTTTTTGAAATTGTGATGGTTTTAAAGATGTCGTTTCCATGGTTTCGCAAAGATTTGAGGGGTTGTCGAAGTCCGTCAAAAGAGTATAACGAAACGGAGAGACTCGAGCGAAAATGGTGTTTTCGAGTCGCGCGATAGATTAACAGATAGGAACGCGAAGATGGCAAAATCGAGAAAGAAGGGTTCTGGTCGCGAATTTTTTGAGGATGCGTCGGGGCCGGTTATACTTTCTCCGCAAGACGAAAGAACGTTGGGCAGTATTCACGACATGGCGTCGCGCATCGTCGAGCTCGTGGAGAACGACCAGGATCCGTCGTTCGCGATTCCCGCTCGATCGCTCGGAAACGTTTCCTTCAACGAGGAAAAACGCATTTTGCAAATGGGGAATAAGACGACGAGCCGCGAGCTGTTCAATCTTTCCCAGGCGAAAAGTTTTATGCAGACTGCGCTTGTGGCGTCCGGCGCGAAACGTCTTATCGAAATGGGCAAGACGACGAGCATCCGCGGTCTCTACTATATGCTCAAACACGACATAAAGCCGAGCAGGGAACCGACGTTTCACGATCAGGGCGAGTGCGACCCGATTATCGAAGACTGCGAGGTCCTGCTCGAATCGTTGCGCGAGGAGTTGCACCTGTTTGCCGATAAACGCGGCGATATGGTCGGGAATCTCACGATAGTCGACAGCGGCGACGTTATCGACTGTTCTAAAATGGGTTCCGGTGGGTACGCCATTCCTTCGATTGTCGAACCGTCCGTGATCCAGTTCAAAGAGTGTAAGGCGAAATTCGTTCTACACGTTGAAAAAAACACCGTCTGGCAACGTTTCAACGAGGATAAATTCTGGAAGAAGCACAACTGTATTTTGACGCATGGAAACGGTCAGCCTCCTCGCGGCGTGCGTCGTCTGCTCAATCGCCTTCACAAGGAACTCGGATTGCCGATCTACTGTCTGTTGGATAACGACCCGTGGGGGTACTATATTTACTCGGTTATCAAACAGGGCTCCATCAATCTGGCTTACGAGTCCGAACGTATGGCGACCCCGGACGCGAAGTTTATCGGGGTGCGCAGTCGCGATTTCGAACGGTGCGGACTTTCGGAAGGGGTGAAAATCTCGCTCAACGACATTGATAAAAAACGGGCGAAACAAATCGCGGAATACCCCTGGTTCGTTCATAAAAAAGACTGGCGTCGGGAAATTGATCTCATGCTTCAGAACGGGTTCAAGTTGGAAGTGGAAGCGCTCGTTAGCCGAAGTATCAGCTATATGACGGAGGAATACGTGCCCAGACTCCTTAAAGAGGGCGATTTCCTCGATTAAGAGTTTCTTTTGTCTTTTGAGGGAACTGGCGTAGTCTCCGCGCGTCTTATCGTTTGCGGACGGGGGGTAGGAACGCGTCGCGCTCGTATTTTTCCGCGATATGACGTTGATTGCCAAACAAGCGATTGTTATAATAACGACGCTCGTTTAGTCGAAACCGCGACGACCGCGGGAATCGGCGTTATTTTGATTTGCAGTTTTTTTAGAAAGACGATTTACAATGAATCAACCTGAATACTACGTCGACGGCGTCGGCCAAATCCATTTCGCCGGCAATATGGTCCGTTTCGATTGCATTACGCTCCAACCCGGCGCCGACGGAGCCGCGCCCACTCCGCAACCCTGTTTCCGCGTCATTATGCCTCCGCAAGGATTTTTGGCGGCGTTCAACAGCATGCAGCAACTGATCGACAAACTTGTCGCCGCGGGCGTGCTCCGCAAGAACGAAAACGCGAAATGAGGTCTTGAACCTCGACCGCGTTCGACGTCCGACGCTGATTCGGGTAGTTCGAATTCGTAAAAAAGACCTTGTTGGAATTGTTCCACGAGGTCTTTTTTTATCGGCGCGTTCTCGCGATTGGAAGGTCAACGGCGGCGAACTCTTGGACGTTGCGGAATTTGCGGTTGAGTCCGTTGTTGTTCCTCTTCCTGTTGTTCGTCGGCTTCAGCTTCGTCGTTGTTTTTCTTGTTTCTCTTTTTCGCTTTTGCGCGGTTAGCCGCGGCGGCTTCTTTAATCGCCATTTTCGTCTCGACGATTTCCTCGTCGCTCGCTCTGACGCGTTGTCCGCCCATTCGCGCCGCTTTGGGAACGATTTTAGGAGCGGTCGAGGCCGCTACCGTACGCGATTCCCAGATCCAGCCGTTTGGATTTAAGAGCAGACCGCGTCCGATGATCGCCGCGAACATAAAGATCAGGTAGACGAGAAACGCCTTGCCGTAATTGCAGTCGAAGAAGATGAGCGCGCCAATCGCGCCGACGGCGCCGATCGCGAGCATATAGAGACAGACGACCGCGCCCTGTCCTCCAAGGAAATGCACAAACGCTTCAAAGACGAGCCAGGAGAAGGCGAACGCGAGCGAGGCGAAGAACGAACGTCGATGTTTTTCGTTGCCGAGGAACATTTCCAAGTCGTTTTCGTCGCGAATGAGCGTATAGCCAAATTCGCAAATGGGGAACGCGCACGCGAAGACTGCGACTATCCCGACGATTGCCGAGAGAACCGGGTTCCCGACCGCGCCGACTAAAAAAAGAGCCGCGAGAACGCCGAGCGTTCCCATGATCGCCCAGAATACCTGTTTGCCCGTATAGATAAATCGACGCTGGAGAATGGGGCGAGCGTCGTGTCCAACCGGTTTGGTTTTCTTGCCGTCCGTGACCGTGTCCGGCGCGTGAATGACAAGTTTTTCCTTTGGGATCTCGATAATATGACCGCACTTTGGGCACGGCCCTTTCTTACCCGCAAAACGATCGTCGACCTCAAACGACGTCATACATCCCGCGCAAATGACTCGAATCGCCATGTTTCGTCCTTACCTGTTCTCTTAGTGGGGAATGTGCGCGACCGAACGCCTCACGATCGCTCCTATAATACTTTTTATTCTAATCATGCGAGGTCTATTTTGCAATAGCGACACGATTTTTGAGCAAAGAATATAATCGTTCCGTTCTCTCTACTGAAAAAATAGTTATAATCGAAAATTGGCGCCGCCTAACCGCCGCGCCGCCTTTCCAGTCGACATAGGCGCTATTACATAGTATTTATTTCCCAGTAGAGGTTGGAATGACGCCGTTTAAATCGAAGTTGGAAAAACTCGCGAAGCTCGTAAAGGGAGGACAGGATTATTGCGAGCCTTTGTTGGACATGTTGGTCCAATATTTCGGGCAAAAGAAGGAAATCTTTGAGACGTGCGGAATTCCGGAGGCTGAACGAGAAGGATTGGTTGAAGAAGCGAAGGAACGAAAACAGGCGCGCGCTGAAGGTCGGAAAAAACAAACGAATAAAACTCCTCAAAAGCCAACTCCGCAACCCGCTTCGAAAGCTCCCCAAAAGCCAACGACGCAACCCGTTTCGAAAGCGCCTCAAAAGCCAACGACGCAACCCGTTTCGAAAGCGCCCAAAAAGCAAGATTCGCCCGACAAAAAGCAGTCCGCGTTTCAGACTGCTTTGCAAAAATTGGAGACGTTGCGAAAAAGCGGAAACGTTAAAGAACTTGAGTCGTTCTTTGTGGAGACGTTGGTCAGATACGGCGTTTCTCGGCCGATTATAAACGCCGCCGGGATTCGCGACGAACGCTTGGAGACGTTTAAGGAAATCGCGGATCAAAAGCGTCAGTTGAACGATTTAAAAAAATTGGTCAGCATACAGGGAATGAAAGAGGAGATAGAAAATCGCGTTTCGGCTCTTCTGATTAAATATCCCGATATGGAAGCCGAAATTTTTCAGTCGGCGAAAATATCTTCGGAAAAGAGGAAAAAACAGCTTCGCAATCGCGCTATAAGTTCTGTCCCGGAATACGGGAAATTGTGCGACGAGTTGGGCGCGTTAGTAAAGACGAACCCCGAGATTGAAAGAATCGGCGAACGCGCAGACCTGCTTTTCAAGCTCGCGCCCTGGCGTATAACGTTGTTCATTTTAGAATCAGCCGGGGTGACGGAGTTGTTGCGCGATAAATTTCTTGAGAAATATCAGGCGCAACGAATGAAACCCAACGAGTTGCTGTTGCATGAAGATCTCAAAGCGTTGGGATTTTTAAAAGGCGTCTACTCGAAGGAGCGTTTGGAAAGATACGTAACGGAGCTGTTGAAAAAGTATCCAGGCGCGGAAGTTGAGATATTTGTCGCCGCGGAGATTCCGGTCGAGTCGCGTGCAAATTATTTTAAAGAGACGGAAAAACAACCGAATAATAGCTCCAAACGTTCGCAGCCACAACCCGCGCCCCCGCAGCCTGTGAAATCTCAGCCCGCGCCGTCACAATTCGCGACTCCGCAGCCTTCCGCAACGATTCCTCCGAAACCGGTCGAATTCCAGGACGAGTTGACCGCTTTAAGGGGATGGGTTCGCGACGGAGTCGCAAAAGAAAAGATTGCCGCGCGCGTGGCGGCGCTCTTGAAACGTCATCCTAAGGACGCGTGGCCGAAAGTTTTAGACGCCGCGGGGATTCCCGGCGAACGACATGAACGATATCTTAAAGAACTCGCTCGCTGGCTAAAGGAAAAACGCCAACAGCGAGAGATGAAAATCAATTTCCAGAAGGATTTGGACGCGTTATACGATTTAAAGTCGTCGGGGACTAAGGACGCCGTTGAAATGCGCGTAAGAGAACTCATGACGAAATACCCCGGAAACGTCTCCGAGATTATGGCTCTTATGAGCGCCGACGCGAAGCCGTATCAAAGAGCCTTCCAGCCGGAACGCGAAAAGACCGTTCCGCAGACTCCCGACCTTCCGACCGAGCGCCCCTCTGAAAAAACGACTCCGCAATCAATCCCCGAACCGGTCGTTTCCGAATCGACAACGTATCAGTCGCTCGGCGTGTCCGGCTTAAACGGCGGTAAGAACGCGGAGGGCGTCGCTTTGCACCCTATGTGCCTGGTCAATCCGTTGAATCCTTATCCTAAGAACTGGACCGTATTGATCGACGAGACGGGATCCGCCAACGACAATCGTTGCGAACAACTTCTACGCGTAGTCGGCGTATTCGTTCCGGACGGCGCGAACCTTCCCGAGTTGGGACGTCACGCGACTGACTCGAGTCTTGCCGGAACTGTCGACGCCGTGAATACGTTGAGGAAATTGGGCTGTCGTTGCCTTGGCGTAGGCGTCGATTCCCTACTCAATACCGGTTCCGACCGTTGGCTTTACGCGATTGAAACGATTTTGGAGTTGGCGTTGCGCCTTTTGCCTTTAAACGATCGTCAGAACGTCAAATTCAACGTTTTAGTTGAACAGCGTCAAGCGTATAACGCCAATCAAAACTTGATCATAAAATACCTGTGCGGCAACGCGCGCGAACGGTTCGCTCGAGTCTATCCTAAAATCGGCGAGAGAATCCAAATCGAGGGGAAGTTTATCGACAAAGAACACCCTTACAACGGTTATCCCGACGCGCTCGCCTTCCTTTGGGGCAGTCCTAGAATGTCGGACGAGCGTCAGAAGTCCGGTTTGATTGGAACCTGTTTAATCGATAAGGGAACGACCGGTCAAGATTTGCGCGACGCCTTTGATCTTATCGAGCGCGAAGGGAATATGGATCCAAAGAAATGGCAAGTTCTTTTGAAGTTGCCCGACGCCGGAAATAAAAATTCGTTGGTGTGCGCGCTCCTCGACAAATTGGGACAAAAAATCTCGGGTTCTCCGACGCGTTGGCGCGATCTGCTCGAATTGACGGCTCAGTACGCCGATTCGCGCGGAGTCGCCCCCGACCTTTTGCAGGCGCAGATCGAGTGGCTCGAGAAACATAAGCCGGCGGTACAGCTTTCCCAAAAGGACGAGTTGCAAATTCTCAGTTCCAGGTTTGTTCTTAAACGTCTTCGCGGAGAGGTTGTCGACTGGCATTCCGACGAGTTTAACGAATTTTACATGGCCGCCGTCAAGATGCGCAAAGAGGATTCCGCGTCGGCTTGCGTGGCTGAGATTCGCCTTGCGGAAGCGTTCCGGAGCTCGCGAGACTATACCTTTATGCGCAATCTCATGGCGCGTTGGATCAAGTCGGACTTCGACTACCAAATCGTAGGAACGAAAACTTGCGGACGTATTAAGAAATTCGCGGGCGAGATAGAAGCGTTTCTGGGTAATTACGAACGCGCTATCGAGTTGTTCGACGAAGCGGAAGACGCGTTGACGCAGGTTAGCGCGCTGGACGAAAAAGAAGAAGAACTTGAAGGGCTCTGGATTAGCCGCGACGTCGCGAAAATGGAATACGACCCCGATTCGTTGGGACGCGAAATCTACCTTGAAGCGCGGGAGTTGCGTTATTCCGACCCTGCAAGCTCCGATTATCGACGTCGCAACGACGCGAGACATTACGTCGTTGCGCGGTACGTCGCGACCTGTTCGTCGCGCAACGCCAATCTTGCGAAAGAAAGCTACTTGGAGAATCCGAGTCGTTGGAAGTTTGCTCAGCGTCGTCCGTGGGATCTGATCGAGTTCTATCGCGGAACGATGCTGGACGACGTCGCCGAACAGAGAAAGCGGTACTTAAACGCGTTGCGAATTTTGGATCGTCCGCAGTCTCCGGTTCTCAAATTGCTCAACGCGGTTTATCTCGCGGCGTTGCTTGAAACCGATTCCGAACGTCGTACAATATGGTCGGACAAGTATTCGCAAAACGTCGAGGATTTACTGAGTCAGGCGCCGTCGATTATAGACGAGGATAGTAAGCGTCTCCTCAGAAATCAGCCGACCGCGCCGCTTCCGATTCTCGAGTTCGCGCGAAGTTTGCTTGTCTACCTTGAACGATAACTTTTTGAGGGTTGGCGTTGTTGTCCGGAGCCGTTATGAAAAATTACGAAAAAGACGCCGCGCTTGGCGCGTAGCCGGAACTTCTCCGCGATCCGCTTGATTTCGCAAGTCGAGTCCTGATCTATCGCGAAAGATAATCGCCGCGCGTCGTTATCCTCGCAGACGCCGAAGTCCAAGTCGTTCCCTCGACGCGTTAAGCGTCGCGAGCGCTTGCGGAGCTCGCGCTAATAGACGTACAATTTGACTGGAAGTCGTTTCGAGCGCCGAGATCGCTTGCGCAAGATCTTCGCCGACCGCGAAATATACGTCGAAGAACTCCGACACGAGGATCGCGTAATCTTCATGTTCGACCGATACGGAAATTCTCCCTCCGCGAATACGCGTAAACCATCGCATCGTTTTCGCGTATTCCGGATCGATTCTAATCTCTCCGTTTTCCTCTTGAACGAGCGTCGGTTTCGACCGCGCCGTCAGCGCCAGGGATAATCGAAGGCGTTCGAGCGCGTTGCGGCGATTGGCGACTTGATAGCGTTCCTCGGTCGCTTCGCCGACAAGTCCCGTTGAATCGTGGTAAAATCGGACTCCGGTCTCCACTTTGTTGCGGTTCTGTCCGCCGGGCCCCGACCGTCGCAACGTCTCCATGCGGCAGACGCGTTCGAGTTCTTCGCGAGAAAGGTAAATCGGCGATCGTTCGCGCATCGCGCCCCTCTTTCCAGCTTGCGTTAAAATCTTGATAGTCTCGAATTTTCGATAACAAAAGGACGCCCAAACGAAAGATTAACGTTCCGTTTGGACGTCCGACTTTTTACGACGCGTTCGTTAAATTGCGTTTAGATTGTGCCCGATCAGAAGTGCAGGCCGAACTTGTTGTCGTTGACGCCGCCGACTCCGCCTTTCAACGGTTTCTTCGACTGCAGTTTACGAATACGTTCGCGAGAGGCTTCCAAGGCGGCGTCGTCGCGACGTTTTTCTTCCGCTTCAGCGGCGGCGGCGTCGGCTTCCGCTTTAGCTTTCGCTTCTTCGCGGGCCTTAATGCGCGGGTCTTCTTGCGTTTTCTTGATCGAAAGTCCGATCTTGCGCTTATCGCGATCAATCGAAAGGATCTTGACGTCGACGGCGTCTCCTTCTTTCAGAGCGTCTTCAACTTTATCGACGCGTTGATACGCGATTTCGCTGATGTGCACGAGTCCTTCGACGCCAATCGGGAGTTCGACGAACGCGCCGAAATCGAGAATGCGGGAGACAACGCCGCGCACGACGTCGCCTTCTTTGTATTCGGAGTCGACCGTATTCCACGGATCTTTCGCGGAATCGCGCAAGGAGAGTGAAATACGTTTTTTCGCTTCGTCGATTTTCAAAATGGTGACGGAAACTTTGTCGCCTTCTTTGACGACGTCGCTCGCCTGCTTAACGCGTCCCCACGCCATTTGCGAGACGTGAATGAATCCGTCGACGCCGCCAAGGTCGACAAAAGCGCCGATCTCGATGACTTTGCGCACCGTGCCTTCGCGAGTTTGGCCGACGGCGAGTTCCGCAAGGGTCTTTTCGCGTTGTTCCGCTCGCTCCTGTTCCATAAGGGCGCGGCGGCTCACAATAAGATTGCGACGTTCAGGATTGACTTCCGTGACGACGCACTTCCAACGTTCGCCGACAAGCGTTTCCGGATTGGCGACGAAGAAGGGGGCGATTTGTCCGCTCGGCATAAAGCCGCGCAACTTGCCGACCATGACTTCCAACCCACCCTTATTCGTACCGGTTACGGTCGCTTCGACGATCGTACCCTTGCTGACGCTCAGCCAATCTCCGACTTCGGCGGCCGCGCCCGGCAACGAGACTTCGTAGTAACCGTCTTCCGTATTGAACTTATTGACGACGCCCTGGAATTGTTGTCCGACGGTGAGCACAAGATCGTCCGGGAACTGCTTGAGCGGAATAAGTCCAAGCTCGCACATGCCGATATTCACGAAGACGGAATCTTTTGAGATTTTTTCAACTTTGCAGTCGACTTTCGTTCCTTCTTCGAGTTGTTCCGAGGCGACGGCGGCGTCGTTTCCGGTCATCATTTGTTCGAGCGAGGCCCCGTCCATGAGAGAATTGAATTCTTCTTCGAGGTCGCCGAGTCCTTCGCGACGGCTCGGCAGAACGGCGCCGGTCTTTGGACGACGCGGTTCCGTCAATTTTCGTTCTTCGCGTTGGGGACGTTCACGGCGCGGGCGTCGTTCTTTTGCGTCTTTTGCCCCTTCGCCCTCTTGCTTACGGCGATTGGCGTCTCTAATCGCGCTCAACGGCGCGGGTTTTTCCGCGTTTTTAGCGGCAAGACGTTCGGCCACGACTTCGGGCGTCACGACCGCGGCGTCCGTCGCCGGAGCGGGAGTCGCGGTCGCGGTAGGAGCCGCGTCTGCGGTTGGCGTCGCGTCCGGTTGGGCGGTCGTTTGCGTTTGTTGTTGTTCTTGATCCGCGGGCGCGGCTGTGACGTTTTCGGTGTTTTCCATGGTTACGTTAATATGTTTGTTAAACGTATCGGCGCATGGAGCGTCGATGGGTGAGTTTGACGCGCATGGCGCCAAATGTTACGCGGCGGACCGTTAAAACAACGACCGCTTCTACATGATCGGCTAAGCCGACCGACTACCGAACGAGCGTTCGCGGGCTCTAAGGACGACCTTGAGCGCCGCGGCGCGCGTCTATACTTTATCGAACGTCAATGGCGTCCGAAAAAATTTTGGTTTGAGAGAATAGAAAAGTTCGGGTAAAAAGTCAAGAGACAAAAAAACGAAAATCAAGTCGGAAACGGGTCTGTTTCTGTCTCAATTTTCGTTTTTAACATTGTCTAAATTCCCGTCCTTGCCGCCTCGGGATCCGGTCCCGAGGACAGTCTCTACGCGACGCAAAACGCGTCTAAAATTTTATGTTATGGAGTGACCGCGAATCTCACGGGGACCACGACTTCCTGGCTGGTTTCATCCGTTTCGCCCACGGAGAAGACGATCTCGCCCAGCTGTTCCTTTTCCGGTCCGGTAAAGGCGCCTTGCGGAGAACCCGCGGGGACTTCTATTTCCGCTTCGATCAGGCGAATAGGGGACGCTTTTTGCAACTCTTCGGGCGGGTACGTCAACTTGACCTTTAACCAATCCGGTCGAATACTTTTCACTTTGACCGTACTTTCGTTGCAGATCAACTTGTCGAATATCATCATACGAATACTCGATCTGGCTCCCGTCGCCGCGGAAACGTTGTCGAGTCTGAGCTGACCGGACGTTTTGTCGTCGTATTGCGCGCCGGTAATTCTAATCGCGTTGCCGGAGATTTGACCCGATATTATTACTTCCAAAAACGGCATCTTAGGACTGTTCGTTCGTAAGCGCATGAGTTCCTGGAACGCGCCTTGCGGCATGCCCGTCTTCATTGTGACGGAACCCTGGAACAGATTCTGAGTCTCGGCGTACAACTTACTTTTACGATCTTCGGGCGTCAGGTGATCGAGCGTATCTCGATTGAGCGTAACTTCAAAGAAGTCCGGATTGCTTAATTCTATATCGGTAATTTCAAGTGGGAACGGGGACCCGTCGTCGTTCTTTTCAAAGCCCATGATTCGGAACGACCTTGAGGACTCCTGAGTCGACGTGGCGTTGGGGAAGGTGATTTCTCCGACGTCGCAAATGACCGGCGAGGTGTAGAGCCCCTTTACCGCGAACATAACCTCTTTTCGGTCGGGGTCGTTTGTTAAAACGCGAATGCCCTGGTTAAAGACTCCTCCGCTTCGCGCTCCGTCCCATTTAAAGAGAACAGTCGCTTTTTCGCCCGGCTTAATGGTTGATTTCGAGATTGTGAATTCGGTGCAAAAACACCCTTTTCCGCCGTCGGCGAGCGTCATATCGGCCGTTCCGACATTTTCGATGTAGAACGGATGTTCGCCTTTTTCGGTTGAAGGATTCTTTTCAATAATACCAAAATCGAAAAGAACTTCGTCGACTTTCACTTTCGGCTGTTTGCCGCGCTTGTTCGTTTTTTTGCTCTTCGGTTTAGAGGCTTGTTCTTCCGCGGACTCGTTTCCAGCTTGCGCAATAACGGTTCCGACGTTGACCTCTTTCGAGACGTCCCAAGACATAGTGTTTGATTTGGCGTGTCCAAGCGCAAAGCCGACGCCCAGCCCAAGAAGTATCCCGACGATTACCGTCGCAATAAATACGCGCATTCGTTCACCATAGCGTTGCGAAAAAATCCAAAGTATCGCGCTCAACCCGGATCATACGGTCGAGCGCCACGACGCGGGCCGCGTTCGACGTTTGTCGGACGCGCCGCCGCTTGCTAAAATCATTCGATCGAGTATTCGTCGGCCAACTTGATGAACTTTTCGACTTCTTCGTCGGAAAGTACGCCGCGGCGCTCGATAGAAATGTTCGCGACCTTATTCGTGAGTTTTTCACGGGCGGAAACGGAAATACGCCCGGCCTTATCGAACGAATAGGTCACTTCAACCGGAGTTCCTTTCGGCAGGTTTGCCGGAAGATCAAGGATACGGCATTTCCCGAGCAACGAGCAGGCGGTCGGATCCGGAGCGTCGCCTTCAAGAACCTGAATGCTAATGCGTTGTTGACCTTCTTTCGTCGTTTGGAACGTTTGGGTAAACGAACAAGGAAGTTGCGTGTTGCGCGGGATCATGAGATAGTTTGTCGGCTCTTTCGCTTTATTTGAGACGACGATGCCGAGTCCGTGAGAGTTGACGTCCTCTTCGCGAACGTTGACGAGCATTTTCTTAACGCGAGCGCTAAGTTGGCTCTTTTCGTTATGTTGCGCTTCCAAAATCGCCGCGTGAATCGCCGCGCCGCGCGCAACCGCCGTATGAGGATCCAAGTCCTTGTTACGATAGGGGACAATGCCGGTGACTTTTTCGAGCATTTTCGCCACTTGCGGCATAAGCGTGGAACCGCCGATCATGACGACGGCTTCCAGATCCGCGAACGTGAGTTCCGCTTGTCCAACGACAAATTCGATGGTGTCGGCGGTTCGTTGCAACAAGTCGTAGGTGAGGTCTTCGAAAAGTTGGCGCGTGATTGGAACGGAAAGCGAATGACCTTCGCAACGGCAGGAAATGGTTGTTTGTTCCTTCGTCGTAAGTTGAATCTTAGCGACGTCGCAGTCGTTGCGCAGAATCTGCATCGTCTTTGGGAATTGATGGAGATTGATCGCGTGCTTTTCGAGGAATTGTTGGCAGACGTAGTCTACGAGTCGGTCGTTCCAGTCGACTCCGCCCAACTTAACGTCGCCGTCCGTCGCCAGGACGTGGAAGTTCGTCGCGCTATATTCGACGATTGTCGAGTCGAATGTTCCGCCGCCAAGGTCGTAAATCAGGATCTTGTGTTTTTGGTCGCTGTCGGTGCGTCCGAGTTCGCCGCGGTGCCACGCGTACGTCAACGCGGCTGCGGTCGGCTCGTTGATAATGCTGATCACGTTGAGTCCCGCGATTCGTCCGGCGTCTTGCGTCGACTTGCGGCGCGTGTCGTTGAAGTAATAAGGAACCGTGATAACGGCGTTCGCGATGGGACCGAGGATCCGTTCGCCGTCCTGCTTCAGCTTACGGAGAATAAGAGAGGAGACGAATTCCGGCGTGATCTCATGCCCGTCGAATTGACGGTGATAACCGGTCGTTCCCATTTGGCGCTTGATGCGTTCGATGACGTTTTCCGGATCTTCCATAGCGGCGCGGCTACGGTTTGGCCCGACGATAACGTGGCGATTTTCGGCAAGCAGAATCAAACTGGCCGTTTCTACGTCGTCGTCTTCGTTAGGAATCGGCGTCGGTTCGCCTTGTTCGTTGACGATCGCTAATGTGGAGAAAGTTGTGCCTAAGTCGATTCCGACTGTTTTACCTTCTAAAAATTCCATATTCCTACTCGTTCTGAACGTGGCGTCGATCGACCATGCGGAAAGCCGCGTCGATCCGGTTGACAAGATTCGCCGCGTATACGCGCTCGCCTCAATCTAACGACGCGTGAAACTCAATGTGCAAGACTCTCAAAAGAATCTTTACCTCGTCGGCTCCGAACGCGCTTACGCGTTCCTCGCCTTATCGTACATCTATATACTACTTGTTTTTCCCGTCAGCGTCAAGGAAAAGATACTAACTTTGAAAAAAAATACGCCTTATTTTTCAGACTAAACGCGCGACTCCTCGAACCTCGAATATAAATCTTTGACCGACTGATCTTTTGCCGCGTCGATTGACGTTGACTAACGTTGGATAAAGCGTATAATCAACGTGATCAAAAATATTAAATTAACACGCGATCGATTGGATCGTTATATGGCGCGGGATCGGGAAGCCTCGCGCGGGAAAATACGGACTTTCTAAAATGGCAAACGTCGTTTCCAAGGCTATTTCTATCGACATGACGACGGGCTCGATACTGCCCAGGTTGTTGCTAACGGCGCTTCCGCTCATGGCGTCAAACGTCTTGCAACTTTTGTTTAACGCGGCGGACGTGATCGTCGTAGGAAATTTCGCGAACGAACATTCTCTGGCGGCGGTCGGCTCGACAGGCGCGCTCGTCAACTTGATCACGAATTTATTCGTCGGTCTTTCCATAGGCGCGAACGCCGTTTCTTCGTACTACTTTGGCGCTCGAAACGACGCTAAATTGTCGAGAACCGTCCATTGTTCCTTCCTGTTGAGTCTGGTCGGCGGCGCGATTCTCACGGTCGTGGGCGTCGGATGCGCGAAAACTTTTCTCGAATGGATGCAGACTCCGGAAGAAGTTTTGGGACTTGCGTCGACGTACCTTAAAATTTATTTCCTGGGGAGCGTTCCCGTTCTCATTTTCAACTTCGGCAGCGCGCTTTTACGGTCGAAAGGGGATACTAAACATCCGTTGTATTACCTGGCGGCGACCGGAGTTGTGAACGTCGTTTTGAACCTTGTTTTCGTCATCGTCTTTAAAATGGACGTGGCGGGCGTGGCTCTCGCGACGATTATTTCACAAGCGGGTTGCGCCTGGCTCGTGACGCGGCGTCTCATGCGCGAGTCGGACGCGTTTAAACTCGAGTGGAATCGCGTGTTTCGCTGGGATTCCGACGTGATTGGCGAGATTATGCGGAGCGGCGTTCCGGCGGGTGTTCAGGGAATCGTATTTTCCCTTTCCAACGTCGTGATTCAGTCTTCGATCAACAGTTTTGGTCCAATCGCGATGGCGGGCTCGGCGGCGGCTCAGAACGTGGAAGGGTTCGTTTGGGTCGCCATGTACTCCTTCTCGCAGACGGTTTTGACGTTTGTGGGACAAAACGTCGGGGCGCGAAAATACGACCGCGTTACGAAAATCATGTTCACGACTCTGGCTTGCACTTGCGTCACAGGGGTGGTTCTGGGAAATTTCTGCAGTATTTTTGGCGAATGGCTCGCGAGAATTTACGATACGCGTCCGGAAGTCGTCGCGTCCGCCGTCACGCGTTTTCACGTCGTGTGCCGATACTATTGCATTTGCGGACTCATGGACGCGATGGTCGGCGTTATTCGCGGAATGGGCGTTTCCGTAACTCCGACCGCGGTTTCGCTACTGGGAGCTTGCGGTCTAAGACTAGCGTGGATCTTTACGGTCTTTCAACTCGACCAGTTCCACACCGAACACATGCTCTATTTGTCCTATCCGATATCGTGGGCAATTACCTTTGTCGCGCATTTCGCCTGCTACGTCTATTTCAAACGTCGTTTGACGCGCGGCGCGACGCGTACTCCATGTGTGGAAGGTATCTGAAACCGGGAAGTTAGAGCGAAGAATTTTCACTTTTTGGAAATTTTTTTACAAAGTCGCTTGACGTTTGCGCTTTGCGTTGTATAGTAGAGTCATGAATGAGCAAAGGCGTTCATTTCAGTTTGGTTCTATGAGCCGAATTTGGAATGGGCGCTTTTTTTTTGGTTTTTATCGAAACGAGGTCCAAAATGGATATTGAAGGCCAGGTGCGGATTCCTTCCGGTTGCGCGATTGCCGCGGTTATTTCGCGAGACGGCGTAAAAATGACCGGAGAATCAATCGCGAACGCGATGAAACCAATGCACGATCGTTCGAACGGTCTGGGCGGCGGCTTCGCGGGATACGGTATCTACCCCGAGTATAAGGATTTCTACGCGCTCCATTTGTTTTTTGATTGCCGCGACACGCGTAAACAATGCGAAGCGTACTTGAAAGGACGTTTTGAAATCGTTCAATCAGAGATCATTCCCACTCGCAAGATTCCGGAAATCACCGACGAACCCATCGTTTGGAGATATTTCGTCGACCCCTTCAAATCGTCCTTAGCCTCTCTACAAATCGACGCCGACGAGTTTGTCGCTCGCACCGTTATGGAAATCAACGCGAATATGGACGGCGCTTACGTATTTTCCAGCGGGAAGAATATGGGCGCGTTCAAGGCCGTCGGGTACCCCGAGGACGTCGCGAGATTCTATCGATTGGAAGAATATCAGGCGTACAGTTGGACCTCTCACGGACGTTATCCGACCAACACGCCCGGCTGGTGGGGCGGCGCGCACCCCTTTGGTTTGCTCGATTACACGGTTGTTCACAACGGCGAAATCTCGTCCTACGACGCCAACCGACGTTTCATCGAAATGTTCGGATACAAATGCACGTTGCAAACGGACACGGAAGTCATTACCTATATAATGGATTATCTGTTGCGAGGTCAACGCCTGACGTTAGAGGAAGCCGCGAACGTTATCGCCGCGCCGTTCTGGTCGGCGATTGAGGAAAATAAGGATCCCGAGGAACGCGCCAAACTGGAATATCTGCGCATCGTTTTCCCGAGTCTGCTTATTACCGGACCATTCTCGATTGTCCTTGGTTTTAACGGCGGTCTCATGGCCTTAAACGATCGGCTTAAGTTGCGCTCGATGGTCGTCGCCGAAAAGGACGACAAAGTCTACGTCGCGAGCGAAGAATCCGCGATTCGAGTTATGGAAGAAAACGTAGAGAACGTTTGGGCCCCGGTCGGCGGCGAGCCTGTGATCGTGCGCGTTAAGGAAGGAGCTTTCTGATGGGTATCGATTTTCTGTATCCCGATTTTGAAATCGTCCGTAATCCGAACAGATGTATCTCGTGCCGAGTTTGCGAACGACAATGCGCAAACGGCGCGCATTCCTTCGACGAAGAACATAAACTTATGCTTTCCGACGACTCGAAGTGCGTGAACTGTCAACGTTGCGTTGCGCTCTGTCCGACGCGCGCGCTTAAGATTGTCAAAAGCGATTGTCTCTTGCGTGAAAACGCGAACTGGTCGAATCAGACGATTCGCGAGATATACAAGCAGGCGAATAGCGGCGGCGTATTGCTTTCCTCGATGGGGAATCCTAATCAATTCCCGGTCTACTGGGATAAGATGCTCGTCAACGCTTCTCAGGTAACGAATCCTTCCATCGATCCTTTGCGCGAACCAATGGAGACTCGGGTCTTTCTCGGCAAGAAGCCGTCGAAGGTGCAACGAGACGCGAACGGTAATCTTATTACTCGACTTACGCCGCAAATCGAACTGGAAATGCCCGTTTTATTCGCGGCTATGAGTTACGGCGCGATCAGCTACAACGCGCACGAAGCGTTGGCTCGCGCGGCAACCGAACTTGGTATTCTGTACAACACCGGCGAGGGCGGTTTGCACGAGGATTTCTACAAGTACGGCGCGAATACGATTGTTCAAGTCGCTTCCGGAAGGTTTGGCGTTCACGAAAAGTTCCTGGAAGCGGGGGCTGCGATCGAAATTAAAATGGGGCAGGGGGCTAAGCCCGGTATCGGCGGGCACTTGCCGGGCGCGAAGATCAGCGCGGACGTTTCAAAGACGCGTATGATTCCCGCCGGAGTCGACGCTATTTCACCGGCTCCGCACCACGATATTTACTCGATCGAGGATTTGAGACAGTTGGTTTTCTCGCTTAAAGAAGCGACTCAATATACGAAACCGGTTATCGTCAAGGTCGCGGCGGTGCACAACATAGCGGCAATCGCGAGCGGGGTGGCGCGCAGCGGTGCGGACGTCATCGCGATCGACGGGATCCGCGGAGGGACCGGGGCCGCTCCGACGCGTATTCGAGACAACGTCGGCATTCCAATCGAACTCGCGCTCGCTTGCGTCGATCAACGTTTGAGAGACGAAGGTATTCGCAACAACGTTTCGCTTATTGTGAGCGGTTCGATTCGAAGTTCCGCGGACGTCGTTAAAGCGGTGGCTCTTGGGGCCGACGCATGTTACATCGGAACCGCGGCGTTGCTCGCGTTAGGCTGTCATCTGTGCAGAACGTGTCAGACCGGAAAGTGCAACTGGGGAATCGCGACGCAACGTCCGGAACTTGTCAAACGCCTTAACCCGAACGTCGGAGCGCAACGTCTTGTCAATCTTTTAACCGCGTGGAAACACGAAATTAAGGAAATGATGGGCGGCATGGGCGTCAACTCGATCGAGGCGTTGCGCGGAAACAGATTGATGCTCCGCGGAGTCGGCATGACGGAGAAAGAGTTGCAAATCCTGGGAATAGCGCACGCCGGAGAATAACGAACGCGCGTCGTCGGTCGAATAGCCGACGGAGCCGACGGCGCCTGTTCGACGTCGGCTGAGTTTCACGAAGCGTCGTCGCTTTGGAGGTTTCTAAATGAAACGCGTTTATGTCAACGAAGAGTGGTGCCTTGCGTGCCGATTATGCGAATATAACTGCGCTTTCGCCAATTCCGGGGTGAAGGACATGGTCGAAGCGCTCAAAGGAAAGCGGATTTATCCTCGAATTCACGTTGAAGGAGATGAAAAACGCGCGTTGCCCGTTTCGTGCCGACACTGCGTCGACCCTCTTTGCGTGAAAAGTTGTATTGCCGGGGCGATTTCAAAGCTCGACGGAGTCGTCAGAATCGACCAACAGAAATGCGTCGGTTGTCTCACTTGCGTTTTGGTATGTCCGTACGGGGCCATTTCCCTCAACGAAAACGGAGTCGCGCAGAAATGCGAGCTTTGCGCGGAGACAGCCGCAGGCGTTCCAGCGTGCGTTAAAGGGTGTCCTAATCATGCGATCGTATTTGAAGAACGAGGAACCGTGAAATGAAACCATACGTCATTCTTGGCAACGGCGTCGCTGCGGTCGCGTGCGTCGAGGGTATTCGAAAAGTCGATAAAGAAACGCCCGTCGTTATTGTTTCAGCGGAAGAACGTCCCGTCTATTGCCGTCCTCTTATCTCCTACTATCTTGAGGGGAAAACCGACCCGCAAAAGATGAATTACCGCGGCCCCGACTTTTATGTGACAAACAGTTGCGAAGTTCTGTACGGACGCAAGGGCGTCAAACTCGACGCGAACGCGAAAGTCGTCGCGCTTGACGACGGTTCCGTTCTGGAGTACCGCGCGTTATGCGTCGCGACCGGGGCGTCCCCTTTTACGCCCGACGTCAAGGGGTTAGACTCCGTTAAGTGTAAGACGAACTTTCTGACGCTCGACGACGCGTTTGAGCTGGAGAGTTATCTCGACTCGACGACGCGCGTCTTGATTCTCGGCGCGGGTCTAATCGGTCTAAAATGCGCCGAGGGCGTCTGCCATAGAGTCGCCGAGACGATCGTCTGCAATCGGTCTCCGCAAGTCCTGACGAGTATCCTGGAACCGGATTGCGCCGCGATTGTACAGAAGCAAATGGAAGAAGAAGGCGTCAAATTCATTCTCGGCGATTTTGTCGACGAGTTTCAAGGGAATAAGGCGATCTTAAAGAGCGGAAGGAAAGTCGATTTCGACGTTCTCGTTTTGGCGGTTGGAGTGCGTCCTAACGTCCAATTTGCCGCGGACGCGGGCGTTCAAGTTGACCGCGGAATACTCGTCGATTCTTCTCTGCAAACGAATCTTCCGGACGTTTACGCGTCGGGCGACTGTTCGCAAGGCGAGGACCAATCTCTCGACGGTAAGAAACGCGTCCTGGCGATAATGCCAAACGCGTACATGCAAGGCCGCGCCGCCGGAGTCAATATGGCGGGTGGAAAGGAACTGTTCGAAAAAGGGATTCCGATGAACTCGCTCGGTTTTTTCGGACTTCACGTTATGACAGCCGGTCGCTACGACGGGGAAATATACGAGGAAAAATCGGATCGCAAGTTGAAGCGGCTCTTTACTCGCGACGGCCTTTTGGTAGGATTTATCCTGATCGGGGAGACGGATCGCGCGGGCGTTTATACCGCGCTGATTCGAGAAAAGACTCCGTTGTCAACCGTCGATTTCGAATCATTAAAACGCGTCGCGGCGTCGACCGCTTTGGGGAAAGACGCGCGAAAGCATAGCTTTGGAGGGTTGGTGTGACTATGAACGCCATCGACGTCAAAAATCTCGATCACAAGACGATCAACGAAGCGCTCCGAAAGGTCGGAGAAGAGTGCGAGCTCGTCAACTGTTGCGGTCAACGTTTTATCGCGGCCGGCATGGCGGATATGAAAATTGTCGTCAAAGGCACGCCCGGCAACGCGTTGGGCGCGTATTTGAACGGCTGTGAAATCGTCGTCGACGCCAACGCTCAAGACGCCGTGGGGGACACGATGAACGACGGCGATATT
This sequence comes from uncultured Planctomycetaceae bacterium, assembly GCA_964447865.1. Classification (GTDB taxonomy): domain Bacteria; phylum Planctomycetota; class Planctomycetia; order Pirellulales; family Thermoguttaceae; genus RUG369. The sequence continues at coordinate 267 of CAYUUL010000007.1, read as the reverse complement.
ATCGTGCGCGGGAATATCGGGGACGCCGCGGGCTACGCGATGCGCGGAGGACGTATTTTCGTCCAGGGCAACGCCGGATATCGCGCCGGAATACACATGAAGGAGTACCAGGAAAAAAAGCCTCTTATCGTCGTCGGGGGACGCGCGGGTTGTTTCCTTGGCGAGTACCAGGCGGGCGGCGTTATCGTCGTTCTCGGTCTCCATACGGACGGCTCCAAAATAGTCGACGCGTTTCCCTGCACCGGTATGCACGGGGGTAAAATCTTT
>CAYUUL010000006.1:0-65703 GCA_964447865.1 uncultured Planctomycetaceae bacterium | reverse complement strand
TTCATCGAAAACGAAGCGGTTTTACACTTGTCGAATTGCTCGTCGTTATTGCTATTATCGGTATCTTGATAGGGCTGTTGTTGCCCGCCGTTCAAGCCGCTCGTGAAGCCGCGCGACGTATGCAATGTACCAACAACTTAAAACAATTGGGGCTTGCCGTTCAAAACTTCCATGACGTCAACAACCGTATGCCGGCTTCGTGGGCGGACCCGAACTACAAAATTAACGGCGATTATGGCGACAACGCCGTCGGGTACTCTTTCCGCGTCACGATTATGCCGCACATGGAACTTGGCGCTCAATACGCTCTGATTATGAAAGGTATTGAAGATTACAAAAAGTACGGTTCGATGCAATCGTCTACGTTCCAGGTTTCCGACGACGCCAGTGGCGACGGCAAACTCTTCAAAACGACGATCGACGCGTTCCTGTGCCCGTCCGAAGCCCACAAGCGCGGCGGCTCCGGTCCTACCGCTTCCGTTAGCTACCACTGCTGTCTCGGCGACGTCTGGTGTTGGAATGACTGGCGTCGTCCGACCGTTCGCGGCGCATTTGTCCAAAAAGACTATACTCTCGGCAACGACTTCTCCGCCGTTACCGACGGTCTTTCTAACACCGTCTTCATGTCGGAAGGTACCGTGGGCGTCGCCGGCGGTACTAACGTAAAGACTGGGTTCGTCAATACCAGCTGGTACGCGCATCAATGCACCGCCTCGTGGTACGGCCAGCTTATGTCCATGAAAAATGGTACGGAACTCACCGGATACAACGACGTTTGGTCCACCGAATATACCCGCGGGCGACGTTGGTTCCACGGCTACGGCCAATGCTATAACGCGTTCTTTACCATTCTTCCTCCGAATTCGCCCAGTTGCGGACAAGAGTACCACGGTATGTTCTCGGCGGCAAGTTACCACTCCGGCGGCGTGAACGCCTGCATGGGCGACGGTTCCGTTCGCTTCGTCTCTGAAACCATCGACTGCGGTACGCCTGGATCCAGCTGGTACACCAAAGGCGGCGCCTCGGTTGGTTCCTTCGACAACGGTACCGCTCTCGACGCGAAATCCCCGTTCGGCGTCTGGGGCGCTATGGGGACTGTCGCCGGTGGGGAAACTACTCAACTCTGATTTTCTCCATGTCGAATCGGCGCGTCCTTGGCAGTTTTACGCGTGAAAAGGACGCGTTTCCTACGACTTCTCGTTGTATGATTAGTGAAAACAATACGAAAGGCGACGCTATGCGTATTTCAAAATTATATTCAATCCTCCTGCTTGCCGTTTCTTTGGCGGCTGTCGTCGGTTGCGGCGGCGCTTCCGTTAAAACAGAAATGGTTACCGGCCTTGTTACGCTCGACGGAGAACCGGTCGCTAACGCGAAGATTACTTTCGCGCCCAACGTCGGATCACTTGGCGCTTACGGCAATACGGACGAAACCGGACATTATACCCTTACCACGCAAGGCGGCGCGCCAAACAAGGGCGCTGTTGTCGGCGAATATAAAGTCGCGATTGTGAAACAGGAAAACGTCGCGCCGACTCCTTCTCTGGAAGAAGTCCAAAAAGCCTCCGAAACCGGCGAAGATATCTATAAAAAATATCCTGCCGAATGGGTCGATATCGTGCCTGCCAGGTATACCGTCCCCGTTACTTCCGGCTTGACCGCCAGCGTGCAGAGCGGAAAGAACGTCTTTGACTTCGCTTTGACTTCAGAATGAGTCTTATTCAATCTCGGTCTACGCTTATAAATGCGTCGAAACAACAAAAGTTTCGGCGCTTTTTTTATTTTCCAAGATTTCGAGAAATTTCTTTCTTTGTCGTTCCGCGCCGTCAAGTTGCGTCTAACGTCCGCGCAAACGTCAAACTATACTTAACTCAAATTCATTAAACATAGATAGGAGGTCTAGACGATAAGAAGACCGCGTGATTGCGTTGCAAAGGTCGATTGTGAGCAAGGACATATTACATCAATTTCATACGTTCATGGAGTGACGAAAATGTTTCGACTTTTTTCTCGAGAATCAACCTTGCGGTTATTGATCTTTGGAGGCGTTGCGTTCGGCGTTCCTGGCGCGGCGCTCTTAGCGCAGGAATGGGACGTCGAACCTTCTGCTGTTTATAGTTCCTCTGAAGCGTCCGGTTACCAATACGAACTCGCGCCAACCGCCGTCCCGTGGTCTCAAAACGCCGACGAAGAATCTAATATTGTCGAAGACGAGGACGCCGTCGACGACGCCGCTAAAATTGAAGAACTGGAACAACGGCTCGATAAACTGACTGCCGATTTCAAGGCCGAACAGGAAAAGAATAAAAAGAAAGAGAAACTCACCGACCCCTATAATCTGAAATTCGGCGGCTTTTTGGGGCTCGGCGCGTATTACGTCTCCCAGGACGACGTCTCAAAAGACCTGCTCGGAAACGCTAAAAACGTCTACGACGTCCACGACCTCCGTTTTACGTGTCGTGGGAACGGTCACGGTATGCAATTTGCCGCGGGCGTCGGTGTTCAAGAATCGATTAAACTGTACGACAACTACGTCCGCTTCAAAGATTCCCCAATCTTCGGCGATATAACGATCGGACATTTCTATGTCGAGTCCGGTATGGAAAGTATAGAACCGGCGTTTGAGCCCGCCTTTATTAGTACCGACGAGGGCGCCTCGTTCTTCCGTATGAATCGTCGGCTCGGTATTGGCTCGACAAATTACAACGCGGAAAAGACCGCGCGGCTCTTTCTCGGGATCTTTGCCGCGCCCAGCGTGAACACTTGGCCGAACAGAACGGAAAACGAGGATCCTGGCTACCTCCTCAATACTCGCCTGACCGCCGCGCCGATTCTCGTCGAGGACGACAAAGGATTTACGCGAGAAGTCCTGCACTTTGGCGGGAGTTTCTACTGGTTGGATCCGACCTCCGACGACGCCTCTTTGACTCTCAAGACGCGTGGGCATGGCTGGGTGGGGAACAGTCCCTATTTCATTAACGGGAAAATCTCCCTGGAAGACCGCTCGTACTCCGTCTCGCAAATGGAAATCGCCTATCAGCGCGAAGGGTTCGCCGCGACTGCCGATGGGTACGTCATGTCCATTACGAACGGCGGAGGAAACGCGTACGGTTCGACCGCCGCCATGAGATGGTGCCTCACGCCGGGATGTACGAGATCATATAATAAAAACGACGCCCGGTTTACGACGATGAATATGCCAGAAGAAGCGATCTTCGTCAATTTCGACAAGAGAGGGATGGGACAGGGGCTCGGCGCTCTGGAAGCCGTGGTGAAATGGGAATATCTCGAAACGGACGACGTCAATTTCACCTCGGTTGATCCCACGACCGGCACGGTCAATCGCGTTGTGACTGGCGCCAACTGGTGGTGGAACCAGCAGACTTGTCTGGCCTTTAACTGGGAACATGCCGTCGCGAACGTCGAAAAGGGGGCGAAAAGTGGAGACGCTAAAAACGATTCGTGTTTCCTGCAGATGGGTGTGAAATTCTGAAAGTTCCAAAAAAATATGTTGATTACAAGGGCGGCTTAATGTCGCCCTTTAAATTTTAACGATTAAAACGATTACTTGATAATTTCTTGCTGGTATTATTGCCCTATTTATGCGGAAAAGGTGAAGCGAAACGCTTGATTACCCGATATTATCGAGGTTAAGAAGGACGACGTTATACGCGTGTTATATATGAGTCCACGGATGGAGATGAGACTATGAATTGGCGATTTAAGGTAACTACTTGTGTTGGCGCGCTGGTCGCGGGCGCTTGCATCTTTCCCGCCGCCGGCTCGAATCGAGCTAAGGGCGCCGACGTAATTTACGGAAATGCGTACGAACAGGCTCCGTCTCCGCAAGGAAGTAGTTATGGGTATACGGACGAGGAAGAATACGCGGACGAATACGAGTACGGAGAAGCGGAGACCGCCTCTGGATACAACGACTCCGTATGGGTTCCGGCACTCGACGCAGGGAGACAAGCCCAGGCTGAAGATACTGCCGCGAACGGAGGACATTTTACCGGAGCTATTCCCGAACTGGCGGAAATGCAGAAAAAACTCGACGAACTACAGAAGTCGAACGATAAACTGCGCGAGGATTTCGAAGCCGAAAAGAAAAAGAACAACAAGCCGACTTCACTCAACGACCCCTTCAAAATGAAGATTAGCGGGTTGCTCAATCTTGACGGAACCGCGATTTCCCAAGACGACGCCTCGCGCGACTTCTTAGGCGAAACGACAAATAACGTCAACGCAAGAAACCTCATGATCTTCCTGAGCGGAACAGGACACGGGAACATGGCGTATAGCGTGAGTTTCGGTCTCAATAATTCCTTCTCCATCTACAACGCCTATATGCGGTTCAAAAAAACCGATTATTTCGGGAACCTGACCGTTGGGCAACACTTCGTCGAGTCCGGTATGGAAAGTTGTACCGTTACGAACGACCGCGTTTTCGCGACTCTTGACGAAGACTGTGGGATGTTCCGACTCAATCGTCGACTCGGTATCTCCGCCGCCTACCTTACTGAAGATAAAAAGGCGCGCGCTATCTTCGGCGCCTATGTCGGTCCTTCGATCGCGTCCACGCCGAACTATATCTTCGACGACGACCCGGGACTCGTCCTGAGCACGCGTATCACGAGAACGCCGATTATGGAAATCGACGATACCGGATTCGCTCGCGAGATCTTCCAATTCGGCGGTAGTTATTTCTGCTTCCTGCCGGGCGACGACAATAAGCTCCGACTCCGCAACAGAGGTTTGATGTGGATTAGCTCCAATCCTTACTTCTTCGACGGAAGTATTCCGCTCGACGGTCGTTATTACTCCGTCACAAACGTGGAAGCCGAATACCAAAAGGGCGAATTTGCCGTGACCGGCGAAGGATACGTTTGTCATGTCGCGAAAGGCGGAGGAAACGCCTATGGTACGACCGTGGTCGGACGTTACTTCCTGACCCCCGGAGTCTCGAGAAAATTCACCGCCGACGACGCGAGGTTTACTTCCGTCTACATGCCTGAAGATACGGTTCTGCTTAACTTCAAAGAACGTACTTTTGGACAGCATTGGGGCGCTTTGGAAGCCGTTACAAAATGGGAATGGACTGAAGCGAACAACCTGAAAAAAATTAAGGGAGCCAGGTACGGTTCATCCCACGCTTTTGTCGCCGGCTTGAACTGGTTCTGGAACGATCAGACCGTCTGGGCATTCGATTGGGAACACTCGTTCGCTTGTTCGAATAAGAAGGTTGCGACTGCCGCCGGTGGTGAGTCCGTCGACCATAAGAACCTCGAATTTGACACGTTCGTCGCTCAGTTGCGCTTTAAATTCTAATTCTCTCTCGTTTCTCTTCCTAACGGTCGGCTCGTCCTGCGACGGGTCGACCGCTTGCTTTTTCTTGATTGCCGAATTTCTTAGCGTTCGACGCCTGGGACGATAGTCGTTGACGTTGGCGAGCCTTTTTCTATAATTGTGTACTGTATTTCAACATTTTTAGCTTTTAATCCGGGAGGAGACGCGCGATGCTAAATAACGGGAGTTGTGGTTGCGTAGAGTATGGCGCTCGTAAAAATACGTGGTTTTCCTCGTGCTTTTTAGCGTTGGTTCTCATACTGGCGTCAGTTGGTTGCGCGCAAAAAGACGCTCCCAGGGATTTTGTCGACGCGGGGCGAATCCCTGAAATCTATCCCGACTATCGAAACGTGACTGTTCCTCCCAATATCGCGCCTATGAATTTCGATGTGACTGAGGAGGATATTGACGACGCTTTGACTGTTCTTTCCTGCGAAGGGAAAAGACTCGCGACCTATTCCGGATGGCAGGTCAGGTTCCCAAAAAAATTCTGGAAAAAAACGCTCCAGGAGAATCTCGATAAAGCGCTCGTTTTCACCGTCTACGTAAAGAAGGATGGGAAGTGGACCAGGTTTGACGACTGGACCATGAACGTCTCCGCCGACAAAATCGACCCGTGGATCTCGTATCGTAAAATCTTCCCCGGATATGAATATTTCTCTGACCTTGCGCTTTGGAACCGAGACCTCGAATCTTTCAAAGAACGCGATTTTTTCCGCGCAAGGTTAGTCAACGAACGAACGTGCGTCAATTGCCACTCCTTTCAGAACTACGGCTCGAACGCCTTCATGTTTCATATGCGTATTACCGAGCCGGGTACTGTTTTTTGTGTTGATGGAAACATTGTTAAGCGCGACCTAAAGGCGGACGGCATGATTGCCGGTTGCAGTTATCCTGCGTGGCGCCCAAATTCGCTTCATGTCGCCTTCGCTTCATGTGAAACGATGCAAGTCTTTCGTACGAAATCTCTTGACCGACTCGACGTGCTCGACGCCTACTCGGATCTTTACCTCTACGACGTCGCGCAAAATAAAGTTCGCCCGGTATTGCCCCCAAGCGACGACTCTTTCGATACTTACCCGCATTGGTCGAGCGACGGAAAAACTCTCTATTATTGCTCCTCAAAGAATCCCGGGACAAAAACTAAGAGAACCGATCCCAACCGACGCTCGGAAATTTTACAATTGAGAGAAGGATTTAAGTACGACGTCAAGAAGGTGACCTACGACGAAACGACCGGAAGATTCGGCAAGCCTGAAATGGTGTTCGAGGCTTCCGCGTTAGACAAAAGCGCGTTGTTCCCGCGCGTCTCGCCTGACGGTAAAACTTTGCTCGTGACTATGACGCGATTCGGGTGCTTTCCGATTTGGTACCTCGACGCCGATATTTGGATCGTCGATTTGACGACCGGAGAAGCGCGCCCCCTTGACGAGATCAATTGCCCAGGCGAATCGGATAGTTACCATTCGTGGACCTCGACCGGGAAATGGATCGTCTTTGCCTCCCGACGAGACGACGGTACCTTCACGCGGCTATATTTCTCGCATTACGACGGGAATGGAAAGTTCTCCAAACCTTTTATGCTCCCGCAAAAAGATCCCGGTCAAACGATAATAGATATGTTTTCCTATAATGTCCCTGAGTTTACTCTCGAACCGGTAAAAGTGCCTAAGAGAGCTATCTTGAAGGAGGCGGCTGTTTCTAATCCCGAAAAAGCTATCCTGGTTAATTGATACCGTTTTCTTCTACGTTTTAATTGTGATGATCTCTTAGCGGCGGACATTGGTTGCGCCGCTTTTTTATTGCGGGAAGTCTTGCGTATATACGCGTGGCGATTCTGATCGTTCATTGATAAATAAATGTTACAATAATGATAATTGTAAAAGATTCTCTTTTTTAACAGAATTGGTGAAGCTGTTGGTTGGTCTGTGCCGATTGTAGGGAAAGCGTTGGCCTGCGGTATCTCGCGTAGGCTGTTATTGAAATTGCTTCCTATGAAAGGGTGGAGACGGCGGAGTCTCTACGATTGATAAGAACGCTATGAAATCGAATAATGTTAAAAAAAATAGTCGGGCGCGTTCGCGTTCGAAAGAATCTCGGCGTCGGCTCGCCTGCGTCCGCGGCGCGTTGTGGCTCGCGACATTAGCCGCGGCGGGGATGAACGCCGACAATACTTGGGCTTTGACGACTGATTATTCGACTCCAAGTAGTTTTTCCGCGAACTCTTACGCGCATGTCTCGACTGTCGCGTATCCAGGTTATCCAACGGAAAACGCGCAGGTCGCCGCCGACGTCGCTCGTAAGGGCCAAGCGCTCTCTACGGTTCCGGCTCAGTTTCGGTCCGTAGCGTCAACCGCGCAAAGAAACGCGAATGTGAGAAACGTCGCCGCGGCGACGCCAAAAAACGTTCCCGAACCTGTTGTTCCCGCGGTTGCGTCGTCTCAAAATACTTACGTCGCGTCGCCCCCCGTCGTTCGCATACAGGGAAATAATCGCGAACCGCAAAAAAAATATAACGCGCCGATTTTTATTCCAAAAGACGCCAGAAACGCCGTTCAGTATCCAGCCCCGCAAATCTCGACAAGCGTTCTGCCTGAATACGCGCCTGTCGGTGCTCGGTATGCCCAACAGGCCGCGACTACGCAAAACGTAGCTCAATCTGCCCCCGCGAACAACGCGACGTCGGGGCGGCTCGAAACTTTAGAAGAAGCAATGCGCGTCGCGCTCGCGGAAAGCCGTACTCAACGCGCGTTAGCGCTAAAAAATGGCGCGTCAAGAGCGAATGTACAAGCCGCCCGTTCGCTTAAAAATCCGAAGATTACAAATACCACTTCATATATCGGAATGCTGAACCAGCCTGCGACATATTCCGACGTCGATCTCTCAAGCGTAGCTTCTGGAATCGCGACCGCTATGCCCAGTCTGGCCCCAATCTTGTCGCAATTTCCAACTCAATTACAAGTTGAGACTCCTTTGTGCGATAAAAATTTTGTTACTACCGTTACCGCAGTGACTCTGCCCGTATATCTTGGCGGACGCGTCGCCGCCTTGACGCGCGCCGCCGAGGCTATGGCTAACGCGACTCAGGCGGGCGAAGAAGTCGGAGAACAAACGGTTAAATTTCAAGTCGTTGAGGCATATTTCCTCGTCTTGAGAACAAGACAACTTCGCGCCGTCGCTACTGAAGCCGTTCAAACTGCCGACAGTCACTACGCCGACGCCGAACGTATGTTGAAAGTCGGACTTGTTACGAAAAACGTGCTTTTAGCGGCGCAAGTCGCAGCCTCGGAAGCGAGACAAGTCGAACTCAAAGTCGCAAACGCGCAAGAATTGGCGGAAGCCGCGTATAATCGGCTCTTGTGGAGACCGCTTGACGCTCCTGTGGCGATCGCCGACGTCGACCTGCAAGCTCCTGTGGGAGACTTGGAAAATCTGACCGCGGAAGCGATCAGGAAACGCGGGGAATTACAAGTCTTGGCCGCGGAATCGCGCGCTCTACAAGAACAAGAGAAAGTCGCGCGCGCCGACGTCTTGCCGCAAGTCGCCTTGGTCGGAGCGTATTCATATTTCGAAAATAGTAGACTCAATGAAAATTCCAACGCGACTGCCGCCGTCGGGATGACGTGGACTCCGATCGACGGGGGAACAAGCCGCGCCCGACAAAACGCCGCGAGACAGAACGCGTTGGCAATGGCGCGCGTCCGTGATGAAGCGGAATCGGCTATACGTCTCCAAGTGCGCCAGGCGTGGCTCGCCGAAAAAGAAGCGCGCGAACGAGTCGCCGTCGCAAGCGCCGCGGTCGAACAAGCGGACGAAAACTTGCGCGTCGTTACGAGAGGTTTCCAGGAAGGAACCTTAAATCACACGGAAACGCTCGACGCAGCAACTATGAGAACCGCCGCGAAAAGCAACTATGAAAACGCTCGATACGACGCGATTCTCGCCGCGCAACGGCTGCGTTACGCGGTTGGCGTCCTGTGAATTGTTACTTCAACGAAGAGCTGCGGAAATAGATGTTTAACGTCTTAAATCCCCGCGGCGCGATTTTTACGACGATCGAATTGGCGTTGGGCGATTCGACCGTCTCTTTTTTTTCACGTCCGAGAAGATCGACAAACTCTACCCGATCTATAGGAAGATAAGAATGTATCGTTGCCTCTGTCGTCGCGCTATGCGTCTCGAGTATCGTCAGTTTTACGCCCCTCAGAAGAGGCCCCGTTTTCGACTCTTCATCCGAAAGAATTGGCGCTTGTTCTATTATCTGAATGTTCTTGGCGTCGCAAGACAAAAATGAACCCGAAACGCGTTTAGGGCAGGGAACCTCTTCAAGTCGAACTGGATCCGGCGACAAATAGGAAAGCGACGAAAGATGGGGATCGGCAAGATCGACTCCGACGGCAAATCGGAAATTACGTTTCGTCTCCCCAGACGGTATAAGAATACAGTCAAGACGAGAATCCGATACTTTGCGGAAGTAGGGAAGACCGCCGGAAAGTATCGTTATGCCAATATTAGCGTCGCTACGGATATCGACGCATTCGGGCGCTTGCAGGTAATCGCGCGCCGTGCCGATAAGCGTGCCGCCAACTCCCCCGCGAAGTTCCGCAAGAGTGTCTTTCCAAGCGAAACGACAGCAAAAATACGTTTCCCAGGGACCGCCGTTGGGCGTCAAAAGAGGTTCTAATTCTACGTCTGATTCAATTATTCTACTCTTCAACCTGAGCGTTAGAATCTGCGTAAAGCGGCCCGCAGGATCGCCGTTGGGAGACGTCAGGCGACCCTTAATCTGGATGCGCCCAATACTGGGACCTGTCGAAAGTATCTCTATTGAATCCGCCGCCGAAATCGAATATCCGTAACCCGAATCGGTGGTCGACCGCGCGTCTTCCCTCAACTCCGACGCGGAAAGTTTAAAAGCAAGATCAAACGCGACTCGATTGCCCATGCCTGGCTGATGCAAAACGCCGTTGTGGAAGCGAGCGTTCGTTCCGAAGGTCGTTACTCTGCGAACCGCACCCGTCGTCGGGTCGATGCGTATGTCGAGATAATTGTTGTGTAAGCGATAATACTTTTCTATTTCCGTCGCGGAATACCTCTTTACAACGTATTCCGCCATTAAACGCTCGTCGTTTTCGTTCGCCGCGTTCATTCCTCCGTCTTGTCGCGCTAGATTCGGAACGTCGCCGCGAAGTTTGGTCGCGAACTTTTGGAAAAAACTCTTCTTTTTCTTATTCCCCGAGTTCGTCTCTGCCTGAGACGCGCCGTTTTCTTCTGAGGAAATTTGCGGTTCCGACGACAAAAGACGTTCAGGAAGACGACCGTCGTCAAATAACGGACGGTCAAGGAAATGGTACTCATAACCATTGAGACGAGGCAACCAGAAATAGGAACCGGGAAGCAACGTCGCGTTATATTGCGTAAGCGAGTCGGAGTCGCGAGTAAATATTCGCGCTTTCAATTGGGGCGCTTGGGAAAAAAGCTCTGAAAAAACATCCGGTTTAGTCTTGGTTTCGTCCAAAGAACGCGTTTCCCACACGAGTTCTTTTGGGACCGACGACGCGTTGATAAAAAGATAACCAGGCGAATCTCGAAATTGACCGTCTGACTTTGTTGGACCGAGCGCGCTCCTAAGATACGTCGACGCCTTCGCCAATACTGCGTTCTTTTCTTCCTCGAATTGTTCGAGTGGAGCGGTAAACTTGTTGTCATCCTGGGGGGCTGATAATTGCTCGACTGGAAAAAGCTCCGCGTCAAGGGCTTGCAACGTTGATTCTACTCGCTCCGCTAACGCGCGAGAACTCGATGCGTACGCGTCGAATAAACCTGTTGTCGAGGACGTTGGTTTTGTCTTGAGCGTCGATTCCCGAATTGTTGTTTCCAAACCGTTCAATACGCTCGAGATTTGTCCAAGCCGCTGACGCGCGACCAAATTAGACACGACGTTGGGACGCGAACGTTTCGAGGAACGCGTTAGAAAATTGGTCTTGAAATTGTCCTTAACGAATTTCTCTTTATCGCCCGAACCCGACGTTACCCGGAAATAGTCTTCAATTTCGTAGAATTTGCCCAACACTGGAGAATAACGATCCATACGCAACAAATCGTTTAACCATCTTGATTCCGCGTTGGGGCGATGATCGAAAACTATCGCGCTCGCGTTGTCGGAATAGTACGAATTACCGATCCGTTCTGGCATTTGCAAGATTTCTTCACTGCTTGTCGCGTCTAACGGACGTTTACAGAACGTCGCGATTGAAGAACCGTCGCGCCCGGTCCAGAGGAACTGAGAACGATCGCTCGGTTTCGCAAGTAAAGACCAACCGTCGCCCGTTCGACCCAACGTTCCGCAATATCCCGCCTGTAAAAGAAGCTGAGGAAGGATTTGCGCGTAACCGGGTTCTATGCGCCCGAAAACGGTCGGCGCTGTTCCAAAGGCGCGAAGGTACTCTGCGCGCCCTTCAAGTAACATACGACCGATCTCTTTCGGATTCATGAGGTAGAGAGGTCCCTCCCATAAATCGCCGCCAACGAGTGAAACGCGTTTAGCGGAAATCTCCTCCTTCAAAAGCTGGAAGGTTTTCGGATATTCCTGTTCGCACTTTTTCAAAACGGGAACTGGAAGAACAAGATTGGTCTTGGCGTCGCGTTGACGACGGGTTTTTAATTCGGTTGGCAACGCTTCGCCAAGATCTTCCGAGTACGTCCAGGTTAAATCGAGGAATTTGGTCGCCGTTGGGAAAAAGTATTCTTTAGCGGTCGCGAGGAGATCGAAGGCCTTTTGGAGATTCTTTTCGCGTTCTTCCACGTTTAGCGACATGTGCGCTCGAGCGGCGTCCACTATGCGCGTATTAAAACTGATCTGATCCAAGTTGCTCATATAACGTAATTTGCGCGTTAATAGCTCTTCCATAAGCGCGCAAAGACCAACGGCGAGGAAAGATTCCGTCGCGTCGTCGTAGGGAAGATTTATGGGAACCGACGTCGACTGTTCTGAAGAAGGCGTGGATGTTGATTCGCTGGATGCGGACGATTGCGCGTCTGCGTCTTCTTGTTCCAACTTTTCCCCGGGCGCTTTTTCCTGATACGTAGGGTAGCCCTCGGCGCAAGGAATCGGCGAGATTCCAAGACGCCTGAACGCTTCTTTTAATATTTCGTCTCGATCGGAGATATGTCGAATGACAACGGCTCCTTCCGCTTCCGCTGATTTTAGCCATGTCCGCGAGATAAGATATTCCGTACAAGGAGGAACGACTATAAGACGTCGTTTCTTACCGGTCGAGGGACTGCCGGCCGCTTCCCAGCGCGGCGCCTCGCCAAAGTACGACACAAGAGCCGGATGATAAAGAGCCGACCATGCGGAGAATATCTCGTCTACCTCGGACGACTTGCGATACAGGGAAAAATCTTCCAGACTATAACAGGGAATTAGCGAGATCATGCTTCGGTTTTGGAATCCTAAAAAGCTCAATGAACAAACGCGTCCTTTGAGCGTGGCGTGTTTATTTCGTTTTATTGACGTAAAGGAACAAAAGGCTTGAGTTTCGTTAAAACGATATCGACGACTTTTCAAATCCTTTGCGTCCCAACAGTCCGGACGCGCTACGAGTTGAGTAAGTCCGCTATGTAGAAACTACCGTAAGTATGTACGCGACAGCGCTTGTGGAGTTCCGCAGCTTCCTCTTGACGATAGTCCAAGACGTCGCCTAAACGCTTCTGTTGACCGTTTAGTTCGATTGGAATGTCATTGAGAAATTTCGTTGCGTCTAAACCGCCGCTGCGCCAGATTACGCGTGCGTGAGGCGACGCGCTACTAAGTATCGCTTTCCACTCTCTTATGAGTGAATCGAAATACCTGTTGGATAACCAATCCATATGGTCAAGTAAAACAAATTTGTTGATCTTGCGGGAAGAATCGCTTGACAAAAACTCTTCCGCTGTGCCGGTAAATGTCGAAATTGCGTCGACAGCGCCGTCTTTTAATATGGTAAAGCCTTCGCGCGAAACGTATTCCGGACAACACTCTTTGGTGTAGCGCCCCGTCGCGTAAACTCGCCAGAAATAGTTGTCTTGTATCGGAAGTTGCTCGAAAACTGCGTCGAGACACTCCTGAACGAACGGGACAATATGCCCGTAGGTTATCTCTATCTGTCGGCGTTGATCCTTGGGAACGCCGATGAGAGACATCGTCGTATCTCTATTGACGACAAAACGCATAAGAGGCGACCAGAATTTCTTACGAAGTTTCCGCCAAATCGCGCGTTGCTCGTCTAGATCCTTGGCATTAATAAGGGAATCGACCTGCCCGCGCATGCCGCAAAGATTCACATAGCGATTGATCCATTTCGCAAGATAGCCCGACGTGCCGCAAAAGTAAAACGTTCTAGAGGGATTGTCAAAAAAATATTTGATATACTCGTCCCAGTAACGTTGGGAGTCTTCACACATATGTTGTCGAAGTTTAGCTTGATATAATCCTTGAACGCCCGGCAAATGCCCCTTGCCAAAAAGTTGGAAGAAAGTCTCGTAATCAAGTTCTTTAATTCCCGCAAGTTTCAATTCCAAGGTCGCGTTTTGTCGGAAATTCATGTCGGCGCAATAGACGCGTCGAGCGCCGCCGATCGCGTAAGAAAGCGCGTTGCAACCTGCCGAGGTTATCGCGAAAACGCTGTCCGACGGTTCCAATGAAAGAGCTTGCTTATCAAGTCGAGGATCCTCCCAACAGGTGTTGTAAACGAGATTATTCTCGTGAACGTATTTGAACACCAACATGCTGACATATTCGCCAAAAGAACTCATTGACGTGTCCTGGTTCTGTATACAATTCCAACCTATTTATAAACGGTCGCGTCGAAAAGCTGTTTCTACGCGACCGTTGCAGGTCATGTTTTCAAATGATTGTCAACGTTTTAATTTTTAATTTAAAAATGTTGACGCGACGAAATGGCGCAAAGACTTCGCTTAATACTTATTTGCACTATTATCTCGTCATTATACACGAATCGACAACCTGAGAAGGCGTCCAGAATCGCTAAAAAAAGGAACCGCAATCGTCGTTTTAACGCTGCTTGGCGCGCGATACGCCCTGCGTAAAAGCCCTGACGCGTTCGCTAAGACGATCGGGAGTCTGTAACCTGGACGCTTCGATTGTCGGTTTCCCGAGAGAACCTTCGGAGCGAGATTTGCTTTCGCGAGGAACGTATTCGTCGTCCGGTTTGCCGAGCATGGAGGCGTCGCCCAAATCTACTTTGGACAATTTACGCAAATATTCCTCTTTGGCTTTACGGTTGCCGGATTCGGCGTCCGCTCGCCTCTTCTTCCATTCTTCAAGGAATTGACGAAGTTGTTCTTCCGTCCACCCAAGTTCGTTTAAAAGATCGCGATCAATTTGATCTTTTAACGCGTCTTCAAGATAATTGAGAACAAGATTGGAAGCTTCTTCCGCGTAACGGAGTTTCGGTTTGTCGGCGGGAGCAAGCGTTTGTTTCCCATTATCCAATTCGCCTTGACCCGTTCCGCTACCGCCCCCGCGTTGAGACGGCGCCTGTCCGGCTGAAGATCTGTTTGACGGCGAACCGTCCTCGTTCTGACTATCGGCTTTACTTTGCGCCGCGTCGCCCACGCCGCCGCCTTTTTGACCGTTGCTACGATCCTCAGGTTGCGCGCTGTCCGTTCCATTTGACCCGCCGGAACCGACTTCTGGTTGATCGTTCAAGTCGAACGGATCCGACGCGTCGCTTTCTCTATCCTCGGAGGAGCTGTCCTGATCAATTTCGTATGGCGCGTCGGGAACGTTATGTTGCGCGTTTCCCTTAGCTTCCGGCGCGTCGCTGTTTACGCCGGAAGCCGCAGTACTCGGCGTTTGGTCAAAAGGATCGAGGGTTATGTTCGCGTCTTGCTTTTGTTTCGGATTATTGGTCGCCGGAGCGTTGGGATCCGCGTTTTGCGCAAGATAATCGTTTGTGTTCGGATCGATTTTGCCCTGCCTGCGCGGGGTATCAGGATGGGCTTGACTCGGGTCGTTTGCCTGATAACTCGGCGAATCTGCTTCAGGTTTGTCGCTACTTGTTCGAGTCGGAAGGTCGCGTTTCTCTGAAGGTTTAGGAACGTTGTCTTGCGAGTCGAAATTCGGCTCGGCTTCTTCTTCATTTTCATGCGCGTCTTCGTTCGAGTCTGTTGAGACTTGCCCGTCTTTTTCTCCGTTTCCGTTTCCGCTTTCTTCTGTTTCTTCGTCTCCTTCAGCTACGCCGCTAGCGCTCTGTGCGCCTTCTTCGTCGTTGTTGGATAAAGCTCCTGTTGCTTGCATATGGTTTAGGATTGCTTCAAACGCGTCCCCTGGATTGGTTTCCGGATCGATTGGTTGACCCGAAGAACTTGCGCTAGGGGTGGGAGAAGAAGACGCTTCGTCGCTTTCTTCTACGTTTGCGTCTGTTGGCGTATCGGATTGGCTGTCGGAGGCGTTTGCGTTTCCCGCGGTTGACTCCTCGTTTGTTCCGCTTTGGGCGTCGTCGGAACTGTTGGAACCGGCGGACGATGAATTATCTGATCCTGACGCGTCGTTGCCTGTTGACGATTCGGTTCCTTCATCGGAGTTGCCGTTTTCGTTTTGTCCCTGTCCGTCAGACTCTTCGCCTGTCCCGTCTGCCCCGGATTCTTCTGATTCTTCGCCGCTTTCGCCGTCGGTTCCGGTTTTGCCTTCTGATTCCTCGCCTTGTCCATTTTCATTGGCCTGATTGGAGTCGTTGTTTGAACCGTCTTGTTCGTCGGAATCGACTCCAGCGCCTTCTTGCGAACCGTTCTGACCTTCCCCGGACGAGTCGGACTGTTCGTCTTCAGTAGATTCTTCTTCCTTTTCAGGAGACGTCCCCGACGGGTTTTCGACAGGCTCAACGACGCGAAATCTGCGTTTGGATGAAGAACCGCTATTAGGCGCTGGTAATTTAGAATCGTAAGCGACAACCCAGTATTCGATATAATCCCCGACTGAAAGGCCAAGTTGCTTCGGCTCTATCTCGTACGAAAGAGTATGAGAACCTACAAACGGAGTTGGACCTTTAGTGTAATCCGCGTTGGGGTTGGCGTTCGGAGAGGTTAAAAGAAGCGGATGCGGAGGCAATTCATTTTTACTGGATTTCGTGTTTGTAGCGTTTTCATCTTGTGGGATACGCGCAAATTGTATTTGAGCTGAACGCAACGAGAAATCGGGATCTTCAGCTAAAACGCTTACGCACATTACGTCGTTGAGAGGAATGTCGACGACCGCGTCGGAAGACACGGTCCAGCGAACGGTTGGCGGTTGGTCTAAAAGAATCGAAACCGGATAGTTTTGTTGGTCGCGGTTTTCTTGACCGTCTATGTCGTGCGATACAAGTTGGTAAAATTCGAATTCCTGTTTCGGAACGCCCTCTTCCGGAACTGACGACAAAGATAATGGGAATTCAATCGACGCCAGTTTAGGATTGTCTGCGCTGACTGTCATTTTACGCGCTCGAGGCTGGGATCCGTCGGGAAACATGACTGCTCGCTCCAAGTCTGCGTTACAACGCGCCTCTAACTTGACTACCGTACCTTCAAGTGCGCGTATTTCTCCTTGATTTTCGAATGTTTGAGGAGATAAACCTGTATATTCTGGGAATGTAAACGTCGTTTTTTCAACTCTAAACGACGGTTGAGGTCGCGTGGTTACCGTGTATTCTTCCGAAGAACTTTCGATGCGTTCGTCGCGACCGACTAAAATACGATACGTTATACTTTCGCTCAGACCCGCTTCGTCGTTGGGTAACGTCGCGTGAAACTTGGAAGAACCAAGAGATTCCATTGGAATGGAAACGTCGATAAGACGCCGATCTTCTGAAGAATAGAGTAATTCGACTTGTAGAGAATCTGCCCCAGGAATTTCTGCGTTGACCTCTATGAAATCGCCTTGGTAAGCGATGACGTCGCCTGGTTCGATCGATTTAAAATGTAACGCTTGGGGACGCTCGATCTTTGCGAGAGGGGCTATTATTCGACCGGCCCCCGTAAATGGATTCTTAGGGGAAAAAACTGCGTAACCCGCGATAACGGCGACCACTGTGGCAAAGGCGATTCCCCAACGAATGAGTCCCGAAAAATCTGCGACTGTCTCGTTATTTTGGCGTTTGGCGTTGGCCGCGGCTTGCAACGTTACCCCGCGAAGTATCGCTTGGCGTGTTGCCGACGTTTCTGCGGAAATGTCTGACGTAGCGTTCGCGTTCAATTCCAGCCTGCATAATTGGAGCCAATTGATTGTGAAATTATGTTTGTCTTGCCATACGTCTTCAAGAGCCTTAGCCGCGTAAGTTACGTTGACGCGGCGAGAAAAGACTGGGATCAAGCGATAAAAGAAAAAAGATAAGGTAGCAAACGCCCAAAAAATCGCGTAATATACGCGTCCTCTTGGACTGAGACCGTCCGATAGAATCCAGCAGTCGAGGATGATTCCGAATAATAATAACGCGAGCGCCAATGTTGCGAATGCGCAAACTGCAGACAAAAGATCAACGCGGCGAATTTCCTTTTGCGTCTGAACAATGTGCCGCATTAATTCTCGTTCGGCGGCCTTTAACCTTTGATTGTCGGATGCGTCGTCCGTGTTAGGTACCTTCCGATTAGGGAAAATTTGGACGTTATTTTTTTCATTTGTCGAATTGGTCATTTCTTACCGCTCGGACATTGCTGCATCAATATAAGTCGCGTGGAACGTCGCGCGTTCTTGACGTGACGGCGCTCCACGCTTTAATGACGTTCTATAAAAACGCCTTGACGAACTTGTAGTCTTGAAAGATCACGCGCCTGGATTAGGTGTTGAAGACTTCTTGCCTCGGAAAAGAGGGAGAATAAGAACTACGACCGCGATAACAAGAAGCGTGATTCCAACTACCGGACGATAGGCGATCCAACCGATCGCAATCATGGCAAGGGACAAACAGAACGAAAGGCTGAAGGCTACAAAGCCCGTCCCGGCTCCCACAATCTTTGCTGCAAACGGAACAATGTCGGCTATGACTGTTAGAGGAGCGAACACAGACTTGAATCCGATGAAGATCAATATAAAACCGATTGCGCGCAGAAGCCACGCCGCCAATTTGTTGGCTTTTTGAGCGCCCTGAAACATTTCCGCCGAGCTTACCGAACCAATGGTCAAGAGTTCAACCGTGTCGGTTGCCGCTTGGTAAGGAACAAATGATTCGCCGCTTTGTTCTGAAACAATACTGACTGTCGTCGGGGAAGGCGCGTATTGGTAGGTGACTCTAATATCGCCAATTTGGGGAGAGGTCGGATTACCTTTGTAAAAACCGTCTTCCGTAGGAATGAAGTCTTTAGCGTTTTCTGTATTCGTTGTAACGGAAGAAGGAAGCGATTCCGTTTCGACTTGTGTAAACTCGTCGCCATATTCGTTGGAAATTTCGGAGGGGACGAGTTCGCCGTTTTCTTGGTCGTCGTCAGTTGCGTCTACATCGTTTGTACCTTTAACCGATTCGGCTTTTACCGACGTCCCGTGTTTCGGCTTAAACGCGTCGGTAGCCGAGATCTTAGCGATAAGACTATCAGAAAGCGTGTAGGCTCCAACCTTGATCAGCGACGCTGTAAAAGATTCGCTTTCAACTGGAACCGTTGTTGGATTATCGTATCCGTCGTCGTGGAAGTTGGAAGAATCGATCAAGCCTTCATTCCACTTTTTCTCGTAACTATATTCGGTTGTTTCGATTTCCGAACCGCGAGAACCTCGTTCTGTTTTGGTTGTGACATTTTCAGACCACTGGTAAATTTCGACTTTACGCTCGAGCTTGAGCGCTTCGGCGCTAATTCCGAAAAAAGGGTCGGTAAGTGGCTCGGCTACTGTCGCGGCGCCCGTAATGTGGATGAGCTTCCCTTCGTTATTCGCATCTAAGGTTGCTGAGTCGACGTCAACAACGACAGACGCGCCCTCTTTAAGAGCTTTCGCGCGTTTAACCGTACGTCCTTCATTCCAAAAAAGAACCGCGCACCCAACGACGATCATAAGTATGCCGATTAAAATCCCCTTGAAAGCTCCGCCTACGCGCGAACCCCAAGAACGTGTTGTCGTCTCTACTGACATATCGGGTCTCCTGTTCGTTTAAGCGAGACGTCAAAACGAACGTTATGGCCGAAGATGACGTCCTAAAATAACACGTCAAGGGACGCGTAAAAACTCGTTCCTTGACAAGCGGACAATTATCACATATCCAACTGAAAACTTTTGCTAATTGAGGTATTCCATCCCAATGCTCGGTTTGGCGATCTTGTATAAACCCGCTTCATTAGGAAGGGTCGGCGGCGTTGCGTTCATCGAGTATTCGCTCGGTTTGTCGCCTACCGATGCAAGCATTTCATCCCATGTTACATATTGTCCGCTGTAGGAACACAATCGTCCCAATATTGCGCAACCCGTCGAATTGCACATATAACTCGCGTTGTTGACGTAGGTAGATCCGCCGCTACGGACTGCGTCAATAAGAACTTTATGCTCGACGACATAGCCTGAGATTTTGCCGCGTTCGATCTTCGTTTCTTTGCCGTCGATAATGATACTGGCTTTCGACTCAAGATTGCCGATCAATGCGTAGCCCTTCGAACCGTTGATTGTTGTGTGCGCTCGGCTGAAACATCCGTTAATTTGACGTGAGAACGCGTAGAGGGAACGTCCGTCGGCAAATTCATATACGACAGCCATTGAGTCGTACATGTCGCCTGTGTCGACGCCTGCCCGAGATAGACGACCGCCCATTCCGTAAGCTCCGATCGGCGTGGCGTCGCCAAATGCCCACAGCGCTATATCTAACTGGTGTATCGTCACGTCGTTGATATATTCGCTAGCCATCCAGTTAAAATTCAGCCAGTTGGTCATTTGGTATTCCATTTCCGTTTGGCCTTCCGTACGGGGGCGTTTCCAACAAGAACCGCCCATGCGATCGCCGCGCGCCGTTATTACGTTCCCAATTGCGCCGTCTTGAATACGTTTCATAACTTCTTGCGCGGAAGCTCCATAACGATTGACAAGACCTCCCACGAGGTTCAAGCCCTTTTTCTTAGCTTCTTCCGCCGCTTCTTGAATGATCCTGATCCCTTCGCCGTCCACTGCGACCGGCTTTTCCGCGAAAATATGTTTGCCTGCCGCCACCGCCTCTTTTAGCATTATTGGACGAAAGTGTTGCGGAGACGTGAG
Organism: uncultured Planctomycetaceae bacterium; assembly: GCA_964447865.1. Taxonomy (GTDB): domain Bacteria; phylum Planctomycetota; class Planctomycetia; order Pirellulales; family Thermoguttaceae; genus RUG369. The sequence goes on along the minus strand of CAYUUL010000006.1, from coordinate 45,152 downwards.
AAGGACAATATCGACGTCCTGCGCGAGAACTTGTTTGTAACCGTCAAAACCCGAAAAAAAACGTTCTTCCGGAACGTCGATTCGATCGCCGTACTGATCTTTTAGACCGGCGATACCATTCTTACCGCGAGCAGGAAAAACGTCGGCCGCTGTAATCAACTTAACATTGGGATCGGCTTCCATTGCATTCCCTACTGCGCCGCAACCGCGTCCGCCGCAACCAACGATTCCAAGTTTAAGAGTGTTGTTTTCACTCGCGTGGACGCGCGGAGAAGGGAGTGACGTAGCTACCAGACCGGCTGCGGAAATAAACGCGCTCTTTTTAATAAATTCACGTCGGGATCGATATTGCATGGAGTGTTTCCTATTTTCTAGAAAAATAAGTTAATACCTCTCGTGGCGCTACGAGATGGAACGCCTTCTTGTTCTTTCAGGAATTATAATCGTCATTGTATTAGCCTTCAATAGAATTTATTTCTAACCATACTTTTCCATTTTTGCGATTATTGAAATTTTCTGAACTTGATTTACCAATTTTTTCGTCCAATTTATGAATTAAAAATCTAATTTGGTTCTCTTTTTTCTTTTACCCACTTTTTCATTATTATCTCGTTGACACATTGCTCTTAGGGGGTATATTCAACGCGTTGTTTAGGTTGTCCGCTTATTCGAAGAGTGGTTCTTCGTGAGCCGTTTTGAACGGCGTTTGAGCGGCGTGGTTAGTAACAAAGCGCAGGTGTTTGTGTCTTTACATTTTACGTGACAGAATAGGAAAAAAGGGATGCGGACTAAATCTAATGTGGTTGGGTCTGGTTCTTCGGCGGGGATTTCGCGTCGTAGTTTTATTTCTCTAAGTCTTTTAACTCCGGCTTATTTGAGTTTGTTGTCGGGACAAGGGTGCGGCGGTCGTCCAGTTACGCCAATCCGTTCTATAGATGATCTTAATCAACCTTCGATGACTATTTGCGGCGAGACTGAGTGCGTCTCTTTACGTATGGGACAACAACGTTTGCCGAAGGCGAAGTCTATTAGTTTTGCGACTCCAGCCGATTGTTACGCCGCTCTTCAAGCTGGTAAAGTTGACGCCGTTGCCTATGACCGTCCTGCTCTCGAGTATGCGGCTGCTAGTAATGAACTCTTTTATGTCATCCCGGAATCTATTGGCGAGGGACATATTGCCGTTGGCGCTCCCTTCAAAAATCAAGAGCTGATGGATAAGGTCAATGAGTTCATCAAACAATATCGCGAAGATGGTACGTATCAGGATATGTATGACCGTTGGGTTAAGACTGTTGATGCGAAGATGCCAGTTATACCAAAACCTGAAAATCCTGTTAATCCCGGTAAACCTCTGATCATTGGAAACGATCCCCAGAATGTTCCCATGTCCTTCATTAATGGCGACGGATCCTGGTCTGGTTTTGATACCGAATTTGTTCAGCGTTTGGCCTTGTTCCTTAACATGGATTACGAATTTGAGTCGCTCTTCTATGACGCTTTGTTCCCTGCGGTGGAAACTGAAAAAGTTGATCTCGCAGTGGGTAACCTTGACAAAACGCCTGAACGCGCGGAGACGATGCTTTTCTCCGATGATTACATTGACTGTCCTGCTGGACTTATGATCCTCAGAAGTCGTTGGCAACCTTTGAATCCTGTTCCGACTACGGAAAGCGCTTCTGTGGGTAAGGAAATTACGACAGAGGAAAAAAATATTCCTGAAGACGAGAAATCTGTTGTGGAATAATGGAGCGTCGGAACGTGATTTTCCCGAAAGCTAGTTGACGTATTTAGGTTCTTTGTTGTATGGAATGACGTTTACGCCGGGGAGTTTTGTCGGCTCTTCGGCGTCTAGTTTTTGGGGAACTTATGTTTTCCTGGTTGATCTATGCCGTCGGTATTGTTGTGACGTCTGTATTGATTGTTGTTTCATTTCTCGCGTTCAGAATTTTATTTCTGATTTTAGAACGGGAGTTTGTTGCGATTAGTAGACATGGCGCGGATTATTCCGGACGGTTTTACGCGAGGTTTCGCGGTTGGCGTTCACGTGAAAGTTAAAAGGACATAATCGATGCGGACTAAATCTCTTGTGGTTGGGTCTGAATCTGCGACGCTTTTTATGCGTCGTTGTTTTCTTGCTATCTGCGTAATAACGGCGTTGAGCGTGTTGTTCGCTGTTTGGGGGGAGAATGGGGGCGCTTGCGCCGCTTCTGTGAGTGATTTGCAAGATTCTGTTGCGACAAGCGACGACCTGCAAGCAACCTCGCAAAGCTATGGAACGAACGTCGGTAAAACGTTTGTTCAAAAGATTCGGAGAAGCTTCGAAAAAACGTTTATTGTTGACGGAAGGTGGCGTTTATTCCGCGATGGTGTTTATGTCACTCTAGCAATCACCTTTTTTTCAATTATACTTGGTACGGTCTTTGCTTTCTTGCAATGTTGTATGCGTCGTTCACATTGTTGGTGGTTAAGGTATACGGCGAAAGCATACATAACGATTATGCAGGGTACGCCAATTTTGGTTGTCCTCTTGATCATGTACTATGTCGTCTTCGCGAAATTTAATGCTCCATGGGGGTATGAAAAAGAAACAGTTGCCGTTATTGCGATGTCCTTGAATTTTGCCGCATATGCTGGGGAAATGATGCGTACCGGCGTCGATGGTATTGATAAAGGGCTCGTTGAAGCGGCGAGAGCGCTCGGGTTTGGAAGAGTGCAGGTTTTCACGAAAGTTATTATGCCGATTGCCACTCGACGTATTATTCCCGTCTACAAAGGCGAGTCTATTTCCTTGTTGAAAACGACTTCTATCGTTGGCTATATCGCAACCCAGGATTTAACGAAAGCTAGTGATATTGTTCGCGCTCGTACTTATGAAGCTTTTTTCCCTTTGATTGCGACTGCGCTCATTTATTTAGTCTTTGCGATGTTTCTGACGCTCGTATTCCTTTGTATCGAGCATTATCTTGATCCTGTAAACCGACGTAAGCGAGCGAAGGGAGAGGTGAACGAATGAGTCCTGAAACCCCAAAAAAGGATATGATTGTCGTTAAGAAACTATGTAAGAGTTTTAACGGCGTTGATGTGTTGAAGGAGTTAGACGCCACGATCCACCAAGCGGAGATCGTCTCTGTTGTTGGTCCGTCGGGAACGGGGAAAAGCACTTTCTTGCGATGTTTAAATTTGCTGGAAACCCCTGACTCCGGTGAAATTTATCTTGACGGTGTGAATACCGTAGATATGGATGTTCGGCTTTTGCGTCGAAAGATGGGGATGGTTTTTCAGCAATTCAATCTTTTCCCCCATCTCTCGACTCTTGAGAATATTATGCTCGCTCCGACAACCTTACTCAAGGAACCCAAAAAGGAAGCGGAAGAGCATGCTTACGACTTACTTGATAAAGTTGGTTTGGTCGGCAAAGCTTGGGCGTTCCCGTGGGAACTTTCAGGGGGGCAGCAACAGCGTGTTGCTATTGCTCGAGCTTTAGCTATGCGCCCGGAAGTCATGTTGTTTGACGAACCGACTTCTGCGCTTGATCCAACAATGGTCAACGAAGTGCTCGGCGTTATTCGTAGTTTGGCTGACGAATCTGGTATGACGATGGTTATCGTTACTCATGAGATGAGGTTTGCGAAGGAAGTTTCTGACCAAATCTTTTACATGGATCAAGGCGTAGTCTATGAGCAAGGCGCGCCAGAACAGATTTTTGGACGACCAAAACGTGATCGGACGCGAGCGTTCGTACGGCGCGTTGACACTGTTAATTACGATTTGGATAAGGATTTCGATTACTTTGGTTTTGATTCCAAAATTGATGAGTTTGCTATGAAGCATCTCGTTGAGCAAGAGCGTCGTAAGTTACTTATCGAACTTATTGAGGAATTGTTCGACAACTATTTCTTCTTGCGTGTTGACCATCTTTCTTTCTCGTTAGGAATTACTGAAAATAAGGATGTTGAGTTACGTTTTGTTTATCCCGGTAAAGAATCGGATAATCCGCTCCTGGCGAAAGATTTGAACTCTGCCGAAGATCTACAGTCGGTTTTTTGCAGAAACATCATTGAAACTAATTTCATTGAAGAAGAATTTAGTGTTGTAGACGACGAGTCTGTTTCGCTAGAATTCGTTTTGCCTGTTAGAAAAAAGTAGGTGATTTCCGCTGTGATAAAAATTTATTAGCTATGATGGCGCGGTTCATAATACCAGCGTTGTTGTAATAAAACGAAGGACAGATGGAAAATATGAGTACCTTTTTCATCTGTCCTTTATTTTATTGTCTTGATCCGATTTTGTCTCTGTCGTACATTAAGCTTTTTTGATACTTGCCCTAGAAATTACGAGGTTTTAATGCCTGATATACGCGTTCAAACTCGTCGTTTGAGTTAAATGAAACGACAAGTTTCCCTTTCCCTTTCTCATTTGAAGTTAATTTTACCTTCATACCAAGCCATGCGCGAAATTGTTGTTCCAACTCTTGCACCCGAGGACTAACTTCTTTGATGGTTTTACCTTTGGGACGTCTTGCGTTGTCGCCGTTCAAAAAAGATTTAACGATTGATTCTGTCTGGCGAACATTTAACTGTTCCGCAACAATACGTTGAGCTAATTCGAATTGATTTTCTTCGTCAAGAGGAAGAAGTGCGCGCGCGTGCCCCATGCTTATGGCGCCTTGACGCGTCATTTGTTGTACGTCGTCTTGAAGATCAAGTAAACGCATGAGATTACTAACCGTGGAACGATCGAGTGTCAAGCGTTTGGCAAGTTCTTCGTGCGTGCCTCCATAAGAGTCAAGATAATTACGAAACGCAAGCGCTTTTTCAATCGGATTTAAATCCGTGCGCTGCATATTTTCAGTGAGCGCAAGCTCTGACATTTCACGGTCGCCGACGATGAATACTATCGCCGGGATTGTTGTCCACCCGCACTCCTTGGCCGCGCGAAAACGTCGTTCGCCCGCTATTATTTCGTAACGCTCGCCGTTTTGACGAACGACTATCGGTTGAATAAGACCGTGCGCGGCAAGGCTTTCTTTAAGTTCCGAGAGTTCTGATTCGTTGAAGTCGAGACGCGGTTGGAAAGGATTGCGATCAACGAGGGCGATTTCTATTTCTCGCGCTACTTGTCCATTAGAGAATTTCGCAAGCGCTCGGTCTTTTTCTTCTTCAATCTGTACTGCTACGGATTGGCGAGGGGTGGTCTTGACGCTTGACGCCGTTGATTCTTCTGTCTCTGTATCTGAGGAAAACGGGACGATTGTTGGGTAAGGTGCGCGAGCTGGCGATTGAGGGACGATTGGCGAAGCCTCAAGCGTTTCCACTGCGGTGATTTCGCTCGGCTGTGCGGCGGCGACTTTACCGAGTAACGCTTCTAATCCGCGACCCAATCTTCGATTATCTTTAGACACGATCCAATACCTCCAAACATAATTCGATGTAAGCCCGCGCTCCTCGTGATCGTGGAGCGTAATCGAGAATTGACTTGCCATGACTGGGCGCCTCGGCAAGCGCTACGTCGCGAGGAATCGTTGTTTCAAAAACAACGTCCCCAAAAAATTCTCGTACTTCATTTTCTACTTCATGCGTCAATTCGAGCGTTGGATCGCACATCGTAAGCACGACGCCTCCATACTCAAGAGCTCGTTCTTTACGCTTTATTGCTTGACCGATCAGTTCGATCATCTGAACAAGACCTTCCATTGCAAAATATTCGCATTGGATTGGCGTTAGAACTTCATTTGACCAGGCAAGCGCGGCTTGTGTCAAAGGTCCAAGCGATGGAGGACAGTCGATAAGTACGTAATCGTATCCTTGCGTCTCGCGTGAGAGCATTCTCGCTATTTTTTCGAAATAACAAGGATCTTGAACGCCGGCAAGACGTTCCACATCCGCGAAACTACGGCAACCTGGCAATACGTCAAGCGTCTCTGAATAATGACGTATTGTCGCATGTAATGAGTCGCCTGGAAATGCGAATGGATGTCGTGGAGACGGGTCGAAGCCCAAGCCGCTCGTGGCGTTACACTGCGGATCAAGGTCAACCAAGAGAACACACGAACCCGAACGAGAAATACAAGACGCAAGGGAAATCGTTGTCGTTGTTTTGCCAACGCCTCCCTTTTGATTGGCTATACTTATCGTTTGAGTCATGAATTGCTCGACTGTCGCTTAAATTGAACGTTTATGCGCTGAATACAAAACGAATGATTTAAAAGTAACCAGACTTGCTTTCAGCCGGGGAATTATAGCAGGTAACACAATTCAAAGAAACGTCAATTTTTATTTTTTTCCGCTTTCCAATGGATGAGACAGAGGGAACGCCCACAGTATTTTCGTCGCGCCCTTGACGTGAAAGACCTTCTTTTCTAGAATAATTCAAGCTAAGTGTTTTAAATTTAAGGCGGAAAATATGGAGTTCAAGCGTCCCGGTAAATCGTTTATTAAGTCGAGTCTAGAGATCAAGTGTCTTGTCTCGTTCGGGGTTGCGTTGGCAATTGTCATTTTAATTAGCGTCGCCCTATTTTATAAAGCGACGAAAAGTCAAGTGGAAGCCCGCAATCCCTTAATGGGAAAACTTGTTAGTGAACGTGAATTTCTCCTTGTTCATATTAAAGGGTTAGCGTCCGAGCAGGCGCGAAATGCGGCTAGAACAAGTTCTATTTCTAGCGATCTAAATGACTTTATTGATAGTATGACAACTCTAAGCGAACAAATCGGCGGTTCTGCCGACGAACGCTCTAGAATTGAAACGAGGCTTATTCGCGCATATAACGCGCGAAGGGAAAATGAAGACGACAAACCTCGAGACGACTTTGAACAAAAACTTTTTGAACAATTGGAAGAGCCGGTTGGTTTCGACCCTGATTCTGACGACGCGCAAAATGTTGCGGTTGAACGTATTGATGAAAACGGTCGTTATCACTATTATCAGCCGCTTCGACTTGGGAGATCATGCTGGAATTGTCACCGCGAAATTATGGGGGATTCATCGCTCGAGTTTGGCGACGTCTTAGGCGTTGTACAGGTGACTATTCCTGAACCGCCCGCAAAAAAAGAAAGCGCTAAGTTGTGGACTCAACTACTCGCAGGCGCGATTGTTACCGCCTTTCTTGGCATGATCGCGTTTTGTGTCGTTATACGTCTTGTAGTTGTCAAACCGTTGCGGAGTTTGCGCGACGTAAGTGAAGCGATTGGACGCGGCGACGTCTCAAAACGCGCCAATCTTCAAACTGCCGATGAATTTGAGGCGCTCGGCGATGCTTTTAATAAGATGCTCAAGTACCTGGTGGCTACGCAAGAAAAACTAAGAACGCTCAATAGCGAACTGGAACGTAAAGTTGATGAACTTGCTCATGCAAACCTACAACTCTTTGAATCGAATCGTGTAAAATCTGACTTTATGTCGACGATGAGTCACGAGCTACGTACTCCGCTTAATAGTATTCTTGGTTTCAGCGACGTCCTGGGGTCGATTAGTACGCTCGACGACAAACAACGTCGATACGTTGCCAATATCAATAAATCGGGACAGGCGCTACTTGCTATGATAAATAATATTCTTGATCTAGCAAAAATGGACGCCGGTAAGGTTGAACCTAATCCCGCGAGTTTTCGAATTGAAGCTGCGGTACAAGCTCAGTGTGATATGGCGAAGCCCCTTGTTGACAAAAAAAATCTCGACCTAACTACGTCTTTTGCTAAGGATATGCCTTTAATGAAACAGGACGAGGCAAGAATCCAACAAATTGTCAATAATCTCCTTTCGAATGCAATAAAATTTACGCCGGAAGGAGGAAGAATACAAGTTGTCGTAGAACGAGTTATGCATGAACCATTTTATCCTCGAGTCTTGACAGGTTCTATTATGAACTCTGTTCCAATACCCTTTCTTGAATTGAAAGTTATTGATTCGGGGGTTGGCGTCGCGGAAGAAGATCGCCAAATAATCTTTGAAAAATTTCGACAAGGGAAAAGCGCTACTGAAGGGAATACAATAACGCGTGAGTATTCTGGGAGTGGTTTAGGATTGTCGATTGTTAAAGAGTTATGTAAACTTTTAGAAGGTGAGATTTCGCTTGAAAGTCAACCAGGGTTTGGAAGTGTGTTTACCGTACTTTTACCTTGGGAATTAGATTTGCCGGTGCTTACAGAATCCCCTATGCAGTCTGAGATTCAGGAGTTTTCTAAACGAGGAAGATTGGGGTGATCGTTTAAGAGTGTTTCTGCTTTCAGGGCGGCGCTCGTTTCTTGAGCGGGAAATGACGCCCTTTTTTAAAGTACTTTCTTGCAGTCAGTTGTGATTGTGTATTTTGCGCTTCGGCGCACGAGTTTCTCTCGACAAGGATATTCCATGAATTTAAAAACGATAACACTAATGATTACGGTGATTGCGTTACTCCCTGCAATCTGCTTATCTGAGGATAATAGCGCGAAATATGATGTTAGCAAGCCGTTGCAACTTAAACGGCAAGGACAATTTCCCATTGGGGAAAATTTTGCCCCTACTCTCGATTTTCAGGCGAAATGGATTGCTGCCGCTGATCTTCCGGAACCGTTCCTACCAAACCTTTGGCAAACGTACCGTAAGACTATTGAACTGTCTGCTGTTCCTGAAAAAGCGATTGCGCGTATTGCGACTGACAGTAAATACTGGCTTTATGTTAACGGGGAAAATGTGGTGTTTGAGGGTGGATTGAAACGCGGCCCGACTCCGTTTGATACTTATTATGACGTTGTCGATTTGAAACCGTTCTTGAAAGAGGGGAAAAATACCTTCGCGGTTTTGACTTGGTTCTTTGGAAAACAGGGGTTTTCCCACGTGAATAGCGGGGTTCCCGGGTTTTTATTCGACGCCTCTACAAATGGGGCTAACGGACTCTTTCTTCTTAGTGATTCTACTTGGAAGGCTTCGATTTATTCCGCGATTCCAAAAGGAATTATCGCTCCCAATATTGTAGAACGCGGTTCAAAGGAAATGACAACCTCTTTTGATGTTTCCAATGTTGCGCCCAATTGGCGTGAAAATACGAACGGCGCTTATGAAATGATTACCGCTGATCCTCAACCTAACCGACGATTGGGTGAGTGGAATGTGCGTTTTAATGCCCAATATGATTACAATGGCGATTGGAAAGCCGTAGATTTTGACGACGCTAATTGGAAAGACGCGAGAGAATTTGGACTTGCCTACGATTCAAAGACGAAGAAACCTCTTGCTCCTTGGAATTATCTTTTTGAACGTCCGTCGCCTCTTTTTAAAGATTGGGGAGTTAGAGAATATGTATCTCTCACCGAAGAACAACTGCCAGACGGCGGTTTGAAAGTTACGTGTCAACTACCCTATAATTTGCACGCTACGCCATGTCTAAAAGTAGACGCTCCCGCCGGACTTACAATTGATATGCGAACGGATGATTATATGGGGGGAAGCGAGTATAATGTTCGTGCAGAGTATGTTACGAAAGAAGGTGTTCAAGAATATGAGTCGCTTGGCTGGATGAATGGTCACAAGATGATCTATACGTTACCGAAAGGCGTTAAACCAATTAATTTGACTTATCGTGAAACTGGCTACGATACTAATTTCGTCTCTCATTTTGGATGCGATGTAGATTTTTATAATCGCTTCTGGAAAAAGGCGGAACGAACCTTATATGTTACGATGCGCGATTCTTATTTCGACTGTCCTGATCGTGAACGTTCACACTGGTGGGGAGACGCTGTTAACGAACTTGGGGAAGCTTTCTACGCGTTAGATCGCCATGCCGACGCTATACCTCGGAAAGCGTTCTATGAACTTGCGAGATTCCAACGTGCTGATGGTACGATGTATTCGCCAATTCCCGATGGAAATTGGTCGAAAGAGTTGCCTGCTCAAATTTTAGCTACTGTTGGCGTTTGCGGTCTAGGAACATATTCGTTCTTCTCGGGAGATTTTCAAACTGCCGAGGATATTTACCCTGCGATTAAACGTTATCTTCTCATTTGGAATTTCGATTCTGAGGGGGTAATCGAGGTCAGAAACGGCGATTGGAGCTGGGGTGATTGGGGGGAAGATATTGATCTTCGCGCGTTACTTAACTGTTGGTATGCTCTCGCTCTCGATGAAGGAATTGATTTGGCTAAACGAGTTGGCGACGTAAATGGCCTAAAGGAGTTGCAATCTCGTCGCAATAAACTTACGATGAATTTTAACCGGGTCTTTTGGACTGGAAAAGAATATCGTTCCCCTGGATATAATGGAGCGACCGACGACCGAACAAACGCAATGGCTGTAATCGCTGGATTTGTTGCCCAAGAAAATTTCACTAAAATGCTTGATGTTTTCAAAAAAGAGGAACATGCTAGCCCATATATGGAAAAATACGTGTTACAAGCCCTCTTTACTATGGGGTATGCCGATTATGCGCTCTACCGCCTCAAAAAAAGATTTACCAAAATGGTTGATTGTCCGGACTACTCTACGTTGTGGGAAGGATGGGGAATTGGCGCCGAAGGGTATGGCGGAGGAACTACCAATCACGCTTGGAGTGGTGGTGGGTTGACTTGCTTGGCTCAGTATGCAATTGGTATTCGACCGATTAAACCTGCCTTTGAAGAATTTATCATTGCTCCAGAACTTGGGTGTATTAAAAATGTAAGTTATGCATGTCAAACAAAGTATGGTAATATTGAAGTAAACTACAACGTTACTGATAAAACTTTTGACGCCAAAATTATTGTGCCGGAAGGGACAAGAGCTTGGTTTTGTGTGCCAGAAGGTTTTAGTCCTGTCGAACATGTATGCGCTTTGCCTGAAAATGTAAAGGTTGACGAAATTACCAAAAATGTCGTGCCAGAGCGTTGGATTGAATTGAGGTGCGGTACAAATATTATCACTGTTGATAGGAAGTAATTTTGTATAGTCACGAGGTTATGAAGGGAAATAATCTTGAAAAGCTCCTCGTATTTACAGATAAGCGTTAGAGAATAGTTTATATTTTTGTGGGAACGGCATGATTTTGGTCTTGTCGTTCCTTTACTTAGGTCTTTTTGATGAAACAGAGCTTGTGAGGACGTTCGAAATACGGAGTTTTGGTCAATATTTCAAGTTGATTATCTCATTTTATGCAGATTGTCTTACGACAAATTGCTGTAACGTATAAACGCCGTTCTTTCAGGTTCTTATGTTACGTTTTTGCTAGAGAATCAACCTTTTTCAAATTGGCGTTTTTGTACTTTTAATTTTCTTCACAGTGTAATCGTGGAATGAAAATGTAATTTTTATTCTCGGAAATGTTCATTCTCGTAGACGTAACAGTATGTATGTACGATTGTAGTTTAGAATGAAAATGTAAAACTGACTACCTAAAGTAAGAATGTGAGAACGTTCACATTCATGTTAGGTTGAATATTATCCACGATATTATCGAACCGCTTTCAAATGTTCCTATGCTTCTGACGACTTGGACAATAGCAACTACTTCTTCCGCCAATGAGGATTTTTTTAAAGATACTACCGCAGACGGGGCATGGTGTACCTTCATGACCGTATGCCTTCAAAAATTGCATGTTTCGGTATTTCTTTCCCTTACCTGTAAGATATTCTTCCGCTGACATTTGATTTTCCTTAATTGCAAGAGAAAGTTCCTGAGGGATTATCTGACTTAAATTTTCCCAGTCCTTATCGGTTAATTCTGTACATTTTGTTCCCGGATAAATTTCACACAGATAGAGAATTTCATCGGAGTAAATATTACCGATCCCAGCGACAACAGATTGGTCAAGTAACATTTCTTTGATTGATTTTTTCTTTTGGGAGAGCTTACTTTTTAGATACTCGGGCGTAAGTCGTTTATCAAACGGTTCAAGTCCCAATAGATTGACGCCTGTGATATTGGAGGAATCGTTTTTACCTATGAGCCAAAAACGTCCAAATCTCTGGACGTCAATATAGCGTAGCTCCATCCCGTTACTTAGGTGTAGAACAAGGTGAGTATGTTTTTCGTTAGGATACTCTCGTGGGGTTATAAGCAACTGTCCTGTCATACGCAGGTGTAGAAACAGACTAACTTGGTTTTCGTGTTGGAAAATTAGAAATTTACCGCGTCTGTTCATGCCGATAAACCGTTTCTTAGTGAGATTTTCACAAAAGTGTTCTATGTCGGGGTAAGAGATGATTTGTTCGTTCAAAACTTCGACTTTTTGGATGATACTGCTGGAGATTTGTGGCTCGATAATCTGACGGATTGTTTCAACTTCGGGTAATTCCGGCATATCCATTATCCTTTTGGACAGTCTTTTTGATTTTTCGTGATAAAAAAATTTGACTACGGTGGGCGGCGCGACAAATGAGTGTTGAAACTGTCGTCATTACGTACATAGTGAAGCCCATTTTTTTGTATAAATGAATTCAGCTGACTATCCAGCATCTCCCAATAAGTACAGTTTCCATAGAGATAAATCTCTTCATACAACGGCATGAACTGAGGATACTTTGCGCCAATGTAGTTAATGATAATGTTTTTATAGTCGCCGCGCAGGTTCAGATTTTCCAACCAGATCAAATTACATTGTGTTTTTACGCGGTCAATGATTGCCTTTACGTCGGTGACGCCGAGAAAAATCGGTTAGATAAAACATGTCGTCCGTACCCCTGCGTTGTGGAATAATTCCATTGCTGTAAGACGGCGTTCAATGCTAACCGCCTGATCCATATCATTTTTGAATCTTTCATCAAGGGGTTTGATACTGAAGCCAACTCTGGCGTTTGGAAATGTTCTAATTAATTCTAATTCACGGAGCACAAGATCAGATTTCGTTTGAATACTAATTTTTGCGCCACTACCTTGTAGCTGTTCCAAAAAGATTCTTGTTCGTTTATACATCGCTTCTTGTGGATTATATGGGTCTGTGACCGATCATATGAATAACTCTTTACCAAGGTATTTTCCGGGGATTCTGAGTGGATCCCAGTATTTTACATCCAAAAATGTCCCCCACGGTTCTGTGTGTCCGGTAAATCGCTTCATAAAAGAGGCGGAACAGTATTTACAGGCGTGCATACAACCAATATAAGGGTTGACCGAGTAATCGCAGATTGGAAGATTGGTTTTGGTAACGATACTTTTGACTTGGATAGGTTTAATACACGAAACTTCCATTTTCTTAACCATTAACGTAAATTTGGCGATTGGACATTTTCGTACCATTCCAAAATACACTCGTCTGGCTTGGACTGACTGGGTCTTGATGAATCTTTGTGTCTATATTTACACAGTAATTGGAAACATAAGAGTCGTCATACTATTCATTATCGCAATTAACGTGTGACGTTTATGACAAATTATTAATTAAAATGTGGATTTAACTTGTTGTTTTACTTGCCAACCTAACTTGGCGTTCTGAATAGCGAAACAACGACTACCGGTAAACGGTCGGACATAGAGAAGCATTTCTATGACGTAAGAATCTGTTTCGTTTACGTATTTCGTATTTTATGAACTAAATATTTTCTTTTTTATTCGGGCTGTATGACAATAATTTGATAATTTCAGTAATTAACTTACTGTGAAATATTGTTCAGTAGGCGTAATGTACTTGTTATCATAATTTGCACTTTTGATCTATTTCGTTATCTATCGGTCTTTTTTTACCGGTTGTTTCTCAAAACCTATTTGCCAATTCTTACAGCTATGTTGTTACTGGTATGTTTGATTACTATCTCGCGAAATGACATTTTTGTGTGCCATAAAATATGTCATCCGCTTCCTTGAGACGTGTCAAAAACAACTGTAAATTCGCGTTGTTGTGTTTTCATCGTTTTCAAATATATTTTCCGAGTTTTATTACAGAACTGATTTTTGATTCTGAAATACCGACGATAGAAAACAGTGACTGTAAGTGCAAAAACTTTTTTGTTACTAATCAACGTTACGCGAGTGTATGTCATTTACAGATTACATAACTCATGTTAGATATTTACATAGAAGCTGTGTGCTTCATATTAGTTCACGTTCACATGGAAATTACGAAAGTACATTTGATTTGCACATATGTTTCGGCGTCTCAATTCTTCAAATCATTTTGAATTTGGGGAGGAATACTAGGAAAGATAACGACAATATGTGAATTGGGGACTATTGTATTTGAGATCCGTTTTTTTAAGACTAGATTGAAATAATTATTGTTTTATTATTTGTTGTTTATGTTTGATAATAAACTTTTTTATACGAAGGTTTCATTAGAGTCTATATTTTAAAAATGATGGAATGATTTTATTACAATGAATGTTAGAGGAGATTGTTATTCTTTTTTTACAAAATGTGTGGTTTGTGATTAATAGGTGGACGTTAGAATTCTGATCAATAAAGAACGTGTCGGTTTTGGGTTGGTATTTTTAGCAGATTTATACAGATGAGACAACTAAAAAAATGTATGTCTACAAACTGAAACGACAAGTTCAAAAGCGTATCTTTGTTCAATCTATTTTAAAACTCATTTCAGTTTCTGTTTTTTTACCTTTATTGCAAATATACGATTGTGAAAATATATAGTTTGGATAAAATAAGAAAATACCTTGGTGAATGAACAAGTTATTTTGACCATTGTATAAAAGCAACATAGTGTTGTTGGCGCGCTCTTGACGACTTTATGATTCGTAGTAAACTACCGTTCAGACTGTATAAACATGGTCTGACGCTGTTGTGATGACGATTGACGAGGTTTCGATGCAATTCGTGGTCGGTTGTTTATGTGCGGCGTCGGTCGATTACAGTGAGATTGTCACTGTGCATTGCGGGCGGCGTCGCGAGGGTGACGCCTTTTTTTTTAGTGTCGTCTTGCAACGTCGTCGTGGCATATGTTTACGATTTGCGCAAGTATGTTTCGGCATTTGTTTAGTTGCGACATGTCGAACGTTTTTTTTGTAACGTCTAGCGAGGAACGGCTAAAAGCATGAGAAGTGACAACGACGGTAAAGCCAAAAGTATTTTGAGATTCGTTGAAGAGGTACATGGAACGCGGCATGTGCCTCGTGAAATGCTTTTTGATTTTCTCGAACAAGCTATGGCAATGGCTGCGCGTAAAAATGGAGACGGGTATGATGATAGTCTGGTCGAGGTGCATATAAATAGGAATACTGGCGAAATTAATGCTTACCGTGATGGTGTTCCTCTTACGCCAGAAGAAATCACTGAACGCGCTGGAGCTCAGACTGCTAAACAAATTTTTATTCAAAAGATTCGCGATGCAGAGCGTGATATGAACTTCGATAAGTTCTATCCGAGGATTGGAACTCTTGTTAATGGAACTGTTAGTCGTGGAGGCGACAGGAATAAAGTGGTTTCTGTTGCTCTCGAAGATGGTGGGGTTGATGCTATTATGCCTCATTCAGAGAGAATTCCGCGTGAAAAGTTTCAAACTGGCGACAAAATTACCGCCTTAATTGTTGACGTCAAAAAAAATGGCGCTGTTGTTAAGGTTATTTTGAGTCGTTCTCGCCCTTTGTTGGTTCAGAGAATTTTTGAACAAGAAATTCCTGAGATTGTCGATGGAACTATCTGTATCAAAAATGTCAGTCGTGATGCTGGGCGGCGGACGAAAGTGGCTGTTTATTCTGATGATCCTCGAATTGATTTGGTTGGCGCCTGTGTTGGAGTTAGGGGAGCTCGTTCTAGCGCTATAAACAAAAAGTTAGGAGGGGGGGAGCGCGTTGATGTTGTTCCTTATTCGGAAGAGCCGACAGAGTTTATACGTTCTGCTCTCAAGCCTGCTGAGATTGAGGAGATTATACTCTGTGAAAAAATTGGGCGCGCTATTGTTTTGGTACAACCAGAATGTCGAGCTGTGGCGATTGGAAACCATGGTCAGAATGTGCGTCTTGCGTCCCGACTGACAAATTGGGATATCGATGTAATGACGAGAGAAGATTTGGATAAGATGATTGAAAAAGCTACCGAGGATTTTCTTTCTATTGAAGGAATTACGGCTGAACTTGCGAATGTGCTCGTTGGGCAGGGGTATCTTTCTTATTCAGATCTTTCGATTATTGAACCTGAGGATCTGGTTGCTTTGGGAAGATTGTCGGAAGAACAGGTTAATTATATTGTGCAAGTTGCTGATGAACGAGCTGAAGAGGAGGAAAATGCTCGTGAAAATAATATGACTTTGTTGAATCTTCAAAGACATGAACAACGAGAAGAGGAAAATAAGGGGGATGGTGACGTTGAATGATTGTCACAGGAGCTTGTGTGTGATCTCTTGAGGTTTGGATGTTTTTTTATATCATTTGTATGAGAGGGGGAGGAATTTTGAGGTTCTGGTATAGCGAGAACCGAAAGTGGGTATGAATAAATTGCGTTTTTTGATGGAAACGGAAGGAAAACGCGGTTGGTGTGTTTTTGAAGAATTTGAATAGAGTAATTCGTTGTTTGGTTGTCTTCCAAGTTGGTTGATAACTCGGACTTGGTGTAAACTTGGGGCTTGGTTCAGGTTCGACTTTATGGTCGAACTGTCGAGCCGTGGTATGCGTTTGGGCGTCTTTGCCTAGAACGTGAATGGCCTTTTGAGGACAAAAGCGCGATTGCGAGTTACGCGGCGCGCCGCGTAGCGAATTTGTGAAATAAGCAATAAAGAAATAAAGAGTTAGTAAGTTGACGATTCGAATTTACGTTTTAGCCAAAAGACTCCAAATAGAAAGTAAAGTTCTACTTGATGCTTGTAAAAAATTGGGGATTAATGATAAAAACAACCCCTTGTCTTCCTTGTCGAATGATGAGATTCGGCGAGTAACCGACTTCGTAAATGGTGAAGCTGAAGGAAGTCGTGTTGAAGAAGCAGAAAAAAAATTTGAGATGGTTCGCCCAGTTGTGAATCAAAATTCGAATTCGGGTGCGGTTAAAGCTATTAAACCGAGTGTCAAGCCCGTCTTGACGACTCCGAGACCAAATCGCCTGATCTCTATCCTTGGTGGTAAACGACAGGGTTCAAATAAGACTAGTGAAGTGAAAAATGAAGTAGCTCCATCCGTTGCAACAGAATCTGCTGAGCTGAAAGAAGCGTCGCTTGCGAAAAGTCCGAGTTGTGTGAAACTTGATAATGAAGAGTCAGTTTTGGAGCGCGGTTCTGTGGTGGCAACAGATGTTTCACTTGTAGGAACAGAAAACGCCGGATTAGTAAAACAAAATGTTGTAAGAACCGAGTCGGTTGATTCTGTTTCGGAAATTTCTGAACTAACAGTCTCAAGCTCTGAAAAGTCTGATTCTGAAAAAAAAGAATTGGTCGCAGACGATGTGCAATGTTCCAGTGAAGATCGTTCTGAGATTGATGTGATTACCGACAAAAAGAATGATGTGAGTGTTGACACGCCGAAGGTTGAAGAAACAATAGGTTCAAACTCAGTGAGCTCTGTTGTTGAGGAAAGTGAAAAGAAAGAGGTTCAAGTGGTGACTGCTGGTAAAGTAGAAGGACTTGCGCCTTGTAGTGTAAAACAGGAAGGTGCAGGAAAAGAAGAATTGAAAGTCGACTCGCGTAAAATTGTAGATAGAAAACCAGTTGTGACGCGTTCGAATGTAGTCTCTCAGGTTGTGGTGAAAAAAACGCCAGCCACTTCTCCTGTGTCAAACCGTCGTGATCGAAACAACGAACAACGCAACAAGGACGAACGTCGTGGGAATGATCGTAATCGAGGGAATGATCGTAAACAGGTTGATTCTCGCCCTGTTCGACCAGTAATGCCTTCCTATCTAACGCCTGACCCAAAAGCTTTACAGGAAATGAAGGAACCTCCTAAAATTACGAATGTTTCTCACGATTCGGGTAGAGTGCGTGTTCTTGGTGTTGGACAGAAGAAGGTTGTTAATTTGAATAGTCCGACGAGTGGCGGCAGTTCTAATGGACATGGTGGTTCAAAATCTTCTGGAAATACGAATTCACGTTTCATTCCTCATCTTGCGCCTATGCCAACTGCCCCACAGAAGCCGGTAACGAAAAAGGTTCAGGAGGAACCTGCTCAGAAACCGGTACAAGTGTTTTCCCAAGAAGCGTTGCGTCGTGCTCGAAATGTTGCCGGGAGTGGTGGGCTTACTTCTTATCTTATGGATAAGAATGCTCGGAATCAAAGTAAGGATAACTCCGAAAAACGTTCAGCGGATCGACGAGGTTCGCGTGATGGTAATAAAGATGTTGGTAGTCGGGATAATTCCGGGCGAGATAGTAAGTTTTCTAGCGCCGGGCGTAATGGTCTGACTTTTGGGCGGAATGCTGTTGTCGATGCTGGCGTTCCTATGGGAGGAAGTGGTAAAGGTTCACGCGGCGACCGTAAAAAGGGTGGACGAGATCGTGATTCTGAAGGTAATGAGAATATTCGGAATAAAAATTCTGAAAATCAGCGACGACGTGGTAATAACCAAAACTTTTCTGTTACGGATGATGATGAGCCTCGCTTCACGCGAGTTGGTCGCACGCGCGGAAAGAAAGGTTCTTCAGCTAATGTGACTGCTCCTCGCGTTTCGGACGTCGTTATTCAGATGCCGTGTACTGTTAAACAGTTCTCTGAATCTACCGGGGTTTCTGTTGCAACAGTTATCAAAGAGTTGTTGAAAATTGGCGTTATTAAGACGATGAATCAATTCCTTGATACTGCAATGGTGGAGTTGATGATTGATTCGCTTAACCTGAAAGCAACTGTCAAAGAGGAAGAAACCCTTGAAGAACAATATGTCGATTCTGTCTTTGATGAAGTTGATGCGCCTGAATCGCTTGTGCCTCGCGCGCCTGTCGTTACTTTTTTGGGGCACGTTGACCACGGTAAGACGTCCTTATTAGATCGTATTTTGCATTTGCATGTTGTTTCGGGTGAACGCGGGGGGATTACGCAACATATTCGTGCTTATCGCGTCGATACGCCGCGTGGCGCTGTGACTTTTGTCGATACTCCTGGCCATGAGGCTTTTACTGAAATGCGTGCGCGTGGCGCAAATTGTACTGATGTGGCTGTTTTGGTTGTTGCGGCTGACGATGGCGTCATGCCGCAGACTGAGGAAGCTATTAGTCACGCAAAAGCTGCTGGTGTTCCTATTGTTGTTGCCTTGAACAAAATGGATCTGCCCGGAGTGAACCGTGATCGAGTCATTCAAGAACTTGCAAATAATGATCTTATGCCAAGTGAATGGGGGGGCGACGTCGAGGTGGTTAATACGAGCGCTGTGACAGGAATGGGCGTCGACGAATTGCTTGATACTCTGCTTACAGTTGCTGAGCTTCATGAACTTAAGGCGAATCCAAATCGTCGTGCTACAGGCGTGGTGCTTGAAGCTTCGTTACAAGCTGGTCAAGGTGTTTGTTGTAAAGCTTTGGTTCAAAATGGAACCTTGAGAAACGGGGATATTGTTCTTTGCGGATCTTCTTATGGACGCGTACGTTCGATGACTGATACATTGCCTCCGTTCCAACGGATTCAGGAAGCTGGTCCAAGTGTCCCCGTCACTCTTACAGGATTGGATGTTGCGCCGGAAGCAGGAAGTAAGTTTATTGTTTTGGAGGATATTTCTGTCGCGCGTCAGATAGCTGAAGAACGACAGGCGCGCGAGAGGGAAATTGAGCTTGCTGGCGCTCCTGGACATGTGACGTTAGAAAACCTTTTTGAACGTATGAATTCCGCAAAACAGCAGACGCTGAATGTTATCATTCGCGCGGATGTTCGGGGGTCAATTGAAGCTATTCGCAAAGAGATGGGTAAGTTGGAACATCCAGAAGTTAAGGTTAAGATTTTGCAGGCTTCTGTCGGCGGTATAACGGAAGCTGACGTTCATCTTGCTGATGCGTCTGATGCTATTATTGTTGGCTTCAATGTTGTTCCTGACGAAGGCGCTAGAGCTTTGGCTGAGAAAAAGCAGGTTCAAATTCGTCGTTACGACATCATCTATAAGTTGACTGAAGATATTCATGACGCTTTAGTTGGTATGTTGAAGCCCATTGAACAAGTCAAAGAGCTTGGACGCGCGTTGGTACAACGTACGTTTAGTATTAGTCACGTAGGTGTTATTGCTGGTTGTCGTGTTCTTTCCGGTGTTATTGAACGTGATTGTCAGATCCGCGTTATTCGTGACCAACGTGTTATCGGCGAATATCAACTTGATACGCTTAAACGTGTAAAGGACGACGTTAAGGAAGTTCGTGATGGATATGAATGCGGTATGAAGTTGAAAAATTATAATGATGTTAAAGAGGGCGACGTTCTCGAAGCTTACAAAATCGAGGAAATTGCTCGTACTTTCTGAGATATACGTCTGTTTTCCCTCTCCAGTTTAATCGTGGAAGATGATTGGTTGGAGTGGGAATTTTTTCAAATTGCCTTTCGTCTTCTTTGTTGACTTATAGGCGGTTTGAATGATTTGTGTATTTAGAGTTAGTAAAAGAAAGATAGACTTATATGGCGTCGAGACGAACGCTTAAAGCTGCCGAGGCAATCCGTGAAGTGGTTGCGATGGCTCTTTTGACTGAAATTAAAGATCCGCGTACTGTTGGAGCGACGATTACTAAAGTTGAAGTGTCCGAAGATATGCGTACTGCTAAAGTTTATTTTATGACGCGTGGAGACGAAGCTAAGGAACGTACTGTGCAAAAGGGATTGCAAAGTTCCGCTGGTTTTCTGCAATCAAAAGTTGCTAAGCGTATTGATTCCCGTTATACTCCCACTTTGCAATTTCTCGTTGATGAAGGAGTGAAAAACCTCGTGAGGATTACCGAGATCTTGGCAGATGAGCGGAAACAGAGGAATCCAGAGGTGGTTGAGGTTGAAAGTGAAGAATGTGAGAGAGAAGAAGATTAAAACTATTCTTCTTTGTGATTGTTTTTTTCGTTTGACTTCGTTTTACATTGGGAAAGAACGTCGAGTGTGTTGGTTGCTGAATAGTCAATGACGCTTCTTGGGTTTTGTGCCTCTGCGTTTTTTTTCATTTACAATAAATTTCTATCGGTGAATTAGAGTGGCAAAGAAAACCGTAACAAGCGTGTTTGACGTAAAGACGTTTTACAAAAAGTTACAAAAACGGTATACGGACGAGCCTGCTGTTTTGTCTCATGAACGTAAAATTCTTGACCATTTGGTGTTTGCTATTTTTTTAGAAAATGCTTCTTTTGGTCAGGCGCGAGCGGCTTTTGTCGAACTTCAACGTCACTTCATTGATTGGAACGAAATTCGAGTTTCAACTGCGTCCGAAATTGCAAATGTGGTTCCGATGACTACCGACTCATTGAATGTCGGAGAAAGATTGAGGAGAACTTTGCAATGGCTCTTTGATAAAACTTATAAGTTTGATCTTGAGGATATTCGTGCGAAAGGTTCTGATGAAATTGTTAAATTTCTGAATACTGTTCCTTATGTTACTCGCTTTATGTGTGAGTGTGTTTCTTTTTTAGCGATTGAAGGCAAGGACGTTCCCCTTGATGAATATTCATTGCGCGTGTTGCGATTGTTAGGGGGGGTCGTGGTGGCCAAACAGGTTGGCGCTGAAAAGGGAGAAGAGAGAGAAATAGAGGTTGTGAAAGGTTTAAAGAACGCCTTTAAGGATAGTGACTTACGGAAATTCTTCTTTTCATTGCATGAACTCGGGGTTGAGTTGGCTTCGCCTGAAAAACGCGAAGATGTTCTTAAGTTTTTACGTTCGTTGGATCCCGATGTTGATAGTCGTTCAGAAGAGCCTCTTGTTGTGTCAAGTGAACCGATTGATCCTCGTGAAATAGCTCGAAGACTCCGACCTCAGCGTCAGAGTGGACAGGCGATGCCGACTTCTATTGAGGCCGATGATGAATTTGGTGGTGAGACTGAAGAAGATGTTGAAGATGATGTCGAGTCATTTGTGAATCGAACAGAAGGTGGTTTGGGGGAGATTGATAGTGTTTCTGTTGGGGCTTCTAAAACTCGTTCAGTTCGACGTTCGAATGCTAATGAAGAAACTGAGTTGAATGATTCTGGTTCTACATATCGTAATAACGATAATGTTACGGTAGAAGCTGATTTACATATTGTGAAGAAAGTTTCGCGAAAACGTGTGGTTCCGTCTGCTTGTCCTGACAAAAGTAAGAATCAGGAAAAGATGGTAGCGTCTCTTGTGCCGAAAGCTGTGAAGTCGAAAAAAAAGAGTTGTAAAGTTGAAACTGACAATAAGACGGGGGAAGGGACTGCGACTGTTGAAGTTTCGGTTACGACTAATAAGAATTTAAATAAAAGTAAAAATAACGAGGAAAAAGCGAATTTACAAAATGAGTCTGACTCATTATCGACCTTATCTTCTTCAAAGTGTAAACGGAAGTCTGAAAAGGGTGAAAATAAGGATGTAAGTGGTTCTGTTGAACTTTGTAAAAAGTCGAGTAAGCATGTAAAAGCCAGTAACAGTAAGGATGTTGAGCTTGGTATGTCGGGGAATAGTGAGCGTAGTTTAGTCGCGAAAAGCGAGATTGCGTCCCCTAAAAAGAATCAAAAATTGGGTAAGTCTGGGAGTTGTGTTCAACCTGAAAAGCAGGCTTTAAAAGTTGAAGAAGTTAATAAATCTGGATCAAGTCTTTGTATTAAAAAAGAAAAAAATTCGGTGAAGGATAAGGTTTCTGGTAGGACTCGGAAAACTTCATCTGAGCCTCCAGACGTTTTGAATGCCGACGTAGGGAAGACTACCACGAAGCGTTCAGTCAAACGTAAATAGTGAAAGCGTGAGAGGACGCTTATTATCCAAGATGGCATGTGTTGTCGTGCCTCGTCCGTTTGCGTCTAGTTGCGTAACGCGGATCACGGATAGTTATTCCCAAAACGTCGTGAATGAAGAGAAGACGTCGAGCGTTTTCTTAGTCCTTCGTTCAAACGGCGCTGTCTGTCGATGGTCCTAACCTAAGAACAGGATTGGGTTAACGTTTGACAAAATATAAACGTTGTTTGATCTTACAAGAAAGTAAAGAAGGACGTCTTTCTCCGAATTGGATTCGTCGTTTAGACGGTGCGTACGTTTGGAACGTTGCGAGCAAATTTAGTCAAAAGCTAATGCAAAGACAAAACGTTCGAGATTGACGTCGTGACAAAAGAAATTTGTCGAGGTTAATTATGTCTGGGCATTCCCATTGGGCAGGTATTAAACACAAGAAAGCTCTTGTCGACGCTAAGCGTGGTAAGTTGTGGAGTAAACTCGCGAAAGCTATAATTGTTGCAGCTAAACAGGGAGGGGGAAATCCTGATGAGAATATTCGTCTGCGCGCTGCTATTGATGAAGCCAAAGCTGTGAGTCTTCCAAAAGATAATATTACCCGTGCTATTAAGCGTGGAACCGGCGAACTTGATCCTGTCGAACTTGAAGAAGTTTTGTATGAAGGCTATGGCGTTGACGGTGTGGCTGTTATGGCTGCCGGGTTGACTGATAACCGTAATCGTACTGCTCCTGAAGTTCGTAAGATCTTTGAGGTTTGTGGTGGAAAGATGGGACAATCTGGTTGCGTAGGTTGGAACTTTGATCGTAAAGGCGTTATTGAAGTTGACGTCGCCGTCAAAGGTGAAGAAGAAATGATGGATCTTGCCATTGAAGCTGGAGCTGATGATGTTGAGACTACCGACGACATTTATAAGGTTACATGTACGCCGGAAAATTTTGATGCGGTTCTTGCCTACCTTGAAAAAGCTGATATTCACCCAACTCACTCTGAGATTACCTATGTTGCTCGTGATACGATAGAGATTAAAGATGTTAATGCAGCTCGTAAAACTTTGAGACTTATCGACGCTCTGGATGAACATGAAGATATTCAGACGGTCTCTTCGAATTTTACGATTCCGGAAGAAATTTTGGAACAGCTTGAAAACGAAAATTGAGTATAATTTTCGCTGAGTTTTCGTGTTTTGGAACGCCGGAGACGTTTTCGCCTTCGGCGTTTGTTCTTTTTCCTATGTGGTTAATAAATGCCGTGTTCTCACAGAAGTAAAAAAACGAAAATTGCCGCTCCTCTCGTGCCTTTTTTCATGGCTGCGGTTATCGGTATTCTGCTTGATGAATATTGGACGCCTGGTGTGGCTGTTTGGTTTTTTCTTTTTTGGATTAGCGTTGTTGGTGTTTTACTTACTGCGATACTGACTAATTTTCTTTATCTCAAAAGCGTTAAGCATGGAGACTCTTCGAAGTCGATCCCCTTTTTTTTAGTAAATATTATTGCTTGGATAACTTTTGCTTCATTGGCCGGTTTGCGGTATGAACGATATTTGAATTATTTCCCAGAAACAGAAATTGGTCTACACGTACCTCAAGAAGGCGTTTCGGTTGCCCTCGAGTTCCAAGTGCAAAATACGCCTACTTTATTTCGCCAAGAAAATTCAAGTCAATCTGTTATCAAAAGTGATGTGTTAACTTGTTTTAACGCTAATGTTTCGTTAGTAAAAGATTCTGGTGTATGGAAAAAGTGTTCTGGACGTATTGCCATTTCGATTATGGGGGATGCGTCATATTTACATATTGGTGATAAAGTTTTGGCCTTTGGAAGGTTAGAAAAACCTGAAAAACAACGGAATCCGGGAGAACAAGATAGATCTCTCTATTATCGTGCCCAACGTATTTTGACGACATTTTCTGTAACTTCTATCGAAAACCTTGAAATTAAATCTAGAATGGATTTTAATTTTAAAACAAGGATTGCTCGTTATTTCGAAACAATTCGTATTGGGGCCGGCAATATACTTACGGAGTGGTTAGAACCGCGAAATGCCGCAATTGCGAAAGGTATGACGTTAGGGTTTAGGAATGACGTCGACGATATTACGAACGATTCTTTTCGTCGGACTGGTACGATTCATCTTCTTGCAATTTCTGGGCTTCATATTGCTATTGTTGTTGGCGCATTTGTATTTATACTAAGTAGAGTTGGAACGCCGCGGGCTCTTGTCGCCATTTTGACGATTATTCTCGTTTTTTTTTATATCGCGTTGACAGATATGCGCGCACCGGTCATTCGTGCAGCCGTATTAATTGTAACTTTGTCGATTGGTACCCTTATCAATAAACGATCAATACCTCTGAATACTCTTGCATTTGCTGCGTTAGTTATTCTTGCGTGGAATCCATGTGAACTTTTTCAGCTTGGCGCCCAGCTGTCATTTTTGGCAACCGGTTCTTTTCTTTGGACGAGCCTCTTGTCGATTCGAGAACAGGCAATGTCCAACTCCTCGCGCCGACAGGCAATCCGTGAACGTAACCAGTTGTTTAAAAGGTCTTCTGCAAGAAAGAATAGTAATTCCTCAGAAAGAGTTGTGGGCGTCTATCGTCCGTTAAGAATCGTTATTGTGTTAAAATCCTTGTTAAAGCGAGTTGTGAAATCAACCTGGAGATCTACGACGTCTGTAGCAAAGGCAGGGTCTTGTATTTGGATAATTGGAGTCCCTGCTTTATTGCGTTCAACTAATCTTTTTTCTCCGATTGCAATAATTGCGAACCCTGCTATTTGGTTTCCCGCTACTATTGCTCTGCTGCTTGCTTTCATATTGATTGTTGTTGGAGCGTTAAATTACATGGTTCCAACTTATTTCTGTTGGTTTGTGACTATTGTTGCATATTTAACGAATGTGGCGTTTAATATCTTTTTAAGTATATTAGATCTTTTCGCGTCTCCTGCTTGGGGAGCATGCCGAATACCAGCTCCTCCAACTTGGACCCTGTGGTTATTTTATGTTCCCTTATTGTTTTGGACTTTATTTCCTGTTTTACGTCCCCAAAAAATAGTTCTTTGGGGTGGTATGTTTCTTTGGGGCGGTATTGCTCTTTTAGCTTCACAATTTGAAATATATTCACAAAAACGTTCGGAAGTCCTTTGCGTCGACGTACTTTCGGTAGGGCATGGATGTGCTGTTTTGGGACTCTTTCCAGATGGAAGAACTTTTCTTTATGATTGTGGTTCTTTATATAATGCCGATCATGTAGCCGAAATTGTTGCCAAAGATCTTTGGGATGCAAATCGAACTCGAATTGATGTTGTAATCATTTCCCATTCTGATTTCGACCACTATGGTGGAATTACTACGCTTGTTGATCTTGTAAAAGTCGATTGTGTGTGTGTGTCGCCAACAATGTTTTTAAAATCAAGTAATGAGTTAAATGAATTAAAAAAGAAACTTCAAGTAAAAAAAATTTCCGTACAAACTGTTGTTGCCGGAGATTCGCTAGGAACTTTGGGGTTTCCTGAACTTGCCGTTTTACATCCATTTGTTGATGACGTTGCTAATATTGACGATGATTCTTCGAATGCAAATAGTTTAGTAATTGCTTTAGAATATTTAAATCGTAGAGTGTTATTACCCGGTGACCTAGATTCTGACGACGCGCGTTTTATTAATTGGAATCCAATCAATTTTGATTTTATTTTGGCGCCGCATCACGGGGGACGTTCTAAAAATTTGGATGAGATACTAACTTGGGCAAATCCTGAGTTTATAGCGCTTAGCGGTGGAATTCGCCAACGAAGTTACGAAATGGAAGAAGAACTACGAGTCAAGGGGTATAAGGTTTTTCATACTTACGACGTCGGACGCGTGCGTGTTATTATTAAAAGGAAAAAAGAAACAAACGCCGGATTTCTGGACGTACAAACTTACCGTTAAGAGGGTACGTTTTGTAATAATAAAACAAAATTCATACTAGTTCGAATTTAGAGTTTAAACAATCGTTTTACAGCGTCTAGAAGTCGAGGATTGGATCCTGTTTCGGTAGCTGCGCGTAGATATACTGTCGGAGAATGAAGTAGTTTATTCACTAGACGCTCAAAGGCGTACCTTATTTCTTCTTCCGTATGTTGATCACAAGAGATTTTATTGAGAAGGCGATCGACTTCTATTTCTTTGGTTTGCATCCAACTTTCTCGAAGCATTCGGATTGTTTCGATTGAACTTCGAGAACCTGTTGCGTTTACAAATTTTAACGCTTCTTCTTGTATGATTTGCTTAGCCTTTGGGACTTCCCGATCTCGAAGTTCTTTATTACGTGAACACACTGCTTCAAGGTCGTCAACTGAATAAAGGTATACATTGGCCCGATCGCCTATTCTGACGTCAATATTGCGCGGAACGGCAAGATCAAGGATAAAAAGTGGACGAGAAACTTGTCGCTCAGCTTCGACTTGTTTGTACGCTTGCAATGTAACCGTTGGCTCGGAAGCTCCCGTGGCACAAATTACAAGGTCGGACGTCGCTAATGCTTCAAAGCGTTGCTCCCAATCGATAACTTTCCCATGCCACGTTAACGCTAACTTTTCTGCCTTTTCGCGACTACGATTGGCGACGACTACCGACTTTGCTCCATAATCTGCAAGATATTTCAATGTCTCTTCTGCCATTTCACCTGCGCCAAGCACCAGTGTGCGCTTGTCATTAAGTCGTTCAAATATATTGAGAACAAAGTCCACAACCGCGACACTTGGAATACTAACGCGTCGTTTGAAAATATCGGTTTCAGCAGAAATCCTTTTTGCTGTTTTAAAAGCCGTTTGAAAAGCATTGTTTAAGATTGGACCAGTCGTTTTCATACGAACAGAAAGTTCATATGCTCGTTTCATTTGAGAAAGAATTTGTGGTTCGCCAAGGATCATACTATCGAGGCTTGAGGTAACTGAAAAAAGATGTTGTACAGCCTCACACTCGCTAAGTATTTGAAAATTTTGAGAATATCGATCAAATTCAATGGCAGGTTGATCTGATTTATGCTTGGGAGCTATTAGAAATGGAAATACCTTCAGTATAGAAGGGAGCTCGACTTTTTCAGAAGCTACGTAAAGCTCCGTACGGTTGCAAGTTGAAACAAAAGCTGCCTCTACTTCAGGATACTGTAAACGCCAATCATGGAGGGTTGTTTCCACGCTAGTAAGGTCAAATGAAAATAATTCACGAACTTCGATTGGCGCGATGCGACAATTGAGCCCGATTACTCGTATTGGCATAATCTCTCTCCTTATTCGAACTCAACTGTGGGTGATTGTGGGACTTTATTAGGGATTGGAACTGTTATGTTAGACTCTGATATTTCGACCAATCCCAACCAATGTCCTTCCGTTTTAAAAGCTGCAAATAAAAGCAATATGATAAGCGCTACGCAACTAATAAATGTTAGAGTTGCATTGCCTGCGTTTATGTCTAAGCCTTTCTTGAAACGGAGACTCATTTGAAAAATAATTGAGAGAATAAATAAAGCCGTTGCTCCAATAGCTACTAGGTCAAGTGAATTTAAATAAACGGGGACTGATGTTGCGAAGCGCTTTAAATAAAAACCTGAACCTACCCCAATTCCAAGAAAAACTAACGCTACGTTAGCAGAGTGGCGCGTCGCATACCCAAGCCATTCTAGTGAGGGAAGGGATAATATCGTAGCAAAAATTTTATTTTTTAGACGCCGCCGTTGTAAGAAGAACATTGTGCCCGCTATTGTTCCGATGAGAGAAAAAAGCGTCGACAACATAAAACTACCTGCATGTATAGCGCGTACACAACGACATGTCGTAGCTGTCGAAAAATCAGCGTCCGAGGAAAGCTGCCCTACAAGTAATACAATAAGCGTCAGAGGTAAGAGAAATAATCCAAATTGAGTCCGGTTGTATACTAACGTTAAATAACCAGTTACAAGCGCTAAACTAAAACCAAGTACGTAAAACCAGCAGGCAATTGAGACAAAAAAATGATTGTTTTGTAAAAGGTCGTTGGTATAAAGCGTTATTCCATGTAAAACAATACCAAAACACAAAAAGACTCTGTACAAAACTCTTAACGAATATTGGGATTTGAACCGTAACTGAGTGAGCTCAAACAAGAATGCAATGAGGTAACAAACCGAAAAGCAAAAGACTTCCCCCCCTTTCATTGTTCAATTTCTCCTTATTGTTACACCCCAATTTTGAAACTTATTTTAGTTGATTCAAGACATAATCTAAGCAACCGGTGTGAATTCGAAAAACTTTATTGAGAACTTAATCAAGTTTCTCAACTCTAAAATATGTGAAACGTGCCCACTGGCCTAATCCCTGGCTGACACGAGGCCCATTCCAACACTGTAGGGAAATTTTATCATTAGGTTGGTAGTCAAGACGACCCTCATAAACCCGTCGAAAACGAGACGTGTCGTCTCCACAAAATTCAGCTACAATACTCTGCCCTGCTACGGTAATTCGCAAACGTCCCCCGTGAGAATTAACTGGAACCTTGCCAGGGAATACATAAATTTTACCGTCAATATTTTCGAAAACCAATTTGAAAATAATACGTTCGTTTCGTATCCAATAAACTCCGCACTGTTGAAACTGGGCGCGGGGTTTACCAACAAAACAACATTTGGTCTCAATTCGATAGGAGTTACAAATACGACCATCCCGACAATTAAAAAAATTTAGGGGACGGACTAACGCATTGCGCGCCTCACAATTACCAAAGGGTTCCGCTAATATCTCTAACGCATTATTCACAAACCGACGGCACGTTGCATTTTCGCGTTGCCAAGCCCAACCAGGCTTAAGTGTCCCCTCGAAATGATCCTCAAACACGAGCTCCTGTGCCGATATGAGCGACGATAATGATACAAAGACAAACAAAGAAGTAAACGTTACTAAACGAAACTTCATAATATCATATTTAAAGGACATAAACGTAATTTTATAAAGGGGGGGATAATGGCAGGGAACAATCGGCAGGGAATTTCTATCGTTCTATTACGGCAGGAAAACGCCATTGCTCAACTTATAATTATATACCATCGAATTGTTCCTTCATCGAGAACATTCAAATAATTCTAGTTTATTTTGAACTTTTGTAAAACGATGTTGCCATATATGTTATTTTTTTGAAAAAAAAAAAACTGAAAATATAGTTTTTACTGATTATTTATCGTATTCTCTTTTTTGTGAAATTTTTGTTTTTAACGTAAATATACCTAATACCGCTAATATTGGAATAAAAACTTCTAGTGGAGTCCGCATTCGCATATTGGTCCAGTAAATAAAATGAGGTATTTGGATTGAAAGAATGAACGCCGCACCCCAAACAAGAGGCGTTGAACCAACGGCTTGGGGGGGGGCTTTGTCTTTATTTTTGGTGTTAGGGAAGGTGTTGTAATTTCTATTAAAAATGAGCTGATGTATAACAAAGATTAGAGCAAAAAAGAATTCCCACAAGTAAAAAATAGCGATAATGGTACGCATATAACTTTTATATAATACAATTTTATTAGAAAATGTATTCCCCTTTGGGGGAATGAGAGCCACAGAATTGGGGGTAATACGCCACAGTTCGCAAAATCTAACTACGCACGAATATAAAAAAGTCTTGGGGGACGATTGAATTGTTTCGAGCGCTTTTTGTTTGGTCCATTCATTTTGAAAAAGTTCCGCTTCTTTTGTATTCGGACGTAAGTTAGTTCTGTTTAGAGCTACCTCATAGGCGGATTTATGTTGTTGATGGAAATTTTCTGGGTCCCAATAACTAAAAAAAGGTTCCGATCGATAATGTTTGTAAATTTCTGGATTGTTGGCAAGGTAAAGCGTGTAACCTCCATGTGTGGTTGCTAGGATTGGTAGTTTGAATTCATGGAGATTACGCGCGAACCAAGGGGCTGTGGTGCAAGCAATTCCGACAAGAAGGAATGCTGTGTGGATGAAAGTATACTTTCGTGAGTTTTTAATACCTAATATAATAAATGTAATAAAAGTAAGTCCAGCGAATATAAAAAATGTTGGACGACATAACGCTGAAAGACCAAAAAGAATCCCAAGTAAAAAGAAGAACCAATTGGCACGATTATTATGTTGTCGAGAACAAACAACACACCCTAACAACAAAGCTGCTGCCAAGAATGCCGCTAGTGTTTCTGTCATAATGAGACGCGATTGTTGAAGGAGAAGTGGATCTACGGTAACAAGAACTCCTACAAAACACGACCACGTTTTTGGTAAATGTGCAAGACGACCCAATTTGTAGGCGAATATTACAGTCGATACGCCAAGGATCCAATGTAAAAATGCGATTGAAGCGTTACGTGAAAGCGTCAGGTTTTCATTGACAAACTTTCGTAGTAAAGAGAATTTACGGTTTACAACTGAATTAGTAGATCCGTCAATTTTATTGATCTCAAACTTATTTACACGACATTGAGAAGGATGTTGAAGATGAATTAGTTCCTTTAGGATCCAGGGATAGAGCGGCGGACGAAAAGCAGTTGCTTGTTCACCTTCTCCTAAGACTCCGTATTCATACCAATTTATGGCAAGCTTTTCATAAGAGTCCGGATCGGCGTCAAACGATTCCAGTGACATGAAAAGAATACCGCCGCGAACGAATAATGCGAATAAAATGAGTAGAATTACTGGGAGGTTACGAAGGCGCCACGCAAGTATTGTTGGAGCTTTGGATGAATTCATTATGTTAACCTTGAAATACGGATACAACAAATCACGCGGCGCGCTAAGTTACGAATTTACTTTTGTTCACCAAAAATTGAGTTGGCGAATTTAATGTATTGTTCCCAGTCGTAATCGGTAACGTCATGTTTACCGGTACGCTTATGATAACGTATTGTCGCCCCAACTGGAACGTTTACGTCTGGTTGCTCTGTTACGTCGCCAAAACCCTCTGTGCCAAGTAACTTGTAAACAGGGTCGGCGTTGAGTGCAGAGAGAAATTCTCCTTTCGGATCTGCCCAAAGATCTTCGTTTGCGCTTGCTATGTAGACCGGGCGAGGCGCTATTAGAGCGATTAGTTCATGTTCATCCATTGGAAGAGTGTCGACTGCGTCACCGTATTTATGGAAGTTTGACGTAAACCAATGGGGAAAAGATTTATTGATGATTGCTATTGTTTCGCCAAAATTACGTCGTGAGAGCGCTGCTCCGCCACAACCTGAGTTGTTAGACACTACGCCTGCGAAACGTTCATCGTTTGCTCCACACCACAAAGCGGTTTTACCAAGGCGAGAGTGACCAAGTACTATAACTTTTTTGGCGTCAATTTCTGGGCGGGTTTCTAAACAGTCCAACGCGCGAGAAAGTCCCCATGCCCATGCCGAGATGGTTGCCGGATAATCACCGTCTTCAACGTTAAAATTGGTAAAAATAGGGTGAACGCCGTTTTTAAAACCGTCGTCGAAATCCGGGTCGATCTGTTCATAGTAAACTGTAACGCACGCATACCCAGCGTCGATAATTTTCTCGAATGCCCAACGTGAACTTATTATTCCTCGACATTCCTCTGGTGATTTGTCTGTATTGCGTATGCGAGCCGAAGGAACGTCGATCAAAATATGGGAATCTGGGCTCGTGGTATGATTGCCTTGGAAATTAGGCATTAAAAAGGCTGGCGCTGCAACTCCTTTGCGTGCGTTTGGAAGAACCAACATTAGATCCATATATGGACTTTGTTCGGGTGCGTTAAAGAAAACTCGAATGATCTTCATCGTTGACTTACCATCGAGAAATTGGTCATAAGACATTAATTCTTCAAATGCCAATTTGGAAAGATCCGCTTCTGGATATTTACCGAACATCTCTGATTGAAATTGTTTCAAAATTTCCGGACGCCGGATTGTTTGCCATGCTTCCGCTGTTGTGATTGGCGTTCCATCGTTAGCTATTAACGGATCGGGTAATTGGTATTCTTGAACTTGTGACTCGTCATAATTGGCTTTTTGAGCTTGAGATAATGGGACAAACGAGGAGGCTGTACAAAAGAAAAAAGTAAGCGATGCGATTAAGACAAAAGATTGGGAAAATATGAATTTCATAACATTCTCCTTGGGATGAACACAGACAACAGACAAATTCGGATGGATAACTTTAATTGGGATTGATTATTGATAATCCACGATTGTGTTGTGATATTAAAACAAACGCTGTCAATAATTCTATCTATTAGTGAAAAAAAAAACAATAAGTTATTCTCTTCTTCCCATATTTCTATCTCCAGTAATTTGAATTTCTTCACCTGGTTTAACTCTTGATTAAATTGAAGTGTCAATTTAAAATACTCTGTTTTATCAATGCGCCTGTACACGAGAGGGGAGGCGCCTATTCGCTTGAAAATATGTTGGGGAGCGTTCTATATGAAGTTTAGACAAATTGGTTCTACGGATATTGAGGTATCGGTCATTGCTCTTGGTACCTCTGTTATGGGAGGTTCTATGTGGGGGGGGTGTGATGACGAAATGTCGTTTAATACAGTTCGTACGGCAATTGACTCCGGAATCACAACTATCGACACTGCTCCAATCTATGGCTTTGGACGTTCCGAAGAAATCGTTGGTAAAGCGATTAGCTCCCTTCGTCGCGACTCGATTGTTTTGTGTTCTAAGTGTGGATTATATTGGTCTGAACACCCCTTGCCTTCGTCGTTGGGAAAATGGCATTGTTTTGCCGATTACAATGGATATACTGAATCATTCCAAAAGTTTGGTGTTTATCGTTGGTTGAGATCGGACGTTATTCGAAAAAGTATTGAAGATAGTTTACGAAGACTTCGAACAGACTATATAGACTTAATTCAGATTCATTATCCCTCTGATGGAACTACTCCGTTTTCAGAAGTTATGGGGACTCTCGAAAAAATGCGATCAGAAGGTAAGATTCGAGCAATAGGGATTGCAAATGTTTCTAGAGCCCAATTAGACGACTATTTACAATTGGGATCTGTTGATACTGTACAGGGGCATTACTCTATACTTGACCGAAGTGTAGAAAAAAATGGAATCTTGGATGTTTGTAGAAAAAAAGAGATGACTTTCTTCGCGTGTACGCCGCTAGAACGCGGCCTTTTGACCGGTAGTCTTGACCCAACTCGCGTTTATAAATATGGTGACCAAAGAATAAATGATCCTCTTTTTAAGAAAGAGAATGTGAAGAACGTTAACAATGCACTAAGAGAGATTAATTCTGTTGCCAAACGATACAACCTTTCCACTGCGCAATTTGCAACGGCATGGGTTGCTAATTGTTACGGGAAGTGTGTCGTCTTATGTGGCGCTCGCACTCCAGAACAAGCTCTTGAAAATGCTGAGTCTGGATACGCGCAATTAAGTGAGGACGATATGGAGGAAGTCGACGCTATCTTGCGCGATTTCGAACTATTACCTGACTAGAGACTACGGTTAGGCGACTTTTAGCGTTCGAACCGGTGAACTTGAAGACAATCTTGCACGTGCTGTGAGGTCGCGTACGATTTGCTCGGCAATCGCGACTGCTTGTGCTGCGCGGAAACCGGGAACTGTTGATGGTGTGTGACGAAGAATTGCGGATACAAAATCCTGCATTTCAAATTCGAGCGCGTCAAATGGAGCGTGAACAAGTTCTTGTGTCTCGAATTCTTCCTGCATGAATGTCTTGACTCGTGACGCCATTTCTGGAAATGTAACGCGTTGGGGCGAGTAGTCCCCATTTAAGATTGTTTGCCTAGGACGAATCAGTTTCGCGGAACGCGTCGCGAAATCTATGAACAAAGATTGTGTTGCCGTACGGATTGTCGTTTGGCGAATTGGGGTCATTTCGACGCGAGAAGCCTGTAGATTGGCAATCGATCCGTTTGCAAATTCGAGTGTTGCGAATGAAGCGTCTTCGTGCCCGCAGAATTGTGTTAAACCAAATGCGGAAATATGCGAGACTGGAGAAGGAATTAATGATAGAATAAGTTCAAGATCATGAATCATTAGATCAAAAGTTGCTCCCACGTCAGTTGAACGAAAAGTGTAACCACTTGTTCGTTTGGCGTTGATATAGGCCGGAACTTCTCCGGTACGTACGGTGGAAAGGTAGGCTTGCGCTACTCGCCAAGCTGGATTGTACTGTTCCACGTGTCCTACTTGCATGACGAGACCTTTGGATTCGGCAATACTGGCAAGTTCCAGCGCTGTTGCGCCGTTTGTTGTTGCTGGTTTTTCTACAAGGAGATGTTTACCTGCTAAAAGAACTTGACGCCCTATTTCGGCATGAAGTACAGAAGGCGTCGCAACAACGACAGCGTCAACATTAGGAAGAAGTGATTCGATTGTTGCGAATGCGTGAACTCCCCACTGGTTCGCGACTTGTCTACGGTTTGCTTCGCAAACATCGGTAACGCCGATAAAATCGACTTCCGGATTTGCCGCTGCTTTTGAAGCGTGAAAACCGCCAAGTCGACCGGTTCCAATTACGCCTAACCGTACTTTTTCCATTTAAAAACGCCTTTTGGTTAATGAGGATCAGTTTGAAATGATCCATTCCTCTATGTCTTTTATCGTAATCATTCTAACATTCGAACATTGTGAATGTTAGAGTTGTGCGTTGGTGGTCGCTTTCTAGCTGTTTCGTAATATTAGTGAATATAGAGGTGTTATAAAAGATCAATTTTTCAAAAGTTCACTTATTCAGGTACAACAAAAATGCCGCTCTTATGAGCGGCTTTTTTATCGATTCAAAATTCAGAAATTTGCTTCGATACTGTTAATGATTGCGCTTAAGGCGTCTGCGTTTTGTTGATGTCCCGTTTTTTGCGCATGAATTTCACCTACCAAATCAAATGAGGTAAGAGAGAAGTCTCCGATCATATCAAGAATCTTATGACGCGCGCATTCGTTGTCAAATAATACTTTATTGTCGATGAGTCCATTGGGACCGTAGACTAAAATGTCTTGTGCTTTTACGCGTGTGCCAAGACCGTGAGAACGTAAGACCTCCGCCTCGTTAAGTGTTAAAAATGTTCGACATGAAGCGATTTCATTTTGAAAGTCTTTGGGGGGCAACGTGAGATCAAACTCTGCGGTTTGGTTTGGAATTGGACTGGGATTGTCATAGTAAAGACGATAAGTATAGATCGATTTGTTATCATTGTTGGGACGAAAAAAAATCGAGGCGTTCTTTTCGTCTACATATTTTCCCTCTGTAACGATCTGCATGCGAATACGTTCTGACGCTTGTTCCTCTGTTCCTGCTTTTAAAAACTCGGCAATAAAATCACGGGCAGAACCGTCCAGTCCAGGAGCTTCCGCTCGGCTTACTCTAACTTCACAGTTGTCGATTAGTGCGCCTTTTAAAGCTGCTAAGATATGTTCTACCATGTCGACTTGAGCTTTTCCGGTGGCTAGGCTTGTTTGACGTGGCTTTTTAATTCTATAGGTAAGTAAAGCTGGTATTGGTTGGGAATTCGGAATATCTTCGCGAATAAATCGAATCCCAGTGTTGTCTTCAGCTGGGTAAAATGAATAGATGACGTCTTGACCCGACCAAAAACCAAAACCTTGAATTATGACTTTGGTTGCGATCGTACGTTGTCGTCGGGTCGATTCGATCCGCTTTATCTTAGGAACCTCTAGGATCATACGGTTTCTCCAAGCGCAAGTTTTTCTATAAAAAAACCGCCGACGTAAAGGATCGGCGGCTTAATGTCTCGCTATTTGCGTTACATTCTTTGAGGTTGATTTAGCGGCGTTGTTGCGTAGTGGGAAGGTTAGCTGTTCTATTTACTGGACGCGCGGCATTGGACGTTGGGGTTGAGCCAACTCCTGCCGTCGCGCGAGCGTTCAACGCTTGCGTTCCGAGATTATTAAGAGAACTGCCGACTTCCGCCTTTTGGCTGGGTGTTCCTGCGATTACCGTAAGTTGCTTTTTGACTTGTTCAGTAATATCACACTCTGGACGATTCCAAATGATCGAATTTTGATCAGCTTCTTCAAGCGCGACGACTTCTTTGGAAACGCTTGCATCTTCTGGAACTGCAAGCTTGATCTTGGAATGAACTATAATAATCCCATTTTGTTTTGCAACTGTCTCTATTGCTTGCTGCAAATCTTGGTAGGCTTTGAATAAAAGCTGTGTGCGTTGAGCAACTAATTTTTGTTGAACTTCTCGTGCTTTAAATTCCGCATCGCTGTATTCTTTACGAACCACGCCTACTTTATCTTCAAATTCAGGGGTTCCTAATGCTAAATTATACTCTTTTTGAAGACTGGCGACCTTTTTGTCTGCATCTTCTTTAGCTTTACTAAGAGTAACTTGTTCCTGTTGAAGTTGAAGACTGAGAGCCGGAATATCGTCGACAACCACTGGATGATTTTGGAGGACTGAGCGCAGATCGACAACGCCGACAAGTAAGTTTTTCTGTGCTGTTGCGCGAGCTTGCGGAGCCGCGCTCTGAGCTTGTTGTGCTTGTACAAAATCGCTAACGAAGCATAGTAGAGCGCAAGTAAGCGCCGTAAAGATCATACGAGCGTGTTTCACTTTGTTTTCTCCTTGAAACGTCAATACATATGACAAGACGTCCTGTTATATTTTACGTAAATGGCGTAAACATACTGCGTAAAATTCTATTTGCCTAACTTAGATCGACTTGATGAAGTCTGACTACAAATGGCGATGATCGATCGTATTCGTCAACTCGCGTGGATGGATAATGACGTATTTTGAAATGTATGTAAAGGGCGTTTCAACAATTTTCTGATAAACATTTGCTTTTTTTTGTATATAATTAGGCTCGTTGTTGATCATGTTTGATGTGGACTTTTTAGGTAAAGTAACTGAATGTGAGGGAACTTTTCATGTTACTTTTATGAGGAAGCGACGTTGTGTCGTGTGTTTACTTTTAGGGAACAATTGTCATGCTTGAAATCAATGGTTTGTATAAATGGGGAAGTAAGTGTCTGATCGTTTTGAATGCGTTATTGATTCTTTCTGGAACGGTTTTTACAAAAGAAGTTCCGCCTTTGAATCCGCTCGCGCCAGATCGTTTGCCAACTAAAGTTGATGGAAAAAGTATAACTCCTGAATTAGGGTGTTTTTGGTCCTTCGATTTGAGTGGTGACGATTATAAAAATGCGGTGGATTTGGTTGCTCCCTATGGCGCTTTTGACGCCATGTTACTTACAAATCGTTCGAAAAATTCTATTGTTGGTAATAGACAAGAACACAAAATGACAAAAAAGGCCGTTGAATATGCGCTAAATAAATACGGAATAAAAACACTTGTTGACCTAGACGTTCGAATTGCTCGATATGATTTTGAAAAAGAACATCCTGATCTTGCTCAAGAACGACTCTTTTTCAAAGAAGCCAATATTGATGGAGAGAATATTGCATTTGAATTTGTCTGTAATGACTTAAACGATCATTATACGGGTAATCTTCCTTATTTCGTTCGCGGGGGACGCGTAGTTAAAGCTTGGGCGTATGACAAAAATGAAAAGGGGGAGATTGTTTCTGAGTCTATTGTTGATGTGACTGACTTTGCTTCATGGGATAAAAATCAATACTTTGTTGAGGATAAACGTGGACTTGACGTCGATTCTACGTCGCGTAATAGTTTAAAAATAGATTTCAAAAATTCGAGTCTACTTCAAAAGCGTGCTTTTATAACTTGTGCAGTTGCCTTTCGCTATGCCTATCCGGATATTTTTGCCGACGAAATTCTTGAACTAGAAAGAAAAATTTATAAATCCTATTCAGACGTCCCACTTTGGGGAGCTTGTAAGGACGAATGGGGATTTCCTCCATGCTTTAATCGTGATGATAATCTTGATGATTTTTGGTATTCAGAACGTATGCGTGTCGCTTATGCGAACAAATATGATAAAAAAGATCTACTGGATGACCTTTTTTTAGCGTTTCGTCCAAGACAAGGATATGATGATGAACGTATTTTCGCCGTCGATCGTTTTCATCGGCTTTGTGGGGATCGCGTTGTTATTTTTGAAAAGCAAAATTATGAATTGAATAAAAAATTTTGGGGAAAGGATGCTTTTGTGGGGGTTCACACAACATGGTATCCTTGGCCAAATACTTTGGAAATGCGGAAGAATAGTATTATGTGGTGGAAGGCGCCACGGGATATAGCTCAAACTGATGAATATGTCCCATTTTGTGTACGGAATTCCATGGCAAAAGCTACAGATTCACATTGGATTAATATGTTTTATGCTGGTCAGACTTCTCTTTATATCTGGGAACATTGGACTTCTGCTGCTTCTGGAGGGCGCGTGCATATTCATCAAATCTATCCGCGTGATGAAAATTCACCCAAAAACGATCTTGACAATAAATGGCTTCCTCTTATAGCGGATGGAGACGTTGCCAAAATTCGGCAAAAGGTGAGAATGCTGAGTTTGATTTCCGATTCTCCTATTGATTCTCCTGTAGCGGTTCTCTTTGGGCGTTTTGCTGCTTCTAATCCTTTACGTCCTGAATACAAGGCTATTGGTTGGGATATATGTGATCGATTTGCGACTAGAGGATATATTGCGGATCTAATCCCAATTGACGAGTTTTCGTCAAGTAATCAGGATGGTAAATCACGATGGACGTTTGACGATGGATTCCTGAAATACGGGAAACAGAAATATCAAGTGATTATATTGTATGGCTGTGAAAGTTCGGCTGAAAAACAAGATTATGAAGCCCTGTGTACTTTAGCAAAAAAATCCGATGACTGTAGAACTCGGATTGTTTCCCTTTCTGTTGATGCTTCTGACGAGGATAGGAATATTTTAGTTGAAAAAACAATTGATTTCCTAAAAAAACAAAAAGTTGTTTTGCAAACGCCTTGGAAAAAAAGCGATTACCAATTTGAACCAGGAGATGAAGTGTCAGCAAGACCGACGAGAAAGTCTATGTCACGTTATCTTGATGGTACAATCGTATGGATTGCAGCACAGGATAATGATTTGGGAGATCCGATAATATTGGAAAATGAAACCGTTCTTCTTAACGATGGAGTGTCGACTAGGAGGGTTTCTGTCAAGGCTAATGGTGTGTTTGCTATCCGATTTGATGAAAAAGGTGAACTCAATGCGCTGGTTGCTACCGAATTGCGCTTTTTGAATGTGGGAAATTTTAATGTTAATTTTACGGATGAAGTTATTGGTGATGATCCGATTGATGTGGCGATCTGGAAAAGTGGAAATGGTGAATGGCGAGGGGTGATCCAGCGCTCGCGTAACGAATTACCAGAGGAACTACAAAAGAAGGTGAAAAACTGGATGTACTTGCAACGGCGTTGAACATGCGCTTAGTTCGCTGTTAAAACAAAACGAAAACCTCGCTTCTGTTGGTGACATTTGCGAGGTTTTTATTGGACGCGAAAATATACGCTTTACTAAATTGAGTTTAATACCAGACTCCAGTCTAAACTTATTCCTAAAAGTGCGTGTTGAATCCAGCCTGAATAAATTGATTTTGTCCTATAAACGAGGAAGCCCCAGAGTAAACCACCTGCGATACATCCAAATGTTTCGGATGCAGGATGCCCATAATGAAGCATAGTTGACGCTAGTACCTGAAGCAAAATCGCAGGAACCGAACCTATTTGTGAAGCTAGCCCAAGTTGGAGGAAGCCGCGGAACATAAACTCCCATGCTAGGTAATAGAGGAAAAGATACATCGTTGAATGTATGATAAGCGCTGGCCACGATATACCTGCTAGCGGATTGAAAGGATAGACTGTGTAAAATGCTTTATCGAATCCGCTAATCCACCCAAGAACAAGCATAATGGGAAGAAATATACAAGTGTTTTTTAACGTCCTTTTAAAAAGTCCTTTGCCAAGACCATAGTCTGCTAGGTTTTCTTTGAAACAAAACTTGACTATAACTACTGGAAACACTCCCATAATAAAAAATGCCGCCCAGATCTTTCGCGAGTTCCAGAGAAACTGTAAAAACGAAATATGAGAGGAATGTTTTCCATCTAAAGGTTTGACTTCTGACGTTATGGTATCAACAGAAGTAAAAGAACTCAAAAGACAAGTTCCTGTCGATGGATCAATAAAATGTTCTGATGACGGAATATATTTCCATACTGATAATGCGATAACTGTGTAGAGAAGTATTATTGTCGTTTTTCGATTGCTTGGAGAAGCCAGAGAGTAAACGTAGTCAAAAAAGGAAAATTGAAGTGATTGTGGTTCGTTGTTCGTTTCGGAAGGTTTAGGAATAGAAAACATGATGGTCCGCTCAAATAAATAATGTACTTATATGTTTGTTTTTACGTCGGAATAAAGTCCATCTTACGGATCTTGTATTCGACATGTGACGTCTACATTGATATTTTTGAATAAGTTTTCGTCGATTGTGTTCGCGTCTGATTCATAGGATTTCTGTTTAATGGTAATGGTTTTGTGGGTTGCTCGTAAATACCTTTTAACCTGTTCTAGAGGATTGATTTTAGCATAAAAACATTCTTCCACTAACCAGAGACGCTCAAAGTGGGGGGAGTGTTATGGCGTGTTGTTGGAATCTATTCCATATTTTCTCACTTTAAAAGATGATTGGCTACCTAATGTTCTCCAAAAAATAAAGAATGTGCCTTATCATTTTGGACATGGAAAAGTTAGAACGTTCAAATTTTACGCTATTTACGACGAATGACATATGAAGAAACCTTGGGTGTATGAAAAGACTAAAGTTGCCGATGAAACAGGCGTTTATTTTAGTGTGCCCACCTACCGCACTTGACGCAGTTTTCTTTTTTAATTCCGAAGCCGCAATTTGGACAAAGACGAGCCTCGTAAGATTGACTTCCACACCATTTGGAACATTTGACACAATTTTGATTTTTGTTACCAAAACCGCAATTATAGCAGAGGCGCGCTTGATAATACGTGGAACCGATCCATTTGCCACAGTGAAGGCAAATTTGAATCTTACTGCCGAAACCGCAGTTACAGCAAAGACGTGCTGGATAGTAATGAGGGGCGTTGGACTCGGCGGGTAAGGCAAGAAACAGAATGAACACAATTACTAACGGTAATGATTTTTTTAACATAAATTTTCTCTTTTATCGGGGGGAAGATGTTCGCAATCACGTTGTTATGTTCTCTTTTACCTGATTGTCGCGATGATAAATTGGTATTAGACAACAT
Organism: uncultured Planctomycetaceae bacterium; assembly: GCA_964447865.1. GTDB lineage: Bacteria > Planctomycetota > Planctomycetia > Pirellulales > Thermoguttaceae > RUG369. Next base: position 3,323 of record CAYUUL010000006.1, on the reverse strand, counting down.
TCACCGTAATTATTATAAACAGAAGTAATTGCTTTGCTTGAAATTTTGTTGTAAAAATATCATTAATATAGTTGTTTTTTCTGACATACTTAATAAACTTTCTAACTTTGAATTAGGAAAATGTATAATGTTAAAAAGAAAAATTTTTTTATTCTTGGTAATAGCGATAATTGATGTTTTATATGTTAAACAAGTATGTGCGCAAGACTTACTGAATCAAAATACACAAGGTTACGAGCCGCCTGCAATTCAACAGGAAGGTGGTTGGACCTTGGTTCTTATTCCTGACCCACAGGCGTATACTCGTTATTCAAGAAATCAGGGAATCTACGACTTAATTACGACGTGGATTGCTGAAAATACAAAAAAACTCGACGTCAAAGTTGCTGTGTGTGTTGGCGATATGGTTGAGTCAAATAATTTACAACAGGCAGACGGAAAATATGCCAATCAAACGAGTAAGGAAATGTGGGAATGTTCTTCAAAAGCGTTTGAACGGCTCTACGGTGTTTGTCCATCTGTTGTTTGTACTGGAAATCATGACTACGGACCATATATTTATCCAGATGGGGAACACTATGGTACGCGTTCGTCCATGAATCGTGAAACACAATTTAATACTTATTTTCCTATAAACGCAAATCCGTCAAACTTTGGCGTTTTGTTTGAAACTTTCGAAAATACCTATGGGGTGAAAACTCTTGAAAATGCTGCGTATCAAATTATTGCTAACAACGGTAAACGTGTTGTTATCGTCGTTGTTGAGTTTGCTCCAAGAGACGAAACGTTAGCTTGGGCAAAAAGCATTTTTGAACGTCCTGAGAATGCTGACGCCTTTGGGATTCTCGTTACACATTCTTATATGCGCCCGTATACGTCAAATTGTAAACGTGATATGGAAGAACATTATGAGCTCAATAAAGTTGGGGGAAATGCAGGACAGACAATTTGGGAAAAACTAGTTTATTCAACTGCTAACATACGTATGATTCTTTGTGGCCATCATTCTACTGCTGATAACATGGATGGTTGTACTGGATTTCGTGTTGATACAAACGAAGCTGGTAAAAACGTTGCGCAAATTCTCTGTGATATGCAGGCAATGGGAGGCGGCTGGGAAGGGAATGGAGGGGACGGTTGGATTCAACTCCTAGAATTCTCTAAGGATATGAAATTAGTTAAGGTACGTACATTTTCCCCGCTTTTTGCGATTTCTCCAAGTACTCAAAAAAATGCTTGGTACCACGCCGAACGTCAAGAATTCGAATTCAGTATTGAATAAATACATAACCTTATCGAACTTTTGAATAATTTACACGTACAAAAGACAACGCTGAATTTTAGACACAAACGTTGTCCTTTATTCCGTTAACATCCTTATGTCTGGGTTAGATATCGTTATTTTTGATTTTCCTTGATATCTGACCAAAATAAAAAACTTTCAATCATAATTATGATGGTAGACAAAGGAAAATTTCATCATGAGTATGGTTGCGCATTAGAACGTTAATCCCTCTGCATTTTCAAAAGAAAAGGAAGTGCCCCATTGCCAGAAGGTATGGTCGACTCGGGATACTAAAATATTAACGCCTTCTTGTAAATCAACTACAACTTCATCCTTGGCTTTTATGTGACGAGGAGAAAGCGTGTCAAAATAAACCTCTTTTCCATTTAGGTAGATCGTTTCTATCGCAGTAGTGCTAAATCCTTCAGAATTCAATTTAAGTGTTGCTTTTTGTGCCTTGGGACTAGTAATGTAACGAACGACGTAGGCTCCTTCAAATGCGTTAGCCGGGGCTATTGATGCAATATCAATTGCATTGGGGTTGTCTGCACCCGTTTTAAACATTGTTGGAAAATACATTGTCCATGTCAGAGGGGCGCCGTTGGTTGGTGAAATAAACGAATCCTGTAACGGATCCTTTCCTGCAAGAACGGCTGTGTCAATATCGGTTAGAGCCTTGTTGCGTGGAAAATCTTCCGGTTTGCTGAAAGTTGCATTGTCTGCGAGAACAAAGCCAGTCGCAACAAAATATGGCGCATTGATAAGCAAAGTACGTTCGATATTTCCAATTTTTACAACAAGATTGGTTGGCAACGCGGAGGTGGGCCCTGTTAATTTGATGGAAAAAAAACCTGGTTTTGAGCTACTCTCTATTGAGGTCGCTTTCAAATTACCACAAGACTTTACTTCGAGTTCCGTTTCGGATATACCGCGTGTTTCCGCGGTTACAAGAATTGTGATTGTGGAAAGATCATAACCCGGATTGATTGTTTGTGGATAGACAGACAATGTCATACCGGGTGTGGTGAAATCACGGATGGTAGGGTCGATTTTCGTTTCATAATATTTCTGTGCAATATCGGTAAGCCCAAGACCTTTAAGAAACGACCATGTCATAACCTGATGCCCAAACTTATTGGGGTGGACAAAATCGAGTGTAAAACGAAAATCGGGTTTAAGCATGCGGACGCTTTCGACGAAGCGTTTGAATTCCGAACGTGTATCGACGAACTCGCAATCATTTTCAACACATACTTCCTTAATGATCGATCCCAAACGATCCATCATTACATTTTTGAAAGAGTAAATTTCTTCTGTTAACAGAGTTGGGGGAGTTAAGATAATTCTTTTAACATTAGGGACGCGTTCGCGAAGGTCGGCAACCAGTTGTGTATATTCCTTCCTCCAAGATTCATAACCTTCTTCATCAGATTTGATAGACGGTTGGAGCGCATCATTCATACCGAGATGAACTAATAAGGTGTCTGCGCCCTTGTCCAATTCCTCTTTAACGAAAATACCGTCAATATCGAGACGGAAATTATTTTCCTTAGAATTGGCAATAATACCGCGCCAACTGAAAATTGTTTGCCCACTTCCACCAAGGGGGATAAATTCAATATCGCTTTCAGCTTCTGAAAGCGCCGCTCGGATTTCATGGGTAAAACCATAGGGAAGATTCATGGAGTGTCCCGTGATACTGTCGCCAATAACGACTATACGTTCCGATGCAAAAGAAACGGCAGAACACAACAGGAAAATTCCAGAAACAAATAAATTAAAAAGTGAAAAATGTTTTTTTAGCATAGTGAATTCATAAAATAAAACAAAATTGGGAAATAAACTATGCTATAGTGTAAACGAAAGATCTTTATGAGACAATGCTGGGAATGAAAAAACGAATAAGTGACAAAAGTGGATATTAAAATTTAAAAAATATTCAGAGAAAAAGGTAAGCGAAACGCGTTTTCAATCGCCAAAACGAAAAAAATAAAAAAAGGTCGTTGACGTAGTTGGGCTCCGTGGTATAACTCTACCT
>CAYUUL010000005.1:64119-84102 GCA_964447865.1 uncultured Planctomycetaceae bacterium | reverse complement strand
AACCAATCCGCTTGACGCAACTTGGATTCATCCGGAAAGCTACGATTTGGCTACGCGTATCTTAGAAAAACTGGGCTTCGTTCCCGCCGATCTCTTTGATTCCTTGAAACGCGACCAACTCGTGGAAAAAGTACAAGCCGCCAATCCTGCCGCTCTCGCCGAAGAATTTCAAGCTGGCGTTTATACCGTAACGGATATCCTGAATCAATTTGTAAAACCTGGTTCAGACCCGCGCGACGATTCTCCCGCTCCCGTCTTCAAAAAAGGAACGATGAAGCTGGAAGACCTTAAACCGGGTATGGAATTACAGGGAACCGTCTTGCGCGTTGTGGAATTTGGCGCGTTCGTCGATATCGGAGCGAACGAGGTCGGTCTCCTACACTCGAGTAATTTTGGAAGATCCTTTGTGCACGACGCGAGTAGGCGCGTCTCAGTTGGCGACGTGTTTCCTGTTTGGGTCTTGCGCGTCGATCTGGAACGGCGGCACATCGCGTTGGCGGCGTTTGACCCTGATTCCGACTCGGAACGTCGTCCTGAACGTCGTTCTGAACGACCGCGACCGCGTCGAGACTTCGCCGCGAATGAGTCTAAGCGCGAAGGAATGGAAGGACAAGAACGTAAAGAACGTCGAGATCATCGAGATCGTCGATATTCGGATAAATCTGCGCAAACGGACGGCTCTGAAAGGGAAGTTTCGCAACGTTCTCGACGCGATTCGTTCGCTCACGATCACAAACGTGGTCCGCGCACCTTTTCCGCGCCAACGCAAGGAAAGAAAATTGTGCCGATTTCCGACGCTATGAAGTCGGGTAAGGAACCGCTCCGTAGTTTCAGTGATCTTGCGCAATTGTTTGGGCGCGTTAAAGCGGACGACCAGACGGAGAAAAAGTAGACTCTGTCCTTTGCTAGTCGAACTCGTTTGCGTTGTTGCGCGCGCGAGTGTTTGCCGAATTGTTACTTTTACAGGCGTGCGCGTCAGCTTTTCGACGCGAGCGCTTGCAAAGTAAAGTTCGGATCTTGTTTTATCGCGGTTTGAACCGTGTTTTTGCGAACGTGTTCGCGTTGAGAGTTGTTGTGAAAGTTGCTCAGATAAGAGGAATTGCCGCTTACTTGCCTGGCGAGCGGTTGGATAATTTGGAATTAGCGTCGATCTTTTCTAACTGGACCGACGAGAAGATTAGACGAAAAGTCGGTATTGCGACGCGTCCCATCGCCGCCAAAGACGAAACGTCGGTCGATATGGCCGTTGCTGCTTGCGAACGCCTTTTCGCAAGCGGTATCGCCTCGCGAGACGAGGTCGATTTTGTGGTTCTGTGCACGCAGTCGCCCGACTATCTCCTTCCAACTTCCGCGTGTCTTCTGCAAAAACGTTTGGGGTTGAAAAATAACTGCGGCGCTTTGGATATAAACCTGGGATGTAGCGGATATGTCTACGGACTTGGCGTTTGTAAGGGATTGCTCGAATCTGGACTCGCTCGCAAGGCGCTCTTTGTTACCGCCGAAACATATTCAAAGTACATTAACAAAAAAGATCGCGTGACGCGTCCTCTCTTTGGCGACGCCGCGACTGCCACCTTGCTTGAAGCTGTTGACTTCGAAACCGAAACGAACGACGTCTTTGGGGGCGCTCCAACTATCGGACCTGTCGAATATGGTTCCGACGGCAATGGCGCCGGAATGTTAATTGTAGAAGCGGGCGGGAGTCGTTTGCCTTCCTCGCCGGAAACTTCTGTCGAATACGTCGATTCGCAAGGCGGCTGTCGTTCGAAAGAACAACTTTTTATGAACGGGGCTGGAATCTTTACTTTTTCGATTGACGTTATTCCTCCTCTGGTGCGGCGCAACGTCGCGTTAGCAAAGGAACGCGGACTCGAAATCGACGCGTTCATCTTCCATCAAGCAAATAAGTTCATGCTTGATCGCTTGAGGGACGAGTGCGGGTGTATCGAGTCTTCGAAGTTTTTTAACAACATTATGACGCGCGGTAATACCGTTTCAAGTAGTATTCCAATTGCGATCATCGACTCTGTTCGCGACGGTTTAGTCAAGCCCGGTACTTGCGCGATGCTTGTTGGGTTTGGCGTCGGTTTGTCTTGGGGCGCCGGTTTGGTGCGATTCCCCGAAAATTTCCAAGTCGTTCCTCTAGACGACTGAACGCCGATCGTTTAACTGTTCAGGGATTTCGTATTTATTAAAGATTTAAGCTCCTATGTTAGGAGCGCGCGGTAAAGATGGCGGAAAATATTAAAAAAAACGTTAAGGCTTGGGGCGGCGTCTTCACTGAATCGACCGACTCGCGCATGGAAAAATTCAGCGAGAGTATCAGCTTTGATAGTCGTATGTTCGAACAAGATATTCGCGGTTCGATCGGACATGCGCGTATGTTGCGCGACGTCGGACTTTTGACGGACGAGGAATTTGAGGCGATTGAGAGAGAATTGACCGTTATCAAAGGCCGAATCGAACAAGGCGATTTCGAATTCACTACCGCCCTCGAAGATATTCATATGCACGTCGAAAAGGCTTTGATTGATAAACTTGGCGACGTCGGGCGTAAATTACACACCGCTCGAAGCCGGAACGATCAAGTTTCGACCGATTTCCGACTTTGGATTCGCGACGCCATCGACTCGCTCGACGCGCTTTTAAAGGAACTGCAAAAGGCGTTTGTCGGACGATGTGACGCTGATTTTGACGTGGTGGTGCCCGCGTATACGCATACGCAACGCGCTCAACCTGTGCTGGCTCCGCATATCTGGTTGGCTTACGTCGAGAAGTTGCAACGCGACCGAGAACGGCTTGCCGACTGCCGAAAACGCGTCAATACGTTGAGTCTTGGCGCGGCGGCTTGCGCGGGAACCAGTTTGCCCATCGATAGAACAAAGTCGGCTGAATATCTCGGCTTTGAGGCTGTCGCCGCGAATAGCGTCGACGTTTCAAGCGACCGCGATTTCGCTACTGAATTCGCTTTTGATATGGCGCAGATTGCTATTCATCTGAGCGGTTGGGCGGAAGATTGGATCTGGCAGTCGACGGTTGAGTTTGACTTTCTCAAACTACCCCAAAAATTTTGTACCGGTTCCTCTATTATGCCCCAGAAAGTCAATCCTGACGCGTTAGAACTCATTCGTGGAAAGACTGCGCGCGTCGTTGGCAATTTGCAATCCTTGCTTATGTTGACGAAAGGTATCCCTCTCGCTTATAATCGCGATTTGCAAGAGGATAAAGAACCTGTCTTTGATTCGTTTGACACGGTTTCCGCTTCGCTTGCGCTTGCCGCCCCTATTGTAGCGGGCGCGCAACTCAAACGCGAGTCGATAGCCGCGAGACTCGACAAAGGTTATTTGGACGCTACAAGTTTTATGGAATATCTTATTAGACGCGGCGTTCCTCAGCGTTCTGCGCACGGCGTTGTTGGAAGGCTTGTGCGACAGGGTATCGAGTCGGGAAGAGCTCTTGCCGAATTCCCCCTGGAAGAATTACAGGCGGCTTGCGACGTTGTCGACGAACATGTTTACGAATTTCTTGGCGCGGCAAACGCCGTCAAGGCTATGAAAAGTTACGGTTCTACCGCGCCTGATCAAGTCAGATTCCAGATCGATTCCTGGAAAAAACGACTCGATTTGTAACGCGCGTTCTGCGTTCGACGACTTTTACTTTTTAATACGCGACAGTAAGGATTGGAAATGAGTTCAGAGCAAGAGGAAAACTTCGAACAGGACGAATGCGAGATCGAATCGCTCGACGAATTAGAGTCGTTCGATAACGCTGCCGAATGGGTTCCTCCCAGCGAGAAACCCGGCGAAGTCGCGCGGAGAGTTGTTTCCGATGCGGAAGCCGGGTGGAGACTCGATTTGTTTCTCGTTTCGAAGTTCCCGCAGTATAGCCGCGTACTAATTCGAAAAGCGATTCAGGCTGCGGACGGCGTCGACGTCGACGGTCTTCATGGGAAGCCGTCGTTTCGGCTTAAGCCTGGTTCCGTCGTTAGTTTTCGCCTGGTTGAACCGCCGAGAGAATCGCCTATTCCAGAAGAAATTCCGCTCGACGTGCTTTACGAAGACGACGATATGGCGGTGATCAATAAACCGGCGGATATGGTGGTTCATCCTTCAAGGGGACACTGGTCCGGAACGCTTGTCGGCGCCTTGGCGCATCGTTTCCAGGGACAGCTTAGTTCGAATCGTGGACCGGCTCGCCCTGGTATTGTGCATCGCCTTGATCGCGATACAAGCGGCGCTATTATTGTCGCGAAAAACGACGTCGCTCACGCAAATTTAGCGACCCTCTTTGAGGAAAAACGTATTCAAAAAGAGTATTTCGCGATTGCGCTTGGCGCTTTCAATAGCGACCGTGAGATTGTTGACCAGCCGATTGGTCATCATCCGAAGTTTCGGGTAAAAATGGCGATTGCTCCAAACGACCCGGAAGCTAAGCCCGCTCAAACGTACTTTGAAACGCTTGAACGTTTTCGCGGGTTTTCCACCATTAAGTGTTTGCCAAAAACGGGACGTACTCACCAAATTCGCGTTCATCTCGCTTTCTTGGGTTGTCCGATACTTTGCGACAAACTTTACGGTGGACGGGCCGCTATTACTCGTAATGAGATCGCGGGAATCTTCGATCGTTCGACTAGAGGGAAAGAACAAAGCGAGAACTTGGAAACGCCCCCTGTTTTGGCGCGGCAGGCTCTTCACGCTCGTAAAATTACCTTTGAACATCCGACTACGCATAAAGTGATGACTGTCGAGGCTCCTTTGCCAAAAGATATGCGAGAGACTATCGATGCGTTACGAGAATTCCGTTCTCTTAACTAATTGCGTAATACTACTATAGCATGGCGACGCGACGTTTAGACTTGCTCCGCCGACGTTTAGACCTATTAAGGAAACGATTCATGTCCGATCAAGATCAACCGACGCAAGGGGGATGGAAAACGTTGTATCCTTACGAATCGCATTATATGACGATTGGGGGGTTCAAATATCATTATCTTGACGAAGGTCCGACTGAACCGGACGGAAACGCGCGTCCGACGTTGATCTGTTCTCACGGTAATCCGACGTGGTCTTTCTTCTTTCGTGGCGTTGTCGACGCTTTTAAGAATAAGTATCGTGTGATTGTCGTTGATCATATCGGTTGCGGACTTTCTGAAAAACCGAGTCTTAAGAAGTATCCGTATACTCTTTCGCAGAGATCGGACGACTTGCTTGAACTCATTCAAAAACTTGGCTTGAAAAATTGCGCGTTGGTGGCTCACGATTGGGGCGGCGCGGTCGGTATGTGCGCCGCTACTCAAATTCCCGACGTCTTTTCAAAAATTATCTTGATGAATACGGCTTCGTATTTACACGAACGTTGCCCGAAAAGAATTCGACTTTGTCATATTCCGATCTTGAAACGGATTATGATGCAAGGGTTGAATGTCTTTCCAATAGCCGCGACGAGAATGGCGACGGCAAAGGGACTTTCAAAAGACGTTAAAGACGGTTTGTTGGCCCCATACGACAGTTGGGCTAATCGTATTGCCGTTTGCGAGTTCGTGCAGGATATTCCAATTTCCGCAAAATCGCGTTCCTATCAGACGTTTGTGGAAATGATGAAAAGACTTCCCGTCTTTAAGGATAAGCCGGTCGCGCTTATTTGGGGAGAACAGGATTGGTGTTTTCCGCCAGAAATCTTTCTTAACGAGTATTTAAAGTATTACCCGAACGCGTTCGTTCATAGAATTGCCGACGCCGGGCACTACCTTCTTGAGGATTCACCGAAAGAAACGCTCGACGCGATGCGCGAATTCTTGGAAAAATAAAAGAAAACTAGCAGGTGGAAGTTTATGTCGGAAAACGCCCAGCAGAACGCGAAAGTAACCCCATTGGGACGTCAACAAAATCTTGGCGCTTTGCTCCAAGAATTTGGACAGACGCGACTGGCTCTCGAAAATGAACTGGCGAAAGTTGTCGTGGGGCAAAAAGATGCGATTCGGCAAATTCTCGCGGCCATCTTTACGCGAGGACATTGCCTACTGGAAGGCGTGCCTGGACTAGCTAAGACGTTGACTGTTTCGACCGTCGCGAAAATTATGGACGTCAATTTTCGACGGATCCAATTTACCCCAGACTTGACTCCCTCTGATATTACCGGTACGAATGTTTTAGAGGAAGACGCGCAGGGACGGCGTTCGTTCCGTTTTGTCGAGGGACCGGTCTTCACGAATATCTTGCTTGCCGACGAAATTAATCGAACGCCGCCTAAGACTCAGTCCGCTTTATTGCAGGCAATGCAGGAAAGGGAAGTTACCGTCGGAGGAACGACGTACAAGTTGCCGGAACCGTTTCTTGTTGTGGCGACGCAGAACCCTATTGATCAGGAAGGTACGTATCCGTTGCCCGAGGCTCAGCTTGACCGTTTTATGTTTAACGTCAAGATCGATTATCCAACGCTTGAAGAAGAAGAAAAAATCCTTACCGCAACTACGCGCGGTGAAATGGCTGAACCTGCTAGGCTACTGAACGCAAAGATTTTACTTGGTATGCAACGGTTGGTCTCTTCCGTCGCCGTTAGCCAGTACATTGTTCAGTACGCTACGCGGCTTGTTCGCGCGACGAGACCGACGGATGAAAGCGCCCCGGATTTCGTTCGCGATCTTGTTGATTTTGGCGCCGGTCCTCGCGCTGGACTATATCTCATCAATGGAGGAAAGGCTTTTGCCGCAATGGACGGACGGTTTTCCGTCTCTATTGAGGATGTAAAAGCGGCCGCTTTGCCCGTCTTACGTAAACGCGTTGGCGCAAACTTCCAAGCTCAAGCGGAAGGGATGACTACTGATAAAATTGTCCGAAAACTTTTGGCGACTGTTCCAACGCCAACAATTGAAAAATTTACGCGATAACGCGTTGATTCGCCGTCAACGCGACGTCGTTTTTGCGGCGCGTTGCCGGCGCTCGTTTGAGGTTCAAGGTATGTGTAAATCGCAGTATGTGTTTTTCGACGTCGAGACGCCCAACTGTCGAAATGATCGTATTTGTTCGATTGCCGCTCTCTTAGATACTGGCGAATCGTTCGCTTCGCTCATTGATCCTGAATGCGAGTTCCATCGTTTTAATATTAGTATTCATGGCATAACGCCGGAAATGACGTTTTATCAGCCAAATTTTCGCGCTGTTTGGACTGATCGTCTACATTCTCTTTTTGAAAATAAAATTGTCGTCGGATATAACGTTACGTTTGATTTGCGCGTTCTTTCAAAGACGCTTCGCGCTTATGGTTTTGTCGAACCTGTTTGGCGATATATCGACGTTTTGACCGCCGCTCGGAGATTCTTTGATTTACCAAGACACTCTCTTTCGGACGTTATGGAAGAACTGGGCGCGTCGTTTCGCCATCATGACGCGGAAGAGGACGTTAGGGCGACTAAAATTGTCTTTGACGCGATACTACGCGAAGCGCCGGGACTTTTTAAAGAGAAAATTTACTCTTATGCGGAACGCGAGGCGCGCCCGCGATGGTAGAATGGTAAAGTCTTTTCGTCGTTAATTTTTATTCGTCGCGCCTAACGATTCCAAGTTGAGCTCCCGTTTTTACCGTGGCCGCGTACGCGCTGTTGCAGAGTCCCAAAATTGCTGAAATAATAAAAAGCGTTTCTATTCCGCAGGTCTTCCAAATCCAGCCGCCGAAAAGCGCGATAAAGATTGTTACGAGGTGGTTGACTGACAAACCCGTCGACAACGTCTTTTGAGTTTCGTCTTTGCTTTCCGAAATGTCTTTCACGTACACGTTTGTCGCCATTGACGCAAGGGAAATAACCGAGTCGAGCACATAATTGACGCAGCAGACGATAAACGCCGTATGCATGGAAAAGAGATGGTGGGCAAATCCGTAAAAGAAACAAACGAACACAAGCAATATCGTATCGGCGATCATGACTACTTTATAACCTGCGCGATCAATGATTCGCCCGATAATTGGAGAGGTAAAATAACATGCGATTGCCGAAATCGCGAACAATATTGAGATATGTGTCGCGCTCGCTCCATAAAAAAGAATGAGTACGTAAGGTCCAAATGTAAAGAAAACCTGTTTCCTGGCTCCGTAAAAGATTTCTAACATATAATATGTAGCGTATTTTTTACGGAAGTAAAATCGCTTTTGGTTGGGGTTCGTTTCGCTTTTATTTTTCATTCCGAAGCATGCGGCTGCGGAAAGCGCCAACAACGCGCTGGATATCATAAAGAATTCTTTGTAAGGCTTGCCGGAAATAAAGAACGCAAAACCTGTTACAACAACAATAAAGCCAAGTAAACTTCCTATTTGACTTACCGCGTTCTGACGACCAAGCGCAAGACCTTCTTTCCCGCTTTTCGCGTATTGCAACGTCAACGTATTTCGCATGGCGATTTGAATATGGTCGCCTAACGAATATATGAACGTCGCGACAACGGCCCAAACAAACGTCGAGGGTACGGCTGAGATAATAACCATGCCAAATAACGATATCAACGCCCCTATTTTAAATAGCCGTTCTGCTGAGAATGTGTAGAATGCCGCTAAAATAAAAACCAGCATTAACCCCGGCGCCTCGCGGAAAAACTCCGTTATACCGCGAGAAAATTCCGACATGGCGACCGTTTCCGCGAAATAATTGTCTACGACTCCCTTATAAACTCCGTATCCAAGAGCGGACAGACCAAACGACCAAAAAAAAGATTTGTATGGCGCGTCCGACTTGAACGCTTCATTAAACGCTTTCATAAACTACGAATGGTAAGACGACGTGGCGTCCGGATTTATGAACGCCGGACCATCGTTAGCAACAACCGACGAATATCGTCGGTCAATTTGGGATCGTCAATTTGCTTAATAGCGAGTTGAAACTCAAATTCCGCTTCTTTACGTTTGCCTAATCGTAAATATAACTTACCAAGTTCTATGTGCAAGACTGGGGAGTGTTTTCTATCTTTCAAAGCGTCGTTAAACGATTCAAACGCCGCGTCAAGCTCTCCAAGAGCTACAAACGTCTTGCCTAACGCGATTTTGGCGTCTACACGATCGGAGTCAAGTTCCAGAACAGAATAAAAACGTTCGCGAGCGGCGCCGTAATCGCCAAGCAAAAATAAGATATTGCCAAGGCGATAGCAAACATTTGGTTCGTGCCCCCCCTTAAGAGCCGCCAAACGGTAGAGACGTTCGGCTTCTTCCCAATAGCCGTCGCGTTCGAGACGCCACGCCCGTTCGCAAGTTTCGACTACGTTGAACTCGTTCGCGTGTTGCGCTTCTGGTTGAGAAAGTTCGGGGGAGGCGTGTTGCCCCTCGATTGACGGTTCTTCCGATTCCTTTTCTGTGGGGGAACTATTGAAAAGAGAGAGAAAAGCCGGTCTACCGCTTACTTCCGTCTCTGATGCGTTCCAGACGGCAAGTCGTTCCGCGAGAAGTATTTGCTCCTCATCTTTCGAAAGCGCGGTCGGAGTTTCGGGCGTTTCGTACGTTCCGTCCGTTGGGAACGCGCTGAAGTCGAAACGACGTTGACCTCGCCAATCGGTTGGACCGCCTGGACTCAATAAAAGAAGCTCGCAACCGTCCGATGAAAGCGTCGTCATGAGTATAATCGCGCCAACGTCGAACTTAGCGTCGCGTAACGTTGTAACTTCTGGGAAGGAACCGTCTGGACTGTAGGTCGAATGAGCAAACGCGATAAGACGCTTAACGACAAATTCCTCGGTTAGGCCCGTTGAAAATAAAAAGGCAAGACGCTTAGCGACCAGGACCTCTCGGGTTGAAAAACGCGGAAGACGTTCGCGTTCGAATGTCGCCGTTAAAAAACCGAGACGATACCACCGACGAATCGACGACAAAGACGCGCCGACAAGTTCCGCTACCTCGGCTGGGGTGTGACATGTGGATATTGAGGATGCGTTCGCGTTGGATTGCCGCGTGTTTACGCGAGAGTCGTCTAGCTCTAGTAAGGGGGAAAAAAGCGGTTCGGAATCATTCGTTTGAGGAGAATTGAGAATGGACGTTGTTTCTGCTACGCGACGAGCCGCGCGTCGGAAAAATTCTGTTTCGGAGAGAAGTTCAAGAGCTCCTGACTCAAACGCTTCGCGAGACCTGGCGTCGAATTCTTGCGCAAGGCGTATTCGGAGTTGCGACAAAGATTCGGCTTCGCCAAGAACGACTAAATCGAGGGCGTCGCGAAGCGTTGAAGCAACGCGATAACCTGCGTCGCGCGCGGCGCGTTCCGCTTCGCGTTTGGTCGCGCCCGCTAATCGTCCGTAGAAGTATACGCTGGGTTCGCTCATAGCTATTGTTGATGTTGTAACACTTAAGCGCGATACAATTGAGCGCGCGTTAAATTGACGCGAGATTCTGGTCGATACCTCTCGACGGATTGAGACGCACCGTTCTTATCGGCGTGTTCTCGCGTGAACGTTGAATTTGCATTGATTATATAATGTGCGAAACTTGACGTCGCTACTTTTTAAACAAAAAAAAGAAAAAATAAATATAACAATAGTTGTTGTTATAACGTTAAAATGGGCTCTTTTGGGAAAACAAAAAATTTTCCTTGACAAGTTGTGTAATTTTTGGCACAATTTTACCATGGAGCAAGAAACTGCAATTTTCGTTTGTGGCGTTGAGAGACGCGACGCCGCGGCTTGGCGGTTTGATAATATAGAAAGAATTTAACAAGGAGACGGGAATGGAAAAGCCGGATCAAGACTTGTGCGCGCGAGTTGAAGAATTGGCGCATACTCGGTTGAACGACTGCTATCAGTGCGGCAAATGTACTGCGGGGTGTCCGCGCGGAGACGTCATGGATATGCCTCCGACGCGTTTGATGCGCGCTGTGCAGATTGGCGATGTGACCGCCGCGGCTGGCGCCGATTCTATTTGGCGTTGTCTTTCTTGTCTAACGTGTTCGGCGCGGTGTCCAAAATCTGTGAACGTTTCGGGCGTTATCGACGCGCTTCGACAAATCTCTATTGAAAACGGAACACTTTCTCCATCGGCGGCGAAGATCGTTGAATTTCAAAAGGCCTTTTTACGTAATATTCGTCGTAACGGACGGACGAACGAGGTCGAGATGGCCTCTGACTTCGAAATTCGTTATTTCTTCCGGCGCTTCGACGTTATAAATGTGCTCAATACCGTGAAACTTGCTCCTAAAATGACGTCGCGCGGTAAAATGCACTTTAAACTTGGGTCGCCTGTTAAGGATAAAGAATTGGTTAAACGAATCTTTGACAAGTGCGGCGTTAAACTCTAATTGTAACGCCGACGTAGTGTGTCGCGTTTGCTTGTATGTTGCGGCAAACGTGTTTTGGAACAACGAGCGATTTGTTGCGCCTTAGTTATTTAGCTTGAGAGACGTCCCGTTCTCTGCGGACGGTGAGGACATGTAAATGAATATTGGTTATTACCCCGGGTGCGCCCTGCACGGTTCTTCGAGCGACTATGAAACGTCGGTGCGAACGTGTTTGAAAGCCTTAGACGTTCAGTTGGACGAATTAAAAGATTGGATTTGTTGCGGTGCGACTGCCGCTCACTCGATTAATCGTAAATTGTCGGTCGCGTTGCCTGCGCGAAATTTGGGAATTGCGGAGAAAATGGAGTTAAAACAACTCTTTGCTCCCTGTCCTATGTGTTCAATGGAGCTCAAAAAAGCAAACGACGAGCTTCAAGCCGACGCGCGATTACGCGCTGAAATGTCGGAAATTGTCGAGACTCCTGTAACTGGATCAGTCGACGTTTGGAATTTAATCCAGGTTTTGCAGTCGGTCGGTTACGATAATATTGCTCTTAAAGCGACGGGAAAACTCGAAGAATTTAAACCGGCTTGTTATTACGGATGTCTTCTGACGCGACCGCCAAAGACGTTAAAATTTGACGATCCTGAAGATCCGACTTCGATGGAAGATCTCTTAACGAAACTTGGAGCCGCGCCTGTCGACTGGAATTGTAAAACGGTATGCTGCGGCGCGGGGTTGACTCTCTGCGACGAGGCTGGCGTCGCTAAACAGGTTTATAAAATTCTTGAAGACGCTTTGAACGCGGGCGCGAATTGTGTGGTTACCGCGTGTCCAATGTGTCAAGTGAACCTCGATATGCGTCAAGCCGACGCTAAAAATTGGGGACTTTCAAAAAACGTGCCGATCTTTTTCCTTTCGGATCTTGTCGCTTTGGCCCTTGGCGCTAAACCGAAAGAACTTGATCTCGACAAGCGATATGTTGCTATTCCAACCGAATTGCAGAAAGCGTAATCGGGTTGCGACGCGACTTTTCAATCACATGTAAAGAGTGGAGAACCAAAGAAATGGCTAATTCAAATTGCGATCGTCGTTCATTTTTGCGCAATGCCGCCGTTGGCGTGTTGGGAGCCGCTTGCGCGTCGACTGTTGCTCGCGCCGCCGCTCCTTGGGACGAAGGAAAAGTTGAAGCCTCGGGCGCTCGGCGCGGTAATCTGATCTCCGTTTCCAGCTACTCGTTTTGGCATTTCGACGAGGATGTGTCCGCTCCGATGGATATGTGTCTCGCAAAAGCCGCCGAGATGGGGTTTGACGCGTTTGAAGTATTAGAACAACAACTTGATAGAACCGATTTGTCGTATCTTCATTGTCTTCGCCGCGACGCTTTTAAGTTCGGTATTCCGCTCTGTTGTATGTCCACGCATCAAACGTTTGTGCGCCCTGACGCCTACGACCGTAAAACTAACGTCGAAAAGACTAAACATAGTATCGACGTCGCCAATGAAATGGGGATTCCAACCCTTCGCGTCAATACCGGTCGGTGGGATTCGTGGGGATCCTTTGACGCGCTTATGGAACACCGCGGTATCGAGGAACCGCTCAAAGGTTATACCGACGAGGACGCCTTTGGGTGGTGTGTCGACGCGTTTGAAAAACTTGTCGATTACGCGGAACGACGCGGCGTTATGCTTTGCTTGGAAAATCATTGGGGGATGGCTCGGACCGCTAAAGGACTTCTGAGGATCCTGGACGCCGTTGATAGTCCGTGGCTCGGATGTATGCTGGATACCGGTAATTTCCTGGATGATACTCTTGAGCAAATTGAAATGTTGTTGCCGCGAGCTAATTTTGTCCAGGCGAAAACGTATTATGGGGGCGGCGTTTGGTACGAATTGCCGCTCGATTACGCCGCTATTGGCGACCTTTTCCGGAAATACGGGTATCGCGGATATGTTTCGCTCGAATTTGAGGGGAAGGAAAACGCCGACGTCGCCGTGCCGAAGAGTCTGGCCCTTTTGCGGAAGAATCTTTATTTTTGAGTTAAATTAATCAATAAGCTTTAAATATAAACAAAATCGCGCCGTTCCTCAATCCTTTGGACTTGAGACGCGCGATTCAAATAAGAGAGAGCGTAATTATGAAATTTAGAATTCTCTCAATTTTTAGCGCGCTCGCGTTAGGAGCCCTTGCATGCGCTTGCGGTGCGCAAGGTGCGGACGCGCCGGAAAAAGAGACTGTCTCAATTGAGAAGGAGTTGCCCGACGGCGGAAAAGTCTTGATCAAAAAAATTGGGCAAGAAGCCGCGTTTGCGACAATCGAATCGGAAGGTAAGACGATCGAAATCGACGCCTTTGAGCCTATTTCGCGCGTCCCGGAAGCCGCTCGACAGATCGTCGCGGACGCTTGGGATCAATTAGGCGAGATCCCCAAAAAAACAATCAAGGTCGAGATTGATACGACTGATGCGCCCGACGCCGCGGAATGGGCTGAACGCGCGAAAAGTCGCGTCCTTTATTGGTATCCGAAAGTGGTCGCTATGTTGGACGGCGAACAAGCTGTTGATAAGATTCCGGAAGACTTTACCATCAAATTGGTCTTCAAGGATATGGACGGGGTCGCCTATGCCGCCGGAAGAGAAATTACTGTTTCGAGCCGTTATATTAAGCGTAATCCCGGCGATTTTGGGTTGGTCGTTCATGAAACGACGCATGTCGCTCAAGCGTATCCTCCGTGCCGAGACGTCTGGGCTATGGAAGGCGAAACCGATTATATTCGATATTACGTGACTGAGGCGCGATCGAAAAATCATTGGCGCGTCGACCCTAAAAGATCAAAGTATACCGATAGTTACGGCGTTACCGCCTCTTTTTATGACTGGATTATTCGCAACTTGGATCCCGACTTCATTCAGAAGTTACACCACGTTTTTCGCATTCAAGGCAGCGTCGAAATGTTCTTCGTTGAGGAATACGACAAGACGTGCCAGGAACTTTGGAACGAATACATTGCAAGTTTAACCAACAATCAGACGAGACGAAACTAAATGGCTAAGATTGGCGTTTTTACATGTTGGTGCGGCGAGAATATTGCTCGTCACGTCGACGTCGAAGCTGTTTCCGAGGCGATTTCCAAGTTGCCAGGCGTCGCTTGCAGTATGAACTATAAGTACATGTGCAGCGAACCTGGACAATCTTTGATCGCTACTAAGATCAAGGAATTAGGACTTACCGGCGTCGTCGTCGCAAGTTGTTCTCCGCATATGCACCTTAAGACGTTCCGTAAAACTGCGGAATTGGCGGGCGTAAATCCTTATTTGGTTGAAATGGCGAATATTCGCGAACAGTGTTCGTGGGTGCACAGCGATAAACCGATCGCAACTGCTAAAGCTATCGAACTCATTGGGATGGCGGTTGCAAAAGTGAGACGCAACGCCGCGTTGCAACCGATTAAAGTACCTGTTACGAAACGCGCTATGGTCATTGGCGCAGGCGTCGCCGGAATCCAGGCGGCTCTTGATCTTGCCGCGGGAGGCGTCGAAGTTGTTTTGGTTGAGAGAGAACCCTCCGTCGGCGGTAAAATGGCGGGACTCTCAGAGACGTTTCCTACTCTGGACTGTTCGCAATGTATCTTGACTCCGCGTATGGTCGAGGTCGGACAACATCCGAATATTAAGTTGATGACGTATTCGGAGGTTGAAAAGGTCGACGGGTACGTCGGGAACTTTAAAGTTACCGTACGTAAAAAGGCAAGATACGTCGATATCGCCAAGTGTACGGGGTGCGGAACTTGTTGGAACGCTTGCCCAAAGAAAAACAAAATTCCAAATTCTTTCGATTATAACCTGGGTAATCGCGGCGCTATCTATATTCCGTTCCCGCAAGCTGTGCCGGCTCGACCTACTATTGACGCCGATAACTGCATTCGTTTGCAGAGTATGAAAAAGGGAAAAGAGCTTTGCGGTATCTGCATGAAAAATTGCGGGTCGCAAGCGATTAATTTTCACGATCAGGACGAGTTGCTCGAATTTGACGTCGGCGCCATTGTTGTCGCCACTGGATATAAGCTTTATTCCATTGGAAAAGAACAGGAAAATCCCAACATCAAGGGATATGGCGAGTATGGGTACGGAAAATACAAGGACGTTATCGACTCCTTGCAGTTCGAACGTATTATTTCCGCGTCGGGACCAACCGGGGGAGAACCGAAACGTCCTTCGGACGGTATGACTCCCAAGACGATTGTATTCATTCAATGTACCGGCAGCCGCGACAACGCCAAAGGGATAACGTACTGTTCGAAGATCTGCTGTATGTATACTGCTAAACATACGATGCTCTTTAAACATAAGGTGCACGACGGCGCCGCTCACGTCTTCTATATGGACATTCGTTCCGGCGGTAAAATGTACGACGAATTTGTTCGTCGAGCAATTGAGCAGGATGGCGCCTTGTACCATCGCGGACGAGTTTCGAAGATTGAACAGGTGACAATCGACGGCGTTAAAAAGTACCGTTGCTATGGCGCGGACACTCTTGCCGGAACGCCGTGCGTGGTTGACGCCGATATGGTGGTGCTTGCGTGCGCTATGGTTCCAAGTACCGGAGTTACGAAACTTGCGCAAAAACTTTCTGTCGGGTACAACGAATACGGGTTCCTGAGCGAATCACACCCAAAACTGCGTCCGGTTGAAACAAATGCCGCCGGAGTCTTCGTGTGTGGCGCTTGTCAAGGTCCAAAAGATATTCCGGAAACGGTCGCGCAAGCTACCGCGGCTGCCGGGAAGGCTCTTATCATGTTGAGTCAGCCCTTCTTGACGCGCGAACCTGAGATTGCTACCGTCGACGAAAAACTTTGCGCCGCGTGTGGCGCGTGCGTTAAGACTTGCCCGTTCAAGGCAATCTCGATTGTAGATATCCTTGACCGTAAAGGGAACTTTGTTAAAAAAACGTCGCGCGTCAATCCCGGTTTATGTATGGGATGCGGTACATGCGTTGCCGTTTGTCCGTCAAAGTCTGTCGACCTTATCGGGTTTACCGACGACCAAGTTTACGCCCAGATCGAGTCGTTGCTCGACTAAGCGATAATGTCTCGTCGGATCCCTCGTGTTCCGACGAGACGCTAATTTAGTCATAATACGATTCCAGATCAGAAAGAATTTTTAAGGGGATTTTTATGAATTCCGAAACGAACTCGGCAACTACTTTCGAACCGAAAGTCGTTGCTTTCGTATGCAACTGGTGTACGTACCTCGGCGCGGACTTGGCTGGAACGAACAGGCTTGAGTATCCCGCGAACGTTCGTATTATTAGATTACCCTGCACCGGACGCATCGATTTTAATTTAGTCGTCAAAGCGTTTGAAGTTGGCGCCGACGCCGTGCTTGTTTCTGGGTGTCACCCCGGCGATTGCCATTACACGGCGGGTAACTTCCACGCTCGACGCCGTTGGGGACTCTTTAGAGAACTGCTCGATACTGTCGGCGTCGATACAAAACGCGTTTACTTCTCCTGGATCTCCGCGGCGGAAGGCGCCAAGTTTCAGAGCTTAATTACTGAGATCGTCGATAAAACCCGTGAAATGGGACCTTATTCTGCTTACAAGACGATCGTCAAGGAATCTTGATCGCGATTTGAATTGCGCGTAAAGATTGGATCTCTACAATAAGTAAACGATAACAATATACGATTAAAGATATGGAAACCAAACTTAGAAACGCGATACGCGCTCTTCTTGAAGAGAAGAAGATCGACGTTGCGATCGGATACGGACGCGTCGGAGTCGACGGCGCGGTCGGCGCCGCGTTTGTTACGGCGCCGGACGATGTGGAACAACTCGTGTGGAATAACGAGTGTCGGCAAAATCTGGCTGTACATTTGACGCGACCTGAGATTAAAGCGCTCGGTAAAGCCGCGATTGTGGTTAAACCTTGCGACGCTCGCGCTGTTACCGTCTTGGAAAACGAAGGACAAATTGTTCGTGAAAACCTTGTCGTTATCGGCGTCGTTTGTTCCGGAGTCGTTAAAGCCGCTCCCGATGGTTCAAATTCCAACGATATGTTTGAGAAGTGCGCCTCTTGCGTATGTCACGCGCCGAAAAACGTCGATATTCTGATCGGAGATGAAGACTCCGCTCGTAAAATGGACGAAACGAACGCTCCTACTGCGGCAACTTCCGGGAATCAGGCGAAACTTGCTAAATTACGCGCTATGACAACTGAGGAACGGTTCAAATATTGGCGCGATGAATTTTCTCGGTGCGTTCGTTGTTACGCTTGTCGACAGAGCTGTCCGTTGTGTTACTGTAATCGTTGCGTCGCCGATAAAAATCGACCGATTCGAATTGATACTTCCGCCTCGCTCAAGGGAAATTTTGCCTGGAATATTTTACGCGCGTTCCACTTGGCTGGGCGTTGTGTTGGTTGCGGCGCGTGCGCGGCCGCGTGTCCCGCGGGGATTGAACTCGATCTCCTCAATCTGACGTTGGCAAACGCCGCGAAAGATCAATTCAATTACGTCGCTGGCGAGCCTGGAGCCGCGCCTCTCATTGGCACATACTCGCCCGACGATAAGGAGGACTTCATCAGATGAGCCAAATTATTACGCTTGAGCAGTTAAAGCAGACGCTTGGCGCAAAGATTGCCTCGGGAGCGAGCGTTGTCGCGCCGGTTCTGGATGGCGATTTTGCCTCCTTCAAATACATCGACGACGTTGAAAAGGCTAGTTTTGTTCCGCGCGTGTGTATGCAGAACTCGATCAAGGAGTTCTTCTTTCCAAAACATGAGACGCTTTTCTCGTTTGTTCGACAAGGAAACGACGTCGTGTTGACCGACGCGCCTGAATTTGACAAAGAACAAATTATTGTTGGCGCGCGTCCTTGCGACGCCGCGGCTCTACCTATTCTCGATCCCTTGTTCGCATGGGATTACCAGGATCGCTTCTTTCAAGCGCGACGCGCTAAAACGACGGTGGTGTCGTTTGCTTGCGCGAAAACCGACGCGCACTGCTTTTGCTCGGCGGTCGGCGGCGCGCCCGACAATACGGCGGGGGCTGACGCCCTTTTGTTCGATCTAGGCGACGGATCCTTTGAGGTACGCGTTATCACTGAGAAGGGAAAAGCCCTCTTCGAGAACAAAACCTCTGAGTCGGATAAAGTCGGAGCCGCTTGTGAACCGCCGAAAGCCGACTTTGACGTCGCGACGATTGCCGACTGGATTCGGGATAACTTTACTTCTCCTCTTTGGGAAAAAGTTTCGCTCCGGTGCGTCGGTTGCGGCGCTTGCGCCTTTGTGTGTCCTACTTGTCATTGTTTCGACATGGTTGACGAAGGTTCGTACAATAAAGGGAAACGCGTCAAAAACTGGGATTCTTGTCAAGAGGCAATGTTTACGCTTCACGCGTCCGGCCATAACCCGAGAGGAAGTCAAGGAAAACGGCAACGCCAGAGACTTTCGCATAAATTCGTTACGTATCCGGAAAAATTCAAGTTCTATCTCTGTACTGGATGCGGCTCTTGCTCGCGATCGTGCGGACAAATGTTCGGCGTTCGTCCATGCTTGGAGGCTTTGAATAAACAGGGCGTTCAAGCGGAAAAACAATAAGAGATCCGGCTCGTTTCAAGTCGGACTCCTCGGCTTGAAACTTGGTTGGGAATGTTACTTGGAGAATTTGTTATGGAAAATATTTACAAGCCGGATCCGATGGAAGTGCTCGCGGTTACTCAGGAGACTGGAGACGTTAAACGCGTCCGAATTCGTTTTCGCGACCCGGAAAAAGCCGCTGATTTCCACTATGAAATTGGACAGTTTGGCATATATTCCGTTTTTGGAGTCGGAGAATCTGTCTTCAATATTTGTTGCTCAAACTCGCATCAACACGAATATATTGAATTCTGTTTCCGTAAAGTCGGACGACTGACTGAACGAATGTGGGACGTCGAGCCGGGGGATACTATTGGATTTAGGGGACCGTACGGAAATCATTATCCTCTCAAAGATTGGGAAGGAAAAGACGTTATCTTCGTAGCCGGAGGTATCGCCATGCCGCCTATTCGTTGCGCTATCCAATACTGTCTGGAAAATCGTGAAAAGTATGGAAAAATCACGATTGTTTACGGCGCGCGCACCGTTGGCGACCTTGTGTGCAAGAACGAGTTGGATGAATGGGCGAAATCGCCAAATGTCGATGTGCTCAAAACGGTTGACGTGGCGCCTGCGGAAGGCGTTGTGTGGGACGGTCGCGTAGACTTTGTGCCGACTGTTCTTCGCGACGCTAAAATTTCTGGTGATAATACGGTCGCGCTCGTTGTCGGACCTCCGATTATGATCAAATTGTCGTTGCCAATTTTGAGCGAGAATGGTATTAAAGACGATAATATTTATACGAGTCTTGAAAACAAAATGAAGTGCGGTCTTGGCAAATGTGGTCGTTGCAACTGTGGCGGCGTCTATGTTTGTAAAGAGGGACCGGTCTTTACGCAGGCTCAAATTAAACAAATGCCCGACGACTTCTAAACGTTGGAGCTTTAAGTTGTTAAGATCAAAAAAAGACGCGCTCGTGTTGTTGAGCGCGTCTTTTTTATTTATATTGCTCGGGCTTTTTGATTACCTGAATAAGTTGCGATTTTTTAACGTCGTTATACGTAAGTCTTTGAATAAATTCTATCAGTCGAGCCAATCAAGTTTTTCCGGCAACGGTGAACCAAGATTGACGCATCCGTCTTCCGTAACCGCGACGACGTCTTCAATACG